>NZ_DATMFA010000047.1:0-10625 GCF_035556475.1 Paracoccus sp. (in: a-proteobacteria) | reverse complement strand
CAGACGCATTGATCGAGGGGTTCCGACCCGGCAAGATGGAAAAACTCGGTCTGGGTCCTGATCAAGTGATGCCCCTCAATCCGAGATTGATCTATGGCCGCATGACAGGCTGGGGCCAGTCAGGACCGCTGGCCGCGCTGGCCGGGCATGACCTGAACTACTTGGCATTGAGCGGTCTGCTCAGCCTGATCGGTCCGCAGGATGCGCCGCCCCCTCCTCCGCTGAATCTGGTCAGCGATTTTGGCGGCGGAGGAATGTATCTCGCCTTCGGTCTGCTCACAGCGCTCTGGCAGGCTCGGGCGACCGGAAAGGGCGCCATTGTCGACGCCGCGATGGTGCATGGAACCACTCACCTGGCAACTTTCATTCACGGACTGTATGCTGGTGGTCGCTGGAGCGGGCCGCGCGAAGGCAACCTTCTGGATGGGGGCGCCCCGTTTTATCGGACCTATGAAACTCGCGACGGAAGGTATGTGGCGGTCGCGGCACTGGAAGCAGAATTTTTTCAAGAGTTGGTGGAAACGCTGCAGCTCGACCCGTCGTTCGCCGGCGATCAATACAACCGTGGTCGCTGGCCCGAAATTGCAGAGAGCCTGCGCAGAGTCTTTGCGGCCCGCGACCTTTCCGAATGGACGGAAATCTTCGCGCATAGCGACGCCTGTGTCTCACCCGTCCTGACGCTGGACGAAGCGCTTGCGCACCCGCAGATGCGGGACTGCTTTTGCCAGCGGGCCGGAATTGTCGAGCCCGCGCCTGCACCCCGTATCACGTCTTGGCCGCCGGACCATATCGGGGAACGACCATCTTGAAAGCAGCGATAGGCCGCGCGCAATGCCGTTGTGGGTTTTCTGACAGCTGAGTTTCTTTGGTTATGCCGCCAAAAGGTTCAGCCGTTGAAAATGAGACATTAGTGGCGCGAGCCCCGCTCGTCGATCTGATTTGATTGCGAGCTGATTGTTCCCCGATCAGATGGAAAACGGGTCCACGATAAGCACCGCCTTGGGCTGGGGTAGAGAGCAACCAAGGAACAGCAAGTCGGCTGGCTGTTTTCGTTGGGAGATACGGCAATCTCGATCTGGCAGGATAGTTCGTAAATCTGGTGAGGTAAGTTCGTCTTAGATCCGGCGCTCGGACCCTGCCTGCCCTGTCTAAAGATTTTGGACCATCTGAACCCAAAGTTTCCGACCTTGATCATGTCGGCGGGCCGGCGACACCGCCAGGAAACTGCAGCACACATGAAACATTATAGCCGATGGCGCTGCGAGGGTCAGTTGTCGCGGGAGTGTCTGGTCCAATCTCCAGCCCTTCGACCGGGTCATCTCTGCCCGCGATCTTGCCGCGCATGGGCTGGAATCGCTTTGGCTAACGTGCCGAGGGCGCGCAATTGTGACCCATCGCGATCCGCTCGCTCAGGAAGAGTCTGATCTGCCATTTCGTTTTCCCTATGTCCGAGGCCATGCCGTTCTCGGCCACGGCGCGCCAGTTCATCGAGGTGGCCAAACGCCATTTCGCACAGCTTCTGGTGACGCCGGGCCGCGACGAAAGCGCCTGTTCCCCGGATCGCGGGAATTGGCCGGCTGTGACGATAGACCGCTTTACAAGTCGGGGACTACTGATAGTAAATCGCTTTACTGACCGGGAGAGTGGACGCTATGGCGAATCTGAAGCAGGTGGCGGAACGGGCGGGCGTCTCGCCCGCAACCGTGTCGCGCTACCTGAACGGCACGCTTGCCCTGCCCGAACCGACCCGCAGCGCCATCGACGAGGCGATCCGTGCGCTGAACTATCGTCCCAATCCCTTCGCCCGTTCGCTCAGTCGCGGGCGCGCCGATCTGCTCCAGATGGTGGTTCCCGAGATCAAGGCCCCCTTCTTCGCCGCGCTGGTCGCCTCCGTCGAGAACGCGGCCTTTGACCGCGGACAGGAACTGGCGATATCGGTGACGCTGAACCGGCCGGGGCGTGAGCAGCGCTATCTGGACCGCGTTTCCGACCGCCATGTCGACGGGCTGATCTTCGTCACCAACCATCCCGAGGTCGCGCCGCTGAAGTCCCGCATCGACGCTGCTCGCCGGGTCGTCCTGCTGGACGAGGACGTGCCAGGGGCCGATGCGCCCCGCTTGTTTTGCGACAATGAAGGCGGCGGACACATGGCAGGTCAGCATTTGGCCCGCCACGGCCATCGCGAGATCGGTGTGATCGGCGCGGGCGATGACATGCATTCCGGGGCCGCGCGTTTCCGGGGCTTCATGCGGGCGCTGGATGAATGCGTGGGCGCCAACGCGCGCGTCCATCGGAAATCGGGCACCTATACGATCGAGGATGGCTCACGTCTTTGCGCCGAACTGCTGGACGAGTCCCCGCGGATCACCGCGATCTTTGCGATGTCGGACGAGCTGGTCATCGGCACCCTGTCCGAGTTGGCCCGGCGCGGGCTGCGGGTTCCGGCCGACATTTCGGTCATCGGCTTCGACGACATCCTGCCACTGGATTACTTCGCGACGCCCATCACCGCCATTCGCCAACCGGTCGAGGCGCTGGGGGCCCGCGCGGTCGAGATGCTGTTGAATACGGACTGGGACGATCCCAAGGCCCGCAGCCGGGTGGAGATCCTGCCAGTCACGTTGGTCGAGCGGAGTTCCGTTGCCTCCGTCCCGCCCGCCCCAGAAGCAACGGTCCAACATGAGAGCAACAGATGAAACCTGGAATGTCCCGTCGTGTGATGCTGGCCGTCAGTGCGGTCGCGGCCCTCGCCGCAACCGGCGCCCATGCGGAAGGCAAGACCTTCGCCCTGGTCCAGATCAACCAGCAGGCGCTTTTCTTCAACCAGATCAATGAGGGTGCGCAGAAGGCCGCAGATGCCTCGGGCGACAAGCTGGCGATCTTCAACGCCAACAACGATCCGCAGGCGCAGAACTCGGCCATCGAGACCTTCATCCAGCAGAAGGTCGACGGCATCGCGGTGGTCGCCATCGACGTGAACGGCATCATGCCTGCCGTCCAGCAGGCGGCCGATGCCGGGATCCCTGTCGTCGCCATCGACGCAATCCTGCCCGAAGGCCCGCAGAAAGCCCAGATCGGCGTCGATAATGCCAAGACCAGCGAAGATTTCGCCAAGTTCGTGCTGGAGCAGAACAAGGACGGCGAGATCAAAATGGGTCAGGTCGTGGCGCTGAACTCGTTCATCCAGAACATCCGCAAGGACAGCTTCAATGCCGCGCTTCAGGCCGGTTCCAACGTCACGATCATCGGCGAGGTCGACGGCCAGAACGTGCAGGACGTGGCGCTTGGCGCGGCGGAAAACCTGCTGACCGCGAATCCCGACATGAATGCCGTCTATGCGACCGGCGAACCCGCGATGGTTGCAGCCGTCGCCGCCGCGCAAAGCCAGGGCCGCCAGGACAGCGTCAAGGTCTATGGCTGGGACCTGACCTCGGGTGTGATCGACGGGATCGATGCGGGCTTCGTCGGCGGCGTGGTCCAGCAGGATCCGGCGGGCATGGGTTCGGCCGCAGTCGAGGCGCTGGCCAAGATCTCGGCCGGCGAAGAGGTCGAGAAGGTGATCTCGGTCCCCGCCACCATCGTCACCAAGGAGAACGTGGACCAGTTCCGCGCGGCCTTTAAATGACCCATGCCAGCCAAAGCACGGACCGGGGGGGCGTAATCCCCTCCGGCGCCGCGCCCCTTGTATCGCTGCGCGACATCCGGCTGACCTTCGGTTCGCATCAGGCGCTGCGGGGGGTCGATCTTGACGTTCGCCCGGGCGAATGCCTGGCGCTTCTGGGCGACAACGCAGCCGGCAAGTCGACGCTTTCGAAGGTGATGTCGGGCACTTATATCCCGGATTCCGGCACCATCACGGTCGAGGGCGAGGAGGTCAGCTTTACCGGGCCGAACGACGCCCGTTCGCGCCATATCGAGATGGTGTTCCAGGATCTGGCGCTTTGCGACCATATCGACGTGGTCGGGAACCTGTTCCTGGGGCGCGAACTCAGCAAAGGTCCCTTCCTTGACCAGAAGGCGATGCTGGCCCGCGCGCAGGAAATGCTGGAGGCGCTGGAGATCCGCATCCCCCGTCTGACCGCGCGGGTTGAAAAGCTGTCCGGCGGCCAGCGGCAGGCGATCGCCATCGCCCGCGCGGCCTCGTTCCAGCCCAAGGTGCTGATCATGGACGAGCCTACTTCGGCACTGGCCGTGGCCGAGGTGGAGGCGGTGCTGGCGCTGATCAACCGCGTCAAGGCCAAGGGCGTCGGCGTCGTGCTGATCACCCATCGCCTGCAGGACGTCTTCCGCGTCTGCGACCGCATCGCCGTCATGTACGAAGGCACCAAGGTGGCCGAGCGCATGATCGGCGACACCGACCTGGAAGAGGTCGTGAAACTGATTACGGGGGGACATTGATGTCCAGCTATACCGAACGCGCCAAGCAAAGCCACGCCGTCGAATGGTTGAACGATAATGCGCAGGTGCTGTCGATCACCCTGTTCTTCGTCGCCTGCATGGCCTTTTTCGGCGCGCTGTCCGACAGCTTCCTGACGGCGGGCAACCTTCTGAACGTGCTGCGTCAGGCGGCGCCGGTGCTGATCGTCGCGGTAGCGATGACCTTCGTTATCATGACGGCGGGGATCGACCTTGCGGTCGGCTCGACCGTGGCGTTGATCAACGCGCTGGCTGCGATCATGATGGCGAACGGCTTTGACTGGATCCCGACGCTGATCGCGATGCTGGTCGCGGGCGCGGTCGTCGGACTTCTGCAAGGCTGGTTCATCTCGTTTCAGGGGATCGCGGCCTTCATCGTTACGCTGGCCGGGATGTCGATCCTGCGCGGCGTCGCGCTTTACATCACCGCGGGCTATTCGATCCCGATCAAGGACCAGCCCGGATTCTTCTGGCTGGGCCGCGGGACGCTGGCCGGGATCCCGGTCCCGGCGATCATCGCGACGCTGTTCGCGATCCTTGGCTTCATCGTCATGCGCAACACCCGCTATGGCCGCCGCGTCGTCGCCGTCGGCTCGAACCTCGAAGCGGCGCGGCGCGTGGGGATGCCTGCGCGGTGGATCGTCTGTTCCGTCTATATGATGTCGGGGATCGCCTGTGCGCTGGCCGGGCTGCTGATCGCCGCCCGCCTGGGTTCGGGTTCGTCGAACGCCGCTGTCGGCTTCGAAATGCAGGTGATCGCTGCCGTGGTGCTTGGCGGCACCTCGCTGATGGGGGGGCGCGGCTCGATCCTGGGGACGGTGCTGGGCACGCTGACCATCTCGATCATCGGGAACGGCCTGATCCTGCTGCATGTCTCGCCCTTCCTGACGCAGATCGTCACCGGGGTCATCATTCTTGTCGCCATCTGGATGAACACACGGCTGTTCGGCGGCGGTTTCAAGATCGGGAAAAAGGGCTGAACCATGACCGAACTTTCGCAGGCGCATGTCGGCTCGGGGCTGGTGATGACGGTGAATGGTCCCGTTCCCGCGGCAAGCCTGGGTATCACGCTGATGCATGAGCATCTGAACAACGATTGTTCGTGCTGGTGGAACCCACCTTCGGATCCGGCGCGGGAATATCTGGTCGATCACCCAATCACCCCCGAGATCTATTCCGAACTGATCCAGGATCCCTTCGTCAACCGCCCGAACCTGGGCGTCAATGAACCCGATCTGGTCGTGCGGGAGCTGGGATATTTCACCCGCCAGGGCGGCCGCACGGTGGTCGAGCCGACCTGCCGCGGTATCGGTCGTGACCCGCGCGCGCTGCGCCGGATCGCGGAAGGGGCCGGAGTCAACATCGTGATGGGCTCGGGTTATTATCTGGGAACCTCGCTGCCGGATTACTTCCACGACCTCAGCGTCACCGACATCGCCGACCAGATCGTTGCCGAGGCGACGGCGGGGACCGACGGCACCGATGCAAAGATCGGCCTGATCGGAGAGATCGGCGTCGGTTCGGACTTCACCCCGGCCGAAGAGAAAAGCCTGCGCGGCGCGGCGCAGGCGCAGGTTCGCACCGGCCTGCCGCTGATGGTCCACCTGCCCGCCTGGTTCCGGCTGGCGCACAGGGTTCTGGACATCTGTGAGGCCGAGGGCGCAGACCTGAACCACACCGTCCTGTGCCACATGAATCCGTCCTGGGCGGATCGGACCTATCAGCACGAGCTGGCGGCGCGGGGCGCCTTCATCGAATATGACATGATCGGCAATCTGTTCTATTACGCCGACCAGGATGTCGATTGCCCCCCCGACGCCGATTGTGCCCGCGCGATCCAGGGTTTGATCGAGGCGGGGCATGGCCACAAGGTCCTGCTCAGCCATGACGTGTTCCTGAAATGCATGCTGCGCCATTATGGCGGCAACGGCTATGGCTTCGTGAACGCCCATTTCCTGCCGCGCCTGAAGCGGCTCGGCCTCGACCCCGTGCTGGTCGACAATCTCATGGTTGCGAACCCGCGCCGCGTCTTCGACGCGCGCTTCGCCGCCTCTGACTTCTGAAAGGACAAATGATGACGAAAAAAGTTCTGCTGGTGGGCGAAAGCTGGGTCTCCTCGGCTACCCATTACAAGGGCTTCGACCAGTTCGGCTCGGTCACGTTCCACACCGGCTGCCAGCCGCTGATCGACGCGATGAAGGGCACCGATTACGAAGTGACGCATATGCCCGCGCATGAGGCGCAGGACGGCTTCCCCTTCGAGATCGAGGGCATCCGTGCCTATGACATCATCATCCTGTCGGATGTCGGCGCCTCGACCTTCCTGCTGCCGCAGCGGGTCTGGGTGCACAGCCAGACCGCTCCGAACCGCCTGCGCCTGCTCAAGCAATGGGTGGAAGAAGGCGGCAAGCTGATCATGGCCGGCGGCTATTTCTCGTTTCAGGGCATCGACGGCAAGGCGCGCTGGCGCAATACCCCGGTCGAGGACGTCCTGCCGGTCAAGTGCCACCCGTGGGACGACCGCGTCGAGATCCCCGAGGGCGCGACCGCCCAGATCGTCGCCGACGATCATCCGATCCTGGCCGGGATGCCCGCCGATTGGCCGCCGCTTCTGGGCGTGAACGAGGTGATGCTGAAGGACGGGGCCGAGCTGATCGCCCGCCTGCCCGAAGACCAGGGCGGCCACCCGCTGCTGGTCGCGGGCAAATTCGGCAAGGGCCGCTCGGTCGTCTGGACCTCGGACATGTCGCCGCATTGGCTGTCCCCGGCCTTCTGCGCCTGGGAAGGCTATCGCCAGCTTTGGCTGAACATGTTCGGCTGGCTGGAGGCCCAGGACTGACCTCGGAAGGGTGCGCCGATCCCCTTGGCGCACCCGTTTCAGGCCGTGGCAAAGGCCGCGGCAAATTCTGCGACGGACGGAAAGGCCCCCTGCGTGCCCAAGCGGGACACACATATCCCGGCCGCCCATGAGGCGATGCCAAGATCCCCGGCCTCGGGCTGGCGGCGGCCGTGCCGGACCATCGCGGCAACCAGCGCGGCGAGGAAGCAATCCCCGGCCCCGGTCGGGTCAAGCGCCGCGACCGGGTTGCCCGGCACCGCAAGGCGTAAGCTTCCGTTCTGCCAGACCTCGGCCCCCTTCGGTCCCAGCGTCCTGACCAGCACCCTGCCCTGCGACAGCTGCGCCACGCCGCCGAAATGCGCAGCCTCGCCCTCGTTCACGCAAAGCAGGTCGCATTCGGCCAGCATCGCGTCGTCGCACCCCTCGACCGGCGAAGGGTTCAGGATGCGCCAGATCCCGCGCCGCCCGGCCTCGGCCAGCGCGGCAAGCGATGTCTCGGGGCGCAGGTTCCCCTGCAGGACCAGCGCATCCCCGGCACCATGCGGGGCCAGCGCCGCCACCGCCCCGGCGGGGGTCATTGCGCGCGCGCAATCCTGCGTGGTCACGATCGTATTCTCACGATTGCGGTCGCGCAGAATGACCGAGAAATCCGTCGGCAGGTCAAGGGGCGTCAGGTCCGCCTGCAACGGTTCCCCGGTAATCCCTGCGCTCAGCATCTGGCCCCGCGCGTCGGTGCCGATGGTCGCGACCAGCCGCACCGGGGCCACGCCCGCCAAGGCGCGGGCCAGCACGATCGCCTGGTTCGCCCCCTTGCCGCCAAGGCTTTGCGAAATCGCCGATCCCGCGATAGAAGCGCCCGGTTCGGGAAATGCCTCGACCGCCAAGGTCTCGTCCAGTGCGATGTTTCCAATCACCACGACATGCGCCATGACACTCTCTTTCGAAACTTCCATGAAGGGCTGATGATGCAACTGATTTCCGACCGTCCCGCCAATGCGATAGGCGACATCTTCGGCCGCGACAAGGCGCTGATCGGGATGATCCATTGCCCGGCATTCCCCGGCGCGCCCCGCTATCGCGGCCAGCCCATGACCGAGATCTATGACGCCTGCCTGCGCGACGCCGAGGCGCTGATCGCGAACGGGATGCACGGGCTGATGATCGAGAACCACGGCGACATCCCCTTTCTGAAGCCCGATGACATCACCTGCGAGACCGCCGCCTTCATGGCCGTCGTCACCGACCGCATCCGCCGCGAATTCGACGTGCCGCTGGGGATCAGCGTGTTGGCGAACGCGCCCATTCCCGCGCTCTCCATCGCCGCCGCAGGTGGCGCGCGCTTCATCCGCGTCAATGAATGGGCCAATGCCTATGTCGCGAACGAAGGCTTCGTCGAGGGCCGGGCGGGCGAGGCGCTGCGCTTTCGCGCCCGGCTTCGGCAGGACCAGATCAAGGTCTTTGCCGACAGCCATGTGAAGCACGGCGCCCATGCCATCGTCGCCGATCGCACGATCGAGGAGCTGACCCGCGACCTGGCCTTCTTCGACGCCGATGCGGTCATCGCGACCGGCCAGCGCACCGGCGACGCCGCCAATCCCGACGAGATCCGCACCATCCGCGACGCGAGCCACCTTGCGCTGCTGGTCGGCTCGGGCGTCAGCGAGGCGAATGTGGAACTGATCCTGTCCCTGACCAATGGCGTCATCGTCGCCTCATCGCTGAAACAGGACGGCGTCTGGTGGAACCCCGTCGATCCGGCCCGGGTCAAAAGCTTCGTCGCGGTCGCATCCCGCGCGCTGGAGGGCTGAAATGGTCGAGATTCAGGACGAACTCGGCTGGCTGGCTGCGCACCATGATCGGTTCTGCGCCATCCGCCGCGAATTTCACCGCCGCCCTGAAATCGCCTTCGAGGAAAGCTGGACCTCGGCTGAACTGGCGCGGCGGCTGGCGGCTTTGGGTTGCAAGATCTCGCGCCCGATTGGCGGGACCGGCTTCGTCGCAACGCTGAAGGGCGGGCCGGGGCGCGTCGTCGCGCTGCGCACCGACATGGACGCGCTGCCGCAGGACGAACAGACGGGTCTGCCCTATTCCTCTGCCAATGCGGGACGGATGCATGCCTGCGGCCATGACGGGCACATGACGTTGCTGCTGGCGACAGCGGAACTGCTGGTTCGCGCTGGCCCCCTGCCCGGTACCGTGCATTTCATCTGCCAACCCGCCGAAGAGGTGGGCCGCGGCGCCGTCGCGATGATCCGGGACGGGCTTTTCGACGAGATCGCGCCCGACCTGACCTTCGGCTTTCACAACTGGCCCGAATTGCCGGTGGGCACGGTCGCGGCCCGGCCCGGCGCGATCATGGCCGCCTATCGCCAGATCGGCTTCGTGCTGGAGGGTCAGGGCGGCCATGCCGCGCTGCCCGCCCTGTCCGATGACATGTATGGCGCGCTGGCCGCGCTGATTACGCTGATGAACACCCGGATGCGGGCGGAGCTGCCCGGAACCGCCTTTGCCTTTACCCAGAACCTGGGCGGAGGGGCTGCGAATATCATCCCGGCGCGGCTGGGGGTCTCGGCCTCTTTCCGCTATGTCGCGCCCGAGGAGGAAGCCGCCGCGACCCGCATCGCAGAGGAGGTGGCGGCCGAAATCGCCTTGGGCTTCGGGATCACCGTCCGTCCCGAGATCGTCCCCGTCTTCGGCATCACCCGCAACGATGCTGATGCGGTCGGGCTGGTTGCGGCCACGGTCGCGGCGGGCGATCGCGGGCTGGCCTGGCAGGATGCTGAACGCTCCTCGATGGTGGCCGAAGATTTCGGCGCCATGATCGAGGACCGGCCCGGCTGCTATTTCTGGATCGGCGCGGGGATGGAGCGCGGGGCGCTGCACAACAGCCACTTCGATTTCAATGAAAAGCTGCTGCTATCCGCGCCGCAACTTCTGGCCGATGTCTTGCGGGCCGGGTTGTGCGCACCGGCCTGAAACGGGCTGGTCAGGCGCGGCCAATCAGCACCGCTGCAACCTCCGAACATCGTGGCGTAGCCGGTATCTGTCTGGGCCCTCGAAATTGGCCGCAATCGTGCGGCCGATCATGTGAGGTGATGACAACGGACCAAAGGTTAACTCTCCACCCTCCAATCCGGTTTTATCTTTTGGAAGAATGCGCTGATGCCGTGTGGGGCTTCGGGGCCTTCCCAGACCTCGACCAATGCGTCGATGGTTCTGCCGATCACCTCGGCATTGATCGGGGGGCCGAGGTCGCGGGCCAGGCGCTTGGCTGCGGCGACCGCGCCGGGGGCGCAGGAGAGATAGGGCGCGACCTCGGCCTCGACCGCGGCGTCGAGGGCATCCGGCGGGGCGAGGCTCGCGATCAGGT
>NZ_DATMFA010000046.1:0-69192 GCF_035556475.1 Paracoccus sp. (in: a-proteobacteria) | reverse complement strand
CGCTCGAAGGCCTGCTTGTAGGGATTGGCGCCCTTGAAGCTCGGCAGGAAGGAATGGTGGATATTGATGATCCGCCCCGACATCTTCCGGCACATCGCGTCCGACAGCACCTGCATATAGCGCGCCAGCACGATCAGCTCGGCCCCGCTCTCCTCGACCACCGCCATGATCCGGGCCTCGGCCTCGGGCTTGTTCTCCTTCGTCACCTTGATGCAGTGGAAGGGGATGTCGTGGTTCACCACCACCTTCTGGTAATCCATGTGGTTCGAGATCACGGCGACGATCTCGATCGGCAGCGCCCCGATGCGCCAGCGATACAAGAGGTCGTTCAGGCAATGGCCAAAGCGGCTGACCATGACCACGACCTTCATCTTCTCCGCCTCGTCATGGAAGGCCCAGTCCATCTCGAAACGGGCCGCGGTCTCCTCCAGCCCGGCGCCAAGCGCCGCGATGCCCACGCCCTCCTCCGAGACGAAGCTCACCCGCATGAAGAAGCGCCCGGTCTCGGCATCGTCGAACTGGCTCGAATCGGTGATGTTGCAACCCTGCGCCGCAAGATAGGTCGAGATCGCGGCCACGATCCCGCGGGTCGAGGGGCAGGTCACGGTCAGGCAGTATTTGGTCATCAGGCTCTCCACTCTCGGCGGGCGCGCGGCCCGGCTTTCTCCGTTTCCGAAATACCCCGGGGGGCGTGGGGGGCAGCGCCCCCCATCCTGCTCAGGCGGTCAGACCGGCCGGTTCGGGCAATCCGTTCGCCCGGCAGCAGGCGGTGAGCGTATTGGCCAGAAGGCAGGCGATGGTCATCGGCCCGACCCCGCCCGGCACCGGGGTGATGGCGCCGGCGATCTCTGCGGCGCTCGCGAAATCGACATCACCCACCAGCCGGGTGCGGCCATCTTCCTCGATCCGGTTGATCCCGACATCGATCACCGTGGCGCCGGGCTTGATCCAACCGCCGGGGATCATCCGCGCCCGGCCGACGGCGGCGACGAGGATATCGGCACCGCGGCAGACCGCCGCCAGATCCCGGGTCCGGCTATGGGCGATGGTGACGGTGCAATTCTCGCCCAGCAGCAATTGCGCCATCGGCTTGCCGACGATGTTGCTGCGCCCGACCACCACCGCGTTCAGCCCCGAAAGATCGCCGAGCCGGTCCCGCAGCATCATCAGGCAACCCAGAGGCGTGCAGGGCACCATCGCCTTCTGCCCGGTGCCGAGCAGCCCGACATTCAGGATATGGAACCCGTCGACATCCTTCGCCGGATCGATCGCATTGATCACCGCCTCGGCGTCGAGATGCCCCGGCAGCGGCAATTGCACCAGAATCCCATGCACCGCCGGATCGGCATTCAGCTCCGCCACCTTGGCCATCAGCGCCTCCTGCGAGGTGTCGGCCGACAGCTTCCATTCCCACGAGTTCATCCCCGCCTCGCGCGTCTGGATGCCCTTGTTCCTGACATAAACCTCGGACGCCGGATCCTCCCCAACCAGAACAACCGCAAGACCAGGAACAAGCCCGACGGCCTTCAGCCGCAAGACCTCCGCCGCGACCTTTTCCCGGATCCGGCCCGAAAACGCCTTCCCGTCAATCCTGTCAGCCGTCATGCGCATATGTCCCTCTGCTTCATCCGCCAGTCGTCCAGAGGCCGGGGCCATGAACGTTGCGAGAGGCGATAGCGCAGCCGGGGGCGGGATCAAAGTGCTGGTTTCAACTTGCATGGCTGCCCTCTTTCCTCGGAAACCCATCTGGAACGGCGGATCGGCGCCCGGACGGCAATTTCCGACAGGCAGATGGCGCTTTTGCCGCATTGGCGCGATTGTCCCGCGGCATCGTCGCGTGCAAAAAGGCCCTGCCACCCGATCTTGCGGATCGCAGCGCCTTGCAGGCAGATAGGGCAGGGATCGCGTCGCGCCGGGGGACATATTGGATATCAAAAGCCTGCGGCTCTATCTGACCGTGCTTGAAGAGGGCAGCATCACCCGCGCCGCCGAACGGTGTCATATCACCCAGCCCGCGCTGGGGCTGCATATCCGCAAGCTCGAGCATGAGATGGGCCTGCAACTGCTCGAACGCCATTCGCGGGGGATCTCGCCGACCGAGGCGGGCCGGGTCTTTGCCCGTCATGCGCAGGCCATCATCGAGGAACTGGAGCTGGCCCGCGCAGGCATGACGCGCTATGCCCGCGTCCCGACCGGCAAGATCACCGTCGGCCTGACCCCCAGTGTGCGCGAGGCGATCGCGACCCCGCTGCTCGAGAAGATCTCGCGCGACTTCGATGGCATCGTGCTGACCATCAAGGAGGTGCTGAGCGAGGCCCTGATCGAATACCTGCTGGAGTCCCGCATCGATATCGCGCTTGTCTACAATACGCGCGAGGGGGGCGAGCAACTGACCTTCACGCCGCTGGCGGTCGAAAAGATGTATTTCGTCTATCCGCTGGCGGATGGCCCCCGCCCCGGCGCGACCATTCCCGCGCGTGAGGTTTTCGACCACCGGCTGATCCTGCCCACCCGTCCCCACCATGTCAGGACCGAGGTGGACCGCATCGCCGACAAGCTGGGGATCGACATCGACCTGGGCCATGAGGTGGATTCCGTTCCCGCCATCCGCAGCTTCGTCGCGCATGGCTTTGGCGCATCGGTGATGCCCCGCCCCCCGGCCGAGGCGGCGCATCTGGGTTCGCAACTGGTGGTGGAACCGGAAATCCGCCGCCTGCTGCATCTGGCCCATGCCCGCAAGCGCCCGATGTCACGCGCCTTCGAGACGGTTCTGGATGCCGTCAAGGAGGTGGTGAAGGCCGAGGGCAGCCGTCCCGACGGGCAATGGCAGGCGCTGGAGACCCCGCAAAAGCCCGCCTGAACCCGGCGCGCGGCCTAATGCGCGTGATCCGGCGTCCCGTGATGATGGTGGTGGTGGCCATGGTGATGGTGGTGATGCCCGCCATGATGATGGGCATGATCGTGGTCATGGTCGTGGTCGTCATCATGGTCGTGATAATGGATCCGCTGGTCGTTCTTGTCGCGAAACAGCAGGGACTTGATCGTCACCGGCACCGTGCCCGAGGGCAGCCGGATTCGCCCAAGGTCGATATAGTCGAAATCATGCAGCGCAAGGCCGTCGATCGCCATGATCTCGACAGAAAGGCCCAGCTCCTCGCGCAGGATCAGGCCAAGGGTGCGGGCGACATCGCCGTCCAGCATCAGGTAGAGCGGCAGCCCTCTGGCGCTGCGCTCGGCGACGCCGTCGGCGATACCCTCGGCAAAGGCGCGCAGCCGGCCATATTCCGGCAGGCCGCTCCAGCGGAAGGCAAAGGCGATGTCGCGATCCTCTCCGGCAAGATCGAAGCGCAGCAGGTGATTGCGGATCGCCCCCGCCACCTCGTCGGGCCGGATGCTGTCCGGCAGCGCGATATCGGGTTGCAGCACCTGAAGGTCGCGGCGCGGCAGCAGCCTGCCCCGGTCCGAGATATAGCTGGTATTGCCGCTGAGTTGGACCGTATATTCCGAAGCCCCCAGCGCCGTCGCGCGGATGCACGCCCCGGCTGGCAGGATTTCCCAGGGCAGCCGGTCAAGCCGGGCGCGAAGCGCGCGCCCCAGATAGGAGCCCAGATCCCCGAAATCGCGGCTCTCGCGGCCATAGACGAATTCGCCGACGCCGCCTGACACCATGATGCCGTCGATCCGACCGAAATCGCGGATCGGCTCGGTCAGGTAAAGCTCGAGAACCGCGTCATCCAGTTCCGGCGCGGTGATCGCCGAGACGAGCAGGTCGGCCATATGCCCCGCGGTGACCTCAAGCTCCGCGGGCGTTACCATCGCGCCCTCGTTCCAATCAAAACCCGCGCGTCGCGCGTGGTGACGACCGGCGGGGTCCAGTCGGGTGATGCGCCCCTCTCCATCCGCGACCAGCAGGCGGCCGCCGACATGGATCGCTCCGGTCCTGACCACCGCGCCATCCTCGACGATGGCAAGCTTGGTCGTGCCGCCGCCGATGTCGATATTCAGGAGCCGCTTGCCTTCCGCATGGGATGCCTGCGCCGCGCCCGAGCCATAGGCGGCCAGCATCGCCTCCATGTGATGGCCGGCGGTGGCGCAGACGAACTCTCCGCCCTGCTCGGCCAGGATATGGGCAATGGCCTCGGCATTCTCTCGCCGCAGCGCCTCACCGGTCAGGATGACCACCCCGGTATCGATATCCTCGGCGGTCAGGCGGGCGGCGGCATAGGCCTCATCGACGATCCTGCCAAGCGCTACGCTGTCGATCAGGCGGGCATCGGTATAGGGGGTCAGCGCGACCGGGGATTCATGGACCGTCTCGCGGGCGACGACCACATAGCGGCTGGTCAGCCGCTCGCTGATCCGGCGCATCTGCAGATGCGAAAAGATCACCTGCGTCCCCGAGGAACCGACGTCCAGCCCCACGCTGGTCAGAAAGACATTGTCCTGCAGCCAGATCGGGTTCTCGTCCAAGGGGCCTGCGGCATCGAAATTGTCATGGTCATGGTCGGCATCGGGGCCATGCTCGTGATCCAGCATCTGGCCATAAAGATGATCCTCGACCGTGTGGGCCTTCGTGTCTGCCGTCATGGCCGATCCTCCTGATTTCCTGACGCCAGCCTAGCGGGGAAGCCCCGCTGCGGGAGAAGCCGAATGCTAATGGGTGCGATAAGCGATGTTTTGGGCAAAACGCCCCAAGCCAGAAGCATAGCTAATGACAAGGGAAGGAGATCTTTATTTCTGCCCCGCTCCGCCGCCCGGTAACAATGGGGCTGCATCACTACAGGAGTTAGGACAGATGGCGGGAAATGCAGTCGTTTCGGACGAACTGGCCAAGAAATTCGCGACCGAGAAGGACAGCCCCTATACGCGCTGGGTCCGGGGCGAGGGGCTGGACATCCTGCCGGCGATGTATGTTCGGAACCTGCGCACCGTCGAGCTGAAGCCTTGGGCGCGGCGCGGCGGCAATGCGGCATTCCTCAACCACGATGCGTCGCGCACCTCGAACGACTGCTATGTCATGGAGATCCCGGCGGGCGGCAAGCTGGCACCGCAGCGCCAGCTTTTCGAGGAGATGATCCTGATCCTCGAAGGCAACGGCTCGACCCATGTGTGGAACGATGCCGGGCATAAGGTGACGTTCGAGTGGCAGGCGGGATCGCTCTTCGCCATTCCGCTGAACACGCATCACCAGCATTTCAACGGCTCGGGCGTGAAGCCGGCGCGCTTCGTCTCGGTCACCAATGCGCCGCCGGTGCTCAACCTCTACGAAGACCCGGAATTCGTCTTCGACACGCCGCATGACTTCACCTCGCGCTTTGACGGCGAGCCCGACTATTTCGCCAATGGCGGCGAGCAGAAGGGGCTGCTGCTGGAGACGAACTTCGTCTCGGACGCGGTGAACCTGCCCCTGATCGAGGCCAAGGAACGCGGCGCGGGGGGCGGGCATATTCGCTTTTCCATGGCGCGCGGCTCAATGAACAGCCATATCTCGCAATTCCCGGTCGGCACCTACAAGAAGGGCCATGCCCATGGCCCCGGCGCCCATGTCATCATCCTGTCCGGCGAGGGCTACAGCCTGATGTGGAGCGAAGGCGAGGAGCCCAAGCGCTATGATTGGGAGGTGGGCACCATGATCGTGCCGCCCAACATGTTCTTCCACCAGCATTTCAACACCGGCAGCACCCCGGCGCGCTATCTGGCCTTCAAGCACGAGGTCGTCTCGCTGCGCAACTCGCAGGGCGTGCCCAAGGCATGGATCAGCCGTCGCATCGGCGGCGACCAGATCGACTATGCCGATGAGCGGCCCGCGATCCGCAAGCTGTTCGCCGACGCGCTGGCCCAGAACGGTCTGGAGTCGCGGATGGCCAAAGCCTATGAGGACGAGCTTGCCGATCTTCCGGCGCAGGGTTCGTCCGCCCGCAAGGCCGTGTAGTCACGGCCGGGAGCCGCTTTCCCGCCAGCCTTCGCCTGATCGGGGACCGGGCTCGCGCGCCCGTGTCCCCGGTGCCGCATCCGGCTGGCCAAGATGAACGCCTTAAGGGAGGAGACTTGATGCGTAGACTTGTCATGGGCCTGATCATGGCCGCGATGGCGACCGGAGGCGCGGTGACATCCGCGCTGGCCCAGTCGGGCGCCGATTTCTTCAAGGGCAAGACCGTCAACTATATCGTCGCGACCAATCCCGGCGGCGGCTATGACGTGAACGGGCGCCTCGTGGCCGAGTTCATGCAGAAATACCTGCCCGGCTCGACCTTCGTGGTGCGCAACATGGCGGGCGCGGGCCATATCCTCGGCACGAATTATGTCTATGCCTCGGAGCCGGACGGGCTGACCATCGGCACCTTCAACACCGGCCTGATCTACAGCCAGCTCGCCGGGAACCAGGCGATCAAGTTCGATCTGGAGAAGATGTCCTGGATCGGCAATATCGGCGCCGATCCCCGCGTCTTCCTGATGTCCAAGGGTTCGGGGGTCGAGAATTACGCCGAACTCACCGGGCTGGAGAAGCCGGTCAAGTTCGCAGCACCCGGCGTGGGCACCGCCTCGACCATCGAGACGACGCTGCTGGTCGACGTGCTGAAGCTGCCGATTCAGGTCGTCACCGGCTATAACGGCAATGACGACCTTCTGGCGATGCGCCGGGGCGAGGTGGGCGGCATGTTCAGCTTCCGCTCAAGCTTCCAGAGCTTCGTCGATGAGGGCCACGGCCATTTCGTCGCCCAGATCGGCGGGGAACAGACCGAGGTGCCCAGCCTCGCCTCGCTGGTGACGGATGAAAAGGCCCAGCCGGTCATTTCGCTTATCGAGGCGCAAAGCAACCTCGCCCGGCTGACCGCCGGCCCGCCCGGCATCCCCGAGGACCGCCTGCAGGCGCTGCGCGACGCCTATGCGGCGGCGACCTCGGATCCCGAATTCCTCAAGCGCGCGGCAAGCCTCGGGCTGCCGATCGCGCCGACCGTGGGTCAGGACGTTGCCGACGCGGTGACAAAGGCCATGGACCAGCCCGAGGAAATCGTGGCCGTCCTGAAAACCGCACTTCGGGACAAATGACCTGAGACTGCCTCGGGAAAAGGAAGCCGCCCCCCACGGGCGGTTTCTGCATTATAGCCCACGATACGCCGCCGCTATGCCCTCGGGCGATGCGGCAGGGCCTTCGGGGCTTGGGCCAAGCCCGCCTCCGCCGGCACGCCCCCTTGAGCGCGTGCTGCGCGAATTGTCGGTCATGATGGCTGGGCAAAGGAACAGTCAGCCCCTCCCCGATCTCGCCGTCTGTGGTCGAAAGGCACGGGTGACACGTTTCACCGCCTTCGTTGTGGCCAGGGTCAGAGCCACCATCCCTTGGCGCGCTCGGCGCAGTTCAACCCGCTCATCCACTGGGCATCCGCCTCCCGCGTCTGCCTGCCAGCCTGAGCAATCGAATGCTGTCCGATCCCGTCCGACGCCCAGATCAGGCATTTCAGGGGGAGTCTCGCATCACGGAAGGGGCAAGGCGGCAACGCCCTCTCCCGAAAGCCCATACCTGCGGATGGTTCCCGAAACCCGGAGCCTGGATCCGCATGGCACCGGGATTCCCTCTGCCGGTCGGGAAGTCAGGCCGCTGCCGCCAGCACTGCCTCCAACTCCTCGACCGGAGGCGCGACGGGATTGCCCTTCATCGAGGAACTTGCAAGCGACGCCTCGGCCACCCCGCGGTAACTCGCGGAGTCGAGGCCCTGCGCCGCCAATCCCGGCAACCCGCAATCGCGGGCCCATGCGGCCAGCGCCCGCGGCGCATCAGCGGCAGAGGTGCCGAGCGCGGCGGCAATCAGGCCGCAGACCTCCTCGATCCGCGCGGGATCGGGAACAAGCCGCCGGTTCATCTCCAGCACGGGGCCAAGGAGCGCGCCGCAGATCGCGCCATGCGGGGCGGGCGTCACGCCGCCGATCACCCCGGCAAGGCCATGGACGGCGCCGAGACCGCCATTCGCCAGCGCGATCCCGCCGCAAAGGCTGGTCCATGCCAGCCGGTCGCGCGCGGCGGCGTCCTCGCCCCGCATCAGCGCCGCGAGCGCCGCGATGCCCGGCGCGATCGCCGGGCGGACCAGCGCATCGGTAAAGGGCGTCGCGCGGGCCGAGACATAGGGCTCGATCACCTGCGCCAGCGCATCCAGCCCCGAGGCCAGCGTGACATGGCGCGGACAATGATCGGTCAGCGCCGGATCGACGATGGCGATGCGGGGCAGCATCCTTTCGTCCCGGATCGAGACCTTGCGGCCATGATCCGGCAGGCCGATCACCGCATTGCGCGTGGCCTCGGCCCCGGTGCCCGCCGTCGTCGGCATCGCGATATAGGGCAAGGGAGGGACCGCCAGCGGCAAGCCGCGGCCAACAACCTCCAGATGATCCATGATCCCGCCCGGCGCGGGGATCAGCCCGGCCAGCGCCTTGCCGAGGTCGAGCGCCGCGCCCCCGCTCAAGCCCGCGACCCAATCGGCGCGGAATCCCTTGGCCTCGGCCAGCGCGGCCTCCAGCATGGGCAGGGTCGGCTCCGACGCGCAGGAAATCGTCAAGACCTCGGCCCCCTCGGCACGCAGGGCATCGACCAGCCATGCGGCGCGGCGCGCATCCGCGCCATGGACGACGATCCCGCGCCCACCAAGCGCCCGGATCAATCCGGGGGCATTCCGCGCCTCGCCCCGACCGAAGATCACCCGGCCCGGCAGGGCAAAGCCAAAGGAATTCATGCAGCCTCCATCGTCGCCGCCACCGCTTTCTTCCAGCGGGCATACTTGGCCTGCCGGGTGCTGTCATCCATCTTCGGCTCAAAGCGGCGGTCGAGCGCCCAGCGTCCGGCGACCTCCTCGGGTGGGGGATAGATCCCGGCGCGCAGCCCCGCCAGATAGGCCGCGCCCAGCGCCGTCGTCTCGGTCACCTTCGGACGATCGACCGGCGCGCCGAGGATGTCGGAGAGGAACTGCATCGACCAGTCGCTGGCCGCCATACCGCCATCGACCCGCAAGACCGCATCCCCGGCCGAGCCCCAATCGGCCCGCATCGCCTCCAGCAGGTCGCGGGTCTGATAGCCCACGCTTTCCAACGCCGCCCTTGCAAATTCCGCCGGGCCGGAGTTGCGGGTGAGGCCAAAGATCGCGCCCCGGCAATCGGGCCGCCAATAGGGCGCGCCAAGGCCGGTGAAGGCGGGCACCATCACCACCTCCTGCGAGGGGTCGGCATTCTGCGCCAGCGGCTGCGTCTCCGACGCCGCGCGAATGATCTTCAGCCCGTCGCGCAGCCATTGCACCACAGCCCCGGCGATGAAGATCGACCCCTCCAGCGCATAGGTGGTCCGCCCGTCCAGACGATAGGCGATGGTCGTCAGCAACCGGTTTTTCGAGGGCACCATCTCGGCCCCGGTGTTCAGCAGCGCGAAGCAGCCGGTGCCATAGGTCGATTTCATCATGCCGGGCTGGAAGCAGGCCTGCCCCACCGTCGCCGCCTGCTGGTCGCCCGCGACGCCGAGGATCGGGATCTCATGCCCGAAAAGGTCGGCGCGGGTCATGCCGTAATCGGCGGCGCAATCGCGCACCTCGGGCAAAATCTGCATCGGGATGCCGAGCAGGTGGCAGATTTCCTCGTCCCAGCGGTTCTCGGCGATATTGTAAAGCAGCGTCCGCGCCGCATTGGTGGCGTCCGTCGCATGGACGCGGCCCCCGGTCAGGTTCCAGATCAGCCAGCTATCGACGGTGCCGAAGGCCAGCTCGCCCGCCTCGGCCCGCGCCCGCGCGCCGTCGACATTATCGAGAAGCCAGGCGAGCTTCGTGCCCGAGAAATAGGGGTCAAGCAGCAGGCCGGTCCGGGCCGAGATCATCGGCTCATGCCCCTCGGCCTTCAGCCGCTCGCACAGGTCGGCGGTGCGGCGGTCCTGCCAGACGATCGCATTGTGCAGCGCCCGCCCGGTTGCCCGATCCCAGAGCAGCACCGTCTCGCGCTGGTTGGTGATGCCGATGGCCGCGATGCGGTTCGCACCGACGCCCGCCCGCTCGACCGCGGCGCGCGCCGTCGCGGCGGCAGTCGCCCAAAGATCCGAGGGGTCATGCTCGACCCAGCCCGAGGCCGGGAAATGCTGGCGAAACTCCTCCTGCGCCGAGGCGACGACGCGCAGCGAGGTGTCAAACAGGATGGCACGGGACGAGGTCGTCCCCTGATCGATGGCGAGGATATGGGTCATGCTTCTTCCGGGGCCGTGTCATCAAGGAAAAAGGGGCAAGGCGCGCGGCCCTGCCCCCGCTTCGGCATTACTGCCAGGACTTGATCAGCTCGTCATAGGAAACCGTCTCGCCCTTGGGCTTCTCGTTCTCGATCTTGCCCACAGGCGCGCCGGGTGCGTCCAGCCATTCCTGCGGATCCTTCGCCTCGTTCATCTTGGGACCAAGATCGCCCTGAACGCCGGCGCGCTCCAACCGTTCAAGCACCTTCTCCTGTTCCGCGCAAAGCGCATCCAGCGCCTCCTGCGGGGTCTTGGCGCCCGACATGGCATCTCCGATATTCTGCCACCAAAGCTGCGCGAGCTTCGGGTAATCGGGAATGTTGGTGCCGGTCGGCGACCATTGCACGCGGGCGGGCGAGCGATAGAACTCGACCAGACCGCCCAGCTTGGGCGCGCGCTCGGTGAAGGACTTGTCGTGGATGGTCGAGTCGCGGATGAAGGTCAGCCCGACATGCGACTTCTTCACGTCGACGGTCTTCGAGGTGACGAACTGCGCGTAAAGCCATGCGGCCTGCGCGCGGTCCACCGGGGTCGACTTCATCAGCGTCCAGCTGCCGACGTCCTGATAGCCGATCTTGGTCCCCTCGCTCCAATAGGCGCCATGCGGGCTGGGGGCCATGCGCCATTTCGGGGTGCCGTCCGCGTTCACCACGGCGGTCCCTTCCTTGACCATGTCGGCGGTGAAGGCGGTATACCAGAACATCTGCTGGGCGATGTCACCCCGCGCCGGGACCGGACCCGCTTCGGAGAAGGTCATGCCCTGCGCTTCCGGGGGCGTGTATTTCTGCAGCCACTCGATCGCCTTCGTCACGGCATAGACCGCGGCGGCATCGTTGGTCGCGCCGCCCCGCGCCACGCAGGATCCAACCGGGCGGCTGTTCTCATCCACCCGGATGCCCCATTCATCGACCGGAAGGCCGTTCGGCTCGCCCTTGTCGCCCATGCCGGCCATGGACATCCAGGCATCGGTATAGCGCCAGCCGAGGCTCGGGTCCTTCTTGCCATAGTCCATGTTGCCCCAGGCCTTCGTCGGGCCGCCCTCGATATAGGACATGTCGCGGCCGGTGAAGAACTCGGCAATGTCCTCATAGGCGGACCAGTTCACCGGAACGCCGAGGTCATAGCCATACTTGGCCTTGAAATCGTCCTTGGTCTTCTGATCGTTGAACCAGTCATAGCGGAACCAGTAGAGGTTCGCGAATTGCTGGTCGGGCAGCTGGTAGAGGTCGCCATCCGGCGCGGTGGTGAATTTCAGCCCGATGAAATCCGGCAGGTCGAGGGTCGGGCTGGTGAATTCCTTGCCCTCCTCGGCCATCCACTTGGTCAGGTCGCGCGCCTGCTGATAGCGCCAATGCGTGCCGATCAGGTCCGAGTCGTTGACATAGCCGTCATAGATATTCTCGCCGGTCTGCATCTGGGTCTGCAGCTTCTCGACG
The DNA here is from genome assembly GCF_035556475.1 of Paracoccus sp. (in: a-proteobacteria). GTDB lineage: Bacteria > Pseudomonadota > Alphaproteobacteria > Rhodobacterales > Rhodobacteraceae > Paracoccus. The sequence continues at coordinate 57,510 of NZ_DATMFA010000046.1, read as the reverse complement.
ACGTCACCTTCGCCGATCAGGTCATGGGTGACCTTGATCCCGGTGATCGCGGTAAAGGCCGGGGCCAGCACCTTGGATTCGTATTCATGCGTGGTGATGGTTTCCGAGACCACCTTGATATCCATGCCCGCCAGCGGCTTCGCGGCGTCGATGAACCACTGCATCTCCTTTTCCTGATCCTCGCGCGACAGGCTGGACAGATCGCCGATCTCGGCATCCAGGAACTTCTTCGCGGCCTCCATATCCGCCCAGGCCGGGGCGCCTCCCATGACCAAGAGCGCAAGCGCCATGGCCGTCGTCCTCCGTGTCGGTCTCATGTTTTCCTCCCTGATGAGACGTCCGTTCTGCCGCGCAGGCATGGGGCCTTCGCGGTATTTCAAACCCAGCGGAACACCGCCGCGGCATAGGCAAGGCAGATCGCCAGACCCCACCAGACCGGAGGACCGGCAAAGAACAGCCAGCCGAGGCAGATGAAGGCCGAACCGAGCAGCGTGATGAAAAGACGGTCCCCGCGCGTCGTCTCGATCCGCAGCACGCCCCGGCGCGGAGTTTCGGGGAAGCGGATGGCGAGGATGGTGAACAGGACCAGAAGCGCGGCGATCGTCCAGAAGAAGAAGGCGACCGGAAAGGTCCAGGCCATCCAACCGCCGGGGATCATCGGCGCGGTCCACTCCTTCGCGCCGTCCTTGACGGGGGTGGCCCAGACGAGAAACGCCAGCACCGCGCCAAGGACGACCGCCGCCCCCAGATAGATCGCGGGCCAGTTGCCACGACGGTGGACGGGAATTGCGGCTTCAGCCATGCCGGATCTCCAATACAGGCCCAGCCCAGCCGACAAAGCGCTTTCGGCTATTTCGCAGCATGACTGTGGCCTTCAGCCAGTGACGGTGGGGGTCATAGTCGTCAAAAGGCTTCAGCAGTTGATGGTATTCAGTGGCGGGTGGGATAAGATTGGTTTCACAGGTCGTCGTATGCTCTTTGGTGGGATGAGGAACGGCTTTAATGGCGGGGTCCCATCCTGCGCCTGAGTAGAATCTAGCGTCCTTTATCGAGGGACCGGGTTTCTCTCGATGCAGCGAGATTGTTACCTCTCTCACGACAGTCGGAGAGGCTGCCACGTTGGAAATTATCAACTCGAACAACTGACCATTGAACCGTCGCACTTCCCGAGGGTTGATCACTGTCACGGCGACTCTGGGTCCATCGAACCACCAACGCAGGAGCTGAATAATTGCAATGATGCTCGAAAGCAGCGCTGCATAAAGCGCAATTGGGTCTATCTCCCAACTGAGTGCCATCACACCCTCCCCAGGGCGAAGCCCTTGGCGATGTAGTTTCGGACGAACCAGATCACCAGCGCGCCGGGCACCAGCGTCAGCACCCCCGCCGCCGCCAGCACGCCCCAATCCATGCCCGAGGCCGAGACGGTGCGCGTCATCGTCGCCGCGATGGGTTTGGCGTTCACGCTGGTCAGCGTGCGCGAGAGCAGCAGTTCGACCCATGAAAACATGAAGCAGAAGAAGGCCGCGACGCCGATCCCGCTGGCGATCAGCGGCATGAAGATGCGGATGAAGAAGCGCGGGAAGGAATAGCCGTCGATATAGGCGGTCTCGTCGATTTCCTTCGGGACGCCGCGCATGAAACCCTCGAGGATCCAGACCGCCAGCGGCACGTTGAACAGGCAATGCGCCAACGCCACCGCGATATGCGTGTCGAAAAGCCCGATCGAGGAATAAAGCTGGAAGAAGGGCAGCGCAAAGACCGCAGGCGGCGCCATCCGGTTGGTCAGCAGCCAGAAGAACAGGTGCTTGTCGCCGATGAAGCTGTAGCGGCTGAAGGCATAGGCGGCAGGCAAGGCCACCGTGACCGAGATCACCGTGTTCATCACTACATAGATGATCGAGTTCACGTAGCCCATATACCAGCTCGGGTCGGTCAGGATCACCCGATAGTTGCGGAAGGTCAGGTTGTGCGGGAACAGGCTGAAGGTGCCGGTGATCTCGGCATTGGTCTTGAGGCTCATGTTCACGAGCCAATAGATCGGGATCATCAGGAACAGCAGGTAAAGCACCATGACGAGGCCGGAGGAGCGCGATTTCATTGCCCCGCCTCCGTTTTGTCGAAATTGGTCATCACGGTGTAGAAGACCCAGCTGACCAGCAGGATCACCAGGAAATACATCAGCGAGAAGGCCGCCGCCGGGCCAAGGTCGAATTGCCCGACCGCCATCTTCACAAGGTCGATGGACAGGAACGTGGTCGAGTTGCCGGGACCGCCGCCGGTGACGACGAAAGGCTCGGTATAGATCATGAAGCTGTCCATGAAGCGCAGCAGGACCGCGATCAGCAGCACGCCCTTCATCTTCGGCAGTTCGATATAGCGAAAGACGGCCCAGCGGCTTGCCTGATCGATCTTTGCCGCCTGGTAATAGGCCTGCGGGATGGATTGCAGCCCGGCATAGCAGAGCAGCGCGACGAGGCTGGTCCAGTGCCAGACATCCATCGCGACCACCGTGATCCAGGCGTCGATCGGGTCGTTGGTATAGTTGTAGTCGATCCCCAGCGAGGCGAGCGTGTGGCCGAGCAGGCCGATATCCTGCCGCCCGAAGATCTGCCAGATCGTGCCCACCACGTTGAAAGGGATGAGCAGCGGCAGCGCCATCACCACCAGCACAAGGCTGGCCCAGAAGCCCTTTTTCGGCATGTTCAGCGCGACGAAGATGCCCAGCGGCACCTCGATCGCCAGCACGATGGCCGAGAACAACACCTGCCGGCCAAGGGCGCCGTGCAGGCGCTCGGAATGGATCATCTCGTCGAACCATTCGAGGCCGGCCCAGAAGAACTGGTTGTTTCCGAAGGTGTCGTTGAAGGCATAGTTCACCACCGTCATCAGCGGGATCACCGCCGAGAAGGCGACAAGCAGCAGCACCGGCAGGACGAGGAACCATGCCTTGTTGTTCTGGACCTTCTGCATCATGCGGCCCTTTCCGAAAGCGGAGGCGCGATACGCCAGTCATCGACATAGACGCTGATCTTGCCCGGCACGAAGGCCACGCGCGGCGCGGCGGCAGGCAAGGGCACGCCTTCCGGCAGGACGATGTTGAAATCGCGGCCCGCCAGTTCGGACCGCAGGATGCGGTGGCGACCGACATCCTCGACCCGGCGGATGGCGATGGGCAGGCCGCCCTCGGCTGCCAGATGGACATGTTCCGGGCGGATGCCGATGCGGGAGCCCCCTGCGAGGACGCCGTAATCCGCGCCCAGTTCGACGACCTCGCCACCGGGCAGCAGCGCCCTTTGCCCGATGATCTTGGCGTCGAGAAAGTTCATTCCGGGCGAGCCGATGAAATAGCCGACGAAGCTGTGGGCGGGGCGCTCGAACAACTCCTCGGGCGTGCCGATCTGGACGACCCGCCCGTCATGCATCACCACGACCTTGTCGGCAAAGGTCAGCGCCTCGGTCTGGTCATGGGTGACGTAGATCATCGTATGGCTGAACTGGCGGTGAAGCTGCTTCAACTGGCTGCGCAGCTCCCATTTCATATGCGGGTCGATGACGGTCAGCGGCTCATCAAACAGGATCGCGTTCACATCCTCGCGGACCATGCCGCGGCCAAGGCTGATCTTCTGCTTGGCATCGGCGGTCAGGCCCTGCGCCTTTCGGGACAGCATCTCCTCCATCCCGATCATGCGGGCGATGCGGGCCACACGCTCGGCTATATAGGCGGCGTCGCGGCCGCGATTGCGCAGCGGAAAGGCCAGGTTCTCGCGCACGGTCATGGTGTCGTAGACGACCGGGAACTGAAAGACCTGCGCGATATTGCGCTCGGCCGTGGGGGCGTCGGTCACGTCCCGGTCGCCAAACAGGATGCGGCCCTGACTGGGCCGGACGAGGCCCGAGATGATGTTCAGAAGCGTCGTCTTGCCGCAGCCAGAGGCACCGAGCAGCGCATAGGCCCCGCCATCCTGCCAGACGAGGTCGAGCTTCTTCAGCGCATAATCCTCCTCGGACCGGGGATGCGGGCTGTAGCTATGGGCCAGATCCTGAAGCGTGATGCGTGCCATTTCCCCTCCTCCCCTCAGGCGGCCAATGCATAGGCGGCGGGCGCGACCAGCACGCCATCCGCGTCGAACAGGTAGACATGGCGCGGGTCGAGCCAGAGCGAGACCTCGCGCCCCGGCTCGATGTCATGGATCCCCTCGACCAGCCCGACCCAGCGCTCCTCGCCATGGGCGACATGGATGAAGCTCTGGACGCCGGTGATCTCGGTGACGATGACCGGGCAGCGGAACTCCAGCGCGTCGCCCGCCGGGCGCTCCCTGCCGAGGTGGTTGGCGCGGAAACCGGCCAGATACGCGCCATCGGGCACCGCGAACGCGCCCTCGGCCGGCGCGCTGACGCCGGGCCCGATCGAGAGTTCGGTGCCGCGCTTGATGCAGGGCGCGAAATTCATCGGCGGGTCGCTGAAGACGCGGGCGGTGATCGCGTCGATCGGCTCGCGATAGACGCGCGGGGTCGGGCCGAACTGGGTCACCCGCCCCTCCCACATGGTGGCGGTATGCCCGCCCAGCAGCAGCGCCTCCTCCGGCTCGGTGGTGGCATAGACGAAGATCGCGCCCGAGGCCTCGAAGATGCGCGGGATCTCGACCCGCAATTCCTCGCGCAGCTTGTAGTCGAGATTGGCCAGCGGCTCGTCCAGCAGCACCAGACCCGCGCCCTTGACCAATGCGCGGGCCAGAGCGCAGCGCTGCTGCTGCCCGCCCGACAGCTCCAGCGGCTTGCGGCCCAGCAAGGGGGTCAGGTGCAGCATCTCGGCCGTCTCGCGTACCTTGCGGTCGATCTCGCCCCTCGGCTGGCGCAGGATGCGCAGGGGCGAGGCGATGTTTTCATAGACCGTCAGGCCGGGATAGTTGATGAACTGCTGATAGACCATGGCGACGCCCCGGTCCTGCACCCGCTGCCCGGTCACGTCCTTCCCGTTCCACAGGATGCGGCCCGTCGTCGGCTGGTCCAGCCCGGCCATCAGCCGCATCAGGCTGGTCTTTCCCGAAAGCGTCGGACCCAGCAGGACGTTCATCGTGCCGTTCCGCAATGTCAGGTCGGTGGGGTGGATATGCACCCGCCCCCCGACCATCCGCGACACAGCCTGCATCTCCAGCGTCATTCCGTCTCCTTCACTCGGCAGCGTCGGCGGCCAGCCGGCCAAGCCAGTCGCGCAACCCGTCGATCTGCTCCTCAGTCATCCTCAGCCCCAGCTTGGTCCTGCGCCACAAGATGTCCTCGGCCGTCCGGGCATATTCGCGGGCGAGGAACCAGCGCACCTCGGCCTCGCTCAGCCCGGCGCCGAAATCCCGGCCAAGCTCGGCACGCGTCGTGGCCGCGCCCAGCACCTCGAACACCTCGGTGCCGTGGGTGCGCAGGAGGCGCTGCACTTCGGCAGGCGCGAGGAAAGGATAGCTGGCCGCGATCCGCGCCGTCAGCGCCCCGACCCCGTCGACCGGGAAATCCCCGCCGGGCAAGGGCACCCGCGCCGTCCATGCCGCGCCCGCCTGCGGGAAATACGGCGCGAGACGGGCCAGCGCGCTTTCCGCCAGCCGGCGATAGGTGGTGATCTTGCCGCCAAAGACATTCAGCAGCGGCGGGCCATCCTCGTTCAGGCTCAGCACATAGTCGCGCGTCGCCGCGGTCGCCGATTTTGCCCCGTCATTATAAAGCGGCCGCACCCCGGAATAGGTCCAGACCACCTGCGAGGGCCGCACCGGCAGCGCGAAATAGCGGCTGGCGAAGGCGCAGAGATAGTCGCGCTCCTCCTCGGTGCAATGCGCCTCGCCGGGCGGGCCGTGATGGTCCATGTCGGTGGTGCCGATCAGGGTGAAGTCCTGCTCATAGGGAATGGCGAAGATGATCCGCCCATCCGTGCCCTGAAAGAAATAACAGCGGTCGTGGTCATAGAGCTTCGGCACCACGATATGACTGCCCCGTACCAGACGCACGCCCTCGGTGCTGGGCAGGTGGATGATGTCGCTGATCACCTCGCCCACCCATGGCCCCGAGGCATTGACCAGCGCGCGCGCCCAATGCTCGCGCCGGCCCCCGGCCCCCTCGGTGGTGACGTGCCAAAGATCGCCCACCCGCTCGGCCCGGGTCACGCGGGTGCGGGTCAGGATCCGCGCACCCCGCGCCTCGGCGTCGCGGGCGTTCAGCACCACAAGCCGTGCGTCCTGCACCCAGCAGTCGGAATACTCCCAGCCGCGGCTGAAGCCCGGCTTCAGCGCCCGCCCGGCCGGATCGTGGCGCAGGTCCAGCCGCCGCGTCGGCGGCAGCAGCTTGCGCCCGCCAAGCGTGTCATAGATGCCAAGGCCCAGCCGGATCAGCCATGCCGGCCGGCGACCGCGCATCCATGGCATCGTCAGGCCCAGCAGCCGCGAGGTCGGGGTATCGCTCTCGAACCGCATGGTGGGAGAATAGGGCAGGACGAAGCGCATCGGCCAACTGATATGGGGCATGGCGACAAGCAAGGTCTCGCGCTCCTCCAGCGCCTCGCGGACCAGCCGGAACTCGAAAAACTCGAGGTAACGCAAGCCACCATGAAACAGCTTGGTCGAGGCCGAGGACGTGGCCTGCGCCAGATCGCCCATCTCGGCCAGCGTCACCGACAGCCCGCGGCCTGCCGCGTCCCGCGCAATCCCGCAGCCGTTGATGCCGCCGCCCAAGACGAAAAGGTCGCGGACGGGTTCCACCTGCATTGTCACTGATTCCTCCACGAAGCCTCCCAACCCCGCCGGGAAAGGCTGCACCCCGGCTCACAGTTTCGTCAACAAATATTTTCGTTTATCTTGCAAATGAAACAGAAACGAACATTCTCATTGGAAGAATGCGGTTGTATGACTTCACGTCAAGACAATCGCGCGCATTCGCGAATACGGTTCGACGACCGAGGGAGAGGCATGGCATTGAGCATCCGGCAAGGCGAGATCCTTGAACTGGCCCGCAGCGAGGGCCGCGTGCTGGTCGAGGAACTGGCCCAGCGTTTCGAGGTGACGCTGCAGACCATCCGCCGCGATCTGGGAGAGATGGCCGAGGCCGGACTGCTGGACCGCGTGCATGGCGGTGCGATGCCGCGGGCCGGGACGGTGAACCTTGGCTATGAGGCGCGCCGGCGGATGAACGCGGACGCCAAGGCCGCGATCGCCGCCGCCTGCGCGGCCGAAATCCCCGACAATTGCAGCCTGATTCTGAACCTCGGCACCACGACCGAGGCGGTGGCCCGCGCGCTGATCCACCATTCGAACATCACGGTGGTGACGAACAACATGAATGTCGCGAATATCCTGCTGGAGAATCCCGGATGCGAGATCATGGTCGCGGGCGGGGCGCTCCGCCGCTCGGACGGTGGGCTGGTGGGGGAGCTGACGACCCAGTTCTTCGAGCAGTTCAAGGTCGATTACGCGGTCGTCGGCACATCGGCGCTGGACCATGACGGTGACATGCTCGACTTCGATCTGGCCGAGGTCAGGGTCAGCCGCGCCATCCTTCAGCTTGCGCGCAAGACCTTCCTTGTCACCGACCACTCGAAGCTGGGGCGCACCGCCCCCGCGAGGATCGCGAGCCTCTCAGAGATCGACACGGTCTTTACCGACCAGCCACTCCCGGCGGATCTCGCGGCCCGCTGCGCCGATTGGCGGACCGAGCTGCGGATCTGCCCGGCGGTCGAAGGGGAGTAATCCGGCTTCAACGCAGGCCCAGCATCGACAGGATGAACAGCACGACCACGACCAGACCGACCAGATAGATGATGGAATTCATTTGAAAATCTCCCATTGCTCGGGACAGGGCCCGTTGCAGTTCAACGAAAGCCGGAGGCGAAGGGTTTCCGCGCAGGTGAACAAATTTTGACACCGGCAGGCCCTTCGCCCGCCGGGTGATCGCCCCAAGGCCCGCCCGCGCTCCCTACGGAAGCGGGATGAATTCCCGGTTGTCGCCGCGCGGCAGGTTGAACATGCCCTGCCCCCAATCGGCGGCCTGCCACGCCTCCTTGGCATGTTCGATCCGCTCCTTCGAGGAAGCGACGAAGTTCCACCAGATATAGCGCGGACCGTTCAGCGTCTCGCCGCCCAGCGCCATGATCCGTGCGCCCTGCGCCCCGGCCGCGACCGTGATCCGATCGCCCGGCCGGAACACCATCATCTGCCCGGCCGGAAACTCCTGCCCCGAGATCAGGACCGAGCCCTGGGTGACATAGATCCCCCGGTCCTCGTGATCGTCGGGCAGCGGGAACAGCGCGCCGGGATCCAGCGTGATGTCGAGATAGAAGGTATCGGAGTAAAGCGTCACCGGCGCGCGCTCGCCATAGGCGCGGCCAAGGATCAGGCGGCCGTGGATGCCGCTATCCTCGAATTCGGGCAGGGTCTTCTTCTCGTGATGCTCGAAGGTCGGGTCCATGTCCTCATGCGTCTCGGGCAGCGCGATCCATGTCTGGATGCCGAACAGCGAATGAGGCCCCTTGCGGCCCGCCTCGCTGGTGCGTTCGGAATGGGTGACGCCCTTGCCCGCCACCATCCAGTTTACCTCGCCCGGCAGCACGACCTGATCGGCACCGGTGCTGTCGCGATGGTGGAAGTCGCCCTGATAGAGATAGGTCACGGTTCCCAGCCCGATATGGGGATGGGGGCGGATATCGACCCCCTGCCCGGTCAGGAACTCGGCCGGTCCGGCCTGGTCGAAGAAGATGAACGGCCCGACCATCTGCCGCTTCGGGGCGGGCAAGGCGCGCTTCACCTCGAAATCGCCGAGGTCGCGGGCGCGGGGAATGATCAGGGTCTCGATGCTCTCCAGCGCGACCTGATCGGGGCAGCCTGGCTCAAGTGCTGGGTTCCAACTCATGCGAACTCCTCCGGGTGGGCGGGTTTCATCCCGCTGCAAAGATGCTAGAGCGGTTTGCGATTCAGAAAAACCGTCTCGTGAGGCGTCACCATGGAACCCCGTCCGGGCATCGCCGTCCAAGGCATCTCCTATGCCCTCGGCCCGCGCCAGATCATCGAAGGGATCGACATCCGCTTCGATGCGCCGCGCGTCGGCATCATCGGGCGCAATGGCTCGGGGAAAAGCACGCTGGCGCGCCTGCTTGCCGGGCTGATCGAGCCGACCCGCGGCCGCGTGCTGATCGAGGGCGTCGATGTCGCCCGCGACCGCAAGGCCGCGATCGCCACAGTCGGCATCCTGTTCCAGAACCCCGAGCATCAGATCATCTTCCCGACCGTGGCCGAAGAGATCACCTTCGGCCTGCGCCAGCTTGGCCGCAGCAAGGCCGAGGCGCGCGAGGGGGTTGAGGCGACCTTGGCCCGGTTCGATCGCTCCGACTGGCTGGACCGCACGACCGAGGCGCTATCGCAGGGGCAAAAGCACCTGCTTTGCATGATGGCCGTCATGGCGATGCAGCCGCGCTGGCTGATCCTCGACGAGCCCTTCGCGGGCCTCGACATCCCGACGCGGATGCAGCTTGCGCGGCATCTGGACCGCTGTGGCGCGCGGCTTCTTCATATCTCGCATGACCCGCGCGACCTTGCGGGATATGGCGATGTCTGCTGGCTGGACGCGGGCCGCATCCGCATGGCCGGCGGGCCCGAGGTGCTGGAGCGTTTCGAGGCCGAGATGATCCGCGAGGGGGCCGAGAATGATCTCGCTGACCTCGCCGGTTAGGACGCGGGCGCATGGCTGGCCGGCGGGACCAAAGCTGGCCGGGCTGGCGGTCGCGACGACGGCGCTGTTCCTGATCTCCGGCCCGGCCTTGCAGGCCTTGGCGCTGGCGGCGGTGCTGGCGCTTTACGCCCTGCCCGGCCGCGACTTCCTGCGCCACGGGCTGCGGCAGCTTCGGGTGCTCTGGCCCTTCGTCCTGTTGCTGCTGATCTGGCACGCCGTCTCGGGCGGCTGGGCGCAGGGCGTGGCGATCGCGCTGCGCATGACCTCGACCGTCGCGCTGGCCAATCTGGTGACGATGACGACGACGCTGGGCGAGCTGACCGACCTGCTGCACCGCCTGCTGGCCCCGCTGCGCCGGATCGGCCTGCCGGTGCGGCTGGTCGAGGCCGGGATTCCGCTGGTCATCCGTTTCACCCCGGTCCTGATCGCCAAGGGGCGGCTTCTGGTCGAGGCATGGCGCGCGCGCTCGCCTCGGCGCGCCAACTGGAATATCGTGCTGCCCATGGCGCTGCTGGCGCTGGACGATGCCGATCATCTGGCCGAGGCGCTGCGCGCGCGGGGTGGCCTGAACCCGAGTGACGAGGACTGACATGGAAAGAAACGTCGCGCAGATCGCGCTTTTCGCCGCGTTGATCGCGGCACTGGGCGCGATCCCGCAGATCACGCTGGCCTTCGGCATCCCGATCACCGCGCAAAGCATGGGTGTGATGCTGGCGGGCGCGGTGCTGGGGGCAAGGCGCGGCTTCCTGTCGATGCTGCTTTTCCTGCTGCTGGTCGCGATCGGCCTGCCGCTGCTGGCGGGCGGGCGAGGCGGTCTGGGCGCCTTCGTCGCGCCGACCTCGGGCTTCCTGATCGCTTTTCCCTTCGGCGCCTTCGTGACCGGCCTTTTTGTCGAGCATGTGCGGCTGCGCCCGATCGGGCTGCGCGCCGGACTGGGCGCCGTGCTGGGCGGCGTCCTTGTCCTTTACGCCTTCGGCGTCGTCGGCATGTCGATCGGACTGGGGAAATCCATCCCGGAATGCGTGAAGCTGGTCCTGGCCTTCCTGCCCGGCGACCTGCTGAAGGCTGCCGTCACCGGAATGCTGGTCGCCGCGCTGGCAAGGGCACGCCCGCAATCCGTGGCGTGGAGCCAGAGCGCCTGAAGCTTCACGGCTTCAGGTCACTGCCCCGCGCACCGCAAAGCGCGGCTCGCGCCAGAGGCCGCTCTCCAGCACATCGGCCAGCACCCGCGCGGCATGGGCCACATCGGCATGGCTGAGGTAAAGCGGCGTGAAACCGAACCGCAGGGTCGAGGGCGCGCGGAAATCGCCGATCACCCCGCGCTCGATCAAGGCCTGCATGATCTCATAGGCGTGGTCATGGGCAAAGGCGACCTGACTGCCGCGCAGCGCCGGATCGCGCGGGCTTTCAAGGACCAGCCCGTGACCGGCGCATAGCCCCTCGACAAGGCGGATGAAAAGCTCGGTCAGGGCCACGCTTTTCTCGCGCAGGCGGTGCATGTCGACCTCGTCCCAGATCTCCAGCGCGCCTTGCAGGGCGCGCAGGGACAGGATCGGCTGCGTGCCGCATTGAAAGCGGCGGATGCCCGGATCGCCGTCAAAGCCGGTCTCGAAAGCGAAGGGCCGGGCATGGCCCCACCAGCCGCTCAGCGGTTGCCGGGCTTCGGCCAGATGCCGCGCCGCGACATAGATGAAGGCGGGTGAGCCGGGGCCGCCGTTCAGGTATTTATAAGTGCAGCCGACTGCGAAATCGGCCCCCGCCGCATCCAGCGCCACCGGCAGCGCGCCGGCGGAATGGCACAGATCCCAGATCGCGACGGCACCCGCATCGTGGATGGCGCGGGTCAGCGCCGCCATGTCGCGCAGCGCCCCGGTCTTGTAGTTCACGTGATTGACGAGGACCGCCGCCACGTCCTGATCCAGCAGATCCTCGATCCGGTCGGCGTCGCGACCCTCGAGCCGCATCGTCACGCCGGGCAGGGTCGAGATCACGCCCTCGGCGATGTAAAGGTCGGTCGGGAAGCTTCCCGCCTCGGCCACGATGACATTGCGCCCGGGCCTGAGACCGATCGCGGCGTGAAGCGCCTTGTAGATATTGATCGAGGTGGTGTCGGCGACCACGACCTGCCCGGAAGCCGCGCCGATCAGCCGCCCGATCCGGTCGCCCAGCTCGACCGGCAGGTCGAACCAGCCCGCCGTGTTCCAGCTGCGGATCAGGCCGCGGGTCCATTCCTCGCGCGCCGCCAGCCGCAGCGCGTCGAGGGCCGCGCCGCTGGCCATCCCCAACGAGTTGCCGTCCAGATAAACCTCGCCCTCGGCCCGCAGGAATTGCTCACGCAGGGGCAGAAGCGGATCGGCCGCATCCATGCTGGCGATGTCGTCTTCGGTTGGCAGGGCGGCCATGGCGTTCCTCTGGGTTAGGTGGCGAGGAACAGCCATATCAGCCCCGATGCCGCCTTGCGACAGCGGAATGCGTCAGGCCAGCGCCACGAAGTTTTCGCTCTCGGGGTGGTATTCCAGCAGCGTGCCCTCGCCAATGTCGTGGACGACGCCATGCAGCGACAGATTGCCCGCCTCGACATTCTCGCGGATGAAGGGGAAGGTCATCAGGTTCTCCAGCGAGATCAGCACCGCCTGCCGCTCAAGCGCGGCGATCTGCTCGGCCTCGGGAAGGTCGCTGACCCGCTCGAATCCGGGACGGAGGATGTCCATCCAGCGGCCGACGAAGCTGGTCTTTTCCTCAAGCTCCGGTGCATGGCCCGAGCACATGGCGTGGCAGCCCGCGACCCCGCCGCAATTGGTATGGCCGACGACGACCAGATGCGCGACCTTGAGGGCGTTCACGGCATATTCCACCGCCGCCGAGGTGCCGTGCTGCTGGCCATCCGGCAGATAGGGCGGCACGAGATTCGCGATATTTCGGTGAATGAAGAACTCGCCCGTATCGGCCCCGAAGATCGAGGTCACATGCACGCGCGAGTCGCAGCAGGCGATGACCATGGCGCGCGGATGCTGTCCACCCTCGGCCAGACGACGATACCAACTCCGGTTCTCGCCATATGTGGTGGCGCGCCAGCCGTGATAGCGCTGGACAAGATATTGGGGCAGCGGCCGGGCCTGTTTCATCACATCCTCATCTACCGTTCCCGCGCTTGATACAGCGCCGACCGATAAAGTTCGAGGGGTTTAGCGCCCCGGCCTCAACCATTTCTTGAGAGGTCGATGCGAAACCTGCTCTCCGCGGCGTATCGAGTATGGGTGGAAGATGACGGGAATTTCGCGGCTTGCGATTGAGGAGCAGATGGTGATCGACCATCAGCGGTTGAACAACATGGTGGCCGCATTGGGCGAGGACGCGGCCTCGCGCATCATCTCTGCCGCGCTTGAGCAACTGGCCGTCGCCATGTCGCGGCTGGCCGCGGCGATCGATCGCGGCGACCTTGTGGGGGTCGGTTGCGAGGCTGACCGCATCTCGCGCCTCGCTTGGCAGCTTGGGCTGGTGACGATGGCGGCGGTGGCGGTGGATGTCGGCACCTGCGCCGAACGGCGGGACAGCGGCGGACTCAGGGCGACCTCGGCCCGGCTCGGCCGGATCGGCAACCATTCCCTGACCGGAATATGGGAGCGCCCGCCCCCCGGTCCGGCCTGACGGGGGCGTTTGCAGACGGGGCTTGCAGACGGGCGGGCGCGCGCTACCTTGGCCGCAAGACCACAAGAAGGCATCCCCATGACCCCGCTTCCGGCATTCGCCCCCGACCCGTCCCGCAGCCTGCCGCTCTGGCTTCTCCGGCCGGGCGGGGACGGCCCGGATTGGCCCGAAGCAATCCCGGCGACCGCCCGCACCTGGGCCAGGGCGCAGGGCTTTGCCGGCAAGCCCGGACAGGTCTGCGTCTATCCGGGGCCGGATGGCGCATTGTCGGGGGCGCTGTTCGGGATCGGGGCGGAGCGCTCCACCTCTGCCCGTCCGGCGCGCGAACGCTATCCGCTGGCCAAGGCGGCTGAGGCATTGCCCGCCGGCGACTGGTACCTTGCCAATACGCCCGAGGGTTTCGATGCCGCATTGGGGGCGTTGGGATGGCTTTTCGCGCAATACCGCTTTGCCCGCTACAAGAAGGCCGAGGCCCCGGCCGCGCGCCTCGTCTGTCCGGCGGGAGTCGATGCCGAGCGGATCCTCGCGCTCGTGGCGGGCGAGTATCTGGCGCGCGACCTGATCAACACCCCGGCCTCGGACATGGGCCCCGAGGATCTGGAGAACGCGGCGAGCGAACTCGCCGCGCGCCACGGCGCCGAGATCTCGGTGATCCGGGGCGATGACCTGCTGTCGCAGAACTTCCCGATGATCCATGCCGTCGGCCGCGCGGGGGTCCAGCCGCCCCGGCTGATCGACCTGCGCTTTCCGGGCGAGGGGCCGATGCTCACGCTGGTCGGCAAGGGGGTCTGCTTCGACACCGGCGGCCTCGACATCAAGCCGCCCTCGTCCATGGCGCTGATGAAGAAGGACATGGGCGGGGCCGCGAATGTGCTGGGTCTGGCCGAGACGCTGGCCCGGCTTGGCCTGACCAGGGGCATGCGGCTGCGCGTCCTGATCCCGGCGGTCGAGAATGCGATTGCCGGCAATGCCTTCCGGCCCGGCGACATCCTGACCAGCCGCAAAGGCCTGACGGTCGAGGTGAACAATACCGATGCCGAAGGCCGCCTGGTTCTGGCCGACGCGCTGGCTTTCGCCGAGGAGGAGGGGCCGGCGCTGCTGATCTCGATGGCGACGCTGACGGGTGCGGCGCGGGTCGCGCTGGGACCGGATCTGCCGCCCTTCTTCTGCGACGACGACCGGCTTGCCGATGCGCTTTCCCGCGCGGGCCGCGACCACGCCGATCCCGTCTGGCGGATGCCCTTCTGGGAGCCTTACGAGGCGATGATCGAGCCTGCGATCGCCGATCTCGACAATGCGCCGGGGGGCGGCTTCGCGGGCGCGATCACCGCCGCGCTGTTTTTGCGCCGCTTTACCGCCGAGACCACCCGCTATGTCCATTTTGACATCTATGGCTGGCAGCCAAGCGCCGCGCCCGGCCGGTCCAAGGGCGGCACCGGGCAGGCGATGCGCGCCATCCTGAATGCTCTGCCCGAGGCTCTGGAATGAACGCCCCGGCCCAGACGCCGGACCGCCGCCTGACCCCGGCGACCGATCGCGTCGCGCTGGAAAGCCTGCGCGGCATCCTTGACCGCCCCGCCTATACCAAAGGGACGGCGATGCGCCTTGCCGCGCCGCTGGCCGACCTCTGCCGCAGCCCCGGCGGAACGCGCGACCGGCAGGTCAACCATGGCGCGGACCTGACCGTCATCGACCGGCAGGACGGCTGGTCCTTCGTTCAGGCGCGGGCCGACGGCTATTGCGGCTGGCTGCGCGACGCGGTGCTGGGTCCGGATACCGACCCGATCACCCACCGCGTCAGTGCCCCGGCAACCCATGTCTATTCCGGGCCGGACCTGAAAACGCCCGAACTGGGGACGCTTTCAATCGGCGCGCGCCTGTCTGTCACTGGGACCGAAGGCGGCTTCGCCCGGCTCGCGCAAGGGGGCTGGGTGCCGCGTCAGCATATCGCCGACCAACCGGCCGAGGATCCGGCTACGGTCGCGGCGACGCTGATCGGAACCCCCTATCTCTGGGGCGGGAACAGCCGGGCGGGGATCGACTGTTCGGGCCTTGTGCAGGCCTCGCTTTCCGCCTGCGCCATCCCCTGCCCCGGCGACAGCGACATGCAGCGCACGGCCTTCCCCGAGGCCGGGGGAGAGATCCGCCGCAACGACCTGCTGTTCTGGCCCGGACATGTCGCCCTCGCCCTCGACGCCGAGCGGATGATACACGCCAACGCCTCGACCATGAACGTGGTGATCGAGCCCATCGCCGCTGCCATCGCCCGCATCGACGCGGCGGGACAGGGGCCGTTCCTCGGCGCGCGCCGACCCGCGCGGACGCCAGACGCAACCTTTCCCTGAAACCTCACAGAAGGCGGACGATCATGGTGCATCTCTGGGTCCGCGCCGAAAGCCGTCCGAACGAGCGCCGCGTCGGCATCATGCCCGAGGGCGTGCGGGCGCTGGTCGCTGCGGGGTTCCGCGTCACGGTCGAGGAAAGCCCGCATCGCATCCTGCCCCTCGCGCCCTATCTGGAAGCCGGGGCCGAGCGCGCGGCAGAGGGTCATTGGCCCGCCGCCCCCGCTGATGCGATCATCTTCGGCATCAAGGAACTGCCCGAGGGTAATGCCCCCCTGCACCATCGCCACATCATGTTCGGCCATGCCTATAAGGGCCAGCCGGCGGGGCTTGCCCTGCTGCGGCGCTTCGCGGCGGGCGGGGGCAGGCTCTATGATCTGGAATATCTGACCGGCGCGGACGGGCGGCGGCTGGCCGCCTTCGGCTATTGGGCCGGTTTCGCAGGGGCGGCGGTCTCGCTCAGGGCATGGGCCGCGCAGAAACGGGGCGGCATCTGCGAAGCCGTCGCCGCCTGCCCCTCGCGCAGCCTGATGATCGAGGCCTTGCGGGCCGATCTGGACGCGACCGGGTTGCCGCGCCCCCATGCCATCGTCATCGGCGCGCTTGGCCGGGTCGGCAGCGGGGCATCCGACCTGCTGACCCAGATGGGGGCCGCGGTCACGAAATGGGACATGGCCGAAACGGCGGGCGGCGGTCCCTTCCCGCAGATCCTGATGCATGACCTGTTCATCAACTGCATCCTCGCTGGACCGGAGACCCCGGTTCTCATCCGCCCCGATGCGGTCGATCCGGGCAGGCTGCTCAGCGTCATCGGCGATGTGGCCTGCGATCCGACCAGCGACTTCAACCCGGTGCAGGTCTATGACCGCGTGACGGATTGGCAGGCGCCTGTGATCCGGGTCGCGGAGCATCCGCCGCTGGATGTCATGGCGATCGACAACCTGCCCTCGCTGCTGCCGCTGGAAAGCTCGCAGGATTTCGCGGATCAGTTGTTGCCGGTTCTGCGCACCCTCGACCACATGGACGCGGGCGCATGGGGCCGGGCCGGGGCGCTTTACGACGAACATGTCGCAAGGCTCTGAAGCGGCGCGCTGACGAAAATGTCAGGGAACGGCGGGCAGTGCCGTGGGTTGAGGGTCATCCCCTTGCCGCAACCATGACGGAGCCGGACCATGAAAAGCCTTGGCACCTTCGCCCTTTGCGCCGGACTTGCCGCCGCGCCAGCCCTTGCCCAGACCGCGCCGCCCAACGCCCCCGACCAGCGCCCCGCCTTCGAGGGACAGACCCGCGCAGCGGGGATCGAGGATGCGGTTCACGTGAAACAGGATGTCGTCATCTCGGGCCTTGAGCATCCCTGGGGCATGGCTTTCCTGCCCGATGGCGGCCAGCTGATCACCGAACGCCCCGGCCGGATGCGGCTTTTTCAGGGCGGCAAGCTCTCCGAGCCGCTGCGCGGCCTGCCCGAGGTCGATGCCCGCAAGCAGGGCGGATTGCTGGACGTCGCCATTCGCGACGATTTCGCCCAGACGCGGCAGGTGTGGTGGAGCTTTGCCGAGCCGCGCGAAGGTGGCCTCACCTCGACCTCGGTGGCGACCGGGCGGCTTTCGGACGACAACACCGCGCTTGAGGATGTGCGAGTGATCTTCCGGCAGGAACCGGCATGGGATTCGACCATGCATTACGGCTCGCGTCTGGTCTTTGACCGCGAGGGGATGCTGTTTGTCACCACCGGCGAACGCTCGCTGCCCGAGCCGCGGCAACTGGCGCAGGATGTGAACACACATCTGGGCAAGGTGCTGCGCATTGACCCGATGACCGGCAAGGGCGTTCCGGGCAACCCCTTTGCCAATGGCGGCGGCCAGCCCGAGATCTGGTCATGGGGCCATCGCAACCTTCAGGCCGCCGCGCTGGATGGCGAGGGCCGGCTCTGGACCGTGGAACACGGCCCGAAGGGCGGGGACGAGCTGAACATGCCGCAGGCGGGCCTGAATTACGGCTGGCCGATCATCACCTATGGCGAGGATTACAGCGGCCGCCCCATCGGAAAGGGGATCACCCAGCAGGACGGCATGGAGCAGCCGGTCTATTACTGGGATCCGGTGATCGGCCCGAGCGGCATGGTCTTTTACGCGGGCGACATGTTCCCCGAGATGCAGGGCGACGCGCTGATCGGCGGCCTCGTGTCGAAATCCGTCGTCCGGCTGAAAATCAAGGACGGGCGCGTCGTGGGCGAGGCGCATCTGGCGCAGGGCATTGGCCGGGTCCGCGATGTGGCGGTCGCACCGGACGGGGCGCTGATGATCCTGACCGATGCCGATGATGGGGCGCTGATCCGGCTCTCGCGCTGATCAGACGGGGTGGTGCACGTCGTCCTCGGCCTCCTCGGGCGAGATGCCAAGCGCCTCCATCCCGGCCTCCAGATAATCGGCGAGCTGCGGCTCTCCCATCAGGTAATTCTCGGTCGGGGCGCGGCGCTCGCTCTTGGCGGTCTGGATCGCCTCGGCCAGATCCTCGGCGGTGAATGTATCCCGCCCGATCCACATGACCGCGACCAGACTCGCCTGTTCGTCCATGTTGAGGCTGCCGATGAACTCCGAAAGCTCGGTCTCGGTCCCGTGGCCGGTGCGCTGGCCGCTATGCGCCCAGGCATTGACGCCGCTGTCATATTCGCGGGCGCGGATAATCACATACGCGATCTTCTCGGGACTGATTTCCAGCATGGCTGATCTCCTTGCCGGAAGTCTCGCGCCAGTCGGGTCGAAGGTCAACTATCGACCGAACAGCCGCTCGATATCCGCAAGCTTCAATTCGATCCAGGTCGGGCGGCCATGGTTGCACTGGCCCGAGCGGGGCGTCCGCTCCATCTCGCGCAGAAGGGCGTTCATCTCCTCCGCGTTCATGCGCCGCCCGGACCGGACCGAGCCGTGGCAGGCCATCGAGGACAGCACCGCATCGACCCGCGCCTTCAGCCGGTCCGAGGCGCCCTGCTCGGCCAGATCGTCCAGAATGTCGCGGATCAGCGCCGGCGCGTCGATGCCCCGGATCAGCGCCGGAACCTCGCGCACGGCCACCGCGCCGCCGCCAAAGGGTTCGATCACCAGCCCCAGTTCGGCCAGCTCGCCCGCGATCGACAGCAGGCGCTGCGCCTCCGGTTCGGAAAGCTCGACGATCTCGGGGATCAGCAGCGACTGGCTGGCGATGCCATTGGCCTCGGCCTGCGCCTTCAGCCGCTCATAGACCAGACGCTCATGCGCGGCGTGCTGATCGACGATGACGATGCCCTCGGCGGTCTGGGCGATGATCCAGTTCTCGTGAAGCTGCGCGCGCGCTGCGCCAAGCGGGGCCTCGACCGGCGGGGCCTCGGGCGCAGGCTCGACCCGTGCAGTCGGGCTTTCGGCAAAGCCGGGCGCCTGAAAGGCAAAGCTCGCCGCGACCGCCGCAGCCGAGGGGCGCGGGGGCGGATTATAGGCCCCCTGATAGACGCGCGGCGGCTCGGCCCGCGCCGCGCCAAGGGCCGCCGTCGCCACCGTGGTCGAGGAGCGGTGCCCCGCCCCGGCAAGCGTATGGCGCAGCGCGCTGACCACAAGGCCGCGCGCGATGTCAGGCTCGCGGAAGCGGACCTCGGCCTTGGCCGGATGCACGTTCACATCGACCGCATGGGGCTCGCAGGTGATGAAGAGGACGGCGGCCGGATGCCGCCCGGATGGCAGCACGTCCATGTAGCCGGCCCGCAGCGCGCCGGTCAGCAGCTTGTCCCGCACCGGGCGACCATTAACGAAAAGATGCTGGGCGACCGCCGCGCCGCGCGAATAGGTCGGCAGCGCCGCAAAGCCGGTCAGCGTGATCCCGTCGCGGGTCGCGTCGATCGGGATGGCGTTCTCGATGAAATCGCGACCCATGACCCGGCCCAGCCGGGTCTGGAGCGCGTCGAACAGCTCGCCCTGTTCGGCATCGGCGCGGAAAAGGACGCGGCCTTCGTCCTCGTCGGTCAGGGTGAAGCCGACGAATGGCTCGGCCATGGCGAGACGGCGGAGGACATCGGCCACGGCCTGCGTCTCGGCCCGCTCGGTGCGCAGGAATTTCAGCCGGGCCGGGGTGGCGAAGAACAGGTCGCGCAATTCGACCACCGTGCCGCGATTGCCCGCCGCTGGCCTGACCGGAGAGATACGCCCGCCCGCGACGCCGATCTGGGCCGCGTCAAAACCCTCGGCCCGGCTGGTGATGGTCAGTCGCCCCACCGCGCCAAGGCTTGGCAGCGCCTCGCCGCGAAAGCCGAAGCTGCGAATGTCCAGAAGGTCGCTGCCGTCGATCTTGGAGGTCGCGTGCCGCGACAGCGCCAGCGGCAGGTCGTCGGCGGTCATGCCGCAGCCGTCGTCGCTGACCCGGATCAGCGCCTTGCCCCCCTTGGCGATGGCGACCTCGACCCGGCGGGCGCCGGCGTCGATCGCGTTCTCGACCAGTTCCTTGACGGCCGAGGCCGGGCGCTCCACCACCTCGCCCGCCGCGATCCGGTTGGCGGCGGCTTCGTCCAGCTGCCGGATGACAGGGCGCATATTGGGGGCATGGGTATTCATGCCCCCAGATCTAGCATCTCCCCGGCGCGGGGGAAAGGATTCGTCAGTTCGTGGCCTCGATCCCCTCGGGGCGACCGACCAGCACGAAGCGGATCTGGTCGGAATGGAGGAGACGCTTGGCGACCCGCTGCACATCCTCGGCCGTCACCGCCTCGATCTTCGAGTTGCGGGTGTTGACGTAATCCGCCGGCAGGCCGATCAACTGCATCCCGGCCAGAATGCTGGCGATCTGGCCATTCCCGTTGAAGCGCAGGGGATATTCGCCGGTCAGATAGGTCTTGGCGTCGTTCAACTCCTTCTCGGAGACCGGGGCCTCGCCGAAGCGGTCCCATTCCTGCCGGATCAGGCCGATGGCTTCCGCGACCTTCTGGTTCGCGCTGGCCATGCCGCCCATCCACGTCTCGCCATAGACCCCGTTCGAGAGGCCGGTCGCGACGCCATAGGTCAACCCGCGCTTTTCACGGATCTGGTCCATCAGCCGCGACGAGAAGCCGCCGCCGCCAAGGATATGGTCGGCGACGAAAGCCGCGAAGTAATCCGGGTCCGACATTGGCAGGCCGGGTTGGGCAAAGCTGACCACGGTTTGCGGGCTGTCCCAGTCGATCACGGTGACGCCGCCGGTCAGTTGCAGCTTGGCAGGTTCGGGCAGCGGCACCGACCCGGCCTCGGGCAACCCGCCAAGGATGCGGTCGATCAGCTTGCCCAGCTCCGCGGCATCAATGTCGCCGGCAGCGGCCACCACCACCCGGTCGCGGGCGAGGATGCGGTTCTTCGCGTCGAGCAGGTCATCGCGGGTGATCGCGGCAATGCTTTCCGCCGTCCCGTTGACCGAGGTGGCATAGGGATGATCGCCCCATGCCTGCCGCGCCAGTTCCTTGTTCGCGATGGCATTCGGGTCGGTCGCCTCGCTGCGGATCACCGACTGGATCTGCGCGCGGATCCGCTCGACCGCGTCGGGATCGAAGCGCGGCTCGGTCAAAGCCTGCCGCAAGAGGTCGGCGGCCTGGTCCCGGTTCTCGGTCAGGGCGCGGGCATTGACGGTCAGCGCGTCATCGCCAGCGTCAAAGCGGGTGATCGCGCCCAGCCCCTCGACGGCTTCGGCATATTGGACCGAGTTCATCTCGCCCGAGCCTTCCTCGAGCAGCGCCGTCATCATGCTGATTGCCCCGCGCTTTTCGGGCGCATCGAGGCTCGCCCCGCCTTTGAACATCAGCGAGAGCGCGGTGAAGGGGATCGAATGATCCTCGACCAGCCATGCCTTGATGCCGCCGGGCGAGGTGATCTGCTGAATCTCGATGGCGCGCGCCGGAAGCGAGGCCAGCGCGACAAAGACGAATGTGGCAAGCGCGCGGATCATTGGACTTCCTCGGTCGTGGCGGCGGCGGGAATGGTCGTGGCGGCATCGGCGCTGGCCGCACCCGCTTCGGGCAGCAACCAGCCGGTGACGCTGGCCGGATTGTCGAGGACGAGCTTCGCGGCGGCGCGAACCTCATCCGCCGTGACCGCGCCAAGAATGTCGGGCCAGTCGTTCACATCCTCGATTCCCAGCCCGATCGACAGGCCCTGGCCATAGTCATAGGCCCGGCCATGCGCCGAATCCTGGGCATAGATGCGCGAGGCGCGGATCTGGGTCTTGACCCGCTCAAGCTGCTGGGTGTCCGGGCCGTCCTCAAGGAACTTCTGCAAGGCGGCGTCCAGCGCAGCCTCGGCATCCTCGTTGCTGACGCCGGGACCGGGGACCAGCGACAGGCCGAAGGTCGTCGGATCGACGGTCAGCCCGTCATAGGCAGCATCGACGTAAAGCGCCTTGCCGGTCAGCACGAGGTCGCGGGCCAGAACCGAGGTCTGGGGCGATCCGGCCAGCAATTCGGCCAGCACGCTCAGCGCCGCGGCCTGCTTCTGGTCGCCGGCATTACGCTCGGGCGCGAGCGTAGTGCGGACCAGCACGGGCTGGGCGACGCGAGGGTCGCTGCGCTCGATCCGGCGGTCGGCGCGCTGCTCGGGCTCTTGCGGGCGGGCCTTGCGGGTGGCGTCGGGCTTGGAAGGCACGGGGCCGTAATATTTCTCGGCCAGTTCCTTCGCCTGTTCCGCAGTGACGTCGCCTGCGATGATCAGGACGGCATCGTTCGGCGCGTAATGCGCGTCATACCACGCGATCGCATCATCGCGGGTCAGCCCCTCCATCTCCTGCCGCCAGCCGATCACCGGGCGACCATAGGGATGGTTATAGAACTGGACGGCGCTGCGCTCCTCCGAGAATTGCGCGCCGGGATCGCTGTCGGTGCGCTGCGAACGCTCCTCCAGCACGACCTGACGCTCGGCCTGCCAGTCATCCTCGCCGATACGCAGGTTCTGCATCCGGTCGGATTCCATCTCCATCACCAGCGGCAGGCGGTCCGAGGCGATGCGCTGGAAATAGGCGGTGTAATCATAGCTGGTAAAGGCATTGTCCATGCCGCCATTGGCGGTCACGGTCTTGGACAACTCGCCCGGACCCAGCTTGTCGGTCCCCTTGAACATCAGGTGTTCAAGGTAATGCGCAATGCCGGACTTGCCCGGCTGCTCATCGGCCGAGCCGATCTTGTACCAGACCATCTGGACGACGACCGGGGCACGGTGATCCTCGATCACCACGGCCTCGAGGCCGTTATCGAGGGTGAAATGGCTGATGCCCTTGGGCATCTCGGCCAGCGCGGGTGTCGCGGCCAGCGCCAGCACGAAGGGCGAGAGGCGCGTCAGTATAGTCATGGGCAGGCTCCGGTTCCGGGTCGCTGCCCGACCCTGCCCCTTGACCGAGGGTCGCGCAAGTCAGCAACCCGTCATCTCGGCGTGATTGTCGCGCGAAAATCAGTCCCCGGCAAGCTGGGGCGCCTGCCCGCCGATCTGCCTCATCTGCTTCTGGCGGTCCGTTTCGCCATCGTTCGGCGGAGCCGCCGGAATCCGCGCACCGGTCGGTTGCCAGCGCTTGAGCTCGCTCCAGCTGTCCAGCGTCATGTCATCATAGGCGCGGTAATAGACATCCGTGCGGGCCACGACCTCAAGCGCGCGGCGGGAATGGCTGCTGCGCCATGCAAGATCTTCCTGAGCGGTCCTGGCCCTGATCCCCGGATCCGAGCCAAGGCGCGAAGCATAGGCCACGAGCGCCGCGTCCGCCGCGCCGATCCCCTGCGCGGAAAGCTGGCCGGGATTGCCGCCAAGCGCGGCCACGGCATCGGCCTCGGGCGTCGGATCGGTGATGTTCGAGCCGCCCGGCGTCGGCGAGGGCAGCGCGTTCAGGTCCGGCGGCATCGAGAGCGGTTTCGTCGGCAGGATCGCGAATTCGTCCGGGCCGGATCGCCCGGTGCTGAGGTTCATCAGCTGCGGATCACTGCTGCACGCGGCCAGCAGCAGCATGGTCATGGTCAGCGCAATTGCCCGCATCATCCGTCCCTCATCTTCGTCTTGCGCCGTTCTTAGCGTGAATTGCCCGGCTCGTCACGGGGCTTGTCGTCGCGGGGCGGCTCCTCCAGCATGAGTTCGCCCTGACCCTTGCCGTCGACAGGTGCCGTTCGGGCGGGAGAAGCAGGCCGCGGCGCCGGGGTTGGGGCCGGCGGTTCGGGCGGGGCAGCGGGGCGCGGCTTCGGCTCGCGCGGCTTCGTCGGCTGGCGGCGGGCCTTGGCCGGAGCCTGCTTTTCCGGCGGTTGCAGCACAAGGCCCATCGCGCCAAGGAAAATCGCGATATCGGCCACGTTGAAGCTGTAGGGATTGCGCCAGCCCGGCAGCGACATGTTCAGGAAATCGGCAACCGCGCCGTAAAGCAGCCGGTCGACGACATTCCCCAGCGCGCCACCGATCAGCATCCCGGCGGAAATCAGCGCGAAAGTCCTTGGTTTCGTGCGGCCGACCCAGATCCCGACCCAGAGGCAGACAGCGACCGCAATGCCGATCAGCACCCAGCGCATCACATCGACATCGCTGGAGAAAAGGCCGAAATTCATGCCCTGATTCCAGGCCATGCGCAGGTTCAGCCAGGGATCGAGGACGTCGATCTCGCGCACGCGGTCAAGCTTCAGGACATGCACGACCAGATATTTCAACACCTGATCAAGGACAAAGACCGCCAGCGCGGTCAGCGCCACCTTGCGCCAGACCGAGGGACCGGGCGCCTTTTTGGAGGCGCCTCCCTTGCGCGTCGCCGCCGGAGACTTCCGCGGCTTCGATGTCGCGGGGGCCGGGCTCATCAGTGCCGGAAGTGCCGTTGGCCGGTAAAGACCATGGCCAGACCCAGACGGTCGGCGGCCTCGATCACCTCGGCGTCACGCATCGAACCGCCGGGCTGGATGACGGCCTTGGCGCCCGCAGCCGCCAGCGCCTCGATCCCGTCGGCAAAGGGGAAAAACGCGTCGGAGGAGACGACCGAACCCACGGTCGTCGCCTCGGTCAGACCCAGCGCCTCGGCCATGTCCTCGGACTTGCGCCGGCCGATGCGGGTGGAATCGACGCGGCTCATCTGGCCCGCACCGACGCCCACGGTCGCCTCGCCCTTCACATAGACGATGGCGTTCGACTTGACGTGCTTGGCGACCGTCCATGCGAACAGAAGGTCGCTCAGTTCCGCCTCGGTCGGCTGGCGCTTGGTCACGACCTTCAGGTCGTCGCGCAGAACGCGGCCATTGTCGCGCCCCTGCACAAGGAAGCCGCCCGCGACCTGACGGAAGGAGGTGCCGGCCGCAGCCGGGTCCGGCAGGCCGCCGGTGGTCAGAAGGCGCAGGTTCTTCTTGGCCGCAAAGATCTCTCGCGCCTCGTCGGTCGCGTCGGGGGCGATGACGACCTCGGTGAAGATCTCGGTGATGGCTCGGGCGGTCTCGGCGTCCAGCGTGCAGTTCAGCGCGACGATACCGCCAAAGGCCGAGGTGCGGTCGCAGTCATAGGCGCGACGGTAAGCCTCGACGGCGGTGGTTCCGCGCGCGACGCCGCAGGGATTGGCGTGCTTGATGATCGCGACGGCCGGGCCTTCGACCGGGTCGAACTCGGCCACCAGCTCGAAAGCCGCGTCGGTGTCGTTGATGTTGTTGTAGCTGAGTTCCTTGCCCTGCCACTGCTTCGCGGTGGCGACGCCCGGACGGTTCGAGCCGTCCTTGTAGAAGGCGGCGGACTGGTGCGGGTTCTCGCCATAGCGCAGCGTTTGCGCCAGCTCGCCCGAGAAGCTGCGGCGGCGCGGGTTTTCCTCGCCGATGGCGGCGGCCATCCAGCTCGACACGGCCGTGTCATAGGCGGCCGTCCGCGCATAGGCGATCTGGGCCTGCCGCTGGCGGAACGCATAGGAGGTCGTGTCGTCATTCGCGTCCAGTTCCGCCAGCAGCGCCGGATAGTCCTGAACATCGACGATGACGCTGACGAAGGCATGGTTCTTGGAGGCCGCGCGGATCATCGCCGGGCCGCCGATGTCGATATTCTCGATGCAATCGTCGTAATCGGCGCCCTTCGCGACCGTCTCCTCGAACGGGTAGAGGTTCACGACCAGCAGGTCGATCATGCCGATGCCATGCGAATTGGCTGCGGCCATATGCTCGGCATTGTCGCGAAGCGCCAGCAGGCCGCCATGCACGACCGGGTGCAGCGTCTTGACCCGGCCATCCATCATCTCAGGGAAGCCGGTGACTTGCGCCACGTCGATCACGGCCAGCCCGGCCTCGCGCAGCGCCTTGGCGGTGCCGCCGGTCGAGAGGAGTTCGACGCCACGCGCGGCGAGGGCGCGGGCGAAGTCGATCAGTCCCGTCTTGTCGGAAACGGAAATCAACGCGCGCTTCAGCGGAATGCGGTCGGTCATCGGTCGGGGGCCCCGTATTGGATCGCGGATTTGCCCGTCACCTAGCGCCGGAACGCGCGAAGGTCCAGCCGATCTGGATCGCGCGGCCCTGCAAATGCGCGGAAAGCACGATCTGGCGCGTCGGACGCGGCTTGGCGACGCTGCGATCCAGAAGGCAACTGTCCTCGACCGCGACCTTGCCGACCCCGTCATGGCTGAAACGCCAGATGTCGCCGGTCGGGAGGGTCAGCACCACCTCCTCCCCCTCCTGCCAGACCTCGATCTCGGGGTCGAGGTGAAAGCGGATGTCAAAGGCCAGCCCGCCTTGCGGCCGCGTCCGGTCGAGGCGCGATTGCGCCGTCGCGTCCAAAGCCGCGAGCGAATCCTCGCCCTGAAGCCTCGCGCCCTCGGGGGACAGCCAAAGCTCGCGCAGATGGGTCAGGCCGTGGCTGTCCAGCCAGCCGTCATGGCCCGCCAGCAGATGCGCCGGCTCCTGCGAATGGGCGGGTCCGCAATCGGGGGCGGTCAGGTTCCCCAGCGCATCGCAATCCCCGGCCCAGACGAGGCCCGGACGCTCGGTCAGGATATCGGGCTCGCCCTCCTGCCTCGCCGGGTTCAGGCGGGACGAGGACAGCCCCTCGAGGCAGAGCGCGGAATGGCAGGGGGTCGCGCGGCTGGCCCTTGCCCAGAGCGGGCCGAACCCATCGCCCGGCCCGCAACTCACGATCAAGGGCTGGCGCGCCACGGTCAGCTCGATGGCAAGGGTCGAGGCATGGGCGCGGATCGCCGCCGGCCCGCCCGGCGGCGGCGCGGCGTCGAGGATCAGCGTCGTCCTGCCCCGCGCCATGCGGGCGAAGCCCATGGCGAGGCCATGCGCGGGCAGCGCCGCTCCCTCGGCCGCGCGCAGGCAGCGGTCAAGCCGGCCCGCCGCGCCCCTGCCGCCGCCGTGAAACCGGGGCAGCGAGCCATCGGCATGGCGCAGCGCGCGCAGCATCGGCGCGATCTCGGCGATGATGGTGCGCAGCTCCGCGGGCGAATCCATCCCCGCCTCGTCGGCAATCTCCTGCGCCCAGACCAGCAGCGCCATGGCGTCCAGCAGCACTTCTGGCGCGCGGGATTGCGAGAGCGTGCCCACGCCCATCGCATCCGCTTCCTCGGCCAGCGCGATCAGGGCGGGACCGGCGATGGCGTGGCGGTCGCGCAAGGACATGGCGCCGACGGCAAGACCCGCCAGCGCCTCCAGCCGGGGCAGGCCGTCGGGGCAGTCATACCAGCTGCCCCTGAGATGGGTCAGGTGCTGGTCGAGCGAGCGGAAATAAGGCTCGGCCCCGTCGCGATCCAGACCGGGCAGGATCATGCCCGCATGGAAGATCCAGCGCAGCAGCCGCCGCCCCGCCACATCGGCCTGCCATTCCGGCGCATCGCCATGCGGCACGCGATGGCCGCGCAGCCAGCGCAAGACATGGCCCTGCGCGACCGAGCGCGCCTTGGGCGAGCCGACCGCCGCCAGATCGTCGAGCCAGCCGAAGCCATGCAATTCCGCCGCGATGGTCGGCGTCACACTGGCGGCGAAGAAATCGCCGCTCAGCGTCATGCCGCCCAGATGGATCCCGCCCGCGATGATCTGCTCGCCCCGGCCGGCATGGCCGATCGCCTTCGGCTCGGGCCGGCGCAGGAAGCCGCGGGGGGAGGGCGTGTCATTCATCTCTGCCGCACTCGCTGGGACGCGGCAAGTTTAGGACTTTGCAAGCCTTTTCCGCAAGCGCGCAATGAAGAAGCCGTCCATGCCGCCGCGATCCGGCCACAGGTCCGGGCGCAGCCGCAACGCACCTTCAGGCGTCAGCCATGCCGGGTCGATGCCGGGCGTTTCCGCCGGTTCGATCTCGACCTCGGGGTGGCGGGCAAGAGCGGCAGCGATCTGGTCCTCGCCCTCGGCCGGCAGCAGCGAGCAGGTGGCGTAAACCAGCCGCCCGCCGGGCCGCAGGATCTCCAGCGCGTGGTCGATCAGCCGGGCCTGCAATTCGACAAGACCGGGAAGGGCGCTGCCGTCGCGGATCAGCGGCAATTCGGGATGGCGGCGGATGGTGCCGGTCGCCGAACAGGGCGCATCGAGCAGGATCGCATCAAGGGCCACGTCCGGCCGCCATTCCAGCGCATCCGCCGCGACGAGCTGCGCCGAAAGCTGGCTGCGGTCGAGGTTCTCGGCCACCCGCGCCAGCCGGGATTCGGAAATATCCAGCGCCACGACCTCGGCCCCGGCGGCGGCAAGCTGCATGGTCTTGCCGCCCGGCGCGGCGCAAAGATCGGCGATACGCTCGCCCGGTTGCGGGTCCAGCACCCGCACCGCCAGTGCCGCCGCCGCATCCTGCACCCACCATTCGCCGGCCTCATAGCCCGGCAGGGCGCTGACCTGCGTGCCCGCAGGCTGACGGAAGGAGCCGGTCGGCAGCGCCTCGCCGGGCGCCTCGCCGGATTTCGGCGTGAGGTCGAGGGGGGCGCCCGCCTCATGCGCGGCCTCGATCGCCATGGCGACCGCCTCGCCCCATTGACCGGCCACCGGACCGCGCAGCCAGTCGGGCAGGCGGCGGGGTTGCAACGCGGCCCAGTCATCGCCGGCAGCCGCGACCTTGCGCAGCACCGCATTGACCATGCCCGCCGCGGCCTGCCCCTTGCCGCCAAGGCCCCGGCACAGCGTCACGGCGGCGTTGACCGCGCCATGCGGCGCCTCGCCCAAAGCCAGCATCTCGACCGTGGCAAGGCGCAGAATGCGGCGGATATCGGGGCGGGGCTTGCGGGCCAGCATCGGGGCCAGCAGCGCATCGGCGCGGTCGCCCCGCCGCAGCACCTCCAGCGCGAGGCGGCGGGCGCGGGCGCGGGCGGAGGGCGGCAGCGCCTCGGTCAGGCCGGACGCCTCATCAAGCGTCGCGCCCTCCTCGACCGCCTGAAGCAGTCGCAGCGCCCCCTGCCGTGCGGGATCGCCGCTTTCCATGCGTTTGCCGGACCCTGCGGCATGTGCCGTCCTGCGCGTCTTGTTCAAATGCTTCACCTTGCCTAGATTAGCCGGGTTTAGCGTGATGCAGGGAAAACCGCCATGACCGACCGCAAGGAACTGCCGCCCGCGGCAGCGCGCGCCCTCGCCGAGGCAGAGGAGCGTCGCCGCAATGCCCCGCCCCTCGACCTGCCGACCGAGCTTGGCGGGCGCGACGGTCCCGAACCCGTGCGCTTCGGCGACTATGAAAAGAAGGGCATCTGCGTCGATTTCTGACGCGGCCCGCGCGCCCTTCACGGCCGATGGCGAATCCGTGATGACCGGCGCCGCTGCCATTTACTTGCCATTGGGGTTCAGCGGCTAGAGAGTCGCTCACACCCAACCGCAAGGATCGGCAGATGACTTTTGGCCAAACGATGTCGAAATGGGCGGCGCTGCTGCTCGTTCCGGTATTGGCAGCGACACCGGCACTGGCCCAGCACCGTCAGGGCGGCCAGCAAGGCCCCCGCGAGGTCGGGGTCATGATCACCTCGGAAGAGGATGTGCCCTATACCATCACCCTGCCCGGCCGAGCCATCGCCTATCAACAGACCGGGATCCGTCCACAGGTCGGCGGAGAGATCCTCGAAATCAGCTATGATCCCGCCCGCCCGGTCAAGGCGGGCGATCTGCTGTTCCGCATCGACCCCGAGACGCTGGCCGCCGCGCTGGCCGCGGCCGATGCGGCGGTGGCGGGGGCCGAGGCCAGCCTGACCGAGGCCGAGAATACCGTGACGCGCTATCGCCGGCTGGAAGGGTCGGGCGTCTCGGCCGTCGACCGCGCCGCCGCCGAAGTCGCGCTGAAACAGGCCGAGGCCGCGTTGAAAGCCGCCGAGGCCGCGCGCGATTCGGCCCAGCTTTCGCTGGACCGCACCCGGATCACCAGCCCGATCGACGGCATGGCCGACGTGGCCGAAGTGTCGGTGGGCGATCTCGTGACCGCGAGCCAGTCCGAGGCGCTGACGACGATCACCCAGCTTGACCCGATCTATGTCGACGTCTCGGAATCGAGCGCCAGCATCCTGCGCAACCGCGCCCAGATCGACCGTGGCCGCCTGACCCGCACCGGCGAGGTTCAGGCGCAGCTGACGCTGGAAACCGGCGAGGAATACAAGGGCGCGGGCCGCATCGTCAGCCCCGGCATCGCGGTTTCGCCGACGACCGGGACCGTGCCGATCCGGCTGCAATTCGACAATCCCGACCGGCTGATCCTGCCCGGCCAGTTCCTTCGGGTCGAGATGACGCTGGGATCGACCCGCGCCGTGCTGGTGCCGCAGCGCGCGACGCGCCGCGCCTCGGACGGAACATTGACCGCCTTTGTCGTGCGCGACGGCGAGACACAGCAGGTCACGCTGAGCGCGCAGACCACCTATCGCAACAGCTGGGTCGTCAACCAAGGCATCAGTCCGGGCGAGCAGCTGGTGCTGGACGGGCTCGACAACCTGCGCGTCGGCGCCAAGGTCACGACCGTCCCCGTCCGCATCGACGAGGAAGGCGTGGTCCGCGAGGTCGAGGCCGAAGGAACGGAACCCGCCCCGGCTGATGCGCCGGATGCGCCGGAAAAAGCCGCGGGCGGCAACTGATGGCCCGCTTCTTCATCCACCGCCCGGTTTTCGCCTGGGTTCTGGCCATCGTGACCATGCTGATTGGCGGCTGGTCGCTGCTGGGCCTGCCCGTCTCGCAATATCCCGACATCGCGCCGACCACGATCCGCATTACCGCGAACTATTCCGGGGCCACGGCGCGGGCGGTCCAGAACTCGGTCACGACCCCGATCGAGGACGCGCTGACCGGGCTTGACGGGTTGCTCTATACCGTCTCGAACTCCTCGCAGGGGCGCGCGACGATCACCATGACCTTCGACGACAGCGTCGATCCGGTCGATGCCCTGAACGAGGTGCAATCCAAAGTCCGCTCGGTCGAGGGGCGGTTGCCCACGCCGGTCCAGAATGACGGCGTCAACGTCACCCGGTCCTCCTCGTCGATCCTGATGGTGGGCGCGCTGGTCTCGACCACCGGCACGCATTCGACCATCGAACTCGGGAACCTGCTGGAGCAGGTGGTCGAGGGGCCGGTGAAGCGCGCCGAAGGGGTCGGCGGCGTCAATGTCTTCGGTTCGGGCTATGCCATGCGGATCTGGATGGACCCGCTGCGCCTCGCACAGTTCCAGCTGACGCCCACCGACATCACCACCGCCGTCGCGCAGCAGAACAGCACCGTCTCGGTCGGGGATCTGGGCAGCCAGCCGGTCGTCCGGGGCCAGCAATTCACCGCGACGATCACTGCCCAAAGCCAGCTCACCTCGGTCGACGATTTCCAGAACATCCTGCTGAAAACCGGATCGGACGGCGCCGCCGTGCGCCTTGGCGACGTGGCTGAGGTCGAGATCGGCCAGACCAGCTATGGCCGCGATTCCCGCTTCAACGGCATGAACGCCTCGGGCTTCGGGGTGAACCTCGCCACCGGGGCGAACGCGGTCGAGACGGCCGAGGGCGTGCGCGCCACGCTGGAGGGGCTGAAGAACGCCCTGCCCGAGGGCGTCGAGATCCATATCGCCTATGACACCGCGCCCTTCGTCGAACTCTCGATCGAGAAGGTCTATCACACGCTGCTGGAAGCCATCGTGCTGGTCTTCCTCGTCATCCTGCTGTTCCTGCAGAACTGGCGCGCGACGCTGATCCCGATCGTCGCGATCCCGGTGGTGCTGCTCGGCACTTTCGGAATGCTGGCCGCGCTGGGATATTCGGTGAACACGCTGACCATGTTCGCCATGGTCCTCGCCATCGGCCTTCTGGTCGATGACGCCATCGTCGTGGTCGAGAATGTCGAGCGCGTCATGGCCGAGGACGGCCTCGGCCCCGTCGAGGCCACCGAAAAGAGCATGGGCCAGATCAGCGGCGCGCTGGTCGGGATCGCGCTGGTCCTGTCGGCCGTGTTCCTGCCGATGGGCTTCATGGCCGGCTCGACCGGGGTGATCTACCGGCAATTCTCGGTCACGATCATCACGGCCATGACGCTTTCGCTGCTGGTCGCGCTGATCCTGACGCCCGCGATGTGCGCAAGCCTGCTGCGGCCCGCGCATGGCGAGATACGCTTTGCCCCGGCGCGCTGGTTCAACCACGGCTTCGACCGGGTGACGCGCGGCTATACCGCGACCGTGCGCCGGACCCTCCGTCGCCCCTTCCTGGTGATGATCGTGCTGGCCCTGATCAGCTTTGCCGCATTGGACATGTTCGGGCGGCTGACCACGACCTTCATCCCGACCGAGGATCAGGGTGTGCTGCAATCGCGGATCACCCTGACCGAAGGCTCGACCGCGCAGCAGACCGCCGCCGTGGTGCAGGAGATCGAGGCCTATATGCTGAACGACGAGAAGGCCGCCGTGGAATCGGTCTTTGTCGCCATGGGCTTCGGCTACTCCGGCACGGCGCAGAACCAGGCCATGATCTTCGTCAAGCTGCATGATTTCGACCAGCGCAGCGACAGCACGCTTTCGGCCTCGGCCGTGGCGCAGCGGGCGAATGCGCATTTCGCGGGCCATCGCGCCGGGCGGATCACCTTCCTGCAGCCGCCCGCGATCCCGCGTCTGGGCAATTCGTCGGGCTTCACCTTCTACCTGCTCGACCAGTCCGGCGGCGGGATCGAGGAACTGACCGCCGCCGCCGATCTGCTGGAGCAGAATGCCGGGCAGGACAGCCGCGTCCAGAATACCGAAAGCGGCGCCTCGGAGGACGAGGCCGCGCTCAGGATCGACATCGACCAGCAGAAGGCGGAAAGCTTCGGCGTCTCGGTCCCGGCGGTGAACTCGATGCTGTCGACGATCTTCTCGGGAACCGAGGTCAACGATTTCGCACTTGGCGCGCAGTTGCGGCCGGTCGTGGTGCAGGGCCGGGCCGAGAACCGGATGCAGCCCGAGGACGTGGACAGCTGGTATGCCCGCAACTCGGATGGCGAGATGGTGCCCTTCAAGGCCTTCATGACCATCCGCTGGGAACCGGTCGAGCCGCGCCTTGCCCGCATCGACGGGATCGACGCCATCTCGATCGAGGGGCAGCCCGGTCCTGGCGTCAGCTCCGGCACGGCAATGGACGCGATGGAAGAGATGGTCGCGGCGCTTCCGGGTGGCTACGGCCTTGCCTGGACCGACCTCTCCTATCAGGAGCGGCAGGCGGGCAATCAGGCCCCCTATCTGTTCGCGCTGTCCGCCCTTGTGGTGTTCCTGTCGCTGGCGGCGCTTTACGAAAGCTGGTCGATCCCCTTCTCGGTCATGCTGGCGGTGCCGGTGGGCGTCCTCGGCGCGGTGATCGCGGCCCTGAGCTTCGGTCAGGCGAATGACGTCTATTTCAAGGTCGGCATCCTCACCACCATCGGACTTGCGGCGAAGAACGCCATCCTGATCGTCGAGTTCGCGCGCGAGTTGCAGGACAGCGGGCGCACGGCGGTCGAGGCCGCGATCGAGGCCGCACGCCAGCGGCTTCGCCCGATCCTGATGACCTCGCTGGCCTTCATCCTTGGCGTGCTGCCGCTGGCGGTCGCCCGGGGCGCGGGCGCGGGGGCGCAGAACTCGATCGGGATCGGGGTGATGGGCGGCATGATCGCCGCGACCTTCCTTGGCATCTTCTTGGTGCCGGGCTTCTACGTTACGGTGCGCCAACTGACCGACCCGCGCGCCAAGAAGGAGCAATGAGATGAACGAACACCCCCGCCTGACATCGCTGGCCCATGGCGGCGGCTGCGGCTGCAAGCTGGCCCCCTCGGTCCTACGGGAACTGCTGGCGGATCAGCCCGTCACGCAGGTCTTTCCGCAGCTTCTGGTCGGGACCGAGACGGCGGATGACGCGGCGGTCTGGCAGGTCGATGACAATACCTGCGTCATCGCCACGACCGATTTCTTCATGCCGATGGTGGACGATCCGCGCGACTTCGGCCGCATCGCCGCGACGAACGCGATCTCGGACATCTATGCCATGGGCGGGCGGCCGATCATGGCGCTGGCGATCCTTGGCATGCCCATCGACAAGCTGGCCCCGGCCCAGATCCGCGAGATCCTCGAAGGCGGGCGCGAGATCTGCGCCGAGGCCGGGATCCCCGTCGCCGGCGGCCATTCCATCGACGCGCCCGAGCCGATCTACGGCCTTGCCGTGATCGGCCTCTGCCACCCGTCCGAATTGCGCCGCAATGCCGATGCGAAACCCGGTGACGCGCTGATCCTGACCAAGGGCCTCGGCGTCGGCATTTATTCCGCCGCGATCAAGAAGGGCGCGCTGGACGAGGCCGGCATCAACGAGATGGTGGCGAGCGCGACCACGTTGAACCGGATCGGCAGCGATCTGGCGAAGCGGGCGGATGTCCACGCGATCACCGATGTGACCGGCTTCGGCATCCTCGGTCACGGGCTGGAACTGGCGCGCGGTGCAGGCCTGCGCCTGCGGCTGGACCTTGACCGCCTGCCACTTTTGAGCCGCGCGGCGGAACTGGCCGAGGCGGGGTTCTTCACCGGCGCCTCGACCCGGAACTGGGCCGCCTATGGCGCCGAGGTGACGCTGCCCGCCGGTCTGCCCGACTGGCGGCGCGCCTTGCTGACCGATCCCCAGACCTCGGGCGGGCTTCTCGTCTCCTGCGCGCCGGAGGCGGCCGAGGATCTGCTGAGCCAGATCCGCGCCGCGGGCTTTCCGCTGGCCGCGATCATCGGCAGGACCGAAGCGGGGGCGCCGGGTATCACCGTGGCCTGATCCCCCGGCAGGTGGGGGAACCGTCGCCGGCACCGCGCGTTCCCCTGCCATCACGGAGGGAACAGCCCATGCACAGCCATTTCCTGCCCCGCCTGCTTGTCATCGGCCTTCTGGCCGCGTCAGCCGCCGCGCCGGTTTCGGCCCAGACCGCGCCGACCCCGCCACCCGCGCCCGTCACGGCGCCGGCGGGGACCGAAGCACCCGCCACGCCTGCTCCGGCCGAAGGGGCAACAAGGACCGCCGCCGCGGAACCCGGGAACTGCCCGCCCGCCGCCGCCAAGGCCGAGCCGGCGACGCCCGAGGCCGCGACCAGCGATGGCACGGCACCCTCGAATTCCGGCTCGACCGGATGGACAGGGGGCACGGGCGGCTCGATGATCGGGACGAACCCCTCGGGCGCGACGCGGCACACCAGGACCTGGAATGCCCCGACTGCGCGCGGCCTCGACCTGATGGGACGGCCCGAGCCGGCGCCCGCCTGCTAGAATCCCCGCCTCAGCGGGCAATCAGGGGCAGGACGCCCTTCTTGAGGATGATGTTGGCGTAAAGCCGGGTGTCCACGCATTGCAGGATCGCAAAGCTCGCCCGCGCGTAGTCATAGAAGCCGAAGCGGTCGATCGATTGCAGCGAGGAACCCGCGCGTTCGATGATCGGGATGGTTTCGGCGATCGCCTCGGGCACCGCCTCGGGGTCGTCGACCACCTGCATCGTCGTCGCAGCCGCGGGCACGAAGGGATCGAGCGGCATCAGGTTCGTCACCAGCGTCACCGCGACGTTCAGGCGCGACCCGATCGTCAACACCCGGTTATGGGGCAGGCCGCGGGCGATGCTGGTCGCGGGAAAATTCTGGTCCACGATTGCCAGATCGTCGCCATGTCCCATCTGCGCCAGCACATAGAGCAGTTCGGGTGAAATGCGCGGATCAATGCCCTTGAGCATAGGAAAGCCTCCAGTCTTGTTGGCCCCCTTCGTCCGAACGGGGCTGCCCCAAAAGAAGCCCTCGGACCGCCGCCGTCAATGCCGCCCGGTTCAGATCATCTCGAGCGGGCGGGGGCCGGGAGGAAGCGCGAAAAGGTCGTCAAGCTCAAGCACCACGTCGCGCGGCAGGCCAAGGGCGACGGCGCGCTGGTTCTGCTCGACATGTTCGACCCGACCTGCCTTGGGAATCGCGATCATCCCCGGCCGGTTCAGCACCCATGCCAAAGCAAGCTGCGCGGCGCTGAGGCCCAGCTCCGCCCCCATGCGGACCAGTTGCGGATGCGACGCCAGCCGCCCTTGCTCGACCGGACTATAGGCCATGGCGGGGATCCCGCCGCGGTCAAGCCAGGGCAGCAGATCCCATTCCGGGCCGCGCCGGGTCATGTTGTAGAGGATCTGATTCGCCGCGCAGCGCCAGCCGCCGGCCTGCATCAGCTCCTCCATGTCCGCGATCGAGAAATTGCTGACGCCCCAATGCCGGATATGGCCCTGATCGCGCAGCTTCTCCATCGCGGCGATGGTCTCCGCCAGCGGCACCTTGCCCCGCCAATGCAGCAGGTAAAGGTCGATCCGGTCGGTTCCCAGCCGCTTGAGGCTGCGCGCGCAGGCCAGCGGCAATTCGCGGGCGGAACCATGCCAGGGATAGGCCTTGCTGACCAGAAAGACCTCGTCCCGGCGGTCGGCGATGGCCTCGGCGACAAGCTCCTCGGCCGCGCCCTCGCCATACATCTCGGCCGTGTCGATCAGCGTCATGCCGAGGTCGAGGCCCCGGCGGAGCGCCGCCAGCTCGGCCTCGCGGTCGTCAAGCTCCTCGGCCATCATCCATGTTCCCTGCCCCAGCGCGGGAACCGTCTCTCCATCGGGCAGCCTGGTGCGTGGGATCATTCCCTCATCCTGTCATGCGGCCGCGACCGACCCGGATGCGGCGCGAACCAACAAGGGGATGTTGCGCAGAGACCCGACGGAAAACAACGGATAGTTCCCGCGCCGCGCCTCGGCTGCCCGCCTCCGCTCCGATCTGCCCGTTTTCGGAACAGCCGATGTCCATGCGCGGCGCCGCCGCAGGCCCGGCCATCGCTTGACGCCCTTGCGCCCACGGTCCAGCATGGCGAAAAAGCGAGATGACCATGCATGACCTCGACCGGCAGCAAAGCGCCGCTGCTGCGCAGCCCGCCTTCGCCCATTTCCTTGGCTTCCGGCTGATTTCGGCCAATCCTGACGAGGTCATGGCCGTGATGGAGGCGACGGCCGAGCTTTCGAACCGCAATGGCGTTCTGCATGGCGGCGCGATCCTCGGCTTTGCCGACAATCTGGGCGGCACAGCGGCGACGATCAATCTGGGGCCGGGTCAGGCCACCACCACCATGGAAAGCAAGACGAATTTCCTGCGCCCGATCCGCATCGGCGATGTGGCGCGCGGCCGCTGCGTCGCGCTGCACAAGGGCCGCACCACGATGATCTGGCAAAGCACGATCACCCGGGGCGATGGCAAGGTCGCGGCGATCGTCACCCAGACCCAGATGGTGATGGAGTGGCGCGAGCGCGCCGCGACCGGGGCATGAACGCCGCAGGATCACGGCCATGATGCCCCTCAGCGCGAGGGTGACGTTGCCGAGGCGGTTTTTTCGTGGCAATAGGGCGCGAAAGCAACCGAAAGCAGGGTTCGCAGAATGACCGATTTCGCGCAACGCCGCACCATGATGGTCGACACCCAGGTCCGTCCGAACGATGTGACCAGCTATCCCGTCATCGAGGCGATGCTCAACGTCCCGCGCGAGCAGTTCGTGCCGGAAACCCTCCGTGACGTGGCCTATGCGGGCCATAACATCGAACTGGGCGCGGGCCGCGTGCTGTTCGAGCCGCGCACGCTGGGCAAGATGATGGAAGTGCTGGACCTCCAGTCCGGCGACCTCGTCCTGAACATCGCCGGCGGCTACGGCTATACCGCCGCGCTGATCGCGCGCATCGCCCAGGCCGTCGTCGCGGTCGAGGAGGATGCCACCATGGCCGCCGAGGCGCAGGCGCGGCTGGCCGATCAGGACATCTTCAACGCCGTGGTCGTGACCGGCCCGCTGAGCGAGGGCTATCCGAGCCAGGCGCCTTATGACGCAATCTTGATCGAGGGCGCGGTCGAGGAGTTTCCCGCCGCGCTGGCCGACCAGCTTCGCGACGGAGGCCGCGTCATCGCGCTTTTCCGCGAGGGCAATCTCGGCACCGTCTCGATCGGCCGCAAGGTTGACGGGCGCATCAACTGGCGCTTTGCATTCCATGCCGAGGCTCCGGTTCTGCCGGGCTTCCGCAAGGTTCAGGGTTTCGTCTTGTAGAAACAACGAAAAAAGGGGCAGGGGCATGTTTGGCAGGAAGCTGGAAAAATTGCGCAAGCCGCTGATCGCGGCCTTGCTGGCTGGTGCCGCTGCCCTTCCCGCCAAGGCCGAGACGCTGGCGGACACGATGGTGGCCGCCTATCGCCACTCGGCCCTGCTAGAGCAGAACCGCGCCGTCCTGCGCGCCGCAGACGAGGATGCGGCCGCCGCCATCGCCGCCTTGCGCCCGATCGTGCAATGGGTCGCGGATTACAGCTATCAGAACATCGAGGGGTTTGACGCCAATTCGGCCAGCCTCTCGCTGCAGGCGCAGATGACGCTTTATGACTGGGGGCGTAGCGCCATCGCGATCGACATTGCCAAGGAATCCGTCCTTGCGACGCGCGCCGCGCTGGTCGGCGTGGAACAGGATGTGCTGCTGGGTGCGGTGCAGGCCTATCTGGACGTCCGCAGCGCCACCGAGCAGGTCGAGCTGCAGGCGAACTCGGTCCGCGTGATCGGACAGGAACAACAGGCGGCAAGCGACCGTTTCGAGGTCGGCGAGATCACGCAGACCGACGTGTCGCAGGCCGATGCCTCGCTGGCCGAGGCCCGGGCCGAGCTTGCCACCGCGCAGGGTGATCTGCAGACCGCGCGCGAGAATTACCGGGCGATGACCGGGCATTTCCCCGGCGACCTCTCTCCGCCGCCGCCGACGCCCAAGCTGCCCGCCAGCCTCGTCGAGGCGCGGGCGATCGGCCAGCGCTCGCATCCGCTGATCCAGCAGGCCAAGCGCGAGACCGCCGCCTCGGAACTGGGTGTCGCCGCCGCCAATGCCGAGCGCAATCCCGAACTGACCGGCTCGGCCGGGATCCAGACCCAGCGCGCCAAAACGCTGAGCGGTGGCGGGGTTTCCACCACCACCGATATCGGGTCGGTGTCGCTCAGTATGTCGCAGACGATCTATTCCGGCGGCCGCCTGCCGTCGGCGCATCGCAAGGCGATGGCGCAGCGCGACGCGACGCGGGCCTCGCTTCTCCATACGGCGCGGCAGGTGGACCAGGCGGTCGGCACGTCCTGGGCGGGGATCGACGTGGCCCGCGCCCAGATCTCGGCGATCGACGAGCAGATCGTGGCGGCGCG
The DNA here is from genome assembly GCF_035556475.1 of Paracoccus sp. (in: a-proteobacteria). GTDB lineage: Bacteria > Pseudomonadota > Alphaproteobacteria > Rhodobacterales > Rhodobacteraceae > Paracoccus. The sequence continues at coordinate 18,275 of NZ_DATMFA010000046.1, read as the reverse complement.
TCAGGCCTATAACGGCGTGCGCGAGGAATCGCTTCTGGGCGCACGCACCACGCTGGACGTTCTGGACGCCGAACAAGTCGTGCTGGAGGCGATGGCGAACAAGATCACCGCCGAAGCCAATCTGCAATTAGCGCATTATCAACTTTTGTCCGCTATGGGTCTGTTGACGGTAGAAAACCTGAAACTGGGGATCCCGACCTATGATCCAATGGCCTATTACAACGCGGTGCAGGACGCGCCCTTCACCAGCCGGCAGGGCGAAAGCCTCGACCGGGTGCTGCGCTCGATCGGCAAGAAATAACGCCCGACCCGGCCCCGGAACGGGGGCACGCCATGCAGGCTGAGCTTTCCGCACCCGGCAATGCCGGCGATGTTCTGGCCTCGATCCGGCGCATGATCGCGCTTGAGGGCGGGGACAGCTGCGCCCTGCCCGGCGACACCCCGCTGATCCTGTCCCAAAGCCAGCAGATCGCGCCGGCAGGGACCGAGGCGGAGCCATCCGTGGAGGAGGCAGACCTCTCCGCCGAGGAGGAGGCCGAGTTCGCCGAAGCCGAGGCCGCCCTTGCCCGGATGCTGGCCCCCGCGCGCGCGGCGGAACCCGAGGCGCCTGACCCCGCGGATGAAGGGGACATGGCCGGGACGAACCTGTTCCTCGCATCCGGCGACACGGCGCAGATGGAGCTTCGAACGCTTGTCCGCACCGCCCTGCGTCATGAGCTGGAAGGCGAGATGGGCGCAAACTTCAGCCGCAACCTGCAAAGCCTGATCCGCCAGGAGGTGGAGGCGGCCATTCGCGGGCTGTCCGCCAGCCGCTAGGAAAAAGGGCAAGGACCGTTCTGCGGCCCCTGCCCCGAAACTTTGTCAGTTCAGGTATTTCTCGGGATCGACGCTGTCGAAGCCGTTGCGCACCTCGAAATGCATGACGCCCTGACTACGCGCTTTGCCAAGCGCGGTTCCCGCGCTGACGCTCTGCCCCTTGCTGACCGCGACATTGTCCAGCCCGGCATAGACCGTCATCAGGTTGTCGGGATGGCGGATCACGATGATCGGCACCTGATCCACGTCGCGGGTGATCGCCGCGACCGTCCCCGCCCCCGCGGCCGAGATGGTGGTGCCCGGCGCGGCAGAGATGTCGATGCCCTCGTTCTTGCCCTTCTGATAGGCGCGGACGATCGCCCCATCCGCGGGCATGCGGAACTTGCCATTGCCCGAAGCCGCGGTGCGCGTCTTGCCCAGATTGGGGCTGGTCGGCGCATTCACCGGCGCGTTCGAGGGCTGGGTCTTTTCATTCGGAAGCGGTTCGGAGGCCGAGGGCGGGCGCGGCGTCGGACTGCCGGTGCCGGGGGCGGTCAGGGTCGCCAAGGCTTGCGGCGCCTTGCCCGCCACCGGGATCAGCAGGCGCTGGCCGTTCCGCACCGCCATGCTGGCGGGAAGCCCGTTCCATGACGCAAGGTCATTGACCGAGACGCCATATTTCCGTGCAATGGACCAGGCCGTCTCGCCCTGCGTCACCACATGCTGCTTCGGCTGGGTCGCGGCGGGCTGGACTGCGGCGACTGCCGCGCCTGCGGGCGGCGGGACGTTCGGCTGCTTCACGCCTTGCCCGGCAAAGGGATCGCTGACCTGCCCGGTGGTCGAGGTGATCCGCGTCCCCGTCGCCGCTACCGGCGCCCCCGCCGCGACACGGCGCGGCAAGGCGACGACCGCGCCGGGGTCCAGCGGCGCCGTCGCCGCGATCGAATTGTAGCTGGCAAGCTCGCCCGCGCTCAGCCCGACCCGCGCGGCGATCGTTGTAACGGTATCGCCCGGCCGGGCGATCGCCACCTGATAGGCGGGATAGCTGATGATCCCCCGGCTGTCCGGGGCGGGGCGCGGGGCGGCAGCGGCCGCGGCGGCGGCGGTATCGAGCCCCCCGCCACCCCAGCCCCTCAGATCCGGGTCAAGCGTCAGGCCCCCTTGCGGACTGCACCCGACAAGTGCCGCCACCATACCGGAGGCACAAGCGAGCCGCGTGAATTTTCCCATCTGCCCTATCCCCATTCCTTCGGCCGGGGGTCATGTCTGGCCCAACCCCTCGACCAGCGGCACGAAGCGCACCTGCCGCAATTCATCATAGTCAAAACCGGTTTCGGTCCGTCGGACCCGGATCAGCGTCTGCACCGCATCCGACTGCCCGACCGGCAGGACCATGATACCGCCGATCTTCAGTTGCGCCAAGAGCGACCCCGGCGGGTCCTCGGCGGCGGCGGTCACCATGATGCGATCAAAGGGCGCCTGCTCGGCCAGCCCGCGCGAGCCGTCGGCAACCATCGCGGTGATGTTCGTCAGGCCGAAATGGCGAAAGATCGCCTCCGCCTCGCTGACCAGCCGGCGATGGCGGTCCAGCGTATAGACCCTGCGGCAGAGCAGCGACAGGATCGCCGCCTGATAGCCCGAGCCGGTCCCGACCTCGAGCACCTTGTCGCGCGGCCCGACATCCAGCGCCTGGGTCATCAGGCCCACGACCGAGGGCTGGCTGATGGTCTGGCCGCAGGGAATCGGCAGCGGCGTATCCTCATAGGCGCGATCCTCGAAATGGCCGCGCACGAACTCGCCCCGGTCGATCCTCTCCATCGCCTCCAGAACCCGGGGATCCGTCACCCCGCGCTGTCGCAGCGCGAAGAGGAAGCGCATCTTCCGCTCGGCGGCATCGGGTTCAGGTTCGTCGCTCATCGGCGGCTCATCCCTCTTCAAGGACGCGCAGCGCGTCGAGGCTGGCATGACAGGTCAGGTCAGGGCGCATCGGCGTCAACGAGATATAGTTCCGCAGGTTCGCGTCGACATCGCTGCCGGGGCTGGCCTCGGCCGTCTGCGAGCCGCCGAGGATCCACAGGAACCGGCGGCCGCTCGGTGCGTGATAGGGTTCGGCCTGGAACCGCACGCCCGAGCGCCGGCCCTGCGGCGCGACCCGCACGCCCCGGACCGAGGCCGCGTCGCAGGCCGGGAAGTTGATGTTGTAGAACAGCCGGAAATCCGCGCTCGAGGTCCAGTCACCATGTTCCAGAAGCTGGCGGATCAGCCGGGGGCCGTGCCGGCGCGCGGCCTCGAACGGATCGTCGAGGCCTGCTGTCGCGATGCCCATATATTGCGAGAGGGCGATGGCGGGCAGGCCCTGCAGCGCCGCTTCCATCGCGCCGCCGATGGTGCCCGAATACATCACGTTCTCGCCCGAGTTATTGCCCCGGTTCACCCCCGAGAGGACGAGGTCCGGGGGACTGTCGTGCATCACATCGCCGAGCGCAGCCAGCACGCAATCGGCCGGCGAGCCTTCGGCCGCGAAACGGCGCGGACCCAGCTCGGCAATCAGCGTCGGATGCACATAGCTGATGCAATGGGCCACACCCGACTGCTCGAAGGCCGGGGCGACGGTCCAGACCTCGCCCTCCGGTCCGGCGATCTCGGCCGCGATCTCGGCCAGCGCGACCAATCCCGGCGCGTTGATTCCGTCGTCATTGGTAATCAGGATCCGCATTCCGCCCCCATGTCATGCCGCGGGCAGGCCGATCTGGATCGGGATTTCCGCCCCATTCCCCCGGATGCCCAGAAATTCGTCTTCAAATCCTCGTTAACCGCATGATTATCCGCGCCACGGTCCTGCGACAACCCGCAGCACCTGCAACTGCAGCGTTTGACGCGCGCCTAGGGTAAGGGCAGGATCAAACCCAAGCAGAAGGCCGGGCAGAACATGCAGATCTATCTTCCGATTGCCGAGGTGGTGGTGAACGCCTTCACCCTTATCGGGCTTGGCGGTATCGTCGGCCTGATGTCGGGGCTGTTCGGCGTCGGCGGCGGCTTCCTGATCACGCCGCTCCTGTTCTTCATCGGCATTCCGCCGGCGATTGCGGTCGCGACCGGGGCCAATCAGGTCGTTGCCTCGTCCTTCTCGGGGGTGCTTGCGCATGTGAAGCGCAAATCGGTCGACTTCCGCATGGGCTGGGTGCTGCTGGCGGGCGGTCTGGTCGGCTCGTCGGTCGGGGTGGTGTTCTTCAACATCCTGTCGCGGCTGGGCCAGATCGATCTGGTGGTGCAGCTTTGCTATGTCGTCTTCCTTGGCCTGATCGGAGCGATGATGCTGCAGGAAAGCCTGCGCGCCCTGCGGCGCGCGCGGCGCAGCGGACCGGTCAAGCCGATGCGGCGCAACCAGCACGGCTGGGTGCATCGCTGGCCGATGAAGGTCAAGTTCCGCGCCTCGGGCCTTTATATCAGCGCGATTCCCGTCCTGCTGGTGGGCGCAGCGGTCGGCGTCCTTGGCGCGCTGATGGGGGTCGGCGGCGGCTTCATCATGGTTCCGGCGATGATCTATCTGCTGGGGATGCCCACCAAGGTCGTGATCGGCACCTCGCTTTTCCAGATCACCTTCCTCTCGGCCTATACGACGCTGATGCACGCCGTCTATTCGAACACCGTCGACATCATGCTGGCGGTCCTGCTGATCGTCGGCGGCGTGATCGGGGCGCAAATCGGCACGACGCTCGGCACCCGCCTCCGGGCCGAGCAGCTTCGCATCCTGCTGGCGCTGCTGGTGCTTCTGGTCTGCGGCAAGCTGGCGCTGGATCTCGTCCTTACCCCCGACGATTACTATTCGCTGACGCCGGGGGTGATCGGGTGATGCTGAGGGCTATCGCATTTCTGGTCGCAAGCGCGCTGCCCCTCTCGGCACAGGGGATCGCGGGTTACGTGCTGGCGCATCCGCCCGAAACCATCGTCGCCGACCTCTCGCGCGATGATGTCGAGATTACGACCAGCTTCGACGGGTCCGACATCATCATCTATGGCGCCATCAAGCGCGAGACGCCGATCCCCGACGCCCCCTCGCTCGACGTGATCGTCACGGTCGAGGGGCCGGCCCTGCCCGTCACCATCCGCCACAAGGAACGGCGGTTCGGCATCTGGGTGAATGCCGGCCGGGTCGCGGTCGCATCCGCGCCGAATTTCTATGTCGTGACGACGACCCGGCCGCTGGACAAGATCCTCGACCCGGCCGAGGATAACCGCTTCCGCATCTCGGTCCCGCTGGCCATGCGCGCCTTCGCCGGCGCCGCGAAGGTCGAGGACGTGGTGCCCTATACCGAGGCGCTGATCCGCCTGCGCGAGGAACACGACCTTTACCGCCTCGACGAAGGCGCGGTCAGGCTGGCCGAACAGACGTTGTTCCGCGCCGATGTCCGGCTGCCCGCCAACCTGATGGAGGGGCTTTACGCCACGCGCATCTTCCTTTTGCGCGACGGCAAGGTGCAGGACACGTTCCGCGCCCCGATCGAGGTGCGCAAGGTCGGGCTGGAACGCTGGCTCTATCGCCTCGCGCTGGACAAGCCGTTTCTCTACGGGCTGATGTCGCTGTTTCTGGCGGTCTTCGCGGGCTGGGCAGCCTCTGCGGCATTCAGGCGCTTCCAGAACCGCTGAGTTCAGGCATGGATGCCGTTCTTCCAGGTCGCGAGGGCGAACCACGCGAAACTGTCGGCATTCACCCGCGCATCAGCCGGCCCCATCAGCGCGTAGTTCACGCTGCCGCAATAGGCCTTGTCATCCGTGTTGATGAACTTGTGCGACGCCTCGTGGACGAGAAGGCGCGCGACCTCCTCGACCGGCTTCTGCTGAAGCGCGGCGAAGTTCAGATGAATCCGGCTGCCGGGATTCACGCCGACATATCCGCCTATCGAGCGCGGGTCGGTGCCGGCCGGTTCACCGCGCAATGCGCGCTCATTGTTATTGTCCACGATCTCGAACCTGCCGTTTAGGCCAGCCCCGATCTGCATGTATTGCGGACCGAGGAAGGCGAAGAGATCGCCGTAGTCCTTGGCCGTATCCTCGTCTATCCGGGCCAGCCGAAAATGGATACGCGCCGCCTCCGTCACATATTTGGGGAGGGGCGTGACCGCGCCGTGCGGGCCGGACCCCACATGCATCTCGGCGGCCGAGATGACCGAGCGCGTGAGCAGCGTCTGCACGTCCTGAACCATCTGCCGCGCGTCGACGATGGCCGCGCTGATCTTCGGGACCACAAGCGACCTGTGATACTGCCTCGCGCTGGTGAAGAGAGACAGCGGACGGCCGGTCAGTTTGACATTGCCCTGAACGGTTTCCTGCCAGCCAAGCGGGTTTCCCGACATCGCACCAGCCCCCATGCACCGTAATGCCCGAAAATTACCACGGAGCGGACGATTCGTCGCGAAAACCGCGGAGGGCCGCTTTACTCGCCGCTCGATCCAACCCGGTCCGAGCGGCGGAACGGCCCCATCTCGGTCAGGATCGCCATTTCCTGCGTGACGGCGCGGCGTTCGCGCTGCAGATAGTCCTCGATCGCATTGTGCAGGCCCTGATCGGCCAGCCAGTGCAGCGAATGGGTCTGGGTCGGCAGATAGCCCCGCGCCAGCTTGTGTTCGCCCTGTGCCCCGGCCTCGACCCGCGCGAGGCGATGCTCGATCGCCCAGTCGATCGCGCGGTGATAGCACAGTTCGAAATGCAGGAAGGGGTGGTCCTCGATGCAGCCCCAATAGCGGCCATAGATCGTGTCGGGGCCAAGCAGGTTCAGCGCGCCGGCGATCGGCCGCCCCTCACGCTCGGCAAGGACCAGCATGCAGTCGTCGCGCATGGTGTCGTGCAGATGCTCGAAAAAGGCGCGGGTCAGATAGGGGCGGCCCCATTTCCGGCTGCCGGTGTCCTGATAGAAGCGCCAGAAGGCGTCCCAATGCTCGGGGCGGATCTCGTCTCCGGTCAGGCTGCGGATGGTGCCGCCGAAAGCCTGCGCCCGCTCGCGCTCCTTTCGCAGCGCCTTGCGTTTGCGCGAGGAAAGCTCGGCCAGAAACTCGTCATAGCTGCCATAGCCGCGATTGAGCCAGTGGAACTGCTCGCTGGCGCGGGAAAGATAGCCGACGGCCTCGCCCAGCTCCACCTCGGCCTCGGTGCAGAAGGTGACATGGACGCCCGAGAGGCCGGATTGCTTCGCCACCTGCGCCATCGCCTGCAGCAGGGCACCCTGCACCGCGCGGTCAGGCGCGATCAGGCGCGGCCCCGTCACGGGCGTAAACGGCACCGCGCATTGCAGCTTGGGGTAATAATCGCCGCCCGCGCGCTCATAGGCCTGCGCCCAAGCATGGTCAAAGACGTATTCGCCCTGGCTGTGAGTCTTGAGATAGCAGGGCGCGACCCCGGCCACCCGGCCATCCAGCCGGGCGATCAGGTGGCTCGGATGCCAGCCCGTGCCCTCACCGACCGAGCCGGATGCCTCCAGCGCGGCAAGGAAACGGTGGCTGGTAAAGGGATTCGCCCCCGCACCGCAACCATCCCAAAGGGCGGCGTCGATGCCCGTGATGGCGGGCAGGACGGAGACGCTGAGTTCGCTCATGGCGCGAAGATAGCCGCCGCGCGCCGCTTTGTCAGCGCCCGCCGGTCACTTCCAGGTTTGTGCCGGTGACATAGCTCGCCTGCTCGCTCGCCAGCCACAGAATGGCCTCGGCCACCTCCTCGGCGGTGCCGGGACGACCCAGGGGAACGCCGGGGGCAAGCTGCTGTGCCCGGTCCGGGTTCCCGCCCGAGGCGTGGATCTCGGTCTCGATCAGGCCGGGACGGACGGCGTTGACACGGATGTTTTGCGGCGCCAACTCCTTGGCGAGGCCGATGTTCAGGCTGTCTATCGCGCCCTTGCTGGCCGCATAGTCGACATATTCGCCCGGCCCGCCCAGCTTGGCCGCCGCCGAACTCAGCAGCACGATCGAAGCCGAGGGTTGGTCCTTCGGCCGTTTCAGCCGCCGCGCCGCCTCGCGCGCGGTCAGAAGCGCACCGATCACGTTGACGTCGATGACGCGCTGCATCCGCTCCAGCGACATATCGGCCAGCGGCATGGCCTGCGCCAGCATTCCGGCATTGACGATCACGGAATCGATCCTGCCGAACTCCGCCTCCGCCGCGTCGAAAAGCGCGATCACCCCCGCCTCATGCGCGACATCGGCCTGAACGCCGATGGCGCGGCGACCCATGGCGCGGATGCGGTCCAGCACCTCCTGCCCGGCCTCCGCATCGTTGCGCCAGCTGATCGCGACGTCCCAGCCGCGCTCGGCCGCGAGCAGGGCGACCGCGCGCCCGATGCCGCGCGACCCGCCGGTAACCACCATTGTTCCGCTCATGCTCCCCCCGGAAGATAGTCCTCGAATGTGATATTGTCGGCCACCCGGCGCGCGGCCATTTCCTGCGCGGGCGAGCGGATGGTCCAACAGAGGACCGGAACCCCCCGCGCCTTCAGCGCCGTGACGGCCGGATTTTCCAGATCATTGCAGTCATGCGAGATGAAGCTCGCGCCGACCGGCGCGAAATCCGCGATCGCCGCCAGATGTGCGCGCGTCGCCGCGTCGAGCATCGGCCAGTCCGCTTCCTCATATCCGCAGGTAGTCAGCCCCACCGTCACCCCCGGCGCGGCCTTGTGGAAGGCGGCGATGCTGTGGGGGTTGAAGGACATGACCGCGACCGGCCCCTGATAGGCCGCGACGAGTTCCGCCACCCGGTCCGAAAGGCCGCCGACCTCCCCGGTCGAGCGGAGGCTCTGGTCCTTGATCTCGATCAGCAGGGGAACGCGGCCCCGGACCTCGGCCAGCAGATCCGCGAGGGTAGGGATCCCCTCCCCCGTTCCCATCAGGCGCAGCATCGACAAGGCGTCGATGCCCATGGCCCGAACCAACCCCTCGGCCCCGGTCAGGCGCGGCAGGTCGTCGTCATGGAACACGACCGGCGTGCCGTCGGCGGTGGCCTGAATGTCGCATTCGATCCCGTATCCGGCAGCGATGGCGGCGCGGAATGCCGCCATGCTGTTTTCCGGCACCCCGGCCGAATGCAGCCCCCGATGCGCGATCGGGAGGCTCAGGAAATCGGGATGAAGCGCCATCACTCGATCTCGAAGATCGCTTCGACCTCGACCGCTACGCCGCGCGGCAGCGCCGGGGCGGATACGGCGGCGCGGGCATGGCGCCCCCGGTCGCCAAAGACCTCGACCATCAGGTTCGAGCAGCCATTCACCACCTCGGGCTGGTCGGTGAATTCGGGGGTCGAGTTCACGAAACCGCCCAGCTTCACCACCCGCTTCACCCGGTCGAGCGACCCAAGCGCCGCCCGCGCCTGCGCCAGCAGCGCAAGGCCGCAGGTCCGCGCCGCCTCGGCCCCGGCCTCGACGGCGAGGTCATCGCCAAGGCGGCCCTTGCGGGTGCTGATCTGGCCGGACACGAACAGCAGGTTGCCCGAGATCACGAAGGGGACGTAATTCGCCGCGGGTGCGGGCGCGTCGGGCAGGGTGATCCCCAGTTCGGCCAGTCTCGTCTCGATGCTCATCTTATCCCTCAGTCTGTGATGGAGGCGCGAAATTCGCCCAGGACCGAGCGCCAGGTCGCCAGCGCGTCCTCGAAATTCTCGCGTCCCAGACCGTCGGCCGCAAGCCCGATATCCATCTCGAGGAAAGGATCGCCCGAATCCGCGACAAAAATCTTGCCCACCGGGTTGTCGCGATTCCACTGGTTCGCGTCCTCGGCGGTCATCGGCTGGTCGAGGCTGAAGCTGGTCACGAACTGCATCCGGCGGCAGCTGGGCGCGCATTCGTAGAAATAGACGTTGAACAGCGTCTCGTCGACTTCGCTTTCCAGCATCGGCAGCCCCTCGACATCGCGGCCGACGACGACCTTCATCCCCTGTTCCCGCATGATCTTGCTGATGATTTCGGGATCCCCCGTCACCTGCGCGGCCATGATGGGCGCAGGGGCAAGAAGGGCAAGTGACAGAAGGGCGCTTGGCGCACGCATGAATTGGCTCCGCGGGAGGAATGGCAGGCCTATTAGCGTTTTGCCGATCAGGCTACCAGTGCTTCCGCGCGCTTCAGATCGACGCTGACAAGCTGGCTCACGCCCTGCTCGACCATGGTGACGCCGAACAGCCGATCCATCCGCGCCATCGTCACCGCATGGTGTGTGATCACAAGGAATCGCGTATCCGTCCGCCGGGTCATTTCGTCCATCAGATCGCAGAAACGGGTGACGTTCGCATCGTCCAGCGGCGCGTCCACTTCGTCCAGAACACAGATCGGCGCCGGATTGGCAAGGAACACCGCGAAGATCAGGGCAAGCGCGGTCAGCGTCTGCTCTCCCCCCGAAAGCAGACTGAGGGTCGAGAGCTTCTTGCCCGGCGGCTGGCACATGATTTCGAGCCCCGCCTCCAGCGGATCGTCGGATTCGACCAGAACCAGCCGCGCCTCGCCGCCACCGAAGAGGTGCGTGAACAAATTGGTGAAATTCTGGTTCACCGTGTCGAAGGCCGCCAGCAGCCGCTCGCGCCCCTCGCGGTTCAGGCTGCCGATGCCCTGCCGAAGCTTGCGGATCGCCTCGGTCAGGTCTTCCTTTTCGCCGTTCAGCCGGTCGCGCTCGGTCTCGAGAACCTGCTTGTCCTCGTCCGCGCGCAGGTTGACCGCGCCAAGCGAATCCCGGCTCTGGCGCAAGCGCTGGATCCGGTCCTCGAGCGCGTCGGGCGAGACCTCGCCGACATCGCCCAGAGCCTCGCGCAGTTCCTCGGGGCTGGTCTCGGCTTCTTCCACGATGCGGGTCCGGGCGGCCGCTTCGGCGGTGACGGCGGCTTCGGCGCGGGCCTCGCGCGCGGCCCGGCTCGCGCGGGCATCCGAGGCGGCACGCTCGGCCTCCCGCTCGGCTTCGGTCGCGACGCGCAGGCCTTGATCCGCCGCCGACAGGGTGGCGCGGGCGCGTGCAAGCCGGGCCGCGGCCTTGGCCTCGGCCTCGGTCAGGGTCTCGCGCCGCTCCGCCAGGACCGCGGGCTGTGCCTCGGCCATCTCCAGCTCATCGGCACTCTGGCCCCGACGCGCGGCAAGTTCGGCCGCGCGGGTATCGGCCTGCTCAAGCCGCAGCCGCCAGCCGGATTCCTCCTTGGCGATCTCCTGCAGGCGCTTCAGGCGGGCCTGAGCCTCGCGCTTCATCTCGTCCAGCGCCCCGCGACGGCTGAGGGTCGCGATCCGCGCCGCCTCGACCCCGGTGCGGGCATGTTCGAGCTGCCCCGCCGCGACGCCCCGGTCGGGAAGCTCGGCCAAGGCGCGCTCGGCCTCGGCCAGCCTGCCGCCCGCATCCTCGGCATCGGCGAGGTGGCGGGCCAGTTCCGAACGCGCAGCCTCGGCACGGCCACGCGTGCCCGAAAGCTCGGATTCCGCGCGGGTGACGGCGCGGGCCGCTTCGGAAAGGCCGCGCTCGGCCTCGCGTCGCGCATCGCGGGCGGTCTTTTCAGCCTCGGTCGCGGCTGCGTGACGCGCGCGCAGGGCCTGATGCGACTCGGCGGCAAGGCTCGCGCGCGAGCGCACGGTTTCCGCCTGCGCGGTCAGTTCGGCAAGCTGGTTGACCTTTTGCAGATGCAAGCCGGCGGTCGAGGTGGCGTCCCGCGCCATCACCCGCATCCCGTCCCAGCGGAACAGATCGCCCGCCGGCGTCACCAGCCGTTGGCCGGGGGCCAGCGCGGACTGAAGCGCCGCGCCCTGCGCCGCGTCGGCGACCAGCCCGACCTGCGACAGACGGCGGGCCAGAAGTTCGGGGGCTTCGACATGCGGGGCCAGCGGCTCGGCACCGGGCGGCAATGGCTGGCTCGGCTCATATTCCGGCAAGGCGTGCCAGCCCGAGCCGCCCTCGGCGATGCCTGCGGCCAGATCATCGCCCAGCGCAGCGCCAAAGGCCGCCTCGTTCCCCTTGGCGACCCGGACCAGATCGAGGATCGACCTGCCCCCGCCCGAGCCGCGCTCGACCAGACGCTTCAGCGCCGCGATCTCGGCGGTCAGGGCGGAAAGCTCGCCCTCGGCCTCGGCGCGGGCGGCGCGGGCCTCCGCCTCCTCGGCCTCGAGCGCCCCGCGCGCCTCCTCGGCCAGCGCAAGGGCTTCCTCGGAAATCTCCACCCGCTCATGCGCGGCATCCTGCGCCGCCTCGGCGGCATCGCGGGCGGCCTCGGCGACGATGCCTGCCTCGGCGGCTTCCCCGGCGGCTGCCTCGGCCTTGGCGGCAGCGCCGGACGCGCGGTCGAGCATCTGGCGCAGGTCATGGGCCAGCCGTTCGGCCGATTGATGGCGCGCGGCCAGCCTTGCGCTGTGATCGGTCAACTCGGCCAGCTTGGCCTCGACCTCGTGCAGGGCTTCGGCGGCTTCCTCGGCGACACCGGCGGCGACCAAAAGCCGCTCCTCTTGGCCCTGTCCCAGCTTCTCAAGCTCGCGCCGTTCCCATTCCAGCCGCGCGATCACCTCACCCGCGTCGTGGTTCAGCGCGGCCTCGCGCTCGATATCGCGGTCAAGCTGGGCAATGCGGGCCAGAAGGGTGCGGATGGCCTGCGTCGCGCGGGCCTCGGCCTCGTCCAGCGCCTCGCGTTCGACGGTGGCGCGGGACAGGATGGCGGCGGCGACCTGCTCCTCCTCGCGCAGCGAAGGAAGGCTCGCCTCGGCCTCCTCGCGCGCGGCAATGGCGCGCCTCGCAGCCGCCTCGGCCTCGGCGGCAAGGCGGATCGCCTCGGCCAGCAAGCCTGCCGTCTGCTGCTTTGCCTGCTCGGCCTCGTCCCAGCGGCGATAGAGCAGCAGCCCCTCGGCCTGACGCAAAGCCGCGCCGATCTCGCGGTATTTCGAGGCGGCGCGCGCCTGACGGGCCAGAGAGGCGGCCTGCGTGGAAAGCTGGTCCAGCGTGTCATCAACGCGGGTCAGGTTCGCCTCGGCCGCGTTCAGCTTCAGCTCCGCCTCGTGCCGGCGCTGGTAAAGGCCCGAGATCCCCGCCGCTTCCTCAAGCACGCGGCGGCGCGCCTTGGGCTTGGCGTTGATCAGTTCGGAGATCTGGCCCTGACGCACCAGCGCGGGCGAATGCGCCCCGGTCGAGGCATCGGCGAACAGCATCTGCACATCCCGCGCCCGCACCTCCTTGCCGTTGATGCGATAGGCCGAACCCGCGTCGCGGGTGATGCGGCGGGTGATGTCGAGCGCGTCGTGGTCGTTCATCCCCGCGGGCGCCAGCCGTTCCTTGTTGTCGATGGTCAGCGTGACCTCGGCATGGGCGCGGGCGGTGCGGCGCGCGGTGCCGGCAAAGATCACGTCCTCCATCCCCTCGCCCCGCATGGCGGTGGGACGGTTCTCGCCCATGACCCAGCGCAGCGCCTCGAGAAGGTTCGACTTGCCGCAGCCATTCGGCCCGACGACGCCGGTAAGCCCCTCATGGATGACCAGATCGGTCGGGTCCACGAAGCTCTTGAAGCCGTTGAGGCGCAGCCGGTCAAATCGCAAGGGGAAGGTTCCTGATTTCTGCTTGTTTTTCCTTTACCCTTGGCGAAAAACGCTGCAAAAGTCAATCTCGCTCACAAGATGTGGACAACTTGGCGAAAGCATCCACAAAGCTTTGAGGTCTCTGCCATGATTCCCGCGCTCGCGCTGCTTCTTGGGTTCCAGCTTGCAGGAGAGGTCGCCGCACGCGGCTTCGGCCTGCCGGTGCCGGGTCCGGTGATCGGACTGGTCCTGCTGGTGATCTGCTGCGGCCTGCGCCCGCGCCTGGCCGAGATGCTGCAACCCGTGGTTCGCGGCCTTCTGGGGAACCTGTCGCTGTTCTTCGTCCCGGCCGGTGTCGGCGTCGTCGCGCATATGGCCGAGTTCCAGAGCGACGGCCTCGCCATCGCAATCGCGCTGATGGTGTCGACCGCACTCGCCATCGCGGTCGGGGCGCTGGTCTTTACCGGGATCGTCCGGCTGCTGGGACAGCGCGAGCCATGAATGATGCCGCGCTGATCTGGTCCTATCTGTCGCGGGCGCCGCTGCTATGGCTGACTGCGACGCTGGTGGCCTATTGGCTGGGCGACAGCCTGTTTCGCGCGGCGGGGCGGCAAAGCTGGGCCAATCCGGTCCTGATCGCGGTGATCCTGCTGGCGGGGCTGCTGTGGCTGACGGGAACCGACTACCGCACCTATTTCGAGGGTGCGCAATTCGTCCATTTCATGCTGGGCCCGGCGACCGTCGCGCTTGGCATGCCGCTTTACGAGAACCTGCACCGGCTGCGCCGCGCGTTCCTGCCGCTGCTTGCCGCGCTGTTCGCAGGGTCGCTGACCGCGATCCTGTCGGTCCTGCTGATCGCGAAGGGCTTCGGGCTTTCCCCGGTCATGCTGGCAAGCCTTGCGCCGAAATCGACGACGGCCCCGGTCGCCATCGGCATCGCCGAAGGCATGGGGGGCGAGCCAACGATCACCGCCGTCCTTGTCCTGCTGACCGGGATTTTCGGCGCGATCATCGCGACGCCGCTCCTCAACCTACTGGGGGTGCGGGACTGGCGGGCGCGGGGCTTTTCGCTGGGCGTCGCGGCGCATGGCATCGGAACCGCGCGGGCCTTTCAGGTGAACGAGACGGCTGGCGCCTTCGCCGGGATCGGCATGGGCCTCAACGCAGTGCTGACCGCGATCATCGCCCCGGTGATCCTGCACCTTTTCCAGTAACAAAAATGGGCCGCCCGAAGGCGGCCCCAAAATCATTCCGCAGCGCCGGGGATCAGGCTGCGTCGGCCTCTTCGGCGGCGTGGCGGCGCTCGCTCTCCTCGCGCGACAGCGCGACCGAGGTGCGCACACCCTTGGCCACAAATTCCATCAGGCCCTTCACCACACGCTCGTTCGGGTCGATCCCGGCGCAGGACAGAACCTCGCGCCCGTCGCGCGAGCGTGCCCAACGTGCAATCTGATCGGGCCCGTTGCCATATTTCTTGTCATCCGCGATCGCATCATCAAGCGCAGCCAGAACCACGGCAGCAAAGAGCTTGCGGGCACGTTGCCCTTGTTCGAAATTGAAAGCCGAACCATCCACGAAATCGCGCATCTACTTCATCCTGTTTTTCTTGCAGTACCGCATCAAAGCGACTGGGCCCCTGCCCAATCGACCCTTCGCCCGGCGAACGGCGAAGCTAGGCGGGCTTAGCCGATCCCGCTGCTGATTCGGTATGCCCTTACCTACATGACAGCCATGCGCTCCGTGCAAACCCAAGCAGATGCAAACATAGCTTGCGCTTTCTGAAGCTTTCACGACACCCGGAAAACCCCGCCTACTCTTGACAACGCCGGAATGGCGATCCGATTGCGGCGGAACATGGCAGTGGATATAGGGACCGCCATGCGCGGTTCAAGCACCGCGATCACAGAGTTCCGCAACGTATCGAGGCCACGGAATGCCCAAGATCAACGGCAATGAAATCAAGCCCGGCTTCGTGCTGGAGCATGACGGGGGCCTCTGGGCCGCCGTCAAGGTCAACCATGTCAAGCCCGGCAAGGGCGGCGCCTTCGCTCAGGTCGAGCTGAAGAACCTGCGCGACGGCCGCAAGCTGAACGAGCGTTTCCGCAGCGAGGACAAGGTCGAGCAGGTCCGGCTGGACAACAAGGACCAGCAATTCCTGTATGAATCCGACGGCAAGCTGGTCTTCATGGACAGCGAGACCTTCGAGCAGACCGAGCTTGACGCTGATCTGCTGGGCGACCGCCGCCCCTTCCTGCAGGACGGCATGACCGCGACGGTCGAATATTACGGAGACGAGGCGCTTTCCGTCCGCATCCCTCAGAAGGTCGTCTGCAAGGTGGTCGAGACCGAGCCGGTGCTGAACGGCCAGACCGCCTCGAAAAGCTTCAAGCCGGCGATTCTCGAGAACGGCATCCGCATCATGATCCCGCCCTTCGTCGGCACGGACGAGGCGATCGTCGTCAATACCGAGCTTTTCGAGTATTCCGAGCGGGCCTGATCCCTCCGGGCGTGGCGGGTGACGTTCCGTCACGCCCCGACATCACAATTCGAACAGCTTCGCCCCCGGCGCATTTCGCATGGACCGAAATGGCGTTTCCCTGCGTTCAGACCGGAAACAGGCGGAGCACGAGATGTCTCAGACCACAATACGCGTTGCACATGAGAATTATGGCAGCTCCGGGCGCTATGTCGCCACGCTGCCGGGGATGGAGGGCGAGGCCGAGCTGACCTGGAGGTCGGGCGGCCCCGGCATCATCGTCGCGGATCACACCTATGCGCCCGACACCATGCGCGGTTCGGGCGCTGCGACGGCGCTGGTCCAGCGGCTGATCGACGATGCGCGCAAGCAGGGCCTGCTGATCGTGCCGGCCTGCAGCTATGTCCGCGCGCAGTTCGAGCGGCATCCCGAATGGGCCGACCTGCGCGCCGGCGATATCTGACTAGCCGCGCCGTTGGCGCAATTCGTCGCGCAGGATCTTCAGGAAGATCCGGGCCGCCGGGGTCGGCTGGTGATCGCGCAGGGTCACGATGGAATAGGGCGCGACCGAGAGGTCGCCGGCCAGATCGAGCCGGACGACCGGCGCGCCACGAGCCTCCTCGGCAAAGAGCAGTGCGGCAGAGGTCGACATCACCCCGACCGCCTGCGAGCGCAGGACAAAGGCCAGCGTCAGCATCAGCGAACTGGTCGAGATCACCGTCGGCGGCAGCGACAGGCCGCGGTCGATCAGGTAACGCTCGACCGCCCCGCGCAACATGCTGCCGCTCGGCTGCATCACCCAGTCATAACCGAGGCAATCGCGCAGGTCGCGCACACCGTCCGCCGCCAGGGGATGATCAGGCCCGACGATCAGCGACAGCGGCTCCGGCCCGATCGGGCTCAGCTCGAAAGGGGTCGCGTCCATCCCCTCCGGCACCCGGCCGAGATAGAGGTCGAGCCGCCCCGAGAGCAGTTCAGCGGCCAGCCGGTCGCTGGGCGCGACATCGACGCGGACCCGCAGATGCGGCTCGGACCGTTCGAGGCCGCGGACGATCGGAACCACCAGATCCAGCGACGGCCCGGAGACCGAACCCAGATGCACCGATCCGACCCGCCCGCGGTCGATGTCGCGCACCTCGCGCCCGGCGATGTCGAGGTCGCGCAGCATCGCCCGCGCCCGCTCGGCAAGCCGCTCGCCCGCGAGGGTCAGGTTGACGCCCCGGCTGTGACGCTGCGTCAGCTGCACGCCGACGATCCGCTCGAGATCGGCAAGCATGCGCGAGGCGGCGGGCTGGGTGATGTTCATCATCCCCGCCGCAAGGCTGAGCTGCCCGCTTCTGTCGATCGCCACGAGCAGCGCAAGCTGCCTCAGCTTGATCCCGCGCGCGACGAGCTCGTCCCCCGCATCCCTGCCCATGCGCATTCCGGCTGCCACTTCATCCAAATGTTAGCGCTAAGATATACCATAATGGATATATCATTCCGCAGAAACCGAAATTGACGCCCGCGACCCTGCCAAGCTAGCCTGCGATCAGGCAGGCGGCCTGACGCCGCTGCTGCGGGGATCGCTGCTGGGATCGGCCCAGACGATCCGCGTTGACGGGGGGAAGCACCGGAAGACCCGAAAAGGCGCCGATGAGCGCCGTCTTCTGCCGTGCAATCAACGGGAGGCACTATGTCAATTCTCAGGAAATTTGCACTCGCCGCCGCTTCGGTCGCGGCACTCTCGGCACCGGGCTTCGCCCTGGCCGAGGGTCTTGTCGGCATCTCGATGCCCACCAAGACCTCGGCGCGCTGGATCGCCGACGGCGACAACATGGTCAAGCAGTTCCAGGAAGCCGGCTATCAGACCGACCTGCAATATGCCGATGACGATATTCCGAACCAGCTCTCGCAGATCGAGAACATGATCACCAAGGGCGTGAACGTGCTGGTGATCGCCGCCATCGACGGCACGACGCTGTCGAACGCGCTGGCCAATGCCAAGGCCGCCGACATCAAGGTCATCGCCTATGACCGCCTGATCCGCGACACGCCAGACATCGACTATTACGCCACTTTCGACAACTTCAAGGTGGGTGTCGAGCAGGCGAATACCCTCGTCGCCGGCCTGAAAGAGCGCTTCCCCGACGTGAAGCCGTGGAATGTCGAACTGTTCGGCGGCAGCCCGGACGACAACAACGCTTTCTTCTTCTATGACGGCGCCATGTCGGTCCTGCAGCCGCTGATCGACGACGGCTCGGTCGTGATTCCGTCGGGCCAGATGGGCATGGACAAAGTCGGCACGCTGCGCTGGGATCCGGCGACCGCCCAGTCGCGCATGGATAACATCCTGTCGGCCAACTACACCGACAAGCAGGTGAACGGCGTGCTGTCGCCCTATGACGGGCTGTCGATCGGGATCCTGTCGTCGCTGAAAGGCGTGGGCTACGGCTCGGGCGACCTGAAGATGCCGATCGTCTCGGGTCAGGACGCGGAACTGCAATCGGTCAAGTCGATTCAGGCGGG
>NZ_DATMFA010000045.1:0-54202 GCF_035556475.1 Paracoccus sp. (in: a-proteobacteria) | reverse complement strand
TCACCGGGCTGACCGATGCGCTGCTTGATTCGATCCCGGTGGTCGTCCTCTCGGGCCAGGTTCCGACCTTCCTGATCGGCACCGACGGTTTCCAGGAGGCGGATACGGTCGGCATCACGCGGCCCTGCACCAAGCATAACTGGCTGGTGAAGGATACCGACGACCTGTCGGCGACCATCCACAAGGCCTTCCATGTCGCGACCTCGGGCCGTCCCGGCCCGGTTCTGGTCGACATCCCGAAGGACGTGCAATTCGCCACCGGCGAATATGTCGGCCCGAAGCAGATCGAGACGCCAAGCTATCAGCCGGCGAAAAAGGGCGATCTCGACGCGATCACCCGGCTTGTCGAATTGCTGGAGCGGGCCGAGCGTCCGATCCTCTATACCGGCGGCGGCGTCATCAACTCCGGCCCCGGCGCAAGCCAGCTGCTGCGCGAGCTGGCCGATGCGACCGGGTTCCCGCTGACCTCGACGCTGATGGGCCTTGGCGCCTATCCCGCCTCGGGCAAAAGCTGGATCGGGATGCTTGGGATGCACGGCCTCTACGAGGCGAACATGGCGATGCATGACTGCGACCTGATGATCGCGGTGGGCGCGCGCTTTGACGACCGCATCACCGGCCGGGTCGCAGATTTCAGCCCCGGCTCGGTCAAGGTGCAGATCGACATCGACCGCAGCTCGATCAACAAGGTCATCCATGTCGACCTGCCGATCGTCGGCGATGTCGGCCATGTGCTCGAGGATCTGCTGAAGATCTGGAAATCGCGCGGCCGCAAGGTCAATCAGGCCGGGCTGACCAAATGGTGGGCCCAGATCGAGGCGTGGAAGTCGGTGAAATGCCTGACCTACCGCAACTCGGAAAAGGTCATCAAGCCGCAATACGCGCTGGAGCGGCTGCAAGCCCTGACCGCGCATCGCCGCGACCGCTACATCACGACCGAAGTGGGCCAGCACCAGATGTGGGCCGCGCAGTTCCTGCATTTCGAGGATCCGAACCGCTGGATGACCTCGGGCGGTCTGGGCACCATGGGTTACGGCCTGCCCGCCTCGATCGGGGTGCAGGTCGCCCATCCCGAGGCGCTGGTCGTCAACGTCGCGGGCGAGGCGAGCTGGCTGATGAACATGCAGGAAATGGGCACGGCAGTTCAGTTCCGCGCCCCGGTCAAGCAGTTCATCCTGAACAACGAACGTCTGGGCATGGTCCGGCAATGGCAGCAGCTTCTGCATGGCGAGCGCTACAGCCAGAGCTGGTCCGAGAGTCTGCCCGATTTCGTCAAGCTGGCCGAGGCCTTCGGTTGCAAGGGCCGGCTGGTCAGCGATCCCGCCGATCTCGACGCGGCGATTCAGGAGATGCTGGACTATGACGGTCCCTTCATCCTCGACGTGATGGTCGAGAAGCATGAGAACTGCTTCCCGATGATCCCCTCGGGCAAGCCGCATAACGAGATGCTTCTGGGCGAATCCTCGACCGAAGGCGCCATCACCGGCAGCGGCGCGGCATTGGTCTGAGCCCGGCGAAACACGAAATCGAGTGAGATGAACATGGCGGCACTGAACATCCAGAAGGGCGCGTCGAGCCATTCGGCCTATGACCTGCGCGACCCCAATGCCCAGACGATCGAAAGCCACACCCTTGCCGTGCTGGTCGAGAACGAGCCGGGCGTCCTTGCCCGCGTCATCGGCCTGTTTTCCGGCCGAGGCTTCAACATCGACAGCCTGACCGTGGCCGAGGTGGACCATCTTGGCCACCGCTCGCGCATCACCGTCGTGACGCGCGGGACACCGGCCGTAATCGCGCAGATCATCGCGCAGCTTGGCCGCATCGTGCCCGTGCATGAGGTCCATGACCTGACCGTGGAAGGCCCCAGCGTCGGTCGCGAGCTTGGCCTCTACAAGGTGTCGAGCAAGGGGGAAAAGCGCGTCGAGGCGCTGCGCATCGCCGAGATCTTCCGCGCGAATGTGGTCGATTCCACGCTGGAGAGCTTTGTCTTCGAGATCACCGGCACGCCCGAGAAGCTTGATGCCTTTGCCGACCTGATGCGCCCCCTCGGCCTGTCGGATCTGGCGCGCACCGGGGTCGCCGCCCTGGCGCGCGGCGTCTGAAATTTCCTAGCCCGCGATCGCGATTTTTAGCGGTTGCGGGTCTTCCTTGCAAAGAGCGTCATTCGTGATCACGCGCAGCATCGGCTGGGCGGGAAGATCGTGGGACATGCCGCGCAGGATATCGGGCAGCTCCGAACGGCGATAGCCCGACACCACCTCGACCCGACGCGCGTGGCGCAGCGGACCGGAGGTCTCGCATTCCAGCTCGACCAGATCGCCCGACTCGGGCCAATTGCCGCTACTCGCCAGATTTTCGCGGCCCTGCAGATAGGCCAATGCGGCGTTATCCTCGCACCAGATGATGGCAGTTTCCTGTGGCAGGCTGCTCCATAGCACAACTCCGATCATAAATTTCCTTCCCGTGGTAACCATGTGCCCTTCTTGCAGCAGGGCTTTCCTTAGTTATGAGGGGAAACCTATCGGCGAACTCTTGCCGATGGAAGGACTTATTCAACGCGAGGTTGCAATTAGCACTTCGTTAAGAAGCAAAATCGGCGATCCCCCAACGCGTGCAGGACGTTTGCCGGAAATTTCCAATATACCCTGATCCGTCAGATAGTTGCATGCGGCGGAAGGTGCTGCATCCTTGTCACAGGACGAGATTATCTTGCCCGCCCGGCGCGAAAATCTGCGACGGCGCGATCCACCTGCGCAATCCGTGCGGCGCTTGGCGGGTGGGTGCCGAAGAACTGGTCGCCTGGATCCGGGATACGGGCGAAAAATTGCGCGCCATGCTGCGGGTTGAACCCGGCCTTGAGCGTAATGATCGCGCCCAGATAATCGGCCTCAAGCTCCCATTCCTTGGAATAATAGCGCGCGCCGAACTGCGCGCCCATCTGCTGCGCGCTCTGGATCGCCTCGGGATTGCCGCCATAGGCGCTGGCCAGCCCGCCGAGGATCACGGCGCCCATTGCCGCGGCACTCGTCTTGCGGTTGATATGGCCGAGGATGTGATGGCTCGCCTCATGCCCGATGACAAAGGCCAGTTCGTCGGCATTGCGCGCCTCGCCGATCAGCGAGAGGGTGAAGCCGATGATCGGCCGGCCGTTCTTGTCGATGGTCTGGAAGGCATTCGGCTCCAGCCCCGAGCGGTCATCGACGACGAACTGGAAATCGCAATTGATCGGCTGGGTCCGGCGCTGCAGGCACTCGCGCTCGACCGCGGGCTCCATCCGGCTCAGGACCTGGATGAAGGACCGCGCCGCCTCTCTCGCGCCGGTGGGTGTGTCGGGGGCCATGGCGGGAAGCGCCGGGACGGTCGCGTCCCCGGGCATCGGCATCTGTTGCGAGACGCAGCCAGCCAGCGCAAGCGCCAGCACCGAGATTGCTGCAGCCTTCCAGGCCTTGAACATTGGCTTCTCCTGCCTCCGGTCCCGGCGGACCGGGCCGCGCGTCGCGCCACCATATCCGCCCCGCTCGGCCAGCGCCAACCCCCGCTCTTGCGGCGGCGTGAAAATCACGCGAAAGTTGCAGTATAACCGCCCGGAAAGGCCCGCGATGTTCACCATCGAGCATGATTTCGACGCGACCGTCATCACCCTGATCGACGAATTGCCGCAAGGCAGCGCGATCGCCGCGCGCCCGCTGAACGAGGATGTGGTGATCCAGACCTTCGATGACCGCGTGGTGGTCGAGCAGTTTGACCCCGATACGGGCGAACTGGCGCAGATCGTCCTGACCATCGAGCAGCTCGACGAATTGCGGGCGGCACTGAACCTGCCCGAGGGCAATTATCGCCTCGAACGCCGCTAGGCTCAGCCCTCGATCCGAAAGACCTTGTCGCGCGAGGTTGCCCCGCGCACCAGCACGATGCGCGTCTTGGCAACCCCCAGCGCCTTCGACAGCAGCTTGACCACGGCGGCATTCGCCTTGCCGTCCTCGGGGACGGTGGTGACGGTGACGCGCAGCTTGCCCTCCTCGACCGCGACGGCATTGCGCGAGGCGCGCGGCGTGACGCGGACGGCAAACTCCGTGCCGGGTTGCGCGAATTGGCTGAGATCGGTCATGGTTCCACAAAACCGGAATGGCGGCGGAAATCAATGGCGACAGGCTTTTTCCATGACGAGTTGACCCTTTGGCATGGTGGCGGGGATTACGCGCTGACCCTGCCCGTCGGCGGCTTCGTCCAGCCCGGCGCCGGTCTGCCCGAAAGCCCCGAGAGCAAGCGACGGCTGGTCAATCTGCTGCATGTGAGCGGGTTGATGCGCGAACTCGCCCTGCAATCCGCGCCTCCGGCCGGGCGCGAGGATCTGCTGCGCGTCCATCCGGCCCATTACCTCGACCGCTTCAAGGCGGTTTCGGATGCGGGCGGGGGCGAGCTTGGCCATCACGCACCCTTCCAGCGCGGCGGATACGAGATCGCGGCCCTTTCCGCCGGGCTTGCCAAGGCGGCGGTCGGGCAGGTGCTGCGCGGCGAACTCTCCAGCGCCTACGCGCTCTCGCGCCCGCCGGGGCATCATTGCCTGCCGGACGGCCCGAACGGCTTCTGCCTTCTGGCGAATATCGCGATTGCGATCCATGCGGCAAAGGCCGAGAGGTTGGCTCGGCGCTTTGCCGTGGTCGACTGGGACGTGCATCACGGCAACGGGACCGAGGCGATCTTTCTGGACGATCCCGACGTGCTGACCGTCTCGCTCCATCAGGACCGCAACTATCCGCTGGATACCGGCGCGGCCTCGATGCGCGGCGCGGGCGGGGGCAATGCGAACATTCCCCTGCCGCCCGGCTGCGGCGATGCCAGCTATCTCGAGACGATGGAGCGTATCGTGCTGCCGCTGCTCAGACGCCACCAGCCCGAGGTGATCATCGTCGCCTGCGGTTTCGATGCCGCGGCCCTCGATCCGCTGGGACGGATGCTGGTTTCGGCCGAGGGATTTCGCGCGATGACCGGGCTTTTGCAGCAAGTCGCCGCCGATCTTTGCGCGGGGCGTCTGGTGCTGGTCCATGAGGGCGGCTATTCCGAAGCCTATGTGCCCTTTTGCGGCCATGCCGCCATCGCACAGCTGGCGGGCTCGGGCATCATCGCGCCCGATCCGCTGGCCGAGGTCATCGCCCGCCGGCAACCGGATGCGCGCTGGCTAAACCCCGTCTCGTCCTATCTGGGCGAACTCGCCGAGTTCTTCGAGGTCTGAATGCAATATATTGATCCCGCGACCCTTTCCTTCCTGCGCAACCGCCGCTCGCACCCGCCCAAGCTGCTGAGCGGGCCGCCGCCCTCGCGGCGCGAGCTGATGGACCTGCTGGAGCTGGCCGCCCGCGTCCCCGATCACGGCAAGCTGGAGCCCTGGCGCTTTGTCGTGCTGGAACGGCAGACGCTGGACCGCCTCGCCCCGATCCTGGGCGAATTCGTGATCCGGCAAGGCGGCGACGAGGCAGCGGCGGAAAAGGCGCGCTCGGCCTTCGCCTCGCCCGTCATCGTGGCGGTGGTCTCCTCGCCCGTCGATAGCCCGAAGATCCCGCTATGGGAGCAGTTCCTGTCGGCGGGCGCGGTCTGCCTTGAATTGCTGAACGCGGCGCTGGCCGCCGGGTTCGGCGCCGCCTGGCTGACCGGCCCCGCCGCACAGCCGGAATTTGCCGAGGCGCATCTGGGCATTGGCGAGGGCGAGCGCATCACCGGCCTCATCCATATCGGCCAACGCGGCGCGACCCCGCCCGACCGTCCGCGCCCCGACGTCGCCGCCAAGACGACGTTCCTCTGATGGTGCTGACTGCCCTTTCACGCGCGTGGGGCGACCTGTTTCGCCCCCGCATCTTCGGCGTGGTCCTGCTGGGCGTGCTGCTGACGCTGGTGCTTTTCACCGTGCTTCAGGCGGCAGCCTTCTGGGCGATCCGCATTTTCGCGCCCGAGACGATGACCCTGCCCTGGATCGGAGAGGTCAGCCTCGCCCCTGCGCTGTCATGGGGCTCGCTGATCCTGTTCCCGATCATGTCGATCTTCCTCATGGCGCCGGTCACGGCCGGTTTCGCCGGCCTTTTCGCCGAGCGCGTGGCCGAAGCGGTCGAGGAGATCCATTATCCCGGCGCGAAGGGGCTTCCGGTCGAGTTCATGGCCGGGCTGATGGAATCGCTCGCCGTCATGGGGGCGGTGATCGGCGTCGCGCTGGTCTCGCTTCTGCTGACGCCGTTCCTCGGGCCGCTGGCCTCGGTGCTGTTCTACCTCGGAAACGGCTGGCTGCTCGGGCGTGAGTTCTTCCAGATGGCAGCCCGGCGCCACCTCCACGCACCGCAGGCGACGGCATTGCGCCAGAGCCTCGCGACGCGCACAACGCTGCTTGGCGTCCTGATCGCGCTGCTGCTGACGGTGCCGTTCCTGAACGTGCTGGTGCCGGTGCTGGCGGCGGCGGGCTTCACCCACCTTTTCCATCTGGCCCGGCGCTAGCTGGTCCAGGCCTCGATATCGGCGCGGGTGATGATGCCCCCCAGGATGATATAGGCGATCACCCCCCAGAGGATTGCCGAGATCAGCGTGGCCCACAGCATCTTCTTTTTCAGCTTCGGCTCATGCGGGGCGCCCGCCGGGGTGCCGGGCGTCACCTCGCCCGCCTCGGCCTGGCTTTTCTGGCCAATGGGCAGCAGGACGAACAGGACCAGAAACCACAGGACCGCGTAAAGGACGATGCCGCCGGTGAGGTTCATCAGACCTGCTCCAACTCGATCAGGCAGCCATTGAAATCCTTGGGATGCAGGAACAGCACCGGCTTGCCATGCGCCCCGATCTTCGGCTCGCCCGAGCCGAGGACGCGCGCCCCTTCGGCCTTCAGCCGGTCGCGTGCGGCAAGGATGTCACCGACCTCGAAGCACATGTGATGGATGCCGCCCGAGGGGTTCTTTTCGAGGAAACCCCGGATCGGGCTGTCCTCGCCCAAGGGATAGAGCAGTTCGATCTTGGTATTCGGCAGTTCGATGAAGACGACCGTGACCCCGTGGTCGGGTTCGTCCTGCGGCTGGCCGACGCTTGCGCCCAGAGTATTGGCGTATTGCGCCGTGGCCGCCGCAAGGTCCGGCACCGCGATGGCGACATGGTTCAGGCGTCCGATCATGCTTTCCTCCCTCGATCCCCGTCGTTCTAGGCCGCGTGCGGGCAGGTTGAAAGCCGAAATCCCGCCAGTCCCATTAACGGCTTCTTAGGGGAAAGGCGCGACCGTGGCGACTTAAAGGGATTCTTCCAAGGGATTTTGACGATGCGCGACGATCTGGCGAATGCTTTCGACGACACTGCCGCCTGGCGGGTGAAACTGCCCGACCGGCCCCTGACCGGGCTTACCGTGCTGGTGGTCGAGGATTCGCGCTATGCATCCGAGGCGGTGCGCCTGCTCTGCCTGCGCTCGGGCGCGCGCATCCGGCGGGCCGATACGATCCGCGCGGCGGTCAAACATCTCCAGACCTATCGTCCGGGCGCCATCGTCATCGACATGGGCCTGCCCGATGGGGACGGCGCGGACATGATCCGCACCATCGCCAGCGCCACGCCGCGCGTTCCGGTGATCCTCGGCATTTCCGGGGATGAGGCCAATCGCGCCCCGGCGATGGCGGCGGGTGCCGACGGGTTCCTGCTGAAGCCGATCGAAAGCCTCGCGGGCTTCCAGCAGGCGATTCTGGCCTGCCTGCCGGACGCGGCGCGCCCCTCCGGTCTGCGCCTCGTCGCCGATGACGTGATCATTCCCGATCAGGCCGCGCTGCGCGACGACCTTGCCCATGTGGCCGAGGTGTTGGCGGGCGCCGATGACGTGGCCGCGATCGACTATATCGCGCGCTTCCTTGCCGGTGTGGCGCGCTCGGCCCATGACCGCCCGCTGGAGGATGCGGCCTCGGCGCTGGCGCGCGATCATGCCGAGGGGCAGGAGATCGCGACCGAACTCGCCCGGATCAGCGGCATGGTGCAGGACCGCCTCGCCTCGGTTCAGGGGGTTTGACGCGCGGGCGCTGTCATCTCGGACAGCCGCCGGCGCTGGTTGCCATCCGCGTCGAAGTTCCCGGGCGACAGCCATGCCTCATGGACCGCACGCAACCGGGGCCATTCGCCGTCGATGATCGAGAACCAGGCGCTGTCGCGGTTGCGGCCCTTGACCACGAGGTGTTGGCGGAACGTGCCCTCATAGATGAAGCCATAGCGCCGGGCGGCGATCATCGAGGGTTCGTTCAGCGCATTGCATTTCCACTCGACCCGGCGATAGCCGGCCTCGAAGGCCCAGCGGATCATCAGCAGGATCGCCTCGGTCGTGGCGGGGCCGCGCTGCAGGACCGGCGCGATCTGGATATGCCCGATCTCGATCACCCCGTTCGGCCGGTCGATGCGCAGGAAGGAGGCGACGCCCCCGACCTTGCCGGACCGGTTGTCGCGCAGGGCAAAAAAGAAGGGGTCGGGCTTGCCAGCCACGCTCTCCTGCCAGGCGCGATAGGCCGCCTGATCCTCGAACGGGCCATAGGGCAGATAGTCCCAAAGCCAGTCATGCCCGCGATTGGCCGCGAAAAGATCATCGGCATGGCGCGCCGGGTCCAGCGGCTCCAGCGTGACGAAGCGGCCCCGAATTGCGGGACCGGGCGGCGGAGGGGGTTCGAAGCCCGTGACGACGGGGCCGATGGGACGGTCAGACATGCCTGCCTCGGATGCGTAGTTTCAGGCGAGCATCCGCGGATCGGCGCCAAGGTCAAGGCCCGGAAAGATCGAGCGTTCCAGCATCTCGCGCTTGGTCCCGAACAGCCCGTGCATCGCCCATGCGGCATAGGCACGGATGTCGCGCGTGGGCATCAGGTCGCGGCCCGCATAAAGGTCGCCCTCGCCCAGTCCCGGCCAGTCGCCAAAGGCCCGCCCGCCCCGGATCGCGCCGCCGGCCATCAGAAGCGCGCCACCGGTGCCGTGATCCGTGCCGTTCGACCCGTTCTCGCGCACCGTGCGGCCGAACTCGGTCATTGCAAGGACGGTGGTGCTGCCCCAATTCGCGCCCAGCCCGTCGCGCAGCGCGAGGATCGCGGCGCTGAGCTTGTCGAGCGCGCGGCCGATCACCGGCCCCTGATTGGCATGGGTATCCCAACCGCCGATCGAGAAAGCGGCAATGCGCGATGCGCCATTCAGGCGCGAGGCGGCGAAGGCGCCAAGCGCGGCCTCGTCCGCCGTGGGGCCCTTGCCGCGCTCGGGCGTCTCGGTCTCGGCCGCGATGCGAAAGGCATCCCGCGCCGCGTCCCGGAACATCGGGTCGTCGTGATAGACATGATCCAGCAGCATCTGCCCCTGCGACGAGAGCGTGACCGAAGAGCGGGGCGCCCAGCCCAGATGCGCGGCCGTGCCGCTCAGGATCTTCATCTGCTCGAGGCCGACGGCATAGGCCGTCTCGGCCGTGGTTCCGGGCATCGCCTGCAACAGCCGGTTCAGCCAGCCGCCGACGCGCCAGTCGACCGGCAGATCGTTTCCTGTCCCGGCCTCCAGCAAGTCCTGCCCGTCGAAATGGCTGCGCTTGTCGCGATAGGGGGTCGAGACGGCATGGGCAAAGGCCAGCTCGCCCTTTTTCCAGAGCGGCATCAACGGCGCAAGGCGGGGATGAAGCGCATGGAACCCGTCGAGATCGAGCGCGCCGTCCTCTGGCCCGACCGAGATATTGCGGCGCAGTTTCGCCAGCATCGGGTCGCCATAGGGCTGGATCGCGTCCAGCCCGTCCATCGCGCCGCGCAGGATGATCACCACCAGCCGGTTGTCCGAGGGCAGCGACGCGAAGGTCATGGAGGTCATCAACGGATGCGCCGCGGCCGAGCAGCCGATCAGCGCGGCGGATTTCAGGAACAGGCGCCGGTCCAGTTCGATCATCGCAATCGCTCCCTATCGCCGGTTGAAGTCGTTCGAGGCAAGGATCAGGGCCACGCCCTCGGCCTGGCTCTCGGCCTTGGGCACTGCCCAGGCCAGCTGTTCGGATTGGGTGCCCCCCAGCGCGGTCTCGATCAACTCGCGGGGATCGGGCAGCTTGCCCAACATGGCGCGCGGGGTCTTCATCGCCCAGGTGATCCGCGCGGCCAGCAATTGCGGCTCGATCCAGGCATCGGGCCCTTCCGGCCAGCCGTCCGGCCCCACCGGGCGCCCCCAGGGCTGGCCCATCATCATCAGATGGTTGGCGGTCAGCGCCGGCAATTGCGGGAAATCGAGGTCGCGGATCTGCTGCCCCGTCACCCCCAGCGCCCGCATCCCCGCCACCATCAGGTCAAAGGGCTGGCGGACCTTCTGACGCAGTCCGGCCGTCATCTCGGGGTGATCGATCATGACGCGATAGACCTGCGGCAGATCGCCGCCGGTATCGCGCCAGGTCGCGGCCATGACATCCACCAGTTCCGGCGACGGGCTGTCCGAAATGAAATGCACCGCCAGCTTGCGCGAGACGAATTGCGCGGTCTCGGGCCGGCGGGCGATGTCACGGAAGGCGGCGCGAATGTCGCGCAGATGACCTTCGCCGGGACCGCCATAGCTGCGCCCCAGCACGGTTTCGGCCCCCGGCTCGGCAAACTGCGGGCGATAGGCGAAACCGTCGCTATAGGAATAGAACAGGCCGGTCAGCAGTTCGGCAAGCTGGCGCACGTCCTTCTGCGTATAGGGCGCGCCGACGCCGAGGGAATGCAGCTCCATCGCCTCGCGTGCGAGGTTCTCGTTCAGACCAAGCGCCTTGCCCTTCTGCCGCTTGGCGGCGGCCGAGTTCGGGCCACGGCTGGTATTCTGGTTCAGATAGACCAGCATCATCGGATGGGTGTCGGCGGCAAAGAACATGTCTTCGAACCGGCCACCTATATGGGGACGGATCGCCTCGTCGACATAGGCCATGGCAAGGGCGTTATGCGTGCCGTCGGTGGCGCGGACAGTGAAGTGATCGGCCCAGAACTGGACCAGACGCTCGCCAAAGCCGGTCGGATCATCCACGGCGCGCGCCAGACGGCGCTGGAGGTCGCGCACCTGCAGCCGGCTGTTCTCGCGGTTATAAGCTTGAAATTTCTTCCTCGCGGCCTCGGTGTCATCCGCCATCGCCTTGCGAAGCTCGATATGACGCCGGGTCTGCTCCTGCGCCCGCGCGGTGGTGACCGCGTTCGCGTCCGGGCCGGAGGCACGGATGCCCGCTAGCAGCGCCGCAGCATTCTCGGCCGGGGGCGCCAGAGGGGAGAGGCCATAGCCAAGGCGGATCGCCGCGATCCGGGGAAAATCAAGGGTCATGCGCAAACCTGCAGGCAGGGAAAAATAGATCCCGGCCCCGGTTGTGTCACGCCTCGGGCTGAAGGTCAGTTCACGCTTTCGGGACAGGCCCGGCGCGGCGCGGACTCTTGCCGAAAGACACGGCACGGGCCTTCGGCAAGCGTCGGCGTGATCACTCGCGCGGCAGCGAGCGCAGGCGCAGCTCGCGCATCTGCTCGTTCGTGGGCTCGCTCGGCGCACCCATCATCAGGTCCTCGGCCCGCTGGTTCATCGGGAACATGATGACTTCGCGGATGTTCTGCTCGTCCGCGAGCAGCATGACGATGCGGTCGATGCCGGCCGCGCAGCCGCCGTGGGGCGGTGCGCCATAACGGAAGGCCTTGACCATGCCGCCGAAGCGCTTCTCGACCTCGTCATGGCCGTAGCCCGCAAGCTCGAAGGCCTTGAACATGATATCGGGACGGTGGTTGCGGATCGCGCCCGAGATCAGTTCATAGCCGTTGCAGGCGAGGTCATACTGATAGCCCTTGACCGTCAGCGGATCACCCGACAGCGCCTCGAGCCCGCCCTGCGGCATCGAGAACGGGTTGTGGCTGAAGTCGATCCGGCCGTCATCGCCCTTCTCATACATCGGGAAGTCGACGATCCATGCAAAC
Organism: Paracoccus sp. (in: a-proteobacteria); assembly: GCF_035556475.1. GTDB lineage: Bacteria > Pseudomonadota > Alphaproteobacteria > Rhodobacterales > Rhodobacteraceae > Paracoccus. The sequence goes on along the minus strand of NZ_DATMFA010000045.1, from coordinate 42,284 downwards.
TTGAACTGCGCCTCGTCGGTCAGGCCCAGCTCGCGGCCGATCTCGTTGCGGGCGCGACCGGCGACCGCCTCGAAATTTTCGGGCTTGCCGCCAAGGAAGAAGGCCGCATCGCCCTCGCCCAGACCCAGCTGGACGCGGATCGCTTCGGTCTTTTCGGCCCCCAGCGCCTTGGCGATCGGGCCGGCGGCCTCGGTCGAGCCGTCCTCGGCCTTGCGCCAGAAGATATAGCCCATGCCCGGCAGGCCTTGCCCCTGGGCGAAGGCGTTCATGCGGTCGGCGAACTTGCGCGAACCGCCGGTCGGCGCGGGAATGGCGCGAACCTCGGTGCCGTCCTGCTCCAGCAGTTTCGCGAAGATCGCGAAGCCCGAGCCGCGGAAATGATCCGAAACGATCTGCATCTCGATCGGGTTGCGCAGGTCCGGCTTGTCGCTGCCGTATTTCAGCATCGATTCAGCGTAAGCGATGCGCGGCCATTCGGTATCGACACGCCGCCCGCCGCCAAACTCCTCGAAGAGGCCCTGAATGACCGGCTGGATGGTCTGGAAGATGTCCTCCTGCTCGACGAACGACATTTCGAGGTCGAGCTGGTAGAAATCGGTGGGCGAGCGGTCGGCGCGCGGATCCTCATCGCGGAAGCAGGGCGCGATCTGGAAATACTTGTCGAAGCCCGCAACCATGATCAGCTGCTTGAACTGCTGGGGCGCCTGCGGCAGCGCATAGAACTTGCCCGGGTGCAGGCGCGACGGCACGAGGAAGTCGCGCGCGCCCTCGGGGCTGGAAGCGGTGATGATCGGGGTCTGGAACTCGGTGAAGCCCTGATCCCACATGCGGTTGCGGATCGAACGGACCACCTTCGAGCGCAGCATGATGTTGTTGTGCAGGCTCTCGCGGCGCAGGTCGAGGAAGCGATAGGTCAGGCGCGTTTCCTCGGGGTATTCCTGCTCGCCGAAGACCGGCAGCGGCAGGTCGTCGGAGGGGCCAAGCACCTCGGTTGCGGTCGCATAGACCTCGATCTCGCCGGTCGGGAGCTTGGGGTTGATCAGCGCCGCGTCGCGCAGCTTGACGCGGCCGTCGATGCGGATGACGGTTTCGGCGCGCAGCTTCTCCAGCGCCGGGAATGCCGGGCTGTCGCTGTCGGCTATGACCTGCGTGATGCCGTAATGGTCGCGCAGATCGATGAACAGCACGCCGCCATGATCTCGGACGCGGTGGACCCAGCCGGACAGACGGATTTCGGCACCGGCATTCGCGGCGGTCAGCTCGCCGCAGGTATGGCTGCGATAGACGCTCATCATCATTTCCCCTTGGTGATAGCGCACGCATGAACCGCGTGTGCCGGGGGAAGTCAAGCATTCAGAACGGACGGACCACATTCCCGGAATAGAAATAGGTCCCCATTCCGACCGCGAAGAGCACGTTCCCGGCCACCGCATGCAGAAGCCAGGCCGAGGGGAATCCGTGTCGCAGATAGGCGCGGGCAAAGAACCAGCCGCCGATGAAGGTCAGGATCGCGACCACCCATGACCAATACATCAGATGCGCGAAGGAAAAGATCGCCGCGTTCAGCGTGATCGCCGCGCGCCCCTCTGGCAGAAGCGCGCCGTAGCGGTGAAAGAACAACGGGCGAAAGATCAGCTCCTGCGGCAGGGCCGACAGAATCGGGTAGAAGGTCCAGATCACCAGCAGGAATTCCGGCCGGCTCCGCACCATGTTGAAAAGCGCGCCGGGATGGAACCACCAGAGCAGCGCGACCCCGATCACAAAGCTGGCCAGCGCCATGCCCGCAAGCTCGCGCCAGGGCAGGCGCGACCAGCCCCGGACCAGCCCGCGCCAGTTGAAGCCTCCGGTCAGCCACAGCAAGCCGAGGCCGATGATGCTGAAGACGGCCAGCGCCTCGAACAGCAGATGGCCGGGCATGAACAGCGCGATGCCAAGCGGGGCGCCGATGTAAAGCGCCCCGAACTCGGCCCAGCGCAGGCGGCGCGCTATTGCAGCCGTCGATTTAGCCACAGGCGCCACTGCTGGGGGCTTCCCGCAAAGACGTTCAGATCGACATTCCCGCGGATGCCGGGGACGATCCCGGTGCCGGTATATTGCCAGAAGCTGTAGGGCTGGCCCGGATAGACGATGCGGGGATGGCCCGCGACCGAGCGCAGCCAGAACTCCTCGGGCCAGCTTCCAAGATTGTTGTCGCGATAGAAATCGACCGTGGTGTAGATGATCGGACGCTGCCCGTAATGGCGGTGCAGGATGTCCTTGAAGATCTTGGCCTCGCGCAGGACCTCATTGCTTGGCGGGCGGCGCGGGCAGGTCTTGGAGGCGGTCCATTCCAGATCGATCACCGGCGGCATCGCCCCGCGTTCGCGCGGGACATTGGCGATATACCATGCCGCCTGCTGCGCGCCCGAGCGACAGAAGTAGAAATAATGATAGGCCCCGCGCGGAATCCGCGCCTGCCCGGCCTCGTACCAGTAGCGGCGGAAGTTCGGGTCGGCATGATCGCCCCCTTCGGTCGCCTTGATGAAGGCGAAGCTGATGCCCGATCCCCGCACCCTGCCCCAGTCGATATCGCCCTGATAGCGCGAGATGTCGATGCCATGGACCGGGTGGTCATAGGGATGCCCCCCCACCCAGGCGTGGGGGGCGGAATCCCCGAATTGCGGCCCCTCGCCATAGCCGACCGTCACCGCCGCAGGGCCGCGACGACCGCCCCCGCAGGCCGCGAGGCCGATGACCAGCACCGCGCATAGTATCTTGCCCAGAATATTCATCACTGCCCTCTGCCCCATGCCCGCATTTTTCGGGCTTTGGACCTTTATCGCAAAGGCACAGGGTTCTGTCACGATGGCGTGACAGTCACGATGCTGTCAGGCGATCACGATTGACCTGTTGCAGGACTGTCGCACTGCCCCGTCACTGCCCTTCAGCAAGGAAGTCGGCCAGCAGATCGGACAGCGGGCCGGGCGCCTCCATCGGGATCATGTGGCCGGAGGGTAGGATCTCCAGCCGGGCGCCGGGAATGGCCGACGCCATCTCCTCGGCCTCGGCGATGCTGCGCAGGCGGTCGCGGTCGCCGGCGATCACCAGTGTCGGGCAGGTGATGGTGGATAGCAGGGCCATGTCGCCCTCGCGGCGGAACATGGCCTGCCGGCGAAAGGTCTCGCCCCCAAGCCGGGCACTCATCGCATGGATGCGCCCGATCAGGGCCTCGTCCCCTTCCCGCTCGGGGGCGAGTGATTGCGCGATCGAACGCCGGGCGATGCCGCGAAACGCCGAAGGGTCTGCGGACGAGGCGACCGCCCGCCGCCGCGCTTGAATCTCGTTGTCGCCCCGCGCCGAGGTGGCGATCAGCACGAGACGCGAGACACGACCCGGCGCGACCCGCGCCATCTCGCGCGCGACATAGCCGCCCATCGAGAAGCCGATCAGCCCGAACCGCGCGGGGGCGGCGTCGAGCGTATCGCGCGCCATCCCGGCGATCGTCGTCGCCCTCGCCGGGTCGGCATGGGTCAGCGGACCGAACCGCTCCAGCGTCGGGGCGATGTCGGTCCAGAGGTCGCGGTCCAGCATGAAGCCGGGAACAAGCGTAAGCGCCATCCTCGGATCAATCCGCGTCGGGGATCATCTTGCCCGGATTCATGATGTTCTCGGGGTCGAGCGCCTGCTTGATCGCGGCCATCACCCCAATCGCCTCGCCATGCTGGGCGCGCATCAGGGGACGCTTGCCGACGCCGACGCCATGCTCGCCCGTGATGGTGCCGCCGACGGCCAGCGCGCGTTCGGCCATGCGGGTCGCGACGCGCTTGGCGGCGGCAAGCTCCTCGGCATCGCCCGGCATGATCAGAAGTTGCGAGTGGAAGTTGCCGTCCCCGACATGGCCGACCATCGGGCCCAGCAGACCCTCGGCCGTGATGTCGGCGGCGGCGGCGGCAACCTGCTCGGGCAGTTGCGACATGGGCACGCAGACATCCGTGACCACGGCGGTCGCACCGGGGCGCAGCGCAAGGCAGGCGCGATAGGCGCCGTGACGCATCCGCCACAGCGCCGCGCGTTCCTCGGGCGTGGTGGCCCAGTCGAAGCCCTCGCCGCCGAACTCGGCCGCGAGTTCGCCGAATTTCTGGGCATCCTCCTTGACCGAGGCGGGCGAGCCGGTGAACTCGACCATCAGATGCGGCTGCTCGCGCATGTGGCTGCCGGAGGACTGGTTGAAGGCCCGCGCCGCGTCGCCATCGACGAACTCGATCCGCGCCATGGGAATGCCCGACTGGATCGTCGCGGTCACGCATTCCACGGCCTGCTCCAGCGTCGGGAAGGCGCAGACGGCGGCGGCGACCTCCTCGGGCTGGCCATGCAGGCGCAGCGTCAGTTCGGTGATGATGCCGAGCGTCCCTTCGGAGCCGACGAAAAGCCCGGTCAGATCATAGCCGGCGCTGGATTTCGCGGCGCGCGTCCCGGTGCGGATGACGCGGCCATCGGCCAGCACCACCTCGAGCGCCAGCACATTGTCACGCATCGTGCCATAGCGCACGGCGGTGGTGCCGCTGGCCCGCGTCGCGGCCATGCCGCCAAGGCTCGCGTTCGCGCCGGGATCGACCGGGAAGAACAGGCCGGTCGCGCGCAATTCGGTATTCAGCGCCTCGCGGGTGACGCCGGGCTGAACGCTCGCCTGCAGATCCTCGGCCCGGATATCCAGCACCCGGTCCATCTTCATCAGGTCCATGACGATGCCGCCATGGATGGCCAGCGCATGCCCTTCAAGCGAGGTGCCGGTGCCCCAGCCGATCACCGGAATGCGATGCCGGTGGCAGATCGCCATGATCGCCGAAACCTCGTCGGTCGAGACCGGCCAGACCACGGCATCGGGCGGGGGGGCGCGGTGGAAGGTCTCGGATGCGCCATGCAGGTCGCGATCGGCCTGAGACTGGGAAAAACGCGCGCCAAGAAGCTGGCTCAGCGCCTCTGCGGCCAAGGCGGTTATCGGCATGGTGTTCCCTCCTGATTGCCAGGCGGTTGATAATCCCGCCATCGACCCAAGGGCAAGCGCATGGCTGGCCTGCGGTGCCTTCAGGCCTCGGCCTTGCCAAACATGCCCTTCACCGCGCCGATCATCGGCCCGACGATGTGGTTCGCGACCGGGATGAGCACGAAGCCGAGGATCAGGCCGAAGATCCCGTCAAGAAAGGCCGTCGTGGCCCAGCTTGCCGCGCCCGGCGCCCATGGCAGGGTGTGGGCCGCAACCTCGGCCCGGTCACGGACCCATTCATAGGGCTGGTGGAAGCCGAGATCGTGCAGGCCGTGGACGATGATTTGCCCGCCGACCCAGATCATCGCGGCGGTGCCAACGATGGTCAGCACCTTCATGAAGCCCGGCATGAAACGCACGAGGCCGCGTCCGAATCCGGCCAGCATCCCGCCTCGACGGGCAAGGTGCAGGCCGAAATCATCTGCCTTCACGATCAGCGCGACAAAGCCATAGACCGCGGCTGTGATGCCGACGGCAACGACGGCGAGGATCAGCGCCTCCATCCAGATCGGGTCGCCATCGGGAATGGCTGCAAGCGCGATAGTCATGATCTCGGCCGAGAGGATGAAATCGGTCTTGATCGCGCCCCTGACGCGCTCCTCCTCCAGCCCGGCGGCGCCTTCCTCGGTGGTGCGCAGCTTGGGTTCGTTGACCTTGTGATCACCAAGCGCGTGCAGGACCTTTTCCGCCCCCTCGAAGCACAGATAGGCCCCGCCGATCATCAAAAGCGGCGTGATCGCCCAATCCGCAAAAGCCGAGAGCAGCAAGGCCACCGGCAAAAGGATCACCAGCTTGTTCACGATCGAACCGCGCGCGATCCTGAGGACGATCGGCACCTCGCGCGAGGCGTCGAAGCCGTGGACATATTTCGGCGTGACCGCGGCGTCGTCGATCACCGCGCCTGCCGCCTTGGCCCCGGCCTTGGCCGCCTGCCCCGCGACATCGTCGATCGAGGCCGCGGCGATCTTGGCGATCCCCGCCACGTCATCCAGAAGCGCAAGCAAGCCGCTCATCCGTCATCCCTTCGTCCTGCGGCCCGATCACGGCCCGGTGATCCGATTTCTGGCGAAGGAACGCCAAAGGGGCAAGCCCGGTTCATCCGCGAAAGATTGCGGCCTATCGCGACGCGGCCCCGACCGGGGCGGCGCTGCCTTGGGTATCGGTTGACCCAGCCGGGGGCGCGATCAGCGCAAGCACGACCAGCGCCGCGACAAGGGAATGCAGGATGATTGACTGCGGCTGAACCTTCATAGCCCCGTGTTCTCCGATGGCCGGACGCTTTCAATCGCGCCCGATGCTCCAGTCACGAGGGCCGTGGCGGAAAGGTTGCGCCCGCCTCGAGGGGTTCACGCGGGTGTGAGAGGGGCGATGGCAAAGACCGGCCCGGTGGCCCGACCCGTGGGCGAGCCGCCGGCCGGCTCGTCCGAGAGCGCGATCCGCACGCCCTCGACCATGTCGGTTCCCGACGGCAGGGTCGTGCGCATCGGCCCCTCGCGCGCGACGAGGCCCAGCGAGATCGGGGCCGAGCCGTCGGGCATGAGGAACCAGACCTGCCAGTCGCGCCCCTCGGGGACGGTGCCGTCCATCAGCATCACCTCGACCTCGCGCCCTTCGACGCGGGCATCGACGCGCATCGTGGCATCGGCCGAGACCAGTTCCGCCCGATAGCCCGGCAGGTCGCGGCCGTTCAGGACCGGCATCAGCAATACCAGCGCCAGCGCCAGCACGGCCGCCACGCCCGAGAACAGCGCCCATGGCCGCTGCCACCAGCCGATGCGGCTGTCGATCACCTCGCTCAGCGGCGCATGGACATGGCCAAGATCCTCGCGGATGCGCTGGCGCGCCCGTGCCGGGGGCATGACCGGGGTAAGTTCATCGGCAAGGCCCGCCAGCCGCTCCTGCCAGTCGCGCACGCGCTGCGCAAATGCCGGATCCTCGGCCAGACGGGCGACGCCGCGCTGCGCATCCTCGTCCGAGACGAGGCCAAGCGCCATTTCGGCGGCGAGGACTTCGTCCTCCTCCTCGGGCGTGAGGGGCGGGGGAAGCTCGTCGCTCATCGGCTCACGCAGTCCTTCAGCCGCAAGAGACCACGGCGCAGCCAGCTGCGCAGGGTATTGACCGGAACCCCCTCGCGCGCGGCCAGCTCGGCATAGGTCAGCCCCTCCAGATAAACCGCCCGGACCGCGCCGGCCTGCGCCTCTCCCAGTTCATCGAGACAGGCGGCAAGCAGGCTTTGCTGCTGCGACCGGATGGTGGAAAGTTCGGGACCGGGATCGGGCGAGGGCACGACCGCCGCCGCCTCGGCCGGGGCGAATCCGGGCCTTGCCTCGCGCGCCCTCAGCCGGTCGATGGCGCGGTTGCGGGCAATGGTGATCAGCCAGGTCATAGGCGAAAGCCCGTTCGCCGAATAGCGCCCGGCGCTGCGCCAGATGTTGATATAGACCTCCTGCAGGGTTTCCTCGGCCTCGGGCCGGTCCCGCAGCAGCGAAATGCAGATCGCGTGCAATTTGGCCGAGGTAGCGTCATAGAGCGCATCGAAGGCCGACCGGTCGCCAAGGGCGACACGCGCGATCATCTCCTCCAATGCGACCCGCCGGGCGTCGTTCAAACCGGTCCGGTCCTTTCGCTGCAACTGATGAAAGCTTAGAAACTGCCCGGGCGGGCGTCAATGAAGCGCGCCGGCGAAGATCCGCCATGCGCGGGAGCTTGCACGCGCTGCCCGAATGCGCAATCAAGGCATGGTTGCGAGAAAAGGGCCTGAGCTATGCTGGACGTGAACGCGAAACCCACCGAAGAAATCGACCTGCGCGAGGTGTTCGGCCTCGAAAGCGACATGAGGGTCAAGGGCTTTGCCGAACGGACCGACCGCGTGCCCGAGCTTGACCCGACCTACAAGTTCGATCCCGACACCACGATGGCGATTCTGGCGGGCTTTGCCTATAACCGCCGGGTGATGATCCAAGGCTATCACGGCACCGGGAAATCCACCCATATCGAGCAGGTGGCGGCGCGGCTGAACTGGCCCTGCGTGCGTGTGAACCTCGACAGCCACGTCAGCCGGATCGACCTGATCGGCAAGGACGCGATCAAGCTCATCGATGGCAAGCAGGTCACGGTTTTCCATGAGGGCATCCTGCCCTGGGCGCTGCGCAATCCGACCGCCATCGTCTTTGACGAATATGACGCCGGCCGCGCCGATGTGATGTTCGTGATCCAGCGCGTGCTGGAGGCCGACGGCAAGCTGACGCTGCTGGACCAGAACGAGGTCATCACGCCGAACCCCTATTTCCGCCTGTTCGCCACCGCGAACACGGTGGGTCTGGGCGACACGACCGGCCTTTACCACGGCACCCAGCAGATCAACCAGGGCCAGATGGACCGCTGGTCGCTGGTCTCGACGCTGAACTATCTCAGCCACGACGCCGAGGCCGCGATCGTTCTGGCCAAGAACCCGACCTACAACACCGAGAAGGGCCGCAAGATCATCAACCAGATGGTGACGCTGGCCGACCTGACCCGGACCGCCTTCATGCAGGGCGACCTCTCGACGGTGATGAGCCCGCGCACGGTGATCACCTGGGCCCAGAACACCCGCATCTTCGGCGACAATGTGGGCTATGCCTTCCGCCTGACCTTCCTGAACAAATGCGACGAGCTGGAACGCCAGACCGTGGCCGAGTTCTATCAGCGCCTGTTTGACGAGGAGCTGCCGGAAAGCGCGGCGGTCAAGGCTGGCTGATGTCACGGCTTGCCACTCTGATCCTGATCCTATCGGCAACGGCAGCCTCGGCCGTCGAGGCGCCCAAGCGCTATGATGTGGGCAACCGCCCGCATCATGACGCGACAGCGGGAAATGCCGTCGTCTGCGCTGCGGTCTGGCAATTCATGGCCGAGAACCGGATCGCGGTCGCGCCCCCGGAATCGGGTGCGTTCTTCGGCGCGGCCGCCCCGGCCCTACCGGCTGCCGCAGGCCGGCTCGACCCGGCCATGACCGTCGAACGGTTCGAGGATGGTGCAGAGACGATCCGTCAGAAGATCGCATCCGAATACGGCAAGAGCCGGGGGAATGCGCAGCAGGAAGCCGCCTTCCAGACGGCGCTCGACAACCAGTATTTCGGCTGCATCGGCATGATCGACGATCTGGTCGGCAAGGGGCTTCTCCAGACGAACTGAACCGCCCCGACGCAAGCCTCGGCCCCCGACGGCAAACCGGTTCCACGGCATCCGCGGGAGCCGCCGCGCCAGCCGTTGACCGCCGCCATGGCCCGGCATCGTCCCGATCAGACCGGTCAGCCTGCCGACATGCCGCTTCGGCCCGCTGCCCCCCTCGACAGCGGCAGGAATCTGGCTCAGAAACAAGGCATGAAAAAGTCCGACAACCCCGCCGATCCGTTCAAGAGGGCTCTGACCGAGGCGACGCGCGCGCTGGCGGAGGAGCATGAGCTGAACGTGACCTTCTCGGCCGATCCCCCCGGGGTTTCGGGCGATACCATGCGCCTGCCGCAGGTCAGCCGCCGGTTGACCCGGGACGAGGTCTTGCTGGCGCGGGGCACCGCCGATGCGCTGGCGATGAAGCTGCGCCACCACGACGCCGCGACACATGCGAAATACACCCCCGCCGGACCCATGGCCCGCGACCTCTACGAGGCGATGGAGACGGCGCGTTGCGAGGCGCTGGGTGCGCGGGACATGCCGGGCGCGCTCTCGAATATCGACGCGAAGCTGGGACAGGAGGCCGAGCGCAAGGGCTATGGCCAGATCAAGGCCCCGGCCGATGCGCCGCTGGCCGTCGCGGCGGGCTATATCGTGCGGCAGATGGCGACCGGACGCGCCCTGCCCCCTGCCGCCCAGCATGTCGCGGACCTCTGGCGGCCCTTTGTCGAGGCGCAGGCGAGCGCGGATCTCGAGGAGGTGAATACCGTCCTTTCGGATCAGGCGGCCTTCGCGCGGATGGCGCGGCGGGTGATCTCGGACCTCGGCTATGGCGACCAGCTGGGCGAGGACCCGGACGAGCCGCAGGAGGACGAGGCCGAGGACAGCGCCGAGCAGGACGAGGAATCGGGCGACAACCAGTCCCGCGACCAGAACGAGGACGAGGAGGCCGAGGCCGCCCCCGAACGCACGCAGGAGCAGACCCAGGACGAGCGTCAGGCCCAGGTCAGCATGGACGACCAGTCCGACGAGGAAATGGCCGACGAGGCCGAGATGTCCGAGGCAGAAAGCCCGCCCGACATCCCGCCGCCGGTCAGCGACGCAAGCCCCGACTACCGCGTCTATACGCAGGAATTCGACGAGGAGATCCGGGCCGAGGATCTGGCCGAACCAGCTGAGCTGGAGCGGCTGCGCGCCTATCTCGACAAGCAGCTTGAGCCGCTGCGCGGCGCGGTCTCGCGGCTGGCGAACAAGCTGCAGCGCCGCCTGCAGGCGCAGCAGAGCCGGAGCTGGGAGTTCGACAAGGAGGAAGGCGTCCTCGATGCCGGACGCCTTGCCCGCGTCGTCGCGAACCCAACCATGCCGCTCAGCTTCAAGGTCGAGAAGGATACCGAGTTCCGCGATACCGTGGTGACGCTGCTTCTGGACAATTCCGGCTCGATGCGCGGACGCCCGATCAGCATTGCCGCGATCTGCGCCGACGTGCTGGCCCGCACGCTGGAACGGTCGCAGGTGAAGGTCGAGATCCTCGGCTTCACCACCCGCGCGTGGAAAGGCGGCCAGAGCCGCGAGCAATGGCTGGCCAATGGTCGCCCCGCGCATCCCGGTCGCCTGAACGACCTGCGCCACATCATCTACAAGGCGGCGGATGCGCCGTGGCGGCGCGTGCGCCCCAACCTTGGCCTGATGATGAAAGAGGGGTTGCTGAAGGAGAATATCGACGGCGAGGCGCTGGAATGGGCGCATCGGCGGCTGACCCGCCGGCCCGAGGCGCGGCGCATCCTGATGGTCATTTCCGACGGGGCGCCGGTCGATGACTCGACCCTGTCGGTCAACCCCGCCAACTATCTCGAGAAGCACCTGCGCGACGTCATCGCCATGATCGAGAAGCGGCGGCAGGTCGAGTTGCTGGCGATCGGCATCGGCCATGACGTGACCCGCTATTACCAGCGCGCCGTCACCATCACCGATGCCGAGCAGCTTGCCGGCGCGATTACCGAGCAGCTTGCCGCGCTTTTCGAGGCCGACCCGCGCAAGCGCGCCCGCGTGCTTGGCGCCAACGCATTGCGGCGGGCCTGAGAGAGCGGCGACTGCGCGCGAAGCTTGCTTGATTTGATGTCGCGGCCTGTGCGACCACTTCGGCATCCTTGGAGGCGTGTCGTGTTGAAGATTGGCTTTTTCATACCGGAGTTTCCCGGCCAGACGCATATTTTCCTCTGGCGCGAGCGGCAGGCATTGGCCGAGCTGGGGATTGAGGCGGAACTCGTCTCGACCCGGCCGCCGCCGCGTGCGGTCGCCTCGCATAGCTGGACGGCCGAGGCGCAGCGCCAGACCCGCTATCTCATGCCGATTTCGGGCGGCCAGCTTGCCGGCGCTGCGGTCGAGATGATGCGCTCTCCGCTTGGCGCCGCGCGGGCAATCGGCGCGGCGCTTTCGGCCGAGACCAGGGGCGGGGCAAAGCAAAGGCTGCGCATGCTGGCGCTGGTGGCGATGGGCGCGCGGCTGAAGCGCATCGCGCGCGAGGAAGGTTGGGATCACATCCATGTCCATTCCTGCGCCGACAGCGCCAATGTCGCGATGCTGGCCCAGCGCCTCGGCGGTCCCGGCTACAGCCTGACGCTGCACGGCCCGACGCTGGAGGGTTATGGCCCGAACCAGCGCCAGAAATGGCGCCATGCGCGCTTTGCCACCATCATCTCGCGCCTCCTGACCGGCGTGGCCGAGCGCGAGATCGGCCCGGACCTGCCCCCGGTGGTCAATATCGCCCCGATGGGCGTCGACCTCGACCAGATCCGGCGCAGCACGCCCTGGCAGCCCCCTGCCCCCGGCGAGCCGCTGCGCATCTTCAGTTGCGGGCGGCTGAATGCGATCAAGGGCCATGACCACCTGATCGAGACCGTGGCCATGCTGCGCGAACGGGGCATCGACGCGCGGCTGGAGATCGCGGGCGAGGATGAGTTGGGCGGCAGCGGCTATCGCCAGCACCATCTTGAGGGGCTGATCGCACGCATGGGTCTTTCCGATGCCGTCACGCTGCTGGGCGCGATCAGCGAAGGCGCGGTGCGCGAGGGGCTTGAACGGGCGCATGTCTTTGCGCTGGCCAGCCTGAACGAAGGCATCTCGGTCGCCATCATGGAGGCGATGGCGATGGAAATGCCGGTCATCGTCACCGATGTCGGCGGCAATCACGAGCTGATCACCTCGGGCCGCGACGCCGTCCTTGTCCCGCCCGAGCGCCCCGACATCATGGCCGATGAGATCGCGGCGCTTCTGGCCGATCCCGAACGCGCCGGACGGCTGGCCCATGCGTCGCGGGCGCGCGTCGCCGAGGAATTCCATCACCGCCGCAGCGCCGAGGCCGTCGCCGACGGCCTTGCCCGGACCATGCCCGGCGCCGAGGTCCGGCTGCGGCGGGCGAAAACTGCCTGAGAACCAAGACGAAGAGGTTAAGATGTTCCAGAGTTACGAGAGCCATTCCGACCCGGCCCAGCATGTGCCGCGGCTGGCCGCCCTGCGCGGCGAACTGGCGCGGCGCGGACTCGACGGGTTCATCGTGCCGCGCGCGGATGCCCATCAAAGCGAATATGTCGCAGGCCACGACGCGCGGCTGGGCTGGCTGACCGGCTTCAGCGGCAGCGCGGGCTTTGCCATCGTGACGCCGGAACGCGCCGGAGTCTTTGTCGACGGCCGCTATCGCGTTCAGGTCAAGTCGGAAATCGACCTTGGCCATTTCACCCCGGTCGACTGGCCCGAGGTCAAGGCCGCCGAATGGCTGCGCGAGGCGCTGCCCGAGGGTGGCCGCATCGGCTATGACCCCTGGCTGCATACCCGGCGCGAGATCCGCGAGATCGAGAAGGGCCTGCATGGTTCGGGCATCGCGTTGATCCCGGTCGAGACGAACCCGGTCGATGCGATCTGGCCGGACCAGCCCGCCCCGCCGGTGGGTCAGGTCCGGCTCTGGCCCGACGCGCTGGCGGGCGAGACGGCGGGCGAGAAGCGCGCGCGCATCGCCGGTCTGCTGCGCGAGGCCGAGGCGCAGGCCGCCGTGCTGACGCTGCCCGATTCGATCTCGTGGCTTCTGAACATCCGCGGGGCGGATGTGCCGAAGAACCCGGTCGTCCTCTCCTTCGCCATCATCGAGGAGGATGGCCGCGTCGCCGTCTTTGCCGATCCGGCGAAATTCGGACCCGAGGTCAGGACGGCGCTGGGGAATGAGGTGACCTTGCTGCCGCCCGACGCGCTGGTCCCGGCGCTGACCAATCTTGCCGGGCCGGTGATCGTCGATCCGGCGACCGCGCCCGACAAGGTCTTTGCCCTGATCGAAAGCATGGACACCCCGATCCGCGAGGCGCAGGACCCGGTGATCATGCCGAAGGCCCGCAAGAATGCGGCCGAGATCGCGGGGATGCGCGCCGCGCATCTGCGCGACGGGGCAGCGGTCGCGGATCTGCTCTGCTGGCTGGACGGTCGCGCGCCTACCCTTGCGACCGATCCGCTGACCGAGATCGACATCTGCAAGAAGCTCGAGGAGTTGCGCGTCCAGCGCGGCATCATCGATGTCAGCTTCGACACGATCCTCGGCTCGGGCCCGAATGGCGCGATCAACCATTACCACGTCTCGGAGCAGAGCGACCGGCGCATCCTGCCGGGCGACATCGTGCTGATCGATTCGGGCGGGCAATATTCCGACGGGACGACCGACATCACCCGCACGCTGCCGATGGGCGATTTCGACCCGGCGATCCGGCGGCCCTATACCCGCGTCCTGCAAGGCATGATCGCAATGTCGCGGGCGCGCTTTCCCAAGGGCGTCGCCGGGGCTCATCTGGACGCGCTGGCGCGCGCGCCGCTCTGGTCCGAGGGCATGGATTACGACCATGGCACCGGGCATGGCGTGGGCGCGGGACTGTCGGTCCATGAGGGGCCGGTCAGGCTGTCGCGGATCTCGGACATTCCGCTGCAACCGGGCATGATCCTCTCGAACGAGCCGGGCTATTACCGCGAGGGTGAATACGGCATCCGCATCGAGAACCTGATCGTGGTCGAGCCGGCCGAAAGCCCCGACGGGCGCAGCATGCTGGGTTTCGAGACGCTGACCTTCTGCCCGATCGACCGGCGGATGATCGACCCCGCGCTGATGTCGCGAGACGAGATCGCCTGGCTCGACGCCTATCACGCCCAGGTCCGGCGCCTGATCGGCCCGCTGGTCGCGCCCGAGACGCGGGATTGGCTGGAGGCGGCGACCCGGCCGCTTGCTACGACGGCCTGAACCCGGCAGGCGCCGCGCCTGTCGCGGCGTTGCTGTTTGGGTATTTGGAAAACGGTGAAAGGGCGCGCGGTCAGGGGGATCGTGCGCCCTCGGTCATTCGGCTTTCGCATTGGCCTTGTCGGGATGGCGGCGACGCCAGGAGAGCGAGTTCATGAAGGCGACCGCGATGAAGGCGGCGCCAAGGAGACCGGTGATATATTCCGGGATCGGGCGCAGGGTCTGGATGAACATGATGATCGAGAGGACGAAGATCGACCAGAAGGCCCCGTGTTCGAGATAGCGGAACTGGGCCAGCGTGCCCTTTTCGACCAGCATCACCGTCATCGCGCGGACATACATCGCCCCGATGCCGAGGCCGATCGCGATCAGGAACAGGTTCTGGGTGAGCGCGAAGGCCCCGATCACGCCGTCGAAGCTGAAGGAGGCGTCGAGCACCTCGAGATAGAGGAAGGCTCCGAAGCCGCCCTGCGCCGCCGCCCGCGCGCCACCCCAGCGGTCGAGGATGTGGCTCAGCGTGTCGACGAGCAGATAGGTGATGACGCCCCATATCGCGGCGATAATGAAGCTGTGCTCTTTTCCGTCGGGCATGAAATACAGCACCACCATCACGCAGACGAGGACGAAGCCGACCTCCATCCCCCGGATCTCGCCGATCTTGCGCAGCGCGGCCTCGACCCCCGCGATCCAGTCCACATCCTTGCTCTGGTCGAAGAAGTAGTTCAGCGCGACCAGCATGAGGAAGGCGCCGCCGAAGCCCGCGATGGGCAGATGCGCCTCGTGGATGATCTCGGCATAGCGGGCGGGCTGGGTTGCGGCGAGGCGCACCGCCTCGACCGGGTTGAGGCGGGCGGCGATGACGACGATCAGCAAGGGAAACAGCACCCGCATCCCGAAGACCGCGATGACGATGCCCCAGGTCAGGAAGCGGCGCTGCCATTTCGGCGTCATCTGCTTCAGCTTGTTGGCATTGACGATCGCATTGTCGAAGCTGAGCGAGATTTCCAGCACCGCGAGCACGGCGGCGATCAGGAAGAAGGCCAGCGCGCCCCCCGCCGTCGCCTGATACTGCCAGCCGATCAGACCGGCCAGGAGAAGCCCCGCGCCGGTGACGATGAAGGGCCAGGTCATATAGCGCAGTGTGGATTTCATCCGGCGTCCCCGATTGTGGACCTGCCCTAGCAGCCATAAGCTGCACGCGCCTTGCGGACAACCCGCCGGGCCGGGATTTCGCCGCGCGCGGACCGGAAATGCATCTGAGGCAGGAGAACCGGATGAAATTCGCGCGCTTTGCGATCTATCACCTTCCCGAGGGGGAGCTTGGCGATTTCGGCGCCGCCTGGCTTGGCTGGGACGCGCGGACGGGCAAGGCTCCGGCGCGGCCCGAAGTCGCGGGGCTTCAGGCGAGTGCGGCGGAGATCACCTCCGTTCCGCGCCGATACGGCTTTCACGCCACGCTGAAAGCGCCGTTCCGGCTGGCCGAGGGGCATTCGCCCGATGATCTGGTGCTGCGCACGGCGCTGATCTGCGACCACCTCTCGGCCTTCGCGCTGGATCTGGGGCTGAGCTGCGACTGGGGCTTCGTGGCGCTGCGGCCGCTGCGCCAGCCGGTGGAGCTGGTGGCGCTGGAGCAGGCCCTCGTCACCCGGCTCGACGATCTGCGCGCGCCCCTGACGCCTGCCGAGCGCGAGCGGCGCAAGCCCGATGCGCTGCCCGAAAAGGCCCGCGCGCATCTGGATCACTGGGGCTATCCCTTCGTCCTCGACCTGTTCAACTATCACCTGACGCTTTCGAAAAGCCTGCCCCGCGCCGAGGGCGAGGCGCTGGTCGCGGCGCTGGGTCCGGTACTGGACCCGCTGATCCGGGCGCCGATGCAGGTCCGCGCCGTCTCGCTGGTCGGCGAGGATGCCGAGGGCCGGATGCACCGTATCGAGGATTTCCCGCTGCGGGGCTAGAACCACCGCTTCCATTTGAGGACGACCAGAACGCCGATGACCGAAACCGCCATCAGCCCGATGGCCATGGCAAAGCCGAGGCCGAAATCGAGCCCCGGCATATGCTGGAAATTCATCCCGTAGATGCTGGCGATCAGCGTCGGCGCCAGAAACAGCGCGGTGATGACCGAAAGGAGGCGCACCCTCTCGTTCTGCTGGAGCCCGATCATGCCCATGGTCGCGTCGATGGTCATCCCGATCCGCGAGGTCAGGAAATCGGCATGGACCTCGAGCGCCTGAATGTCGCGCTGGATGGCCGAACGCACGCTGCGCGTCGCCGAATCCTCTTTGTCCTGTCCGGTGACCGCGTGGTGATAGACGAGGATCCGGTCCATCGACAACAGGCCCATCCGCACGCGGCCCATCAGCTCGGCCTGCTGGCCGATGGTGACAAGGGCGGATTCCAGATCCGCGGCATTGCCCGGCTTGGGCTGCCCCAGAACCTTTGCCGCGCTGGCGTCAAGGACGCGGCCCACCCCCTCGGAGAGGTCGGCGAGGCGGCCGATGATCTCGTCCACGAGGCCCAGAAACAGGTGTTCGGCAGTGGCGCAACCGGCGCTCGACCGGTCGGCGCGGTCGGGGAAGGTCGCGAAGGGCCGGGGCGCGTGATGGCGGACCGTGACCAGTCGCCCGCGGTCAAGGATGAACGTCACCGGCATGGCAAGCGAGGTTCCGTCGGGCAATTGCCCCGGCAGCACCCCGGTCATGTAGAAGACCCCCTTCTCCATGTAGAGACGGTTCGAGATCTCGATCTCCTCCATGTCCTCGAGGGTCGGAACCTCGTAGCCGAGGGCGGTCACGGCTGCCACCTGTTCGGGGAGGGGGCGGTAGAGGTCGATCCAGATCGCCTCCTCAAGCCCCGCATCCGGCGGCAGAAGAACCAGACCGGGCGCCGATCCACTCCGGGCATAGGCGTGCAGCATCGTGACCTCGTCGCAAGTCCTGGGCCAGCCTGCTCAGCGCGACCGTCGGCGTCAAGACCGCAGCGCACAGGCGCAATCCTGCGGCCGGGCGGGAATGTCATGCGCATTTCACACCGAGGGGTCATTCTGCCCGGGACAACCCCGCCGAGTATTGCGATGCCCTCTCTGCCCCCGCTGCGCCTGGTCGGCGCCACCATCCTGCGCGAAGGCGAACTTCGCCAGCGATCCGTCGCCATCTCGCGCGGCAGGATCGCCAAGGGCCCGCTGCCCGGCGTGGACCTGACCGGCTATCTGGTGCTGCCGGGCATCGTCGACATGCTGATGCGTCCCGAGCCGGGCCATGACGCGGGCTTGCGGCTGCGCGGATCGGCGCAACTGGCCGCGCGTTCGGGCATCACCACGGCCTGGCTGACGCCGGGCTGGTCATGGGAAGGCGGCGCAGAGGCCCCCGAGCGCGCGGCGTCCCTGCTGGCAGCGATGCCGCGCAGCAGCGTCCCCGATCTGCGCCCGGCCCTCTCGATCGAAAGCTCGCGGACGGACTGCACCCAGCAATTGATCGATGTCTGCCAGAAGGTCGGCATCCGGCTCGCCTGGTTCGAAAGCGATTTCGCGCGCCTGCGCGACCTGATGCAGCATGATGCCCCGGCCTTCGGGATCGAGGCCGGGCGGCTGGACATGCTGGCCGCGGATCTGGCGGCAGAACTGGAGGCGGCGGCGGGGCGCAGGCGCGAGGTGCCGCGCCATCTCTGCCGGCTGGCCGAGGCGCTGGACGAGATCCGCGCCCGCTATGGCAGCATCGGCGATACCGGCGGCGCCATGCGCGAGACGCATTCGATGATCGGCGCGGGCCTTGCCGCGCGCCCCGCCGCCCATTCCGCCGCCGCCGCCGCGCGCGCGATGGGCGACCCGGTCCTGCTTTCGGCCGCGGACGAGGATCGCCTGCGTGACTTCCTGCACGCGGGGCTGGGCGATGTGATCATCTCGGACGGGGCGCCCGAACGGCTGGTGCCGCTGGCGCTGTCGCTGGCCGGTCCCGACCTCGCGAGCCTGCCCCGGATCTGGGCGCTGCTTTCGGCCCGCCCGGCCGAGATCATGGGCCTTTCGGATCGTGGCAGGCTGGATCATGGCTGCCGCGCGGACCTGACGATCATCTCGCTTGGGACCGGAGAGGTCGAGGCAACGATCTGCGCCGGTCGCCTCATCTATCTGGAGGGCGAGGCGCGCACGCGTTTTGCCCAGACCGTCGCGACACCGGGCCCCTTTCCCGATGATCCGCGCATCGCGGCGGAATAGGGTTCAGGCGCGGACCAGAACGGCGAGGTCGGCCACATTGGTCCCGGTCGGGCCAGTGACCACCAGCGCATCCCCTGCGGCGAGCGCGGGGGTCGAATCGTTCCGCGCCAAGGCCGCGACCGGATCGACGCCGCCCGCGCGGATCGCGTCCGGCGTGCCGGGTCCGACAAGGCCCCCCGCCGCTTCGCCCGGCCCGTCGCGCCCGTCGCTTCCGACCGCCGCGAAGGCCCAGTCGAAGGACACGGGCCGCGCCTCTGCCAGCAGGGCAAGCCGCAAAGCGAGTTCCTGATTGCGGCCCCCCATGCCATCGCCGGTCAGCCGCACGGTGGTTTCCCCGCCAAAGGCCAGCGCCTCGCCCGGCGAGAGGCCGGAGCCAAGCTGCCAGATCGCCTCGGCGCAATCCTGCACGTCACCTTCCAGCGGAAGCGGCGCGGCATGGGCTCCGGCCGCAACCATGGCGGCGACCGAAATCGCGTTCGAGCCGACAAGGATATTGCGGGCGGGCGGCAGGGGGTCCGTCTCGTCCCGCCGCAGCAATGCCGCACGCGCGCTCTCGGGCATCCGGTCCCAGATGCCCAGCCTTCGGGCCAGCGCCGCGGCCTCGGCCCGGCTGCCCACCGGCGCGACCGTCGGACCCGAGGCGATGACACGCAGGTCGTCGCCCGGCACATCCGACAGGATCAGCGCCGTGACAGGTGCCGCCGACAGGCGCAGCCAGCCGCCGCCCTTCAGCCGCGACAGGCTCTGCCGGATCAGATTGACCTGCGCAATATCCGCGCCCGAGCCGAGCAGCAGCCGGTTGACCGCCTGCTTCTCGGCAAGGCTCACGCCCTCGACCGGCGCAGGCAGCATGGCCGATCCCCCGCCCGAGATCAGGGCGAGGACGCGATCCTCGGGCCGGCCGGCACGCAGGATCCGCTCGACCTCGACTGCGGCTGCGGCACCATCGGCATCGGGTTCGGGATGGCCCGCACGCAGCACGCGCGCGCCCGTCAGCGGCGCGTCATTCCCGGCATTGGTAACGACCAGCGCCTCCGCCTCGGGCAGACGCACCAGCGCGGCCCCGGTCATGGCGCGGGCGGCCTTGCCAAGAGCGATGACCTGCCAGCGCCCCCCCGGTCCGGGTGGGTCCGCCAGCGCCGCATCCAGCCCGCGCGCGACGGCGGCGGCCGGATCGGCGGCGGCTATTCCGGCTTGGATCAGCGCCATCGCCCGGTCGGAGGGCGACATCAGTTCACCCGGTCGGGCAGCGCCCGCCCCTCGGAAAAGGCAATCAGGTTCGACATGGCCCGCATCGCCATCGCGGTGCGCACCTCCTCGGCCGCGGTGCCCAGATGCGGCAGCAGGGTCACGTTCTCGAATCGCGTGAGACCGGGCGAGACCTGCGGCTCGCGCTCATAGACATCCAGCCCCGCTCCGGCGATGCGGCCGGTTTCCAACGCCTCGACCAGCGCGGCCTCGTCCACCACGTCGCCCCGCGCGATGTTGATCAGGAAGGACTGCGGCCCCAGAAGCGCGAGCTCCCTCGCCCCGATCAGATGCCGCGTCCCGGCCCCGCCCGGCACGGCGATCACCACGAAGTCGGATTGCGTCAGCAACTCCTCCAGCCCCGAGGTCTGGCGCGCCGGAACGTCCAGAGACGAGACGGTCGAGCGGTTGTGGAACAGCACCTGCATCCCGAAGCCCAGATGGCAGCGCCGGGCGATCGCCTTGCCGATCCGGCCCATGCCGATGATGCCGACCGTCGCGCCGGTGACATGCCGCCCCATCAGTTGCGTCGGCTGCCAGCCCGTCCATTCCCCGCGCCTCAGCAGGCGCTCGCCCTCGCCCGCCCGGCGTGCGGTCATCAGGATCAGGGTCAGCGCAATATCGGCGGTCGCGTCGGTCACCGTATCGGGCGTATTCGTCACCGCCACCCCGGCATCGGCAGCCGCCGCCACGTCGATATGATTATAGCCCGCGCCGAAATTCGCGATCAGCTTGCAGCGCAGATCGCCCCGGAACGCCTCGGCGGTAAAGCGGTCGCCCAGCGTCGGCATCACCAGATCGAAATCCCGCATCGCCTGTGCGGCTTCCTCGGGCGTGAAGCCCTGCTCGCGCTCAAGGATCACGGTGTCGAAGCGACCCGTCAGGGCGCGTTCCGCGGCTTCGGTCATCCGGCGTGTGACCAGCAATCTCATCAATACATCCTCCCCCCGACCGGCACAGGCTTGTCGGGCGCGATCAGCACGACCTCTCCCGCCTCGTCGGGCAGGCCCAGAACCAGGACCTCGGACATGAACGGCCCGATCTGGCGCGGCGGGAAATTCACCACCGCCAGCACCTGCTTGCCCACCAGCGTCTCGGGCGAATAATGCCGGGTGATCTGGGCCGAGGATTTGCGCTCGCCGATCTCGGGGCCGAAATCCAGCCACAGCTTGATCGCCGGGCGGCGCGCCTCGGGGAAGGGTTCGGCGCGCAGGATGCGGCCGGCGCGAATGTCGACGGCGGCGAAATCGTCCCAGCCGATCGGGGCAGCGGGCGCGCCGCTCATTTCCCCAGCTCCCGCCCGCGCGCGGCGGCAGCCGCGATGGTGCGCCGCATCAAGGGCGGCAGGCCGCGCTCGGGGTCCATCAACTCACGCAGGCCCGCGGCGGTAGTCCCACCGGGAGAGGTCACGTTCTCGCGCAGCACCGCCGGATCCTCGTCCTCATGGACGGCAAGCGCCCCTGCCCCGGCCACCGTCGCGCGCGCCAGTTCCAGCGCCAGTTCCGGCGACAGCCCCTCGGCCTCGCCCCCAGCAGCCATCGCCTCGATCATGTGAAAGACATAGGCAGGCCCCGATCCCGAAAGCGCCGTCACCGCATCCATCTGCTCCTCGGCCTCCAGCCGCACGACGCGACCGACGGCGGAAAGCAGCACCTCGGCCAGCGCTATCCGCGCCTCGCCCGCCTTGGCATTGCCGATGATCGCGGTGATGCCCTGCCCGATCGCTGCCGGAGTATTCGGCATCGCGCGCACTACCGGAGACTGCGGGAACGCCGCCTCATAGGCGGCGATGGTGACACCCGCCGCGACGGTCAGGACCAGCGTATCCGCCCCGACAGTCAGCTTCGGCAGCACGTCGGCCATCATCTGCGGCTTCACCGCGATGACGAGGACGGCGGGATCGGACGGCAATTCACCGTTTACCGAAATACCCAATGCCGACAGATCCGCACGCGGCTTGGGATCGATCACATGAACCGCCTGCGGCTCCAGCCCGTTCTTCAGCCAGCCATCCAGCAGCGCGCCGCCCATCCGGCCGCAGCCGACCAGCACCAGCCCGCGGCTGTTCAATGTCGAGATATCAGTCATTCGTCCCGTCCCTGCCCACATCGCGGCGCGAACCCGCCCGCGGTCACAATCGTTTGGGGCATCTTTGCGCAAAGCCCGCCGGGACGGAAGTCCGCACCGCCCTCCCGGCCAAGGCTTTCGCCTTCCGCAAGGCTAGGGACAAGGATCCCGCCCGCTGAAGAAAACCCGCTTCATCGTTTCCCAAATACCCTGCGGGGGTCCGGGGGTGCAAAACCCCCGGCAGCAGCCCGGCCGTTAGCCCAGGGCGGCCGCCCGCATCTCGACCACCTCGAAGGGCACGCCGGGCTCGTCCTTGGCGCAGCGGATGACGAGGCTCGTCTTGACCGAGGCCACATTCGGGGCCGAGGTCAGGCTGTCGGTCAGGAAGCGCTGGAAGCTCGGCAGGTCGGGTGCGACGCATTTCAGGATGAAATCGATTTCACCATTCAGCATGTGGCATTCACGGACCAGGGGCCATGTCCGGGTCAGCGCCTCGAAGGCGGAAAGGTCCTTCTCGGACTGGCTCACCAGCCGGACGAGGGCAAAGACCTGCACCTCGAAGCCTAGTTCCCGCGCGTCGATTTCGGCGTGATAGCCGCGGATATAGCCCAGCTCCTCCAGCGCGCGGACGCGGCGCAGGCAGGGCGGGGCCGAGATCCCGACGCGCCGCGCAAGCTCGACATTGGTCATGCGCCCGTCGGCCTGAAGCTCCGCAAGGATTTTTCGGTCGATCTCGTCTAGTCGGGCGCCGCTCATACGTTTCCTCTTTGGCCCGTCGCGGACCGGTTTTCATGCGGGAAGCTAGCGTGCCGGCCCTGTCCGCGCAATATTCTTTCCGTCCGCCTGCCCCAGCCCGGGCACGTTGCATGAGGCGGCGGGGGTGATTACCTAGGCGCGTAAACGCGAAAGGTCCAGTTGCCATGTCCCACGCCCCCGCAGATTCCGCCCCCGACATGCTGCCCGCGCATAGCCGGGTGCTGATCATCGGCTCCGGCCCCGCCGGCTATACCGCCGCCGTCTACGCCGCCCGCGCGATGCTCGAGCCCGTGCTGATCCAGGGCATGCAGCCGGGCGGCCAGCTTACCATCACCACCGAGGTCGAGAACTGGCCGGGCGAGACCGAGATCCAGGGCCCCGACCTGATGGTGAAGATGGAGGGACATGCCCGCGCGATGGGCGCGCGCATCTTCATCGACACGGTGACGAAGCTTGACCTGAAGGTGCGGCCCTTCGTCGCGGAGCTGGATTCGGGCGCGCGCATCACCGCCGATGCCGTCATCCTCGCCACCGGCGCACAGGCGCGCTGGCTCGGCCTCGAGAGCGAGGAGAAATTCAAGGGCTTCGGCGTCTCGGCCTGCGCGACCTGCGACGGCTTCTTCTATCGCAACCGCGAGGTGGCGGTGATCGGCGGCGGCAATACCGCGGTCGAGGAGGCGCTGTTCCTGACCAATTTCGCAAGCCGCGTCACCCTGATCCACCGCCGTGACAGCCTCCGGGCCGAGAAGATCCTGCAGGAGCGCCTGTTCAGGCATCCCAAGGTGCGCATCCTGTGGGATCACGAACTGGTCGAGGTCGAGGGCGAAAGCAGCCCGCCGGGCGTCACCGGCGTCCGCGTCCGCCATACCGGCCACGGCGCGGAACAGGTGATCCCCGCCGACGGGGTTTTCATCGCCATCGGCCATGCGCCGTCCTCGGAACTGGTGCGTGATCAGCTGGAGCTGCATCACGGCGGCTATGTGAAGGTCGAGCCGGGCTCGACCCGCACATCGATTCCCGGCGTATTCGCCGCGGGCGACCTGACCGACCATATCTATCGCCAGGCGGTGACTTCGGCGGGCATGGGATGCATGGCGGCGCTGGACGCCGAGCGGTGGCTTGCCGAACATCACATGGCCGGTGCGCCCAATCCCGACGCGGCAGAAATTCCCGCCTGACGCGGGCCACGCGGATCGCATTTCGAGAGACTGCGGGAAGGGCGGAACCGACCGCCCTTCCCGATCCTGCGAGACCGAACGGCGGCGCCGTTCAACCCGGCGCATTTGCTGGCAATTTTCCGCAAGGTCCAGGGGAAATCTCAAAGCTTGTGTTGAAGCCGCCAGACTGCGCGGCTTAATGGCGGTCGAGCCGGTGCTGGTCTTTGCCACGCGCCGGTTCACCCAAAGACCTCCGCCATCGGGCAGGAACCCGCCCCAGATCAACTGTCGAGAGATCCGATGACCTTGCCGAACCTCGCTCCGATCCCCGAACTCTATGTCAGCGCCGAATCCGCGCAGAAGCTTAAGGCCGAGGCCGGCAATATGCTGTCCTGGGATCTGACCCCGCGCCAGATCTGCGACCTCGAACTGCTGATGAACGGCGGGTTCTATCCGCTGCGGGGCTTCCTGACCGAGGCCGATTACAACAGCGTGCTGGATGACATGCATCTGAGCTGGGGCGGTCTCTGGCCGATGCCGATCAACCTCGATGTCAGCCAGGACTTCGCCGACAAGGTCGAGCCGGGCCAGGACATCGCGCTGCGCGACCAGGAAGGCGTCATCCTCGCCATCCTTTCTGTCACCGACAAATGGAGCCCGGACAAGTCGCGCGAGGCCGAGAAGGTCTTTGGCGCCGATGATGTGGCGCATCCTTCGGTCAATTACCTGCACAATGTCGCGGGCCCGGTTTATCTGGGCGGCCCGGTCACCGGCATCCAGCAGCCGACCCATTACGATTTCCGGGGCCGCCGCGACACGCCGAATGAATTGCGGGCGCATTTCCGCAAGCTGGGCTGGCGGCGCATCGTCGCGTTCCAGACCCGCAATCCGCTGCACCGGGCGCATCAGGAACTGACCTTCCGCGCCGCGCGCGAGGCTCAGGCGAACCTGCTGATCCATCCGGTCGTCGGCATGACGAAGCCCGGCGATGTCGATCACTTCACCCGCGTCCGCTGCTACGAGGCGGTGCTGGACAAGTATCCCCATGCCACCACCCATCTGTCGCTTCTGAACCTCGCCATGCGCATGGGTGGCCCGCGCGAGGCGGTCTGGCACGGCATCATCCGCCGCAACCACGGCCTGACCCACATGATCGTCGGCCGCGACCATGCCGGCCCCGGCAAGAACAGCGAGGGCGGGAATTTCTACGGCCCCTATGACGCGCAGGAGCTGTTCCGCAAGCATCAGGCCGAAATCGGCATCGAGATGGTCGACTTCAAGCAGATGGTCTATGTGCAGGAACGCGCGCAATACGAACCGGCGGACGAGATCGAGGAGGGCGCGACCGTCCTCGACATCTCGGGCACCGAGTTGCGCCGCCGGTTGCGCGAGGGCCTTGAGATCCCCGAGTGGTTCTCGTTCCCCGAGGTCGTGACCCAGCTTCGCCGCACCTCGCCGCCGCGGAACAGGCAGGGCTTCACGGTCTTTCTCACCGGCCTTTCCGGCTCGGGCAAGTCGACCATCGCCAATGCGCTGATGGTCAAACTGATGGAGATGGGCGGCCGCCCGGTCACGCTGCTCGACGGCGACGTGGTCAGGAAGCATTTGTCGAGCGAGCTTGGCTTCTCGAAAGAGCACCGCGACATCAACATCAAGCGCATCGGCTATGTCGCCTCCGAGATCACCAAGAACGGCGGCATCGCGATCTGCGCACCGATCGCCCCCTATACCGCGACGCGGCGCGCGGTGCGCGAGATGATCGAGGCCTATGGCGCCTTCATCGAGATCCATGTCGCCACCTCGATCGAGGAATGCGAGCGCCGCGACCGCAAGGGTCTCTACAAGCTGGCCCGCGAAGGCAAGATCAAGGAGTTCACCGGCATCTCGGACCCCTATGAGGAACCCGCGAGCCCGGAACTGCGCATCCAGACCGAGGGCTATGACGTCGATTACGCCGCCCAGCAGGTGTTGCTGAAGCTTGAGCAGATGGGGCTGATCGGCCTCGAATGAGGCGCCTTGCAAAATGACGGGGGCCGCGCCAGCGTTGACCGGCGTGACCCCTTCGCCTATCCGGGGGCGCGATGCAGCAGCGCAGGAAAAGCAGATGACCGAGCCTGTCCTGATTCTGACGATGAAATGGGGCACGCTCTATGGCGCGGCCGATGTGAACCGGCTTTACCGGCAAGTGCGCCGCCACCTCGCCCGGCCGCATCGCTTCATCTGCTTCACCGACGATGCCGAGGGGATCGACGAGGGCGTCGAGGCGCTGCCGCTGCCGGAACTGGGCTTGCCCAAGGGTCATGGCGACACCCGCTGGCGCAAGCTGGCGCTGTTCCGCCACGACCTTGGCGGCTTTACCGGCATGACGGCGTTGTTTCTGGACCTCGACCTTGTGGTGGTCGATGACCTCTCGGCCTTTTTCGACCTGCCCGGCACGTTCTTCATCATCCGTGACGACGATCTGTTCCGACCCAAGCCCCTGCGCAAGATCAATCCCGAGCGTGACCGCTTCCTGAACTCGGTCGGGAACTCCTCGGTCTTTCGCTACGAGGTCGGGGCGCATTCCTATATCCTCGACGCCTATCTGGCCGACCCCGAGGCCGCGACCCGGGATTACGAGATCAGCCAGCAGTTCCAAAGCGCGCAACTGGCGCTGCACGGGCAACTGCATTACTGGCCGCAGGGTTGGTGCGTCAGCTTCAAGAACGATTGCGTGCCGCGCAATGTGCTGAGCTTTTTCGGTGACCCGCGCCTGCCCGAGGGCGCGAAGATCGTTCTTTTCGCCGGCGCGCCGAAGATGGAGGACGTCTTTGCCGGGCGGGGCCACACCTGGTATCGCCGGATCGGCAATATCGACTGGCTCAGGAAGGCATGGCAGGGATGATCGCCGACGCCTTCCGGCGCTGGAAGCAGGGCCGCCGGATTTCGCGCGCCGAGGCCGAGATCACGTCCCGCAAGGTCGATGCCCGCCCGCACGGGCTTGACGCACCTTTGATCGTCAGCCTGACCAGTTACCCGGCCCGCTTCGCCTCGCTTCCGCTTGTCCTGCAATCGCTGGCGAACCAGACCGTGCGGCCCGACCGGGTGATCCTGTGGCTGGACCGAAGGGACGCGGACGCGCTGCCACCTGAGGCCGCGGCGCCGGGGATCGAGGTGCGGACCTGTCCGAACTGGCGGTCCTACAAGAAGATCGTGCCCACCCTGATCGAGGCGCCGGATGCCTATGTGGTGACAGCCGATGATGATGTCTATTACGGTCCCGACTGGCTGGAGGCGCTGGTGCGCCATGCCGCTGCCGGGGTGGTCTGCCATCGCGCCCATCACATCACCCTGCAGGACGGAGGGCCGCGCCCCTATGGCGACTGGCAGCGCAATATCGGCCGCCCCGAAACCTCGCCCCTGATCTTTCCGACCGGGGTGGGCGGGGTGCTCTACGCGCCGGGCGTGTTCCATCCCGACGTGACCCGCGCCGATCTGTTCGAGACGCTTGCGCCTTCGGCCGATGATGTCTGGCTTTACTGGATGCACCGCCTTGCGGGGTCGCGCCCGGCCAAGATCGGCGGGCGTTTCCGCATCACCGAATGGCCGGGATCGCAGGCCCAGAACCTGCGCAGCGGCAATTTGTCCGGCGACGGCAATGACCGCGCGGTCCGCGCCATGGTCGAAAGATACGGCTTTCCGGGCTGAGGCCGGCAGGTATTCCCCGCCTTCGTTGACGGAACCGTGAGCTTGCGAAATCGTTCGCTGAACACGTGTCCGTTACTTCTGGGGAATATCATGCAGATCAAGCATATGACTGGAAATGTGCCGAACCGTCTCAGCAAGGGCCTGGGCATTGCCCTGCTTTCCTGCGCGCTGCTGGCAGCCTGCGAAAGCACGCAGGAGAAGGCCGTCAGCGATCCCGACCATCTGACCGTAACCGTCGCGGACGGCAAATTGATGGGGCAATATAATCCCGCCGGCTTCGATCAGGAGGTCGTCCGCCAATCGCTCGCCGCGAATTGCATCGGGGGCAAGGTCGCAACCTACGAGGAAGCGGTGGGTGTGGACGGGCTTGTCGCCTTCACCGCCACCTGCGTCGACGGTACCACCGAGGCGAGCGGCACCTTCACCTATCGCCGCCTCTCGACCGCGCCCGCAGCCACAGCGGCCGGCGAAGGCGGCTCCTCCGGCTACTGAGGCGGGGCATCAAACGCATTGCGCCGCCATCCTTCGCGGGAGGGCGGCGCCACAGATGCGATATCCGGCAGCGTTCAGTGGACGCTGACCGGGGTTAGTTCATTCTGCCGCGCCAGCATGAAGGCCATGCTGCGGTCGGCCACCAGCGCCAGACGTGCGCCATCGACGCCATGGACGGCGTAAAGCGCGTCGGCATCGGGCACCTGACGGCGCACATCCTCGGGCAGGGTGTCGATCTCGACCCGGCGGATATAGACCAGATTGCCCGAGGCTTCCGGTCCGAAGCTGAATTTCTCGTTCATTTGCGATCCCCTTTCATTTGCGGCTGATCGGTATGGTCTGCACGATGCTGTCGGGCACCGAACGGCTGAGGTCGATGTTCAGCAGGCCGTTTTCCAGTCCCGCCGCCACGACCTCGACCCCGTCGGCCAGGACGAAGCTGCGCTGGAACGCACGCGAGGCGATGCCCCGGTGCAGGAAGACGCGCCCCTCGTCCAGTTCGGTCTGTCGCCCGCGAATCACCAGTTGCCGGTCCTCGAGTGTGATCGCGAGATCGTCGTCCGAGAAACCCGCGACGGCCAGCGTGATACGAAACCCGTTCGGGCCCCGGTGTTCGATATTATAGGGCGGATAGCCCTCGGCGCCCTTGGCGGCGCGTTCGGCCAGACGCTCAAGCTGGTCGAACCCCAGCAGGAACGGATGAGCGGCCAGACTGATCTTGGTCATCTTCCCAAGCCCTTTGCATCAAAGCGACTGTCGGCCGGATCCCAGGATGGCGACCCGGCCTCGTCAATATGTGGGCGGGGTCGGCGCTCTGCAAGGGCGGGGTATTCGCGGCCCCCGCCAGCAAGGCCATTAACAGTGCGTATTCGGTGGGTTATAAACGGAACAGAAAAACCGAGGCCCCAGATGAACGCCCTGCATGAAATGTCCCATGAAGAGATCGCCCGCACCCGGCTCGAGGTGCTGCGGCGCGAGCACCGGGACCTTGATGCGGCGATCGACGCCCTGTCCAGCCAAAGCCTGATCCACTCGCTGACCCTCCAGCGGCTGAAAAAGCAGAAGCTGGCGCTGAAGGACCGCATCGCGCGGCTCGAGGATGAGTTGACCCCCGATATCATCGCGTAAGATTGCATCGCTGCCCGGCCCGCGCTAGGGCGGGGGCAACGATGCGAACATGGGGTCTGGTCTTGGAAAAACCCGTCGGAATCATCATGGGCAGCCAGTCAGACTGGCCGACCATGCGCGAGGCAGCCGCCATTCTGGACGAGCTGGGGATCCCCTATGAGGCGAAGATCGTCAGCGCCCATCGCACGCCGGACCGGCTGTGGGACTATGGCAAGACCGCCGTTTCGCGCGGGCTGAAGGTCATCATCGCCGGGGCTGGCGGCGCGGCGCATCTGCCGGGCATGATGGCCTCCAAGACGCGGGTGCCGGTGGTTGGCGTGCCGGTCCAGACCAAGGCCCTCTCCGGGGTCGATTCGCTTTATTCGATCCTCCAGATGCCCAAGGGCTATCCGGTGGCGACCATGGCGATCGGCGCGGCAGGTGCGGCCAATGCCGGGCTGATGGCGGCGGGGATCCTTGCGGTTTCCGACCCCGCGCTGGCCGAAAGGCTGGATGCCTGGCGGCAGGCCCTCTCCGATTCCATCCCCGAGGAGCCGAAGGATGACTGAGCTGAAACCGGGCGCGACCATCGGTATCCTTGGCGGCGGGCAACTGGGGCGCATGCTCTCGGTCGCGGCGAGCCGTCTGGGCTATCGCACCCATATCTATGAGCCGGGCGCGGCCCCGGCGGGCGATGTCGCCCATAGCGTGACGAACGCCCCTTATGAGGACGAGGCGGCGCTGCGCGCCTTTGCCGGCGCGGTCGATGTCATCACCTATGAGTTCGAGAACGTGCCGACCGCAGCGCTGGACCTGCTGGAATCGATCCGGCCGATCCGCCCGAACCGCCGCGCACTGGCCGTATCGCAGGACCGCCTGACCGAGAAGGATTTCCTCAGCGGCATCGGCCTTCGCACCGCCCCCTATCGCAATGTCGAGACCGAGGCAGACCTGCCCGCCGCGCTGGCCGAACTGGGCGCGCCCTCCATCCTCAAGACCCGGCGCATGGGCTATGACGGCAAGGGCCAGATCCGCTTTCGCGACAGCGAAAGCCGGGAATGGACCGGCGCGCCCTCGGTGCTGGAGGGGTTCGTAGATTTCTCGGCCGAGATCAGCGTGATCGTCGCGCGCGGCGCGGATGGAGAGGTTGCGGCCTTCGATCCCGGCCTGAACGTCCATCGCGAGGGCATCCTGCGCACCACCACCGTGCCCTGCGGATTGCCGCAATCGCTGCTGACCGATGCCGTGCTGATGGCGGCGCGGATTGTCAACGCCCTCGATTATGTCGGTGTCATGGGGGTCGAGCTTTTCGTCACCCGCGAGGGGCTGATCGTCAACGAAATCGCGCCGCGCGTCCACAACTCCGGCCACTGGACGCAGGCGGGTTGCGCCGTCGACCAGTTCGAGCAGCATATCCGCGCGGTTGCGGGCCTGCCCTTGGGCGATGGCCAGCGTTATGCCGATGTCGAGATGGAGAACCTGATCGGCGACGACATGGACCGGGTGCCCGAATTGCTGCGCCGCCCGCGCATGCAGGTCCATCTTTACGGCAAGGGCGAGGCGCGCCCCGGCCGCAAGATGGGTCACGTCAACCGGGTTCTTTGAGCGCCTTCGCGAGGCGGTCGAACTCGGCCCGGTCCGCCGGGATGCCAAGGCGGATCCAGCGCGGATGCCAGGGAAAGATCCGGCTCCAGATCGCGGCGCGGGCCAGACGGTTCTGCGCCGCTTGCGCATCCGGCGTCTCGTAAAGCCGGAAAAGATGCGTGCCCCCGACCAAGGGCCAGCCCGCCCCCGTGACGATCTGGTCCAGATGCAGGCTCGCCTCGGCCAGCCATGTCACCGTCGCGGCGGACCAGTCGGCATCGGCAAGCGCCGCCGTCCCGATCTCGATCGCGGGGCCGGAGACGGACCATGGCCCGGCGCGCTCGGCCATACCCGCAAGCAGATCCGGCGCGCCGATCGCGAAGCCCAGCCGCAGCCCGGCGAGGCCCCAGAACTTGCCGAAGCTGCGCAGCACCGTGACATTTCCGGGCCGCGCCGCCGCGACCGAGAGGTCGGGCCGGGCATCGGCAAAGCTTTCATCGACGACCAGATGCCCGACCCGCGCCGCGATACGGGCAATCTCGGCGGGCGAAAGGCAGCGCCCGTCGGGATTGTTCGGATTGACGATGACCGCAAGGTCACCCGCAAGCGAATCGGGGTTGGGAACCGCCTCGACCTGCCATCCGGCCGCGGTGAGGCTTGCCGCATGTTCGTTATAGGTGGGCGAGAGCACCGAGGCGCGGTTTCCCGGCAGCAGGCGGGGCAAAAGCTGGATCGCGGCCGAGGCCCCGGCAATGGGCAGGAGCTCGCCCTCTGCCGCGCCATAGCGGGTTGCGGCCGCGCGGATCAGCCCGATCTCGTCCGCCCGCAGGGGCAAATCCTGCAAGGCATGGGCGGAAAGCGGCTTTGCGGGATAGGGCCGGCGGTTGATCCCGGTCGAAAGGTCGATCCACGCCGCACCGCCGAAATCCGATGCCGCCCGGTCCATGTCCCCGCCGTGATCCCTGCTTTCCCAGCCAGTCATACCTGGTTCCCCTTGTGTCCCTGTCGCCGGATGCAGATGCAGCAAAACCGGAGGCGGTAACATTATTTTCTCTTTACACCCTGATGGAACAGTCACACGATATCTTGTAGGCACATTCGGGAAACTACGCCGGGTGTAGTCAAGGCCCACCAGAGTTGGGGTGGGCTGGCCCTACTCTGGAAAGGCAGGGGGAACATGACGCAGCTAGGTGACTTCATCCATAGTGACGAAATCCATCCCATCGACATTGTCGAGACGGTTGCTGCCCATCACGAATGGGATTTCGACCGTCTTGCCGAAGATCAGATCGCCATGGCGGTCGAGGGGCAGTGGCGCAGCTATTCCATAACGCTCGCCTGGTCCCCGCGCGAGGAAGTCCTGCGACTGATCTGCACCTTTGACATGGACCCGCCGGCCGAGCGGTTGCCCGCCCTCTACGAGGTGCTGAACCTCGCCAATGACGAGGTCTGGGACGGCGGCTTCACCTTCTGGGCGAAACAAAAGCTGATGGTCTGGCGCTACGGGCTGGTCCTCTCGGGCGAGGCGATCGCCAGCCCCGAGCAGATCGACCAGATGATCCGCAATGCGATCGAATCGGCCGAGCGGTTCTATCCCTGCTTCCAGCTTGCCTGCTGGGGCGACGCGACGCCCGCGACGGCGATTAACATCGCCATGGCCGAGGCCTACGGCCGCGCCTGATCCCTGAACGACCCCGCGACGCCAGAGGCTTCGCGGGGCTGCCCGGGCGCGGGTGGACGAGATACCCGTGCCATCAAGCCGGCGTTCAGCGCGGCCAGAAATTCGGCCCGGACCGCCTCGCGATTCTCGTCGATCATGGCGCGCAATTCGGCTTCGAACTCCTCGCGGTTGAAATATTCGTCGAGATTGACAATCGCGGCATCGGTTCCGAACCAGATCACCGCGGCAGCCCCCGCGCCGCAGATGATACTGGCGATCGGGCCGCCCGGCGCGCAGATCGCCGCACCGCCCGCCGCGCCGCCACCGATCCCCGTCGCCTTGACCGCGCCTTTCGCCGCGGCCTTTCCGGCGATCTTGGTGGCAAGCTTCTTGGCCATCAGCGCCGAGGCCGCCTTGATCGCGGGCGGCGCTGCGAGCGTCATCGCGGCCGCGACCGGCGCGGTCACACGGACCCGGGCAATCGCATCGTCCTCGATCCCTCGCGTCACCTCGCCAAGCACGGCGGGCCGTTCCAGAGCTGCAAGCTCGGCCCCGATCTGCCGGTCGAGGGTCTGGCTGAAGATGTCGAGAAACCCCTGGTCGAGATCGGCGGCGACGCCTTCCAGCCGGTGGGCGAGACCGGGGAAAAGCCGCCCCTCCATCGCCTCGCCCATCCGGCCGAGCGCCGCCGCGCCAAGCTCGCTATATTCTCCAAGAAGGCTGTAGTGGAAATCCGCATAGGCCGGGATCCCGGCATAGACCGGCGCATAGGCCGAGGCGAGAAGATCGTCGAGCCGCGCGGCCTGACTGCGATAGGCAGCCTCTCCCGCCTCGCGGATCATCTGGCCCAGCCGGGTCTCGGGGATCTCATGCAGGCTGGGCGCGGGTGGCGGCAGGATGCGAGCCAGAACCGGATGGTCGCGCAGCAGCGCCACGGCCGAAAGCCCGATCACCAGCGCCGCCATCATCAGGATCGCACCCCAGAAGCTGCGGATGAACAGGCGGTCGCGCCTCATGCCCGTGCCCCGGTGATGCTGCGCGTGAACTCCAGCACGGCGACGGATGACCGGGCCGCAACGAAGGAGACGAGCGCGGCGTCAATGCTGAAGACCAGCCCGACCCAGACCGTCTGGCGATATTGCGCGGCAAGCCACAGCTTCACGGTGTCGAGGGCCGCGAACAGCCCCATGACCTCGGCGGGCCAGCCGTCTCTGGCCGGTCGCGCGGCCAGAGCGGCGGAGACCGCATCGGCAAGGCTGGCCGAGGTGATCTCATTCGGGATCGGGATCACGGCCCAGTTGATCCAGACAAGCGGCACCAGCCCCGCCAGCGCAGCGACCACGCTGCCGATCCGCTGCCCGGCGAGCCGGGCATAGGGATCCGTCAGCGTCGTCGAAAGGAGCCGCGTCATGAGGGTCGAGAGGATACCCGCCATCAGCCCGACCGCCGCGACGGCCATGATCACCGGCGCCTGCCCCCCGAGGGCGAGCCAGCCGAGGACCGGCAGCGCCACCAGCAGGCCCAGCGTCGCATTGAGCCCGGCCCCGAAGCGTCCGGTCAGCCAGCGGCCCAGCCGCGCGCCGGGCAGGATGGCGACGGCAAGCTCGGCCCGCCTGCGGTCACGCAGCGGAAGGTAGATGCCCCACCAGATCGCGATCCCAAGCGGCAGCAGCGCCAGCGCGGCCCAGCCGGTCAGCGGCAGGGCGAGCCGCCACAGCGCCAGCGGCACCGCCATCGCGACGAAGCCCCGCAGGATCCCCGTCGCCATGCACATCAGGCGGCCGGGCGGCTTCCGTCGCGCGTCACCGGCAGCAGGGGGCAAGGGCCTTGCATCCGCCCCCGCGCCTCACAGCCGGATGACCGAGATCAGCCGCCCGTAATCCACTTCGTTCTGATGGGTGCTGCGGCGATAGGAATAGAAGCGGTCGGGGTCGCTATAGGTGCAATGCCCGGTCCATTCCGCCTCGACCCCGGCCTCGCGCAGCCGCATCAGGCCAAAGCCGGGCAGATCGAACATCGGCCGGCCGTTCGGCCCCCCGGCGAAAAAGCGATGATGGCCGGAATCCTCGGCCAGAACCTCCTCCATGAAGTCCTCGCCGACCTCATAGGCACGCTGGCTGATGCAGGGGCCGATCACCGCGCGGATCCGCGTCGCGCCCAGATCGGCCATGGCGCCGACCGCCGCTTCCAGCACACCGACCAGCGCCCCGCGCCAGCCGGCATGGACCGCGCCGATGATCCCCGCCTCGGGATCGGCCAGCAGGACCGGCTGGCAATCGGCGGTCAGCACCGCCAGCGCGACGCCCGGTTGGTTCGTGACGATGCCGTCGGCGCGGACCTTTGCAAGATCGGCGGGCTCGTCGCCGGCGCGAAGGATCGCGATTTCGGCCGAATGGATCTGGTTGACGGTGGCAAGGCGGTTCGGGGGAAGGCCCATCGCCTCGGCGACCCGGCTGCGGTTGATCGCGACGATCTCGGCCTGATCGCTGGAGCCGAAGCCGCAATTCAGCCCCGAGAAAAGGCCCGAGGACGCGCCCCCGCGGCGGGTGAAGAAACCGTGCCGGATTGGTTCGAGCAGCGGATGGGTCAGGATCTCAAGCGTGGTCTGCATGGGGCTCCAAGGGGTTGAAACCGGGCGGCGGCACGGCGGCCGGCGACCAGATCGCGAGCGTCTTGAATAGCTGGCCCATTTCCTCGGGCGCGGTCAAGCGATGAAGCGCAGCCGCCGCACCCGCATCCCCCGCCGCCTGCAACCGGGCGGCCCGCGCCCTGATGCCAAGCTGAAGGAGCCATTCGCCCTGCGTGACCATGTGCGAGACGCTGGCCCCCGCCGCATGCGCGGCCAATGCCAGCGGCCGGAAATCGACATGCGCGGTCAGATCGGCCTCGCCGGGGTTCAGCAACGGATCCTCGGGCCGGTGCGCGCGCAAGGCCTGGAACGTGTCGCCCTGCCCGTCCCAATTGCCATAGTCGATCAGGATCGCCGCCCCGCCCGCCTTGGCGATGCGGCTTGCGATCTCGGCCATGATCGGTCCGGCGGCCGGGCAGGTCTCGCGGATCTGGCCCTGCGGTGCCGCTGGCCCCGGCTGCGGCGCGGCGAGGCCGAGGGTCAGCCGCCCGTCGGGGTCGAGGGCGACGATCCGCTCGGCCCAGCCCTCAGGCATGCGCTGGAACTGCCGGATCGGTAGCGCGTCGAAGAACTCGTTCGCGACAAGGAACAAAGGCCCGCGCGGCAGCTCTGCCACCGTATCGAGATGGCGGACCTTGCCCAGCCTGCCGCGCTGCACCTCGCGCAGATGGGGCGAGGCCTCGACCAGCACGACCTCGGCCGCCTCGGCCATGCCGGGGGCGGCGCGGATCGCGCGCAGGATGTCGGCCATCAGGGTGCCACGCCCCGGCCCGATCTCGGCCAGGGTAAAGGGCGCGGGGCGGCCCTGATCGAGCCAGGCCTGCGCCAGCGCAAGGCCGACCATCTCGCCGAACATCTGGCTGATCTCGGGCGCGGTGGTGAAATCACCGGCCGCGCCAAAGGGATCGCGGGTCGCGTAATAGCCGTGTTCGGGATGCAGCAGACAAAGCTGCATGTATTCGTCAAGCCGCAATGGCCCCGACAAGCGGATGCGCGAGGCGATCAGCCGCCCCAGCGGGGTCATGGAACAGCCTGCGCCACCGGCGGGCGGCTGCGGGCGCGGATGACGAAGGCCAGTCCGACAAGGACCATCGGCAGCGACAGCAGCTGGCCCATGCTGAGCCCCCAGACCGCGCCGCCGAGGACATGGCCTAGCGGATTGTCGGGCGTGATGAACTGCGCATCAGCCTGACGGAAGAACTCGACCACGAAGCGCGAGAGGCCATAGCCCATGACGAAGACGCCCAGCGCGAGGCCCGGCCGCCTGAGGCCACCGCGGCGGACCAGCGCGAAGAGGACCACGGCCAGCAAGATGCCTTCCAGCGCGGCCTCGTAAAGCTGGCTCGGGTGGCGGGCGCACAGCCCGACAACGCCGGGACAGGTCTGCGCGGCGTCGCCCGGAAAGATCACGCCCCAGGGCAGGTCGGTCGGACGACCCCAAAGCTCGGCATTGATGAAATTCGCAAGCCGCCCCAGCCCCAGCCCGATCGGGGCGGCAACCCCCATTGCATCGGCCAGCCGCAGCGGCGGGATGCCGTGGCGCCGGCAATAGATCCACGAGACCAGCACGACCCCCAGGAACCCGCCGTGAAAGGACATGCCACCGTTCCAGAGCTGCAGGATCTGCCCCGGATTGGCGAGGTAATAGCCCGGCTCGTAGAACAAGACGAACCCAAGCCGCCCGCCCAGCACCACGCCGAGGACAACCCAGGTCAGCAATTCCTCGACCTTCTCGGGCGGCATCGGCGCGCGGTCGCCCCAGAGCGCCGGGCGGCGCATCAGCCCGACGATGATGCGCCAGCCAACGAGCAGGCCGACCAGATAGGCCAGCGCATACCAGCGCAGCGAGAGCGAGAGCCCGAACAGGTGGATGGTAAAAATCTCGGGCGAAATCTGGGGAAAGGGGATCATGGGCTCCTCATCAGCCGGGGGCAGGCTAGTCGCCCGGGCGGGTGTGTCAACATGCGGCCCCCGATTGAACCGCGGCCCTGTCGGGGCCATATAGGCGGCAACCGGAAATCGAAAGGCCCGCCATGACCGCGAACAACCGTTTATTCGACGATCTCTCGAAATTGATGACCAATGCCATGGGTGTGGCCCAGGGCGCCAAGGACGAGGCGCAGACCGCCTTCAACAGCTGGATCGACCGCTGGCTGGCCGAACGCGACTTCGTCACCCGCGAGGAATTCGAGGCCGTGCGTGAAATGGCGATCAAGGCGCGGGCCGAGAATGCCGAACTGCGCGCGCGCCTCGACGCGCTGGAGGGCAAGGCCCCGGTTCAGGGCGAGGCCTGATCCCTCAGCCTGCCCTGCTGGTCATAAAGCAGGATCTCGCCCGCTTCCGTCACCACCACGATCCAGTCGCGGGCAAAGGTGACGGCGGCGGGAACCGCCCCTTCGGGCAGCGCGATCTGGTCGGGCAGCACGGGCAGCGGCGCCTGAGACAGCCTGAGCCACAGCAATGCCACGATCGCAAGCACCCCGATCCCCATCACTGCGGCCAGAGAGGTCACGAGGATACGCAGCCAGCGCAACATCGGCAGCGCTTCCTCGGCCCCCGGTTCCGCCCTATCATTCCGTCCCATGCCAGAAATCCTGATCCACGTCCCCGAGGGACTGTCTGACCGGCTTGATAAAGCCCTTGCCAGCCTCGCGCCAGAGGAGGCGGCGCTGTCGCGCTCGCGCCTCGCTAAGCTGATCGCCGAGGAGGCCGTGACCGGCCCCACGGGTCCGGTGACGGATGGCAAGGCGCGCGCCCTGCCCGGCATCTACCGCATCGAGATCGGCGAGCCCGAGCCGCTGGAGGCGCTGCCCGAAGCGATTCCCCTCTCGATCGCCTATGAGGATGACGAGTTGATCGTCGTCGACAAGCCTGCGGGCATGGTCGTCCATCCCGCGCCGGGCGCGCCAAACGGCACACTGGTCAATGCGCTCCTCGCGCATTGCGCGGACAGCCTCTCGGGTATCGGAGGCGCGGCGCGGCCGGGGATCGTCCACCGGATCGACAAGGAGACCTCGGGCCTTCTGGTCGTCGCGAAAACGGATCGCGCGCATCAGGGGCTGGCGCGGCAATTCGCGGATCACTCGGCGCATCGCCGCTATCTCGCCATCGCGCATGGCACGCTCGATGCGGCCGATCCGCGGCTGCGCGGCCTCAGGGGACTGGCATTCGAGCCGGGGGGCGTCCTGCGCATCACCACGCTTCTGGGCCGCCATTCTTCGGACAGGCAGCGGCAGGCGGTCAGCTTTGACCGTGGCCGCCATGCGGTCACGCGGGCGCGGCTTCTGGAAAGCTTTGGCCACCCGCCCGCCGCGATGCTGGTCGAATGCCGGCTGGAAACCGGCCGGACTCATCAAATCCGCGTGCATATGGCCCATGCCGGGCTGGGTCTGGTCGGCGACCCGGTCTATGGTGGCGCGCGCAAGCCCTCGGCCAAGGCGCTGGGAGCGGAGGCCGCAGCGGCGATCGCCGCCTTCCCGCGCCAGGCGCTCCACGCCGCCGAGCTGGGTTTCGAGCATCCGGTCAGCGGCGAGTGGCTCAGCTTCGAAAGCCCGCTGCCGGAGGACATGGCCCTGCTTTTGCAGGGTTTGCGCGGCCCCCGGGCGGAATGAGCTTCCCTCGCGGAACCGGGGAGGCCATGATCGAGTTTTCAGATACCGCGCAAAAGCGCGGAGCAGGGATTTCAAGATGGCCAGTTACGAGAATCTTCCGGCGCCGAGCCCCGAACAGGGGCTGAACCGCTATTTGCAGGAGATCCGCAAGTTTCCCCTGCTGGAGCCCGAGGAGGAATACATGCTGGCCAAGGCCTGGGTCGATCACGAGGATCCCGAGGCCGCGAAAAGGCTGGTGACCAGCCACCTGCGCCTCGCCGCCAAGATCGCGATGGGCTATCGCGGCTATGGCCTGCCGCAGGCCGAGGTGATCTCGGAGGCGAATGTCGGGCTGATGCAGGCGGTGAAACGCTTCGACCCGGAAAAAGGCTTCCGCCTCGCGACCTATGCGATGTGGTGGATCCGCGCCTCGATCCAGGAATATATCCTGCGCTCGTGGTCCTTGGTGAAGATGGGCACGACCAGCGCGCAGAAGAAGCTGTTCTTCAACCTGCGCAAGGCCAAGGCCAAGCTGGGCGCGCTGGAGGAAGGCGACCTGCGCCCCGAGAACGTGGCCCAGATCGCGCATGACCTGAACGTCTCGCAGCAGGAAGTCATCGACATGAACCGCCGCCTGTCGGGGGGCGACGCCTCGCTGAACGCGCAGGTCGGCAGCAGCGACGGCGATTCCACCGCGCAATGGCAGGACTGGCTGGAGGATGACACCGCCAATCAGGCCGAGGCCTTCGCCGAGGCTGACGAGCTTTCGACCCGGCGCGAAATGCTGATCGCGGCGATGGACGTCCTGAACGACCGCGAGAAGGACATCCTGATGGAGCGTCGGCTGCGCGACAATCCGATGACGCTCGAGGATCTCTCGACCCGTTATGATGTCTCGCGCGAGCGGATCCGCCAGATCGAGGTCAGGGCCTTCGAGAAGCTGCAGAACCGCATCCGCGAACTGGCCCGCGCGCGTGGCATCACCGTGCCCGACAAGATCTGAGGCGGAAATCCGCGGTTGAAAGGGTCTTTCCCGAGCCGAACCGGGCGAAACTGGCGCGCGTCACGCGTGGCGGCGACGGATTGCCCCTTTCCCGTGGCGGCCAGCCAGCTAAAACGCGGGCGAGCGCTGCGGCTGTCGGTTGACCGACAGCCACGCAGGCATATGCTCAGATCCGTGCAGCGGGGGTCC
Organism: Paracoccus sp. (in: a-proteobacteria); assembly: GCF_035556475.1. Lineage (GTDB taxonomy): Bacteria > Pseudomonadota > Alphaproteobacteria > Rhodobacterales > Rhodobacteraceae > Paracoccus. The sequence continues at coordinate 2,464 of NZ_DATMFA010000045.1, read as the reverse complement.
GTGGCGCAAGCATGACGGCGCTAAACCAATATCAGCGGCTCGAGGCCGCAGGGACCTGGCGTGAAAAGCCCGGCGCCACGCCACGCGAAATCGTCGTTTCGCTCGGCGATGCCACATTGGTGCTGACCGACCTGAAAACCGATGTGCCGCTGTCGCATTGGTCGCTTCCCGCCGTCATGCGCCTCAATCCGGGCGAGAGTCCTGCCCGCTATGCGCCCGGCCCGGATGATGCCGAGATGATCGAGCTGGACGATCCGCTGATGATCTCGGCGATCGAAAAGGTGCATCACGTCATCGCGGCGAACCGCCCGCCGGCGGGACGACTGCGCGGCTGGATGCTGCTGCTTGCCGCCATCGCGATGGTGGTGGCCGGGGCGTTCTGGGTGCCGCCCGCGCTTTTGCGTCACGCCGCCGACATCGCCCCGCCCGCCCAACGGGCCGAGATCGGGCGGATGATTCTGTCCGATATCGAGAAATCCGTCGGCGGCGCCTGCTCGCGCCCGGCGGGCGACATGGTGCGCCACCGCCTTGCCGCGCGCCTGATCGGGCCGGAGGCGGATATTGCCGTCCTGCCCGCGGCGCTGCGCGGGGCACGGCGGCTGCCCGGCCCCATCACCATCATCGGCGAGGATCTGATCGCGGGCCAGCCCACGCCCGAGATCGCCGCGGGCCATGTCCTTGCCGCGCAGGCCGCCGCCGCGGCGAGCGATCCGTTGCTCGAAGCCCTGCGCTATGCCGGGCCGCGCGCCACCTTCCATCTGCTGACCAAGGGCACGCTGCCGGCAGGCGCGCTTACCGGCTATGGCGAGCGGCTGCTCGCCACCCCGCCACCCCGCGCCGAGGACGAGGCCGTCCTTGGCTATTTCGCGCGGGCCGGCGTATCGAGCGAGCCCTATGCCCGCTCGCTCGACCCCACGGGCGAGGCGGTGCTGGGCCTGATCGAGGCCGATCCCTTCCGCACCTCGCAGCCGAAGCCGGTCCTGAGCGATCGCGACTGGGTGGCGCTCGAGGAAATCTGCGACCAGTAGTGGGGCGCGGCACCCGGCGGCGCATGACGTCCCGAAGATCCTGCGCCCGCTCATCGCAGCACGGCTGAGGCTCTGCGAACCAGAGCGGTCGGGTCGCGGCATCCGGTGGCGCCCCCCACATCCGCTCATCGCGGCACGGCCGCAGCGAAACCGTTCCGGCGCAGGCGGTCGAGGGCGCGCACGATCGCCTCGCGCGTGTCGAAGGGGCCGGCGAGCAGGGTGGACTGCGTGACAGGCCCGCCCTTCTGGCGCTGGACGGAATAGCCCAGCCCGGCAACCCGCCGGACCACCGCTGCGACCGCCTCGCCCGCCGGAAATGTCCCGATCCGCACATAGCGCGCCGATGGGGGGATCATGTCCGCCTCCACGATCGGACCGCCGCGCTGCCTTGCCGCCCCCTTTGTTCCGCTATTGTCGCGGCTGACCGCCGCCACCGCCGCCGGGACAGTTCTACGCTGAGAAACGGCAACCTGCCCCGCACCGCCCGCCACCTCGACCGGGCGGGCAAAGGCCAATCGCGAGAGGCTCGCGCCCGGCGCGGCCCCGCAATAGCCCGAGGTCGGGTCATTGCCCGCGCCCGATCCGGGGGTCGCGTCATAGCCGAGAAGCCGGCAGAGCCGCCGATTGGGCTGGATTTCACGCGCCATCGCCTCGCGCAGTTCGGGCGCGACGCGGAGCGAGGCCTTGAGCGCGTCGAGCGGCTCGCCCCCCATCGGCTCCGGCCCCATATCGGGCAGAATCTCGGGCGCGATGGGGTCGCTGGTCAGTTCGCCCGGGCGCAGATTGGGGATGATGGCGGTCGCGAGCGCCGCCTCCATCCGCTCGGCACGGCTTTTCCCGGCATCGGGGTCAAGAGCGCGCAGGCGGCTTTTCCCGCCAAGTCCCCGGATCGTCGCCGAGGGGGGATAGCCGCAGATCGGGGCACCGTCGCGCGCGACCCTCGCCTCCCACCGGCCGGAATCGCTGCGCAGAAAGACGCAGCCCCGGCTGTCGATATATTGCCGCGCGGTGAAATCGGCCGGCGGCTCCTCGGCCGGGCGCAGGTCACGCCCGGATGCGGCGAAGGGCAGAATCGCCGCGATCAACGCCCAATAGAGGATTCGTCCCATCTTCAGCCCCTGATCCCTTTCCGGGGTGATAGGGTCAAAGGGCTGAAGCTTCGGTTAACGCGGCCCTATTTCGTGCCGAACATCCGGTCGCCAGCATCGCCCAGCCCCGGCACGATATAGCCATGGTCGTCCAGCCGCTCGTCCAGCGAGGCGGTCACGATAGGAACGTCGGGATGGGCCTCCCGCATCCGCTTGACGCCTTCGGGGGCGGCCAGCAGGCAGAGGAAGCGGATATTGCGGGCGCCGCGCTGCTTCAGCATCTCGACCGCCGCGACCGAGGAATTGCCGGTGGCCAGCATCGGATCGACCACGATGGTCATGCGCGCG
>NZ_DATMFA010000044.1:0-17500 GCF_035556475.1 Paracoccus sp. (in: a-proteobacteria) | reverse complement strand
CGCTGGACCGCATCGCCTCGGGCGGCGAGTTGTCGCGTTTTCTGCTGGCGCTGAAGGTCTGCCTCGCCCGCGGCAATGACTCGCTGGTGCTGATCTTTGACGAGATCGACCGCGGTGTCGGCGGTGCCACGGCCGATGCGGTGGGCCGCAGGCTCGCCCGGCTGTCCGAGGCGGCGCAGGTTCTGGTCGTGACCCACAGCCCGCAGGTCGCGGCCTTGGGCGGGCATCATTTCCGCGTTGCGAAATCGGTGGATCAGGGCATGACGACCTCGCGCGTCGCGGCCCTTGGCCCGGACGAGAGGGTGCAGGAAATCGCCCGGATGCTCGCCGGCGAGGAAGTGACCGCCGCCGCGCAGGAGGCGGCCCGCGCCCTGCTTCAAGGTTGATCAATCGGGAATGAAATCCACCTGCCGGATCACCGAGAGGATTTGCATGGTCTTGCTGTCATAGCGGATCAGCGCGCCGTCGATCACCCCATAGCGGCTGCCGGCAGGGGCATCGCCGATGCCGTAGAGCCCCGGCCGGCTGACGGTATGCAGCCGCGCGTTATCGACCGGATCGCCGACGCGGATCAGATGGCTCTGCTGCCTGACCAGATGCCCGACCGCCGCCCGTTCCTCGCCGCCGGCCAGGTCGAGATGCTGTGCAAAGGCCATCGTGGCGGCGGCAAGCGCCAGTCCAGCGGTAATGGCATATCTTCTGATCCGGGTCTTCATGGTCCTGTCAGCCTGGAGCCTGCGCCTTGCCAAAGCGTTAATCGCGCTTCGGCTTGTTTGGGGCTCAACGGCTGACTTCGCTCACCGGATCCCCGCCCTCACGCGGTTTTGTGCGAGGGCAGGGGATCCGTGGCTTTGATGCATCAGGCGGGCTTTCGGCCCATTCCCGACAATCTTGGCAGCATGGCCGAGAAATCGCGGCCCCTGCCGTCGCCCACTTCGACGAAATCGGCATAGAGCCGGCAGGCCAGCTCGCCCATCGGGGTCGCGGCGTCCACGGCTTCGGCGGCCTGCTGGCTCAGGCGAAGATCCTTCAGCATCAACTCCGCCGCGAAGCCCGGCTTGTAGTCATTGTCGGCGGGCGAGGTCGGACCCACGCCTGGTGCCGGGCAATAGGCGTTCATCGACCAGCTATAGCCCGAGGAGGTCGAGACCACGTCGAACATCTTTTGCCGGTCCAGCCCCAGCTTGTCGGCCAGGGCGAAGGCCTCGCAGGTCGCGATCATGGTCGCGCCGAGGATCATGTTGTTGCAGATCTTCGCGGCCTGGCCCGCGCCCCAATCCCCGCAATGGACCGCCTTCTGGCCCATGATGTCGAAAAGCGGCGCGACCTTTTCGAAGGCATCGGGGCTGCCGCCGACCATGAAGGTCAGCGTGCCTGCCGCCGCGCCGCCGATCCCGCCGGAAACCGGGGCATCGAGCGCGCCAAGCTCCGCCTCGCTGGCGGCGGCGGCAACGCTGCGCGCGCTTTCGACATCGACGGTCGAGCAGTCGCACAGCACCGCGCCGGGCATCATGGCCGGGATCACCTCGGCCGCGACGCTGCGCAGGATCGCGCCATTCGGCAGCATGGTGATGACGACCTCGGCCCCTTCGGCGGCGGCGACAGCGCTTGCCGCCGGCGCGATCCCCTCGGGCGGGGCCGCGACGGGATCGTATCCGGTGACCTCATGCCCCGCGCGGGCAAGGTTCAGGGCCATGGGCGCGCCCATGTTTCCCAGACCGATGAAACCGATCTTCATTCGCATTCCTCCCAAAGCATTTCCGCGCCCTCGAGCGGTCCGAGCATCCGCTTGACCTCCGCCTCGTCCGAGGGGGCGCTCCATTTCGGATCGCGGTCCTTGTCGATGATCTGGGCGCGCACGCCTTCCAGAAAATCGCTCGCCGCCGTGGCGCGCCAGGTGAAGCGGTATTCCCGCGCAAGGCTGTCGCGCACCGAGCGGTCATTCCGCGCCGCGCGGACCAGCGCAAGCGTCGCCGCCATCGAGAGCGGAGAGTTCCGGCGCAGCGCCGCAAGGCTCGCCTCATCCCCCTTCGCGGCCAGCGCCGCCATGATCTCCTCCACCGTGCGGCCGGCAAAGGCTTGCAGGTCGGTGGTCTCCAGCGGCGCGGCGGGGCGGGGTTGGCCCTCGATCCCGCCCGGATCGCCGGTTTCGGCGAGGCGGTCGATCAGCGCCGGCCATTCGGCCTCGGGCAGATAGGTATCGGCGAATCCGGTGAAGATCGCGTCGCCCGGCCCGATCCGGCCGGCGGTCAGGCCCAGATATTCGCCGGTATGGCCCGGCGCATGGCCCAGCAGCCAGCTGCCGCCGACATCCGGGATCAGCCCGATCCCGGTCTCGGGCATGGCGATGCGGGTGCTGTCGCCGACGATGCGATGGCTGGCATGGCCGCCGACGCCGACGCCGCCGCCCATCACGAAGCCTTGCATGAAGGCGACGATCGGCTTCGGATATTCCGCGATGCGGGCATTCATCCGGTATTCGTCGCGGAAGAAGTCGCGCCCGACCTGATGGTCGCCCGCCAGCCCGGCGCGGTAGACGGCGGCGATGTCGCCACCGGCGCAGAAGGCGCGGTCGCCCTCGGCGTCGATGATCACCAGCGCGACCGCGTCATCCTCGGCCCAGTCCCGCAGGGCGGCGTCGATGGCAAGGGCCATCTCGTGGCTCAGGGCGTTCAGCGCCTGCGGGCGGGCGAAGGTGATGCGGCCGGCGCGGCGGTCCTTGCGGATCAGGATTTCGGCCATTACGCGCGCTCTGCCAGCAGGGCGCGGCTGATGATCAGGCGCATGATTTCATTGGTCCCTTCAAGGATCTGGTGGACGCGCAGGTCGCGCACGATCTTCTCGATCCCGTAATCGGCAAGGTAGCCATAGCCGCCATGCAGTTGCAGGCACTGGTTCGCGACCTCGAATGCGCGGTCGGTGACATGAAGTTTCGCCATCGCGCAGAATTTGCTGGCGTCGGGCGCGCGCTGGTCCAGCTTCCACGCCGCCTGCCTGAGGAAGATGCGCGAGGATTGCAGCGCCGTCTCCATCTCGGCCAGCCGGAACTGCAGCGCCTGGAACTGATCGAGGCTCTGGCCGAAGGCCCGGCGCTCGCCCATATAGCGCAGCGTCGCGTCAAGCGCCGCCTGCGCGCCCCCCAGCGCCGCGGCCGAGATGTTCAGCCGCCCACCATCCAGCCCGGCCATGGCATAGGAAAAGCCGCGCCCTTCCTCGCCCAAAAGGTTCTCGGCCGGGATCTGGCAATCGTCGAACTGCACCTGCGAGGTCGGCTGCGCCTTCCAGCCCATCTTGCGTTCCGCCGCGCCGTAGCTCAGACCCGGCGTGCCGCTTTCGACCACCACCGTCGAGATACCCTTCGGCCCCTCCTGTCCGGTCCTGACCATGCAGATATAGGCGTCCGAATAGCCCCCGCCCGAGATGAAGGCCTTGGTGCCATTGAGGCTCCAGCCCTCGTTCGTGCGCTCGGCCCGCGTGCGCAGGGCGGCGGCGTCGGAGCCCGAGCCCGGCTCGGTCAGGCAATAGGAGAACACCTTCTCCATCCGGCAGAGATCGGGCAACCAGCGCGCCCGCGCCTCGTCCGAGCCGAACTTGTCGATCATGCCGCCGCACATGTTGTGGATCGACAGGAAGGCCGCGACCGAGGGGCAGGACATCGCCAGCGTCTCGAAAACCAGCGTGCCGTCGAGGCGCGAGAGGCCCGAACCGCCATGCGCCTCATCGACGTAAAGCCCGCCGAAGCCCAACTCCGCCGCCTTTTGCCACAGCTCGCGCGGGATCGTCCCCGCCTCCTCCCATCCTTGGGCATGGGGCGCGATATGCTCGGCCCCGAAATCGCGGGCCATCTCGAATATGGCAAGCTGTTCTTCGCTCAGCGCGAAATCCATGCTCTCCCCCTCATGGTTTTCGTTGTTTGGCGACCGGTTAGAACCGGGAAATGTTGCGCAAGTTTTGCACGCGCGCAAAAGGAAAGGCGAGGGCCGTGGCCCCCGCCTTGTCCTTGGTCAGTCCATCGCCTTGAAGTTCAGGCTGGCGCCTTCCTTGATCCCCGAGAACCAGCGGGCCGTCACCGTCTTGGTCTTGGTGTAGAAGCGGAAGGCGTCCGGGCCATATTGGTTCAGGTCGCCGAAGGCCGATTTCTTCCAGCCACCGAAGGTATAGTAGCTGAGCGGCACCGGGATCGGGAAGTTGATCCCGACCATGCCGACATTTACGCGGCTGGCAAAGTCGCGCGCGGTGTCGCCATCGGCGGTGAAGATCGCGGTGCCATTGCCATATTCGTTGTCGATGACAAGGTTCAGCGCGTCCTCATAGGTCTCGGCGCGCACGGTCGTCAGGACCGGGCCGAAGATCTCTTCCTTGTAGATGTCCATGTCGCGGGTGACATTGTCAAACAGCGACGGACCGCAGAAGAAGCCGTCCTCATAGCCCTGGATCTTCAGGCCGCGCCCGTCGACCACCAGCTTCGCGCCCTGTTCCACGCCCGAGGCGATCAGGCCATTGATGCGGTTCTGCGAGGCCTTGGTGATGACCGGGCCGAAATCCACGTCGTCGCCGGCGGTATAGGGGCCGACCTTCAGCTTCTCGATGCGCGGGACCAGACGTTCGATCAGCGCGTCGGCGGTCTTCTGGCCGACCGGAACCGCGACCGAGATCGCCATGCAGCGTTCGCCCGCCGCGCCGAAGCCCGCGCCGATCAGCGCATCCGCCGCCTTGTCGAGATCGGCGTCGGGCATGATCAGCATGTGGTTTTTGGCGCCGCCGAAGCATTGCGCGCGCTTGCCGTTATTCGCGGCGCGGCCATAGATATATTGCGCGATCGGGGTCGAACCGACGAAGCCCACCGCCTGAACGGTCGGATGGTCAAGGATCGCGTCGACGATTTCCTTGTCGCCATTCACCACCTGCAGCACGCCATCCGGCAGCCCGGCCTCCTGCGCGAGCTTCGCCAGCGCGATCGAGGTCGAGGGCACGCGCTCGGACGGCTTCAGGATCATCGCGTTGCCCGAGGCCAGCGCCGGGCCCATCTTCCAGAGCGGGATCATCGCCGGGAAGTTGAAGGGGGTGATGCCCGCGACCACGCCCAGCGGCTGGCGCATCGAATAAAGGTCGATGCCGGGGCCGCCATTGTCGGTGAACTCGCCCTTCAGCATGGCGGGCGCGCCCATGCAGACCTCGATCACCTCAAGCCCGCGCTGCACGTCGCCGCGCGCGTCGGGCAGGGTCTTGCCATGCTCGCGGCTGACCAGCTCGGCCAGCATGTCCATGTTCTCGTTGATCAGCTGGCCGAATTTCATCATCACCCGCGCGCGGCGCTGCGGATTGGTGGCGGCCCAGACCAACTGGGCGCGCGCGGCGCTGGCAACGGCCGCGTCAAGCTCGGCCGGGGTGGCCAGAGGCACGCGCGCCTGCACTTCGCCGGTCGCGGGGTTATAGACATCGCTGAAGCGGCCCGAGGTTCCCTTGACCTCTTTACCGTCGATCCAGTGGCACAGTTCTTCCATCTCGGCCTCCCATGGGATTCGCGTTTGCCCGGATCATAGGCTTGCAGCATTGCCGCAAAAAGGGAAAGTCTGGCAAAAGCGTTTTGCGTTTTTGCAGGGTGTCGAGCAATGGACTGGGACGATCTACGCATTTTTCTGGCGGTGGCGCGGGTGGACAGCCTGTCGGGGGCGGGGCGCCGCCTCGGGATCGACGCCTCGACCGTGGGCCGCAGGATCGCGCGGCTGGAAGGGGCGCTTGGCGCGAAGCTGTTCGTCAAGACGCCGCAGGGCTATGCGCTGGCCCCCGATGGCGAGCGGCTGCTGCCCCATGCCGAGGCGGCCGAGGCGGCGATGACTGGCGCGGGCGAGTCGCTCTCGGGTCCGGGCGATCTTTCGGGGCAGCTTCGGATCGGCGCGCCGGATGGCTGCGCGAATTACCTGCTGCCGCAGATCTGCGCCCGGCTTTGCGAGGTCCATCCGGGGCTGGAGATCCAGATCGTCGCCCTGCCGCGAGTCTTCAACCTGTCCCGGCGCGAGGCCGATATGGCGATCGCCGTCTCGCGCCCGCAGGCGGGTCGGCTGGTGGTCCAGCGCCTGACCGACTATCACCTGCATCTGGCCGGGCATGACGATTATCTGCGCAGCCGCCCGGCGATCCGCTCGCGCGAGGATCTGCGGGGTCATCGCATGATCGGCTATATCCCCGACATGATCTTCGACCGCGAGCTGGACTATCTGCCCGTGACCGGCGCGGAATGGGCTCAGCTGACCTCGAACTCGGTTTCGGTCCAGATGCAGGCGATCCGGGCGGGGGCGGGGCTGGGGATCGTCCATGACTTCGCGATCCCCTTCTGCCCCGGCGTCCGCCGCCTGCTGACCGCCGAGATTTCGCTGACCCGCAGCTTCTGGTTGATCCGGCACGAGGACGACCGCCGGTCCGAGCGGATGAACCGGCTGGCCGATGCGCTGGGGCAGGAAATTCGTGTCGAGGTTGTACGTTTGCAAGCACTTCTCGAAGACGACGCCTCCCCACAACAGCCTACTTGACGAGGACGCGGCTTGTGGCAACGCTGAAAGAAGGCAGCTTTTTGCCAGCCTAGGAGGAACCGCAATGCTCGTTAAGCAGATCCTGTCGATGAAATCCGTGGGCGAGGTCTATACCATCGCCTCGACCGCCAGCGTGGCCGATGCCGCCAAGCTGCTGTCGGAAAAGCGCATCGGTGCGGTCGTGGTTTCCGACGACGGCAGCATCCCCTATGGAATCCTCTCCGAACGTGACATCGTGCGCGAACTTGGCAAGCGCGGCCCCGCCGTGCTGGACCTCGCGATCGGCGAGCTGATGACCCGCAAGCTGATGACCTGCACGACCGGAGACGACGCGCTCGAAATCCTGGAACGCATGACGAATGGCCGCTTCCGCCACCTGCCGGTCGTGGACGAGACCGGGGCGATGATCGGTCTGGTGTCGATCGGGGATGCCGTTTCGGCCCGGCTGAAGGAGCTGAATGCCGAGAAGGAAGCCCTGACCGGCATGATCATGGGGAACTGAACGGCGCCGGGCGCCGGCCATCCCCCCCTTGCATTTGGCGAACAAAACCTGTTCGTTGTGCCCGTCCGCTGAGGAGAAGGGCAGATCATGCGCATCGGGTTGTATCCTGGAACTTTCGACCCGATCACGCTGGGTCATCTTGACATTATTCAGCGGGCTCTGGCTCTCGTGGACCGGCTGGTCATCGGCGTCGCGATCAACCGCGACAAGGGGCCGCTCTTCTCGCTGGACGAGCGGGTCGAGATGGTGCGCAGGGAATGCGCCGCGATCACCGCCCGCGTCGGCGGCGAGGTTCTGGTTCATCCGTTCGAGAACCTGCTGATTGATTGCGCCCGCGATGTCGGTGCGACGGTCATCGTACGCGGGCTGCGCGCCGTGGCGGATTTCGAATACGAGTTCCAGATGGTCGGCATGAACCGCGCCCTCGATGCCAGTATCGAGACGGTCTTTCTGATGGCTGATGCGCGCCGGCAGGCCATTGCATCGAAGCTGGTCAAGGAAATCGCGCGGCTGGGCGGCGACGTGTCGAAATTCGTGCCGCTTGCCGTCAAGGACGCGCTGGTCGCGCGCTATTCGGCCTAGATCCGCTGCCCTCAAGGGTTCACGGCAAGGAGTTTCCCGAGATGATCCCAGATCCGCGCGAGCCGCTGCCCATCCCCGATCCCGACCGGCCGCCGATGCCTGATCCGGCCCCCGATCCCGGGCCGGGCGACGAGGACTGACCGGACACGAAAAAAGCGGCCTCACGGGCCGCTTTCCTGTTTCGTCCGAAGGGGGGGAGGGGTTATTCCGCCTCGACGGCCTTGGCGGGCGCCGGGGCCGCCAGTTTCGGCGTCGGGCCATTCGCAAGCGGGTCTTCCTGCCGCTGCACCGAACCTTCGAAATGCGCGCCGGATTCGATCGCGATGGTCTTGTGGATGATGTCGCCTTCGACCTTCGCGGTCGCGGTCAGGCGGACCTTGAGGCCGCGCACGCGACCGATGACGCGGCCGTTGACCACGACCTCTTCGGCGACGATCTCGCCCCGGATGGTGGCGGTTTCGCCGACGGTCAGCAGATGGGCGCGGATGTCGCCTTCGACGGTGCCCTCGATCTGGATGTCGCCCTGGGTGCGAATGTTTCCGGTGACAGTCAGATCCGGCGACAGCACCGAAGGCGCGGTCCGGGTGCGCGCCGCCGCGGGCGAGGCAGGCACGTCGTAAGTGGTGTCAAAGCTGCGCGGGGTTTCGGTGGGCTCGGGTGCAGGCTGGGTCCTCGGGCCGGGTTCTGTCACACGCGTCTTAGAAAACATTTTGGGCTGCCTTGATGAAGGTCATGGGATTCACGGCGCGGCCTTTCACCCGGACTTCGTAGTGAAGGTGCGGACCGGTCGACCTGCCGGTATTGCCCATAGCACCGATCAGGCTGCCACGCGACACTTTTTGCCCGACCTTGACCTTAATCTTGGACAGGTGGCCAAAGCGGGTTTCGGTGCCCAACTCGTGCTGGACCTTGATGAGGTTGCCGTAGCCGCTTTGCCAGCCGGCAAAGATCACGGTGCCCTCGCCGGTGGCATAGACCGGCGTGCCGACCGGGGCGGCCATGTCCACCCCCTCATGCGCGCGGCCCCAGCGGCGGCCGAAGGGCGAGGTATAGCGGAAGGCCGATTTGACCGGCATGGCCAGCGGCATCTTCTCGGCGGCGATACGATAGCTGTTCATCTCGTCCAGCGTGATCATGATCTCCTGCGCCTTGGCTTCGCGCTGGCTGATCTCGGCATTGCCGCTGGAGGAATAGCTGACCGGATTGAGCGGCCCGCCCTCGCCGGAATAGCCGCGGCGGATGGTGCTCAGCACCTCGTCCGGGTCCATGCCGACATTGCGGAACATCTCGTCGAACGGCTCGACCGAGATGCTGACCGCATCCTCGATCTGGGTCAGGATCTCGTCATTGCGGGCGATGATCTGGTCGCGCTCGAGGGTCGCGGCCTCGGCGGTGCGGCGGGCATCGTCGGCGACCTTGACGGCCTCGGCCCGATCGCCGGCGGATTTCTTCAATTCGGTCGACAGGATATCGAATGCGGCCTGCAATTCGGCGGTGCGCTCGGGCCCGGCGCCGGCCTCGGCCCCGGCCGCCTGCTCGTCGGTGGCGCGGTCCTTGATCGCGGATTGAAGGCTGGCTTGCACCGCCCCGATGCCGGTTTCCAGCTCGCGGCGGCGGGCTTCGGATTCCAGCAGGTGCGACTGCATCTGCGAGACATGGTCCAGCGCGACCGTATAGCGGTTCTGGGCGGCCAGCGCCTCGGCGGCGCGGGCGTCACGCTCGTCCGAGAGTTCGGCGAGCCGCGCCTCGAACGCGCCTTGCGCGCGTTTGGCATGGTCGCGCGAACCGTGAGTGCTGATGGCGTCGATGGCAAGGACGGAGCTTGCGATGATGGTCCAGCCGAGGACGATGGCAGTCCCCCCCAGCGCGATCAGTTGCGTCGTCGGGCCGAGCCTGATGAACCGTGTGGAATCGTCGGATTTCAGGAAAAGCCGCTGTTCTGGCAGCCAGCGGCCAAGGACCGAATTCAGACCCTGAGTAATGCGCAATGTCCCTGTCCATTTCTATTGCGTTGCGGCCCGCCGAGCAGAGGTGGCCGATTGCTTGGCACTCATAAATCCGACCTGTGCTCAAAGCGCAACATTGGCGAAATTTGTGCATTGTTTGTGGGCGGATTGACGCCGACCAGAAGGCAGTCAACTGGTGAAACTCCGCTCTTGCCAATTTCGTGACGCCGGGGCAAGTCCGGGCGGGCTGCGGCAGGTGTTCGGCGCAATCTGCTGACCCGCAACCGGAATATTCCGGTTGCTACCAGATCGAGGCGCGAAAGGGTGTCGGACGGCGCAGGCCGGGGACTCTGCCTCCACATCGGGCAGTGGGGCGGGATTTGCGCGCTTTCGCGCGCGTCATTTCACCTTCTGGCGATGTGATCACGGGAACCGGATTGCTGGAAATGCGTTCTGCGGCCCCTCAGGCGATCTCATAGGGTAAGGGGCCTTGCCGGTCCTGCGGGATTCGGATGGCGCGGTCGATCGGCGGGACCGATCGCTGGTGGCAAGCCGGGCGCGGGCAGATCCGGCAGGAGACGCCGATCGGCTCGAACAGGTTCGGGTTCCCGAGGTCGAGCCCGTCGGAATAGACAAGCTCGCGCGCATGGCCGACCTCGCAGCCGAGACCGATGGCAAAGCGGCGCACCGGGGCGCCGAAGGCCCCGGCATGTTTCGAGACATCGCGGGCAAGTAGCAGGTAGCGCTTGCCGTCGGGCGTCTCGGCAAGCTGGCGCAGGAAGCGGCCCGGCGTCTCGAAAGCCTGATGCACGTTCCAGAGCGGGCAGGCGCCGCCGAAACGGGCGAATTGCATCCTTGTCGCCGAATGCCGCTTGGTGATGGTTCCGGCCTGATCGACGCGCACGAAAAAGAACGGCACGCCCCGGTCGCCGCCGCGCTGAAGGGTCGAGAGCCGGTGCGCGACCTGTTCGAGCGAGGCGTGGAAAAGATGGGCAAGCCGCTCCAGATCGTGGCGCTCGGCCCGGGCGGCGGCAAGAAAGGCGCGATAGGGCATCATCGCTGCCCCGGCGAAGTAATTGGCAAGGCCCAGCCGGGCGATGTCGCGCGCTGCCCGGCTGCGGAAGCGTGCCAGTTCCAGCGTCGCCTCCAGCAGGTCGCCGCGGGTCTCGAGGGCCAGCAGGTGAAGAAGCTGGAAGGCCTGTGTCGGCGGGTCGGCGGCGGCATTCAGCGTGATGCCGTTCCCCTCGCGCAGATAGACCGCGCCGCTGCCGAGTTCCGCCAGCCGCACCTCGATCCCGCGCGCGCCAAGCGCCGAAATGGCGCGGGTCAATGGGTCGGGGGCAGGGGTGCTGCGGGCGAAATGCTCGGCCGCGCGATCCACGGCGTCGATATAGTTGTCGCAGTAATGGAAGAAGTCGCGCACCTCCTCCCACGGCGAGGGGGTGGCGTTCTGGCCGCCCGCGCCGATGGCCTCGTCGATCGCGGCCAGACGCTCCTGCCCCTCGCGATGGGCGCGGTAGAGGTCGAGGAAGGCGCGCACCAGCGTCGGCGCATTGGTCGCCGCCAGCCGCAGGTCGGCCTGCGACGGCGGTGCGTCAAACAGCGGGTCCGCCAGCGCCTCGACCATGTCGACGACCATGCGTTCGGCATCGCCGACCGCCATCGCCCCGAGATCCACGGAAAACTCGGACGCAAGGCGCAGCAGCACCCCCGCTGAGACGGGGCGGTGGTTGTTCTCCATCTGCGAGAGGTAGGGCAGGGACACGCCGAGCCGGTCGGCGAAGGCGCGCTGCGTCAGGCCGGCCCGGCCCCGCGTCTCACGCAGGGCGACACCGGCATAGATTTTCTGGATTCCCATGGCGCCCTCCCTTTGCAAATGCGTTCTACGCTTTGCAAAGCGGGTGTCGCAAGCCGGATCAGCCTTGCGACAGCACCTGCCGCTCGCGCCGGATGACCCAGAGCGTGGAAAGGATCGCCCCCGCCGATACCACGACCATGATGATGAGGAGCGGCCCCGCCCCCGCGTCATCATGGAGGAAGGCCCCCGCCAGCGCGGCAAGGCCCGCGCCGCCCGCCACCGCCATCGCGCCGCCAAGTCCGCTGGCGGTGCCGGCAAGCTCGGGCCGCACGCTCATCATCCCGGCATTGGCATTCGGCAGCAGGAGGCCGTTCCCCAAGCCCATGAAGGCGACCGAGCCGAAGAAAACAAGGGGGGATTGCCCGCCGATCCAGTCGATCACCAGCGCGAGGGCGAGTGGCAATGTCCCGATGATCGACCCGGCCAGGATCATCCTGTTCATGCCGATCAGCGTCGAATAGCGGGCAGAAAGGAAGTTCCCCAGCGCATAGCCGATCGAGGGAGCGGCGAACCAATAGCCGACCTCGGCCGGGCCCAGATGCAGGACCGTCTGCCCGACGAAAGGCGCGCCGCCGAGATAGGCATAGAACGCCCCGGCGCTGAGCGTCGCGGCCAGAGCATAGCCCCAGAAACGCTGCGAGCGGGCGAGGACCGGATAGGTCTCGATCTGCTGGCGCAAGGGTGTCCCGACGCCGCGCGCGGTCTCCGGCAGGGTGAACCAGCAGACCACGAACACCACGCCTCCGGCGATGGCCATGGTCACGAAGCTTGCCCGCCAGCCGAAGCTTTCGTCGAGCACCCCGCCGATGGTCGGCGCGATCATCGGGATCAGCGACATGCCCATGGTGACATAGCCGATCATGCTGGCCGCATTCTCGGCCGGGACGATGTCGCGCACCACGGCACGGCTGAGGACGAAGCCCGCCGTGACAATCGCCTGGATCATGCGGAAGAACAGGAACCACCCCGCCGTTGGCGCAAGCAATGTGCCGACCGTGGCTAGAAGGAAGACCCCGAAGGAAAACAGGATGACCGGCCGGCGCCCCAAAGCGTCGCTGATCGGCCCGCTGAGCAGCTGCACGCAGGCGCTGACCGCGAGGAAGGCTGAAACCGAAAGCTGCATGACGGCATAATCCACGCCGAAATCGCGCGCCATTCCGGGCAGCGACGGCAGGAAGATGTTCATCGCCAGCGCACCCGCAGCGGTGATCGACACCAGTGTGATCAGGCTTGGCCGCCGCGCGGCCGGGTCATGTTCGGATTTCATTTCCTTCTATTCGCGCGTGTCGGCGCGAATGGCAACCGGCTGATTGTATGGCGGTGCCTCATGCGGAGCCGGGGAATCGCCGAATTTCGTGAAGATGAAGAAGGCACCGAGGCAGATCAGCGCGAAACCCAGCATGACGTTCCAGGTGATCCGCTCGCCCAGATAGAGCCACGAGAAGATCACGAAGACCGAGAGGCTGATCACCTCCTGTATGGTCTTGAGCTGGGCGGCGTTGAAATGGCCATAGCCGATGCGGTTCGCCGGCACCTGCAGCAGATACTCGAAAAAGGCGATGCCCCAGCTGACCAGCACCACCGCGAAAAGCGGCGCTGCCTTGAACTTCAGGTGCCCATACCAGGCGAAGGTCATGAAGACATTCGAGGCGAGCAGCAGGCCGATGGTCGTGACCGGCACCGGCAGGCTCATTCCGAGCGATCCCAGCTGCGATGCTTCTCGAGATTGCCGAAGCGGGTGAAGCGGCCCTCGAAGCTCAGCTCGACGGTGCCGATCGGCCCGTGGCGCTGCTTGCCGATGATCACCTCGGCCTTGCCATGGCAGGATTCCATGATCTGCTGCCAGGCGGCCATCTTGTCGAGCTCGTGGTCGGCGGGCTTCTCGCGCTCGCGGTAATATTCCTCGCGGAAGACGAACATCACGATATCGGCGTCCTGCTCGATCGAGCCGGATTCGCGCAGGTCGGAAAGCTGCGGCCGCTTGTCCTCGCGGCTTTCGACCTGCCGGGACAGCTGCGACAGCGCGATGACCGGGATGTCCAGTTCCTTGGCGATGGCCTTCAACCCTTGGGTGATCTCGCTCACCTCGTTGACGCGGCTGTCCTTGGCGGTGGCGGCGCGCAGAAGCTGGAGATAGTCGACGATCAGCACGTCGAGGCCCATGGTCCGCTTCAGCTTGCGCGCGCGGGCGGCAAGCTGGTTGATCGGCAGGGCGGGTGTGTCGTCGATATAGAGCGGGCAGTTCTGCAGGTCATGCGCCGCCTTGACGAAACGGCGGAACTCGTCCTCGGTCATGTCGCCGCGACGGATGGCTTCGCTCGGCACCTCGGCCGCTTCGGAAAGAATCCTCGCGGCAAGCTGTTCGGCCGACATCTCGAGGCTGAAGAAGCCGACGACGCCGCCCGCGACCGTGCCATGGCTGCCATCGGGCAGATCGCCCAAGCGATGGACCTTGGCGACGTTGAAGGCGATGTTCGTCGCAAGCGAGGTCTTCCCCATCGAGGGCCGGCCGGCAAGGATGATCAGGTCCGAGCGGTTCAACCCGCCCATCTTGCCATCAAGATCGACCAGCCCGGTGGAAACCCCCGAAAGCCCGCCGCCCCGGCTGAAGGCGGCATTGGCCGCGGTCAGGGCACCGCTGACGGCGGAGAGGAAGCTCTGGAAGCCGCGCTCGGCCACGCCCTGCTCGCCCAGCTTGTAGAGCGTCTGCTCGGCTTCCTTGATCTGGTCCTCGGCCGAATCCGACACCGAGACCGTCGAGGCGCGCGAGGAAATGTCCTGCCCAAGCGAGATCAGGTCGCGGCGCAGCGCGAATTCGCGGATCATCTGGGCGTAGTCGCGCGCAGCATGAGAGGAGATCGCCGCCCCGGCAAGCCGCGCGAGATAGGCCGGCCCGCCCAGTTCCTTCAGCCCCGCATCGCTTTCCATGAAGGCCTTGATTGTCACCGGGCTTGCCAATGCGTTCTTGGCGATGCGCTCTATCGAGATCTCGTAGATGCGCCGATGCACGGGATCGTAGAAATGCCGCGGCTGGATGATCCGCGAGACATGGTCATAGACCTCGTTATTGGTCAGAAGCGCGCCCAGCAATTGCTGTTCGGCCTCGATCGAGAAAGGGACCGCCTGGCTTGCTGCCGCCTCGGCGATCTGACTCGGGTTCCTGATTTCGACGGCGCGTAGCTCGCTCATCCCTAAGAATGCTCCGGATGTTCGACTCGATGTCCACTTATCCATCCTGGAGGACCGTCGGTCCATCTGGATATCCTGTGGATATGCTGTGGATGAAATGCCACCCTCGCGCGAATGGCAAGGGTGGCGACTTGGGTATTTAGGAAAACGGTGAATAGCAGGCGCAGCGAGCGGGTTTTCACCGTTTCACAAATACCCAAGCGGCCTTTCGGCCGGGAGGGGCGCTGCCATTCGATACCGGATCTCAGGGATGGGCGGCCTGCCAGGCGCGGGGATCCTTGAGGAAGCTCTCGACTTCCGAGAGGGTCGCTTCGTCGTAGAAGCCCTGCTCCTTTGCTTCCGCCAGCACGTCCCACCAGGTGCAGAGGTAATGGAGCGCGACGCCGTGATCGGCGAGGCGCTCGGTCGTCTCGGGGAAGATGCCGTAATAGAAGATGACCGCTGTATGGGCGCAGGTCGCGCCGGTCTCGCGGATCGCATCGACGAAGCTCAGCTTCGAGCCGCCATCGGTGGTCAGGTCCTCGACCAGCAGCACGCGCTGGCCTTCGGTCATGGCGCCTTCGATGCGGGCATTGCGGCCGTAGCCTTTCGGCTTCTTGCGCACATAGGTCATCGGCAGTTCCAGCCGTTCGGCGACCAGTGCGGCGAAGGGGATGCCCGCGGTTTCGCCGCCCGCGATATTGTCGAAGGCATCGAAGCCCGCGTCGCGCAGCACCGTCGCTGACAGGAAATCCATCAGCGTCGAACGGATGCGCGGATAGGAGATCAGCTTGCGGCAGTCGATATAGGTCGGACCCTTCAGGCCGGAGGCGTAGGTATAGGGCTCGGCCGCGTTGAAATGGACGGCCTTGATCTCGAGCAGCATCCGGGCGGTCAGGCGCGCGATCTCCTCGCGCGGGGGGAAGGGCAGGGTCATGCGGGATCCTCGACATGCCAATGGAGCGGGAAGCCGGGATCGAAGACGGTGACGGTCTCGTCCGCGGCCGGGATATGGGTCGGATAGATTGCCGGCGTGTCGCGGCGAACGAGGCGGATCGTGTCCTCATTCGCGGGGAGGCCGTAGAAGGCCGCGCCATGGAGCGAGGTGAAGCCTTCGAGCCGGTCAAGGGCGCCTTCCTCCTCGAAGACCTGCGCGAGGATCGACATGGTGTTCGGGGCGGTGAAGCAACCGGCGCAGCCGCAAGCCGATTCCTTGGCGCTGTCGGGGTGGGGTGCCGAGTCGGTGCCGAGGAAGAAGCGCGCATCGCCCGAGGTCGCCGCCTTGCGCAGCGCGAGGCGGTGGCTTTCGCGCTTGGCGACCGGCAGGCAGTAGTAATGCGGCTTGATGCCACCGACGAGGATATGGTTGCGGTTGATCACCAGATGATGGGTGGTGATCGTCGCGCCCATGTCGGACTGGCTGCTGACGTAATCGACGCCGTCCGAGGTGGTGATATGCTCCATCACCACGCGCAGGCCGGGCGTGACGCGGCGGACCGGATCCAACACGCGGTCGATGAAGACGGCCTCGCGGTCGAAGATGTCGACTTCCGGGTCGGTCACCTCGCCATGGGTGCAGAGCGGGATCCCAGCCTCGGCCATTGCCTCGAGCACCGGGCGGACCTTGTCGAAATCGCGCACGCCGGAGGCCGAGTTCGTCGTCGCACCTGCCGGGTAGAGCTTGACCGCCGAGATGATTCCGTCGCGATGCGCGGCCACGACATCGGCGGGATCGGTCGCCTCGGTCAGGTAGAGCGTCATCAATGGACGCAACGTCACATCTTGCGGCAGCGCGGCGAGGATGCGGCTGCGATAGGCGGCGGCATCGGCCCCGGTCACGACCGGCGGGACCA
Source organism: Paracoccus sp. (in: a-proteobacteria) (assembly GCF_035556475.1). Taxonomy (GTDB): domain Bacteria; phylum Pseudomonadota; class Alphaproteobacteria; order Rhodobacterales; family Rhodobacteraceae; genus Paracoccus. Next base: position 1,061 of record NZ_DATMFA010000044.1, on the reverse strand, counting down.
GATTGGGCATGATGATGGCCCGGCCAAAACCGCTGGAATATGCTGCAACTGCGGCCAGCATCGCGCCATCGCGAAGATGCAGGTGCCAGTCATCGGGGCGTCGAAGCGTGAGGGTGCTGATCATGGCCTCCCTCTATACCGGAGGCCGGTGCATGGGAATAGCCGACGGCCCTTGGCGAAAGGAATGGGTTGGCAAAGCGTTTCCCGGGGTGCAGCCTGTCGGGCCTGTTAATCAAGTAAACGGAGTTGAGAATGGGTTATGGCAAAATGGACCCGTTCGCGATGCGCACGCCCTGGCTGCTGTGGCAGCAGATGGCCCGCATGGCCTGGGAGGCGCAGATGGTCATTGCCATGCGCACGGCCGGAATGATGGGCCTGATGCGGCAGGACGCGGCCGAGCCGACGCGCATGGTGGTCGAGAAGGCCGATGCCGCATCCGAGGCGATGCTGGCCGCGTTGCAGGCCGCCGGTCGTGGCGAGCGCGCCGACAGGGTGATGCAGGCGGCTTTGCGTCCCTATCGCCGTCGCACCAAGGCCAATGTGAAGCGGCTGTCCAGCAAGAAACCCTGATCGCAGGCGGGCGAGCCCGCTGCACCAATGCGAAACGCGCCCCAGGTCTCCCAGGGGCGCGTTCGTCATTTCCGGGGCAGTGATCTTCAGATCAGCTTGCCCATCGCGACGGCGGTATCCGACATGCGGTTCGAGAAACCCCATTCGTTGTCATACCAGGTCAGGATGCGGCAGAGCTTGCCTTCCATCACCTTGGTCTGGTCCATGTGGAAGACCGAGCTGTGCGGGTCGTGGTTGAAGTCGGACGAGACCAGCGGCTCCTCGGTATAGCCGAGGATGCCTTTCAGCGGGCCATCGGCGGCAGCCTTGATCGCGGCGTTGATTTCCTCGACCGAGGTGTCGCGCGAAGCTTCGAAGACCAGGTCGACGACCGAGACGTTCGGGGTCGGCACGCGGATCGCGACGCCGTCCAGACGGCCCTTCAGTTCCGGCAGCACCAGACCCACGGCCTTCGCCGCACCGGTCGAGGTCGGGATCATCGACAGCGCCGC
>NZ_DATMFA010000043.1:0-58302 GCF_035556475.1 Paracoccus sp. (in: a-proteobacteria) | reverse complement strand
TGTCTCTGGCCAGCGCAGCTGGCAGAACCGGCGATAGGCGGCCTCCTCGCCATCGGAGAAAATCACCTTGAGCGAAAGTGTTCGTGCCGCCGCGGAGAGAAGAAAGTGCTGCGCCATGGAGGCCTCCAGAGCCATCATGTTTACATAATGTTCTCAAAACCCACTGCGTCAACGCTATGGTGCGTTTGCTACCTAAGACCGCAGAAGCTCGTCGCGCAGGCTGCCGTTGAACGACTCGATGAAGGCGTTCTGCTGTGGCTTGCCTGGATCGATGTAGTGCCAAGGGACGGCGTTCTGATCGGCCCACCTCAGGATGGCTCGACTGGTGAGCTCGGTCCCGTAGCACGTCGGGAACATTGATCCGCTTAGAGGTTATGGCCGCGCGCGGAGCCTGCGGATGGCGCGAGCCGTGCGGCCATAACCGGGCGCTCAGGTCTCTATGGTGGCTTTGCGAACCACCCACCACAGAGGATACCGGCTATGACCAAGTTCGAACATAACGCGGATGCCCGTGTTCTGGTAGGCATCGACAATTCCAAGCAACGTCACGAGGTGCTGATCGCCCCCCCCAGGCAAGACGCGGCGACGGCGACTGACGATCACAAACACGCTCGAAGATTTCCAGCGGCTGATTGCCATCCTGAGGGACTACGCACAGCCCGTGCAGATCGGATTCGAGGCGACCGGCAATTATCATCGCGCCCTAATCTATCAGCTCGGCGTGGCCGGCTTTGATGTAAAGCTCGTCTCATCGGTCGCCTTGGCTAGGACGCGCGAGGCGCTGCACAACAGTTGGAACAAGAACGATCCCAAAGACGCGCAGGTCATCCTGCACATGCTCCAGATCGGCGCTACTCAGGTCTTCATGGACCCACTTCGTGCCGGGATCACCGATATCCAAGAGCTGTCGATGACCCATGAGGTCGTATCGCGCGCCAAGACCGAACTCTGGCATCGGATACTGGGACAGTATCTGCCGCTCTATTTCCCGGAGGCGGCCCGTTTCCAGCGCAGCACCCGCAGCGAATAGTTCTTAGTCTTTCTCGAGATGTTTCCGTCTGCGCATCTGATCGCAGCGATGGACAAGGACGACTTCACTGCCGCCGTGTGGGACATCGTGGGGCGGAAGGTTGCGAAGGCTGCGTTGATCTCAGATATTTACGAGACCGCTCGCTGCTCGGTCGGCCTGCCGGTCGCCACCGATTCGGACGCGCTGCAGATGTTTCGGATGGTGCTGGCGGAGGGGCGGAGCCTGATGCGCCAGCGCAGCGAGATCGAGGCCAGAGCCGTGGCCCTGCTCGGTGATCACCCCGACTATCGGCTGCTCACATCAGTGCCAGGCATCGGCCCGATCAACACGCTGACCATCTTGGCCGAGGCCGGCGACCTGCGCCGCTTCCGGCATCACCGGCAATTCCTGAAGTTCTGCGGCATGGATCTGGCGACGGTGCAGTCCGGCCTGTTTCGAGGGCGCAGCAGGATCTCGAAGTATGGCAATGCCCGCATGCGCCGAACGCTCTGGATGGCGGGACAAACCTCGGTCCTGCAGCGGGCCAACAGCTTTCGGGACAAATTCGAGCGCTATATCGCGCAGGACCGCCACAACCCCGACCTGCGCCGCAAGGCCTACACCGCCATCGCTGCAAGATGGCGCGCACTATTCACGCCGTGATCAAATCCGGCGAACCCTATCGCCCCTCCTTCGGTGGGGGCGAACCCGAGCGGAAGGACCTCTCTCTGGCGAGCCGTGGAGGCAGCTTCCTGACCTCGTAGATAATGTTCGGGCCTTCCGTTTGGGATTTAGGATCTCGTCTTGAGCACGGTGAGGGCGGCACCAGAGCCGACCCTATGTTTGCTATGGATGAGACCACTTCTTGACGGCGGAGCCCGCTCGGGTAACCCTCTTCAGGGCATCCAGTCGCTCGGATGCCCCTAGATCTGACGCCTTGAGCGGCACAAGTCTCCCGACGTAGGACGTAGCATGGGCGCGGCTGTTCACAATGACCATGGCTTGCGGCGTATCGTGAAGCGCCGCGATCAACGTGGAATCGTCCATCTCACCGCCCCGGACGATCCGCGCACGGCGCAAGCGGCTAGCCAGCGCATCCGGGTCGGGCGCCAGTTCGCGCCCCTCCAATGGCAGCCCGCCATGCTTCAACTGGCGACTGTCGAATGCAGGTTGTGTCGCAGTGCACAACACCACCGAGCAACCGTAATGCGCGCAAAGCGTATCAAGCATCTGCAGCGCCGGCAGCAGGAGCTTGCGTGGCAGGCATTGCGCCTCATCCAGCACGATCACCGAGCCGGCGATATTGTGCAGCTTGCGGCAGCGCGACGGGCGCGCGGCAAAGAGGCTTTCGAAAAGCTGCACATTGGTCGTGACCACCAGCGGAGCGGCCCAATCCTCCATGGCAAGCCGCAGCTTCTCCTTGCCCGTCCGAGCGTATTTTTCTTCATCAATGGCGGAATGGTGCTCCAGGACCGCATCACCAAACAGCCCACGGAAAATGGCGGCGACCTGATCGAGAATGGAAATATATGGAATTGCGTATATGATCCGGCGGTGCCCATAGCGCGCCGCATGATCCAGTGCAAACCCCAGAGACGCCAGTGTCTTGCCACCTCCGGTAGGCACGGTCAGCGTGAAAGGCCCCGGAGACATGGCAGCGCGCTGCCGGACATGGGCCAGTATGTGGGCGCGCAGGCGGTTGATCGGACCGGTGTTGTCGAATTTCGACATATGGGCATCGAAAATCCGTCGCCAGCCTGGCAGCATGTCTGCAAGGGCTGGCCAGTCACGATCCGGCCTGCTGCCATTCAGCCCGGCATAGAAATCCTCGGTATCGCGAAAATCCGCATCGACCAGACAGGAGAACAACATGCGCGCCGCGACCGAAAGGTCAAAGCCGCAGGATGCTGGGCGCATCAATGCAGCCAGCTCCTCGGCGACCGGACCGAAATCCGGGTTGGCCGCCGCCGAGATTTCTGGCGCAATCGGGTCGCGGAAAGCATCGAACCGGCGCTCCATGCTGCTGTCGGCGCCACGTCGGTCGGGCAACCCGGCGTGATGGCCAAGGATAGCATAGCCGATCACCTCGGAGACAGGCCGAAACCCGTTCGGCGCCCTGGCATGCAGCAGCGCAGCCCCGGCGGTCGAATGATCCACCCTCACATTTTCGCCGCCAAGGACGCGAGCGAAGGCGGGGTCATATTTGCCGAAGTCATGGAAAAGACCGGCCATATGCGCGGCAGCCTGCAACCCGAGCCGCGCCCCTCGTTCCGCAGCCAATGCAGCCGTGTTTTCGAGGTGATGGGACAGTAACTGCCAATCGCTTCGATCCTGGCAGAGACCCGTATGCGCGTAATAATCCACAGTCCTTGCCCCTCAGAACCACTGGCTAATGCTCGATCGTAATCCAGATATTGAGCACCGCCAGTGTCCTAATAGCGAGCCTCGCCCAGGAACATCGCCGGTCAGATGGAGCCTGCGCAACGCCCCTACCCCGCTTCACCGCCAAGCATCGCCTGTCCGGCGACATAGGTTTGCGCGATGCTGCGGTCGTCGCCCATGATCTGGAGGATGAACAATTCCTCGGCCAGCGTTTCGGCGCGGTCCATGCGCAGGGCCATGGCAGGCGTCGCGCGGCTGTCGAGGACGACGAGATCGGCAGCCGAACCGGGGGCGAGCGTGCCGATCTGGTCCTCCATCCCGAGGACCCGCGCATTTCCGCGCGTCGCCCAGTGGAAGGCGGAGAAGGGATGCAGCTTCTGGCCGCGAAGCTGGAGGATCTTGTAGCCCTCGTTCAGGGTCTGGAGCATCGAATAGCTGGTGCCGCCGCCGATATCGGTGGCGATGCCAGAGCTGATGCCGCGCGCCCTGAGGCCCCCTTCGTCGAAAAGACCCGAGCCGAGGAAGAGGTTCGAGGTCGGGCAGAAGACCGGGTGGCTGCCGGTCTCGGCCATGCGGGCGATCTCGCGTTCTTCCAGATGGATCGAGTGGCCAAGCAGGATCTTGTCACCGAGCAGGCCGTAGCTCTCGTAGATGTCGAGATAGTCGCGGGCCTTGGGATAGAGGCTGAGGGTGAAGGCGATCTCGTCGAGGTTCTCGCTCAGATGGGTCTGGATGTGGCAGTCGGGATACTCGCGGGCGAGTTGGCCCGTCATCTCCATCTGCTCTGGCGTCGAGGTGATGGCGAACCGGGGTGTGATGGCATAGCGTTGCCGCCCGCGGCCGTGCCATTTGGCGATCAGCGCCTTACTGTCATCGTAACCCTGCTGCGGCGTGTCCAGCACGGCCTCGGGCGCGTTCCTGTCCATCATCACCTTGCCTGCGATCATGGCCATGTTGCGCGCCTCGGCCGCCGAGAAGAGCGCCTCGGCGGATTGCGGATGGACCGAGCAGAAGGCGACCGCCGTGGTCGTGCCATGCTGAACCAGCAGGTCGAGGAATTTCTCGGCCATCGCGGGGGCGTGGCCCTGCTGGGAAAACCGCGCCTCCTCGGGGAAGGTATAGGTGTTCAGCCAGTCGAGGAGTTGCGCCCCCCAGCTTGCCACCACCTGCACCTGCGGGAAATGGATATGGGTGTCGATGAAACCCGGCAGGATCAGGTTCGGGCGGTGGTCGACCTCGGGCAGGCCATCGGCGCGCAGGTCGGCGTGGTCGCCGATGGCGACGATCTTGCCGTCCTCGATCAGGATCGCGCCGTCCTCGTGATAGGTATAGGCATTCTCGACCTCGACCGGGTCGGCATGGAAGGAGAGCGTGCGCCCCCGGATCAGCTGTCGCATGGGTATTTTTCAAACGGTGAAACGGTTTGGGTCAGGCGGCCGATGATCTCGGCCGCGGTGAAGGCGGCGATGACCTCGGGGCGCTTGTCGCGGGATTGGCCGGCGCCGATCGGGCAGGTCAGCCGGTCGGTGTCGAGGCCCTGCGCCCGGGCGAAGCGGCGGAATTGCGCGAGCTTGGTCGAGCTGCCGATCATGCCGATATAGGGCGCGTCCATGCGCCGCAGCGCCTCGGAGGCCAGCAGGAAATCGAGCGCGTGGTCATGGGTCACGACGACGAAGGAGGTGCCGAAGGGCGCCTGCCGGATCTCGGCCTCGGGGAGCGGGGTGAGGATGGTTTCCCCCCTTGCGAGGGCAAGTTCGTCGGCGCGCTGGTCGATGAGGACCGGGCGCAGCGGCAGGAGCGCCAGCGCGCGGGAGAGCGCGCGCCCGACATGGCCCGCGCCGAAGATCAGCACCTGCGGTTTCTGTGGCGGTTTCGGGGCCTCGCTGATGCGGGTCAGGTGCAGTTCGACCCGGCCGCCGCAGCATTGGCCGATCTCGGGGCCGAGGGGGACGTCCATCCGCGCCTCGGCCTCGCCCCGGGCGAGCATCTGCCGCGCGCGGTCGATCGCCATGTATTCGAGCTGGCCGCCGCCGATCGTGCCCTCGGTGGCCGCTGGCGTCACGATCATGATGGCGCCGGCCTCGCGCGGGGCGGATCCGCGCGTGCGCGTGATCTCGACCCGGATCATCTGAGCCTCTCGATCGCCATCAGCACGCGTTCGGGCGTGGCGGGCGCGTCGATGCGGGGGTTTCCCGCATAGCCGTTGAAGCTGGCGACGGCCATGTTCAGCGCCTGGAAGACCGAGATCCCCAGCATGAAGGGCGGCTCGCCCACGGCTTTCGAGCGCTTGATGGTGTTCTCGCGGTTGACCGACCAGTCGGCGAGCCTGACGTTGAAGACCTTGGGCCGGTCCGAGGCCAGCGGGATCTTGTAGGTCGAGGGCGCATGGGTCTTGAGCTGGCCCTTCTGGTCCCACCAGAGTTCCTCGGAGGTCAGCCAGCCGGTGCCCTGGACGAAGGCGCCCTCGACCTGCCCCTTGTCGAGCGCCGGGTTCAGGCTGCGGCCAACGTCATGGAGCACGTCGGCACGCTCGATCACATATTCGCCGGTCAGGGTATCGACCGCGACCTCGGAACAGGCCGCCCCATAGGCGTAGTAATAGAACGGCCGCCCCTGCCCGGTGTCGCGGTTCCAGTGGATCTTGGGCGTCTTGTAGAAGCCCGCCGCCGAAAGCTGGATCCGCGCCATATAGGCGGTCTTGATGAAGTCCTGAAACGACATTTCCTCGTCGCCGATACGGACCGTCTCGCCGATGGTGACGAGTTCGGGGGCGACCTTCTTCGCCTCGGCGGCAAAGGCGGTCAGGCGGTCGATGAGCTGCCGGCAGGCGTCGAGCGCCGCCATCCCGTTCAGGTCCGAGCCCGAGCTTGCGGCGGTGGCCGAGGTGTTCGGCACCTTCTCGGTCGTGGTTTTCGTGATGCGGATGCGGTCGATGTCGACACCCAGCGCCTCGGCCACGACCTGCGCCACCTTGGTGTTCAGGCCCTGCCCCATCTCGGTCCCGCCGTGGTTCAGGTGGATCGAGCCGTCGGAATAGAGGTGGATCAACGCCCCCGCCTGGTTGAACCATGTCGCGGTGAAGCTGATGCCGAACTTGACCGGGGTGAGCGCGATGCCCTTGCGGATGGTGCCGCCCCGCGCGTTCCAGTCCAGCACCGCCTGACGCCGCGCGTGATAGTCAGAGGACGCCTCCAGCTCCTCGAAGATGCGCGGCAGGATCTGGTCCTCGACCTCCTGATGATAGGGGGTGAGCTGGCCGTTCCGGTAGAGGTTCAGCTTGCGGATCTCCAGCGGATCGCGGCCCAGCGCATAGGCGATATCCTCGACCACGCGCTCGGCCATGATGACGCCTTGCGGGCCGCCGAAGCCGCGAAAGGCGGTGTTCGAGCAGGTATTGGTCTTCATCGGATGGCTGCGCAGTTCGACCGCCGGGTAGTAATAGGCATTGTCGGCATGGAAGAGCGCGCGGTCCGTCACCGGGCCGGAGAGGTCTGCCGAGAAGCCGCAGCGGGCGTAGAAATCGCCCTCGACCGCGTGGATCCTGCCGGTCTCGTCAAAGCCGACCTCATAGTCGATGACGAAATCGTGCCGCTTGCCGGTGATCTGGAAGTCGTCGTCCCGGTCGGGGCGCAGCTTGACGGCGCGGCCCAGTTTCTTCGCGGCCAGCGCGGCGATGACGCAGAAGATGTTCATCTGCGTTTCCTTGCCGCCGAATCCCCCGCCCATGCGGCGCACATTGACGACGACGGCATTCGCCGCGGTGCCGAGGACATGGGCGACCATATGTTGCACCTCGGTCGGGTGCTGGGTCGAGGTGTGGATGACGACCTCGTCATCCTCGCCGGGAATGGCGAAGGCGATCTGGCTTTCGAGGTAGAAATGCTCCTGCCCGCCCACGGTCAGGCGACCGGAGAGGCGGCGCGGCGCGCGGCCCATTTCGGCCATGTCGCCGCGGGCAAGCTTCAGGGGTTTCGTCACATAGCCCATGCCGGCATCGCGGGCGGCGATGGCGTCGAGGACGTGCGGCAGAACCTCGTATTCCACTTTAGCCAATTGGCAGGCACGTCGGGCCTGATCGCGGGTCTCGGCGATGACGGCAAAGATCGGCTGGCCGAGGAACTGCACCTCGGGGAAGGCAAAGACCGGATCGTCATGCAAACCGTTCGGGCTGATGTCGTTGACGCCGGGAATGTCACCTGCGGTCAGGACCAGATGGACGCCGGGGGCATTCCTGACCGCGTCGAGGTCCATCGCGATGATGCGGCCATGCGCCACGGTCGAGAGGCCGAGATAGGCGTGCAGCGTGCCGACAGGCTCCATCAGGTCGTCGGTGTAATCGGCGCGGCCGGTCACATGCTTTTCGGCCGAGTCGTGGATGATCGAACTGTGGGCAGCGCCCTTGACGGAGACGTCCTGTTTCATTCGGCCCTCCTCAGGCGGTGTTCGGCGCCCGATTGTTCCAGCCAGAAGCGGCGGAAGAAGTTGGCGGCAAGCTGCTGGCGATATTCGGCGCTGGCGCGCCAGTCGCTGAGCGGCTGGAAATCGTTCGCGACGGCACGGGCGGCGGCCTCGAAGGTCTCGGCGGTGAAGGGCTGGCCGTTCAGCGCCGCCTCGGCCTCTGCCGCGCGCTTCGGCGTCGCGGCCATGCCGCCGAAGGCCACGCGGGCGTCGATGATCGTCGCGCCGTCGGTCTCGACCCGGAAGGCCGCGGCCGAGGCGGTAATGTCGGCATGGTGGCGCTTCGAGACCTTGTAGGCGGCGATAAGGGCATCACCCTTCAGCGGCACATGGATCGCCTCGACGAACTCGCCGGGGCGGCGGTCCTGCTTTCCATAGGCGATGAAGTAATCCTCGACCGGCAATTCCCGCCTGCCCTCGGTGCTGCGCAGCGTCATCGTCGCGCCAAGCGCGATCAGCAGGGGCGGCGTCTCGCCGATGGGCGAGCCATTGGCGACATTACCGCCGATGGTGCCGGCGTTCCTGACCTGCCAGCCCCCGATGCGCCGCCAATAGTCCAGCGCCTCGGGGAAATGCGCCAGCACGAAGGGCTCGAACTCGGAATAGGTGACGCCCGCGCCGATATTGATGCGGCCCGGCGTGATCTCGATCCGTTTCAGGTCGGCGAGATGGCCGATGAACACCGCCGGAGAGATGTCCTTGAGGAATTTCGTGACCCAGAGGCCGACATCGGTTGCCCCGGCGACGATGGTGGCCTTGGGGTTCTGGGCCAGCACCTCGGCCAGATCGGCAGCGTCGCGCGGCAGGATGGCGCGATCCCCGCCCCGCGCGACCTCGACCCGGTCTTGCGGGATCGCGGCCAGCGCGGCGCTGATGCGGTCGCGTTCGACCGACAGCGCGTCCATGTGCTGCCCGCCCGCCTCGCTGGCGGCGAAGGCGGCCTTGATGATCGGCTCATACCCGGTGCAGCGGCAGAGGTTCCCTTGCAGCGCAGTTTCAATCGCCAGCATGTCGGGACGCGGGTTCTGCATCCAGAGGCCGTAAAGCGCCATGACGAAGCCCGGCGTGCAGAAGCCACATTGGCTGCCGTGATGCTCGACCATGGCGGCCTGAACGGGGTGCAGCCCGCCATTCGCGCCCCGCAGATGCTCGATCGTGACGATGTGGCAACCGTGGCACGAGGCGAGGAAGCGGATGCAGGCATTGATCGGTTCGTAATGCAGATGCCCGTGATGCAACCGGCCAACCAGAACGGTGCAGGCGCCGCAATCCCCCTCGGCACAGCCTTCCTTGGTGCCGGTCAGGCGACGGTTCAACCGCAGGAAATCCAGTAACGTGTCGCGCGATCCGGCTTCGCTCAGGCGGATCTCGGTATCGTTCAGTAAGAAGCAGAGCTCGCTGCCCATCAGGTCCTCGCTCGGGTCGCTGTCAGGGAAAGCCTAGTCGCGATTTGAGCTTTTCGAAATCACCGAATGAGCATAAGACTTTCAGCCGTTCATTGAAAGAAGCAGGGCGGAACCGTGCCATATCTTGAAAGTCTTCGGGTTTTCGTGCGTGTCGTCGAACTCGGTTCGATCACCGCCGGGGGGCGCGACATGCGCATGTCGCCGGCAGTTGCCTCCAATCGCATCAAGGATCTGGAGACCCGCTTCGGCGTCAGGCTGCTCAACCGCACCACACGCAAGCTGGTCCCGACCGAAGTTGGCCGCGCCTTCTATGAAAGCGCCCGCCGGGTGATCGAGACGCTGGACGAGGCCGAGGCGGTCGTCTCGGGCTTTTCGGGCAATCCGCATGGCGCGTTGAGGGTGACGGCGCCGCTGGGGCTGGGCCGGCGGCTGATCTCGCCGCTGGTCCCGCGTTTCTGCGACGAATATCCGGGGGTCGAGATCCGGTTGCGGCTTTCGGACCGCAATGTCGACATCATCGCCGACGGGATCGACCTGGCCTTCTTCCTGGGCGAGCCGCAGGATTCGGCGCTGAAATGGCGGCGCATCGCCGAATGCCGCCGCGTCCTGGTCGCGACGCCGGAATATCTGGCACGGCATGGCACGCCCGAGAAGCCGGACGATCTGGTCAAGCACAATTGCCTGCTGCTGCGCTATCCGCGCAGCCCGGAATATTACTGGGTGCTGAAGACGCCCGAGGGGCCGCAGAAGATGCTGGTCAACGGGCATTTCGACGCCGATGACGGCGACGTCCTGACCGATTGGGCGCTGGATGGCTGCGGCATCGCCAACCGCCCCTTCTACGAGGTGGCCGAGCATATCGAGGCCGGTCGGCTGGTGCTGGTCCTGCCCGACTGCCCGCCCTCGCCCGCGCAATTCGGCGTCCTGACCCCGCATCGACGGTTGCAAGACCCGAAGGTGCGGCTCTTCGCCGATTACATCGCGCGGGAATCCAAGCGCTATCTGGGCGCGTAGGCTTTCGTCCATTCCATGATGAGATGATAGGGCGCGCGGTTGTATCGCGCGACCCGCGCGGGTTCGCCGTCCCGTGCTGCAGGCTCGTCGAAATGCACCAGCCGCAGCCCTTGCCCCAGCAATGGCTGCATATAGGCGGCAAGCGGCCGGTGCCAGTTGCGGATCAATATGCCGCGCCAGCCGACCCATTCGGCGCGCGGCTCAAGGTAGTTGTCGATCAGATAGCCGCGTGCGCTCTCGCCCTCGCCCTGCCATGTTCCGGCGGTGCTGAAGGAGTTGAGGTTCGCGATCAACAGCGTTCCGCCCGGACTGAGCACGCGGGCCATTTCCGCAATGGCCGCGTTCACATCGTCGATATCGATGAGGGTGAGGTAGCTGACGACCAGATCAAAGCTGGCATCGGCGAACGGCAGGGCCTCCGCCTGACCCTCGATATAGCTGCCCCGTGCATCACGGCTGCGCGCGACCTCGATCAGCCGGGCGGTGGGGTCGATGCCGGTGGTCGCAATGCCAAGCTCGGCCATCATCCGGCAAAAGCGCCCCTCGCCGCAGCCGACATCCAGCGCGCTCTGAAAGCCGCGGCCCCGGATGCGGTCCAGCATCGGGGCGTCCAGCACGTTCCTGCGGGAGAAATCGCCGCTCTCGCCCATGTCGGCGATCCAGGCCTCGGCCGAGGCGTCCCATCCATTGCCGCTGTCCATGCCGTTCCTCCGCTGACCGGAAGGCCGGTTTAGCGCGATCGGGCGCGCCGGGCAAATCCTTCAATTCGCGGCGAAGGCCTTCGGCAAGCCGCGATACCAGTCCATGATCGCCTGCCGCTCGGCCGGTTCCATGAAGCTGACATTGGCGGGCGGCATGGCATTGGTCACGCCGGCCTGAATGAATATCTCGCGCGCGGCGCGGGTGATGTCGTCGGGGGTCTCCAGCAGGACGCCCTTCGGCGCGGTGTGGATGCCCTCATAGGAGGGCTCCCTTGAATGGCACATGCTGCAGCGGCCCATGACCGCGCCATAGGCCGCGTCCCAGCCGGGGGCGTCGACCATGGCCTGCTGGGTGGGGGTCAGGACGCGGGCCTCGGCCTCCTCCAGCGTCTGGCGGAACATCGGCGCGGTCGAGATCCACATCACGATGATGAACAGGATCACCGTCACCGCCCAGGTCCACCAGAGCTTCCCCTTGCGGGCGTGCATGGTGTTGAAGAAATGCCGGATCGTCACGCCCATCAGGAAGATCAGCCCAGCGATGACCCAGTTCAGCTCGGACGCGAAGGCCAGCGGATAATGGTTCGACAGCATCAGGAAGACGACGGGCAGCGTCAGATAGTTGTTATGGGTCGAACGCAGCTTGGCGATCTTGCCGTATTTCGGATCGGCGGGACGCCCGGCCTTCAGGTCGGCGACGACGATGCGCTGATTCGGCATGATGATGAAGAAGACGTTCGCCGTCATGATCGTCGCGGTGAAGGCGCCCAGATGCAGCATGGTCGCGCGGCCGGTAAAGATCTGGTTATAGCCCCAGCCCATGACCAGCAGCATGACGAAAAGCAAGAGCATCAGCAGCGTCGGCGTATCGCCCAGCTTCGACTTGCACAGAAAGTCATAGACGAGCCAACCGATCGAGAGCGACGCGGCCGAGATCAGGATTGCCTGCCATGGCGCAAGCTCCATCTTGGCGGGGTCGATCAGGAACAGCTCGGACCCGACCCAATAGGTGACCATCAGGAGCGCCGCCCCCGAGATCCAGGTCATGTAGCTTTCCCATTTGAACCAGGTCAGATGCTCGGGCATCCGCTCGGGCGCGACCAGATATTTCTGGATATGGTAGAAGCCGCCGCCATGAACCTGCCATTCCTCGCCATGCGCGCCTTTCGGCAGGCCGGGGGCTTTCTGAAGGCCCAGGTCAAGGGCGACGAAATAGAAGGACGAGCCGATCCAGGCGATGGCGGTGACGACATGCGTCCACCGGATCGCGAAGGCCAGCCAGTCCCAGATCACGGCGAAATCGGACATGCGGTGCTCCCTGTCTTGTTGGGTCGGAGACTAGCGCAGATCACGCTTTGCGGAAAATCGGCACGAGTGCCGTGGCTGTCTCAAGTCTGCGTTGAAAATCATTCCGGGCTAACTGCCGCTTTGGCCAGCAGTCTTGCCCGCGCTCTGCCGGGATGCGCGGGCAAGCAGGGATGCAGCGCGGGAGCGCAAGGCCCCCGCCCCCTTATTCCATGAAGAAGGCGAACCGGATCACGAACAATGCCGCCACAGTCCAGGTCGCCAGATGCACCTCGCGCGCGCGGCCGGTCAGCAGCTTGATCAGCGCGTAGGAGACGAAGCCGAAGGCAAGCCCGTTCGCGATCGAATAGGTGAAGGGCATCATCAGCGCCGTCAGCACGGCAGGCGCGGATTCGGTCACGTCGCGCCAGTCGATCTCCTCGAACTCGCGCACCATCAGGCAGGCGACGTAAAGCAGCGCCGGCGCGGTGGCATAGGCCGGGACCGATCCCGCGAGCGGGGCGAAGAACACCGCGAGCAGGAAAAGCACCGCGACGACAAGCGCGGTCAGGCCCGTCCTTCCGCCCGCCTGCACGCCCGAGGCGCTTTCGACATAGGCGGTGGTCGAACTGGTCCCGAGGATCGAACCCGCGAGGATCGCGGTCGAATCGGCCATCAGCGCGCGGCCAAGATTGGGGTTGTGATGGGTCGGCCCCTCGGTCAGCAGCCCGGCGCGCTTGGCGACACCCAGAAGCGTCCCGGTCGCATCAAAGACCTCGACGAGCACCATGACGAGGATGACGTGGAAGATCCCGACGGTCAGCGCGCCTGCCACGTCGAGCTGCATGAAGGTCGGCATGATCGAGGGCGGCATCGACACCACGCCGGCGAACTCGCTTGCCCCGATCAGGATGGAGACGATCGTGACCACAAGGATGCCGATCAGGATCGAGCCTCGGACCTTCAGTGCATCGAGCGCGGCGATGATGAAAAAGCCCGCCGCGGCCAGCAGCGTGGGTGTCTGCGTCAGGTCGCCCAGACCCACCAGCGTCGCCGGATTCTCGACCACAAGGCCCGCGTTCTTCAGCGCGATCAGGCCAAGGAACATCCCGATCCCGGCGGCGATGGCACTGCGCATGGAGGTCGGGATGCCCGCGATCAGCCAGCGCCGGATGCCCGTCACCGACAGGAACAGGAACACGAGGCCCGAGATGAAGACCGCCCCCAGCGCCTGCTGCCAGGTGAACCCCAGCGCGCCCACCACCGTGAAGGCGAAGAAGGCGTTCAGCCCCATGCCCGGCGCCATGCCGATCGGCCAGTTGGCCCAGAGCGCCATGATCGCCGAACCGAGTGCGGCGGCAAGGCAGGTCGCGACAAAGACCGCGTTCCGATCCATGCCGGTGGTTGACAGGATGTCGGGGTTTACGAAAATGATATAGGCCATGGTCAGGAAGGTGGTGATCCCTGCGATCACCTCGGTCCTGACATTGGTTCCCTTGGCCGCAAGGCCGAACTTGTGTTCCAGCATGAATCCTCCCTTTGGCGGTTCACCCGCCATGCGGGCACACTAGGTTCAGAGGCCGCCATCGTGAATGCAGGCTCTGACGACAGAGTTTCAACGCAAATTTTACAAAGCCGCCATTTTCAACCGGATCTCGGGTTTGTTTATATGAAATCCGGTCTTGCCGGATGGTGCTTCAAGGTGATGACTGCGGCAAGTCCGAAACGCCAGAAGGAGCAAGGCGATGCGATATAGCCGCGACATGATCGGATATGGCGAACACACCCCCGACCCGCGCTGGCCGGGCGGGGCGAAGATCGCCGTCCAGATCGTCCTCAACTACGAGGAAGGCGGCGAGAACAGCATCGAGCATGGCGACGCCGCCTCCGAGGCGTTCCTGTCCGAGATCATCGGCGCCCAGCCCTGGCCCGGCAAGCGGCATTGGAACATGGAATCGATCTATGACTATGGCGCGCGCGCGGGCTTCTGGCGGCTCTATCGGCTGCTGAAGGACGTGCCCGTCACCGTCTATGGCGTCGCGACCGCATTGGAGCGCGCGCCCGAGCAGGTCGCGGCCATGCAATCGGCCGGGTGGGAGATCGCGACCCACGGTCTGAAATGGATCGACTATCGCGACGTCCCGCGCGAGGTCGAGGCCGAGCATATCGCCAAGGCGGTCGAGCTTCACACCCGCGTCACGGGCGAGCGTCCGCGCGGCTTCTATCAGGGCCGCACCTCGATGAACACGGTCGAGCTGGGCTGCGAGGAAGGCGGCTTCGAATACCTCGCCGACACCATCGCCGACGACTTGCCCTATTGGCATGTCCACAATGGCCGACCACAGCTCATGGTGCCCTATACGATGGACGCCAATGACATGCGCTTTTCCTCGGGTCAGGGCTTCGGCACGGGGGTCGAGTTCTTCGACTATCTGCGCGACAGCTTCGACGTGCTTTATGCCGAGGGTCAGGCCGGCGCGCCCAAGATGATGTCGATTGGCCTGCATTGCCGCCTTGCCGGCCGTCCCGGCCGGGCCATTGCCGTGCAAAAATTCCTTGAACATGCCCGCGCGCATGAGGGGGTGTGGTTCGCCTCGCGCCTCGACATCGCGCGGCACTGGACGCGCGAACATCCCTATCAGCCCCGGCTGCGCCCCTCGCAGATGCAACGCGAGGATTTCGTGCGGAAATTCGGCGGCATCTACGAGCATTCGCCCTTCATCGCCGAACGGGTCTGGGACGGCGAAATGGGCAGCGTCCACGACACGCCCGGCGGCCTTGCGGCGCGCATGGCCCAGATCTTCCGCTCGGCCAGCGACGAGGAGCGCCTTGGCGTCCTGATCGCCCACCCCGACCTTGCGGGCAAGCTGGCCGAAGCCAAGCGGCTGACGGCGGAAAGCACCTCCGAGCAGGCCTCGGCCGGTCTCGATGCCCTGACCGATGCCGAGCGCGCCGAGTTCCAGCGCGTGAATACCGAATATGTCGCGAAGCACGGCTTTCCGTTCATCATCGCCGTGCGTGACCACGACAAGGCCGGGATCATGGCCGCGATGAAGGCCCGCCTTGCCAATGACACCCCGACCGAGCGTGACACAGCCGAGCGCCAGGTGATGCGGATTGCCCAGTTGCGGCTGAACGACGCGTTGAAAGGATGACCGATATGAACCACCACTCGCGCAAGCCGAAGCCGAGCTATGCCGGACCCTTCGCGGGCCTGCCGCCCCAGACGGACCTGTCGACCGACACCGCCGTCTTTACCGAAGCCTATGCGGTGATCCCGGCCAGCACGATGCGCGACATCGTGACCAGCTTCCTGCCCGGCTGGACCGGGATGCGGATGTGGGTGATCGCGCGCCCCCTCTCGGGCTTTGCCGAGACCTTCAGCCAATATGTGGTCGAATTGCAGCCCGGCGGCGGCTCAACCCGCCCCGAGGTCGATGAGGGCGTGCAATCCGCGATCTTCGTCACCGATGGCGGCCTGACCCTGACCATCGGCGGCGAGACCCATGAGTTGGAGCCGGGCGGCTTCGCCTATATCCCCGCCGGCATGGACTGGTCGGTCAGAAATGGCGCCGAACTCTCGCGCTTTCACTGGTGGCGCAAGCGCTGGCAGGCGGTCGAGGGGCTGGAGAAACCCGATGTCATCATCGCGAATGAGCGCGACATCGCCCCGGTCCCGATGCCCGACACCGGCGGAAGCTGGGCCACGACCCGCTTCATCGACCCGACGGACATGCGCCACGACATGCATATCACCATCGTGACGCTGACCCCCGGCGGCTCGATCCCCTTCGCCGAAACCCATGTGATGGAGCACGGCCTTTTCGTGATCGAGGGCAAGGCGGTCTATCGCCTGAACCGCGACTGGGTCGAGGTCGGACCGGGCGATTTCATGTGGCTGCGCGCCTTCTGCCCGCAATGCTGCTATGCGGGCGGACCGGGGAATTTCCGCTATCTGCTCTACAAGGACGTGAACCGCCACGCCGCGCTCTGGCGCTAGGATCGGGGCCTTCGGGCCCCTTTTCATTTCCCCGGCCTTGCGTAGATTGCCGCCAGACCGCCAGACGAGGGGAAAACATGGCCAAGGCAATCCATTCGATGATCCGCGTGCTGGACGAGGCGCGCTCGCTTTCGTTCTACGAGACCGCCTTCGGTCTGAAAGTGGCCGAGCGATTGGATTTCGACAGTTTCACGTTGATCTATCTCTCGAACCCGGAAACCGAGTTCGAGCTTGAGCTGACCGTGAACAAGGACCGGACCGAGCCCTATGCCCTTGGCGACGGCTACGGCCATCTCGCCGTTTCGGTCGCGGATGTCGCGGCGGAACATGCCCGCCTGACCGAGGCGGGCCTTGCCCCGCGCAAGCTGGTCGATTTTGCCCCCGGAGGCGAGGTCATCGCGCGCTTCTTCTTCATCGCCGATCCCGACGGCTACCAGATCGAGGTCTTGCAGCGCGGCGGGCGCTATCTCTGAGCGGCACGGCGGAAGGTCAGGTTCAGCCGGGTCGCGCCGGTCGCGGAATGCTCGCCCGGCTTCAGGGTCAGGATGCCGTGCCATGCCAGACGCGCCGGCCCGCCCCAGACCACCACGTCGCCATGCCGCAAGTCGTGGCGGCGGATGGGATCCTTGCGATTGGTGCCGCCGAACTGGAATGTCGCAGGAAGGCCCAGCGAGACCGAGACGATGGGCGCATCGAACCCCGCCTCGTCCCGGTCCTGATGCAGGCCCATCTTCACGCCGGGTCGATAGCGGTTGATCAGGCAGACGTCGGGACGGAAATCCGCGAAGCCCGCACGCGCCGCCGCCCCGGTCGCAAGCTGGCCGAGGGTGGGTGGCATCGCGGGCCACGGCCTGCCCGTTTCGGGATCCTGCGGCTGATAGCGATAGCCGCGCCGGTCGCTGACCCAGCCCAGCGCGCCGCAATTCGTCATCTCGACCCCGATCAGATGCCCGCCGCGGGTGATCATGCGGCGAAAGGGCGCGGCGCGCGCCACACCCTCGATCGCGGCCAGCACCTCGTGGTCGTGATCAAGGGCAAAGCCGCGCAGGATCATCGCACCGGGCGCGATTTCCTCGTCCCGCCTTTCCCCGAACAGATCGCCTTCCATGCTGCCTCGCACGCGAATGTCATTTTCCGATGCTTGACCAAATGCAGGCAAGCTGGCTTTCAGATAGCATCATCCGAAGGAAACATCACATGCGCTCCTGCCTGGCCGCAATCGCCACCGCCCTTTTCTGCACATTCGCCCTTGGCCCGGTGGGTGCGCAGGACTGGTCCGAGGCCGAGATCGCCGAGATCAAGCGGGCCGTCTTCGACGATCCGACCTCGCCGGTCATGGGCAATCCGCAGGGCGATGTGACGCTGGTGGAGTTTTCCGACTATAATTGCGGCTATTGCCGGCAGGCCGCCCCGACGGTCCGGGGGCTTCTCACCTCCGATCCTGGCGTGAAGCTTGTCATCCATGAAATCCCGATCTTCGGCGAGGGGTCGCGCTATGCTGCGAAAGCGGCGCTCGCCGCCGCGAAACAGGGCCGCTACCCCGAGTTTCATGCGGCGCTGATGGGGATGAAGGGCAAGGCCGAAAAGGCCTCGGTCCTGCGCGTGGCGCGCGACCTCGGCCTCGATGTAGCGCGGCTGGAGCGTGACATGGAAGCCCCCGAGATCACCGCCCGGATCGAGAAATCGCTGAACCTCGCCGACCAGATCGGGCTGGCGGGCACGCCGAGCTTCGTCGCCGGAGACCGCGCCGTCTTTGGTGCCCTGCCCGCCGAGGATCTGGCCGAGTTGGTGGCCGAGGCGCGCGCCGCGAAATAGGGCGCGGGGGCAAGCTCGCCCCCTCCGCCCAGCAAAAAGGCGCGACCGGCTGCTCATGCCGGTCGCGCCTTGCTTGTCTCTGCAAAATCAGTCGGGCTTCGCCTCAGGTCCGAATGTCGAAGCCCAGATGTTTCGCGACCGCGAAGATGTCCTTGTCTCCACGCCCCGACAGGTTCACCACCATGATGTGATCCTTGGGCAGGTCGGGGGCGATCTTGATCACATGGGCCAGCGCATGGCTGGGCTCCAGCGCCGGGATGATCCCTTCGAGACGGCAGAGGGTCTGGAACGCGCCAAGCGCCTCGCTATCGGTCACGCTGACATATTCGGCGCGGCCCTGTTCCTTCAGCCAGGCATGTTCGGGGCCGATGCCCGGATAGTCGAGGCCGGCGCTGATCGAATGCCCTTCGAGGATCTGCCCCTCCGCATCCTGCAGAAGATAGGTGCGGTTCCCGTGCAGCACGCCCGGACGGCCGCCGGTCAGGCTGGCGCAATGCTCCATCCGCTCGTCCACGCCCTTGCCGCCGGCCTCGACCCCGATGATGCGGACCGAAGCGTCGTCGAGGAAGGGATGGAAGAGGCCCATGGCGTTCGAGCCGCCGCCGATCGCGGCGATGAGGCTGTCGGGAAGCCGTCCGGCGCCCTCCTGCTCCTCAAGCTGCCAGCGCGTCTCGCGGCCGATGATGCATTGGAACTCGCGCACCATCGCCGGATAGGGGTGCGGGCCCGCGACCGTGCCGATGCAGTAGAAGGTGTCGCGCACATTGGTCACCCAGTCGCGCAGCGCGTCGTTCATCGCGTCCTTGAGCGTGCCGCGGCCCGAGGTCACGGGCACCACCTCGGCCCCGAGGAGCCGCATGCGGAAGACGTTCGGGGCCTGACGCTCGACGTCATGGGCGCCCATATAGACGATGCATTTCAGCCCGAAGCGCGCGCAGACCGTGGCGGTGGCGACGCCATGCTGGCCCGCGCCGGTCTCGGCGATGATCCGGGTCTTGCCCATGCGGCGCGCGAGCAGGATCTGGCCCAGCACGTTGTTGATCTTGTGGCTGCCAGTATGGTTCAGCTCCTCGCGCTTCAGATAGATCTTGGCGCCGCCAAGCTCCTCGGTCAGGCGGGGCGCGAAATAGAGCGGACTCGGCCGGCCGACATAATGTTTCCACAGGTCGTCCATCTCGGCCCAGAAACTCGGGTCGGTCTTGGCGCGGTCATATTCCGCCTCGAGCGCGAGGATGAGCGGCATCAGCGTCTCGGAGACGAAGCGTCCGCCGAAGATGCCGAAGCGCCCCTGCTCGTCCGGGCCGTTCATGAAGCTGTTGATGAGATCTTCGGCCATGGCTCTCCTCGCGGGCGCTGCTGATGGGTATTTGGGAAACGGTGAAAGCCCGTCAGAGGGATTTCTTATAACCGATATGGGAGGGGGTAAAGCCGAGCCGGTCATAGAAGCGATGCGCATCGGCGCGGCTCTTGTTGGTGGTGAACTGCAAAAGCGTGCAACCGGCGGCGCGGGCGCGGGCCTCGGCATCCCCAATCAGCGCCTCGCCGATGCGCTGGCCGCGCAGGTGGCCTGCGACGCGCACCCCCTCGATCTGGGCGCGGCGAGAGGCGGTGAGGGAGAGGCCGGAGATGAAGGTGATCTGGTAGCAGGCGACGACCTCGTCCCCGGTCGTCCCGATGATCAGATGGTTCGCGCCCTCGGCCTGCATGGCGTCGAAAGCGGCGAGATAGGGGGCGGGATCGTCGGTTTCGCGGCTGCGGCCCAATGCGTCGTCGGAAAGCAGCGCCACGACCGCCGGAACATCGTCGCGGCTGGCCGCCCGGAAGGTCACCGTCACAGGATCGGTGCGGTCGCCCGCGCAATGAAGCGGCGGATCTTCTCGGGATCCTTGACGCCCGGCGCGCTTTCGACGCCCGAAGAGACATCTACGCCCTGCGCGCGGGTGAGGCGGATCGCCTCGTTCACGTTTTCGGGCGTGAGGCCACCGGCGAGGAGCCAGGGCTTGAGGATCTGCCGCCCGGCGAGCAGCCGCCAGTCGAAGGCGAGGCCGTTGCCACCCGGCAGGACCGCGTCTTTCGGGGGCTTCGCGTCGATAAGCAGCATGTCGGCGATAAGGCCATAGTCCCAGAGCCGGTCCAGATCGCCCGGCTCGGCCACGCCGACCGCCTTCATCACCGGCAGGCCGGTCAGCGCCTTCACCGCGCTCACGCGCTCGGGCGTCTCGGCGCCGTGGAGCTGGATTACGTCGAGGGGGACGGAGGCCAGCGTCGTCTCGAGCGTGGCGTCGTCCGGGTCGACGAAAAGGCCGACCCTTGCGATGCCGAGCGGCACCTCGGCCACGAGGCCCGCGGCCTCGGCATGGGTGACGAAGCGGGGGGATTTCGGGAAGAAGACGAAGCCCAGATAGCGGGCACCGGCCTTGATCGCCGTATCGACGCCCTGGGCTTCGTTCAGCCCGCAGATCTTGACGGAGACGGTCACGGCTCTAGCGCAGTGCCGGAACGCCGGTCGCGGGCGCGGGACGGCTCGACGCCTCGTCGAGAATGGCCAGGACATCGTCCTTGGGGGCGGAATGGGTGCGGCGCAGGTCGCCCACCTCACGCTCGAGCCGGGCGAGTTCGCGGGCATGGGCCTTGGCCTCGCCACGCTGGCGGGATTCGCGCAGCCATTCCCAGACCAGCCCGACGATCAGGCCGAAGGCCATGGCGAGGAAAAGCGCAAGGAAGGCCGGCATGGTCAGCGACCATTGCCCGCCGGCAAAGCGCGCCAGCGTCTCGGGCAGCAGGTTCACGGTGATCGAGCCGTGATTGGCCAGCGCCACGAGGATCAGCACTGCGGCCAGAAGAAAGATGAGGAACAGCCGGATCGCGCGCATTTCTACCCCTGCGGAAAATTCGCCGCCAATCTGGACTATTCGTCCTCGCCGTTCAACCGGTCGCGCAGCAGCTTTCCGGTCTTGAAGAAGGGAACATGCTTTTCGTCGACGCTGACCGCCTCGCCCGTGCGGGGATTGCGACCCTGACGCGAGTCGCGCTTCTTGACCGAGAAGGCCCCGAAGCCGCGAAGTTCGACCCGGTCACCGCGCGCCATGGCACCGATGATCTCCTCGAACACGGTGTTTACGATCCGCTCGACGTCGCGCTGGAACAGGTGTGGATTTTCTTCAGAGATCTTCTGGATCAGTTCGGATCGGATCATCTCGGTTCCCGAATTTGGTAAGGGCCCAACAACTACCTGCGCCGTCAATCTTAGAACAGCGCCAATTTCTTTCAATGGCAGAACGTGGCGCGTCGGAAAAGGTTGCCGGAATTTTATGAGAGATCACCAACTTCGGCAGATTCCCGCATAAAAAACGCCTCCGGCCGGGGTGGCCGGAGGCGTCAAGACTGTCACAAAAGCCGATCAGCCCTTGTTCTTCAGCGCGGCGCCCAGGATGTCGCCCAGCGAAGCGCCGGAATCCGACGAACCGAACTGCTCGACCGCTTCACGCTCTTCGGCGATTTCGCGCGCCTTGATCGACAGGCCCAGACGACGGGTCTTGGTGTCGATATTGGTGACGCGGACATCGACATGGTCGCCGATCTGGAAGCGCTCGGGGCGCTGGTCCTGACGGTCGCGGGCCAGGTCCGAACGACGGATGAAGGATTTCATGCCGTTGTATTCGACCTCGATGCCGCCATCCTCGATCGCGGTGACGGTGACGGTGATGACCGAACCACGCTTCACGCCTTCGACGGCTTCGGCCATGGCTTCGTTTTCCAGCGCCTTGATCGAGAGCGAGATGCGCTCTTTGTCGACGTCGACTTCCTGAACGACGGCTTTCACCACGTCGCCCTTGCGGAAGTCCTGGATGGCGTCCTCGCCACGGGTATCCCACGAGATATCCGAGAGGTGAACCATGCCGTCGATATCGCCTTCGAGGCCGACGAACAGACCGAACTCGGTGATGTTCTTGACTTCGCCCTCGATGACGGTGCCGACCGGGTGGGTCTCGGCGAAGACTTCCCACGGGTTGCGCATGGTCTGCTTGAGACCCAGCGACACGCGGCGCTTGGCTTCGTCGATTTCCAGGACCATGACGTCAACCTCTTGCGAAGTCGAGACGATCTTGCCGGGATGGACGTTCTTCTTGGTCCAGGACATTTCCGAAACGTGGACCAGACCCTCGACACCGGCTTCCAGTTCGACGAACGCGCCGTAATCGGTGATGTTGGTCACGCGGCCGGAATGAACCGAGCCGATCGGGAACTTGTCGGCAACCGTATCCCACGGATCGGCCTGAAGCTGCTTCATGCCCAGGCTGATGCGGTGGGTGTCCTTGTTGATCTTGACGACCTGGACCTTGACGGTCTCGCCGATCGACAGGATCTCGGACGGGTGGTTGACGCGGCGCCAGGCCATGTCGGTGACGTGCAGCAGACCGTCGACGCCGCCCAGATCAACGAAGGCACCGTATTCGGTGATGTTCTTGACCACGCCCTCGACCGTCTGACCTTCGGTCAGGTTGGCGATGACTTCGGCGCGCTGTTCGGCGCGGCTTTCTTCCAGGATCGCGCGGCGCGAGACAACGATGTTGCCGCGGCGGCGGTCCATTTTCAGGATCTGGAACGGCTGCTTCAGACCCATCAGCGGGCCGGCGTCGCGCACGGGGCGGACATCGACTTGCGAACCCGGAAGGAAGGCGACAGCGCCGCCCAGATCGACGGTGAAACCGCCCTTGACGCGACCGAAGATGGCGCCTTCGACGCGCTCTTCAGCGGCATAGGCTTTTTCCAGACGGTCCCATGCCTCTTCGCGGCGAGCTTTCTCGCGCGAGATCGAGGCTTCGCCGCGGGCGTTTTCGACGCGGTCGAGATAGACTTCGACTTCGTCGCCAACCGCGATCGAGGGAGCTTCGCCGGGATTTGCGAATTCTTTCAGATCAACGCGGCCTTCCATCTTGTAGCCGACGTCGATGATGGCCTGGCCCGCCTCGATGGCGATGACCTTGCCTTTGACAACCGAGCCCTCTTCGGGGGTGTCGATGCTGAGGCTTTCGTTAAGGAGGGCCTCGAATTCCTCCATGGTCGCTTTAGCGCACATATAAATTCAGTTTCCTTTGCGTGGTTTTTTCTGGCCTTGCGGTTGGCTCCGCCGGTCTTTTTGTAGCCGCCGGGAGAAAGCGCAAAGGGTCGCGGCGTGGGCCCGACCCTGTTTGAAGCGGCCTGTGGTGGCCCCATCGCTTGTCCTGACGCGCGCGATATAGCCGTGATTACCCTGCGAAGCAAGGCTTTCAGGCGGTTTTCCGGGTCTCGGCGATCTCGCGCCCCAGGATTTCGACCAGTTCAGCCGCCGGAAAATTGCGGGCGCCGGCCGCGCCGGTGCCGGCCCATTGCGCAGCATAGTCGGTGCCGGCCGCAGCGGCCAGCGCCTTGCCCGCGTCATAGGTGATCGGATAGTCGGGCAGCGGCGGCGCCTGGGGCGCGGCGCCCAGATCGGTCAGCCGATTGCGGAAACCGCGCGCCGGACGGCCCGAGATTGCGCGGGTCATCACCGTCTCCTGCCCCGGCTGGCCCAGCCGGGCGCGATAGGCGGCATTTGCGGCCGATTCCGGGCAGGCGACGAAGGCCGTGCCCATCTGCACCGCGACCGCCCCCGCATCCAGGAAACGCGCCGCGTCCTGCCCGTCCATGATGCCGCCGGCCGCAACCAGCGGCAGGCCCAGCGGCGCCAGCACCCTGAGCAATTCCATCGTCGGCAGCTGGGCGTCATCGCCCTCGGGGCGGAAGATGCCGCGATGGCCGCCGGCCTCGTAGCCCTGGGCGATGATCGCATCCAGCCCGGCATCGCGGATCGCCTGCCCCTCGGCCAGCGAGGTGGCGGAACCGGCAAGCAGCGCCCCCGTCTTGCGCAGCGCCGCAAGCTGGTCGCCGCGCGGCAGGCCGAAATGAAAGCTGACCATGGCCGGACGGGCCTCAACGACCGCCGCCAGCATGTCGTCGCTGACAAGGAAGCTCGCGAAGATCTCGCGCAGGGACGCGGGCGGTTCGGCCCCGGCGCGGCGGAACTCGGGCGCGAGATAGTCGAGCCATGCGGCCTCGCGCGCCGGATCGGCAGTGGCGGGGCGGTGGCAGAAGAGGTTGACGTGATAGCGGTTCGAGCCGAGCCGATCCTGCACCTCGGCCATCATCGCTGCGGCCTGCGCGGCCCCGGACGTCGCCAGACCCAAGCCGCCAAGCGCACCCGCGCGGCTAACCTCGGCCGCGAGGGCCGGGGTGGCCACGCCTGCCATCGGGGCTTGCAGCACCGGGATCTCCAGATCGGTCAAAATGCTCATGCCCCTGCCCTCCTTGCGGCCTCGATGGCGCGTGCCACGGCATCGTCGATGGTCATGTCGCTGGTGTCCAGAAGCAGCGCGTCATCCGCCGGACGCATGGGCGCCACGTCGCGCGCCGCGTCGCGGGCATCGCGCTCGCGCAACTCCGAAAGCGTCGCCGTAGCGTCCGCGCCCAGTTCAAGCGCGCGGCGGCGGGCCCGCACCTCGTCCGAGGCGGTGACGTAGAGCTTGAGATCGGCTGCGGGGCAGATCACCGTGCCGATGTCGCGGCCGTCCAGCACCGCGCCCGGTTCGGTCAGCGCGAAACGGCGCTGGAAATCGACCAAAGCGGCGCGCACCTCGGGGATAGCGGCGACGCGGCTCGCCGCCTGCCCGGCCGCGGCGGTGCGCAGATCGTCGCGCGCCAGATCCCGCGGCACAAGAGCCTGCGCAGCCGCGACCGGATCGCCGCCAAGCGCGCCCACGGCGCGATAAAGCAGGCCCGTATCGAGATGGGAAAAGCCGAAATGCCGCGCGAGGGCACGGGCGATGGTGCCCTTGCCCGAGGCCGCGGGGCCGTCGATGGCGATGGTGAAGGGCATGGCAGGCGTCCCGATCTCACATTCCTCGTGGGTCGGCCATCCATGCCATTTCCGACCGGGAGCGTCCAGAGAAAGAGCGGTCCCCCGGACATGCAAATGCCGGCCCCGAGGGACCGGCATCCGTCAATTCTCAGGCGAGGCTCAGTTGCTGCCGAGGGTCTTGGCGACCTCGGCTGCGAAGTCCTCTTCCTTCTTCTCGATGCCTTCGCCGACCATGACGCGGGCATAGCCCGTGATCTCGACTCCGGCCTCTTTCGCGGCCTGCTCGACGGTCAGGTCGGGGTTCACGACGAAGGGCTGGCCCAGCAGCGTGTTTTCCGCGATGAACTTCTTCATCCGGCCCGGGATGATGTTGTTCTGGATCACGGCCTCGGGCTTCGGCTTGGCCGAGGAGGCGTTCTCTTCCAGGGCCTTGGCGGTCTGGACTTCCAGCTCACGCGCCAGCAGCGCCTGATCGAGGGTCGCTTCCGACAGCGAGACCGGGTTGGTCGCAGCGATATGCATGGCGAATTGCTTGCCGATGGCCTGCGCCTTCTCGGCATCGCCCTTCAGCGCGACCAGCACGCCGATCTTGCCCATGCCTTCGGTCGCGGCGTTATGGACATAGGAGACGACGGTGTCGCCTTCCAGAACGTGCAGGCGGCGCAGGGTCAGGTTCTCGCCGATGCGGGCGATGGCGTCGGTCACGACTTCCGAGACGGGCTTGCCGTTCAGATGCGTGGCCTTCAGCACTTCGACATCGGTCGCGGTTTCCAGCGCGACATTGGTGATCTCGCGGACGAGCGCCTGGAAGTCGGCGTTCTTGGCGACGAAATCGGTTTCGGAGTTCACTTCGACGGCGACACCCCGGCCAGCGGCAACGGAGACGCCGACAAGGCCCTCAGCCGCGACGCGGTCGGCCTTCTTGGCGGCTTTGGCCAGACCCTTGGTGCGCAGCCAGTCAACCGCGGCTTCCATGTCGCCGTCGGTTTCGGTCAGCGCCTTCTTGGCGTCCATCATGCCTGCGCCGGTCGATTCGCGCAGCTCTTTCACCATCGCAGCGGTGATAGCCATCCGATGTCTCCTTGTTGTCTGAATGCGTTCAGGCGGGGCTTATCCCCGCCTGATGAATGTTCGGTGAAGCCTTATCCGCCCCCGCATCCCCCAGGGAATGCGGGTCGCGGGACACGTCCGATCAGGCCTCGGCGGTCGCTTCGTCGGCGGTGTTGGCTTCCAGCTCTTCCTCGATGCTGGCTTCCAGCGCGCCCAGGTCGACGCCGGCAGCACCCATCTGGGCGGTCATACCGTCCAGCGCGGCGCGCGAGGCCAGATCGCAGTAAAGCGCGATGGCGCGGGCGGCGTCGTCGTTGCCCGGGATGATATAGTCAACGCCCTTGGGCGAGCAGTTGGTGTCGACCACGGCGACGACCGGGATGCCAAGCTTCTTGGCTTCGAGGATCGCGAGGTCTTCCTTGTTCACGTCGATGACGAACAGCAGGTCCGGCAGGCCGCCCATCTCGCGGATACCGCCCAGCGAAGCCTGCAGTTTGGCCTGCTCGCGTTCCATCTGGAGACGCTCTTTCTTGGTCAGGCCCTCGGCGCCCGAACCCAGCGTCTCGTCAAGCGCCTTCAGACGCTGGATCGACTGGGAAACGGTTTTCCAGTTGGTCAGCGTGCCGCCCAGCCAGCGGTGGTTCATGTAGTACTGGGCCGATTTCTCGGCGGCTTCGGCGATGGCTTTCTGGGCCTGACGCTTGGTGCCGACGAAGAGAACGCGGCCGCCCTTGGCGACGGTGTCGCGAACGGCCTGAAGGGCAGCGTCCAGCATCGGGACGGTCTGCGTCAGGTCGAAAATGTGGATGCCGTTACGTTCACCATAGATGAACTCGGCCATACGAGGGTTCCAGCGCTGAGTCTGGTGGCCGTAGTGAACGCCAGCTTCAAGCAGCTGACGCATGGAGAATTCGGGAAGCGCCATGTCCATGTCCTTTCCGGTTTGCGCCTGGGCGGGGTATTCAGGGCATGCGCCCCAACCGGTGGACCTGCGAAGGATTTCTCCCCTTCGAAGGCCCGACCCCACCTGTGAAGTGCGCGCGATCTAGGCGTTTTCCCGCCGGATTGCAAGTCCAGATCGCAAGATGGCGAAAAACGGATGGAAGCGCGCCTTGCGGATCACGGGCATGCGGGCGCGAAACGGCACGCGATCCGGCTTGCCGCTTCGCGAAGTTTTCATCATCGTTCTAGATTGCGCGTCCCCGTTCGGATGGGTATGTGACGGCATCGTGCCCGTGTAGCTCAGTGGTAGAGCGTCTGCCTTGTAAGCAGGGGGTCGGGGGTTCAAATCCCTCCGCGGGCACCAAATCACCCCATTAGTGCCTATGCCTCGACAAGCTCGGGGGTCGGCCGCAGCATCTTGCGGATGAAGAGGTGCAGCATGTCGCGCGCGACTTCGCGGTCGGTCCATCCGGGCACCCAGCGCGACAGATCGCCCAGCATCATCTTGCTGATCGCGCCATAGGCAAAGGTATGCGCGGTCGAGACCAGCAGCGGCAGGTTCTCGTCCCGGTCCAGCATCCGCTCGTCCCGGGCGCGGGCCAGCATCCGCAGCATCAGCTCATGGATCGCTGTCTCATAGCGCATCAGTTCCTCGTTGCCCTGGAATTCGTCGGCGGGCATCGAGCCGATCAGCGTAAATTCGCGGGGATGCTGGTGGGCCCAGTCGATATAAACCTCGGCCAGCAACTCGAACTGGGTGACGGGATCGCTCTCGGTCGCGCCGGCCAGGACACGGACGCATTGGTCATGGAGCCGCATCCAGGCGTTCTGCGCCATGGCGCAGACAAGCTGCGACTCGTCGCGGAAGACGGCGGAGAGAGCGCCGGGCTTCAAACCCAACTTCTCCTCGACCCGGCCGACGGAGGGAATCGCACCCGTTTCCCCCAGCAGCGCGGTGAATGTCTCGACTGCGTCGACATAAAGATTGCCACCCGGGCGACCTTGATACTGCATTCCTGGCTCCTCTGCCGCCTTCCGACGCCGGAGCGTCTGGCAGAACTACAATTTGCGGTGGCGATGTGAACGATCGCGCAACCATCGCCATATCGCTCATCCGATGACACAAACCAACTCGAAACCATCACCACGAGCAACTCTTGAACGGGTCGATAGAATCCCCGGCCAAGCATGGCTCTCTCATATGTGACAATTTCATGACACGCCCCGCAACAACTCCCTGAAAATTCGTCGGATCATGCGGCTGTCTGCCCAAAACCGTCTGCCGCCGCCCTGCGGCTCAATCATCGGTTGTTACATGACGAAATAGTCAACTTACGGATTATCGCCGGGCGGTGCAAACTCGCGGGCAGTTAGTCGGTTCGGATCTGTTTCCGCGTAATTGTTTTGGTGATCTGTTGTGTCGAAATGGGGCGGACATGCGCGCATGTCCGCCTGCATCCGCGACTGCACCGGCGGGAAGCCTCCGGCTGGTGGTTTTCCTGACCAGCATTGCCCGCTACTGTGCGCCGACGCGACAAGTCAGGAGATTACGACGCATGCAGGTTGTCTTTCATTGCGGGGCTCACGGCACCGATCTGTACCGCATGGTCAAGACGCTGATGCAGAACCAGGAATGGCTGCTTGCGAACGGAGTCGAAGCCCTGACGCCCTCCCGGCATCGCGAGGCCTTCGCCGACGCACTGAACTCATTGAATGGCCAGCCCGCCAGCCCGGAGATGGAGGAGGTGCTGCTGGACGCGATCCTCGAATCCGACGAGCCGCAGCGCATCATCTTCAGCACGCCGACCTTCCTCGGCAAGGCCGAACGCGCGATTTCCTCCGACGGGCTCTATGCGAATGCGGGGGAAAAGCTTGCCGCGCTGGCCAATCTGTTCCCCAGCGCCGAGATCGAGATCTTCATGGCGCTGAAGAACCCCGCGACGCTGCTCCCCTATGTCTTCTCGCAGGACGGGACGCGCAGCTATGATCAGGTGATGGGCGCCATCCCGCCGGAATCGCTTCGCTGGGCGCCGGCGATCCGGCACATGCAGGCGGCGCTGCCCGGACACCGGCTGGTCCTGTGGTGCCATGAGGACACCTCCCTGATCTGGCCCGAGGTCGTGCGCAGCATCGCCACTATGCCGAGCGACGTGCCGCTGAAGGCAGGATTGCAGGTGCTGGGCGACATCATGAAACCCGAGGGGATCGAGATGATCCGCGAGGAGATGTCCAAGGAGAAACGCCTGACGGTCGAGAAGCGGCGGGCGATCTTTGCCGCTGCGCTTTCGCAGCACGCCCTTCCCGACCAGATCGAGATGGAAGTGACCCTGCCCGGCTGGAATCAGGATCTGGTCGATCATATCAGCGACCTTTATGACGAAGACGTCGCCGAGATCGCGGCCATGCCGGGGGTCGAATTCATCGCCCCCTGACGAAGAAGGGGGCCGCCGGCCCCCTTTCTCATACCATCCCGAGGGCGGCCTTATACATCTCGAGGATCGCTTCCTCTTCGGCGATGTCGTCCTTGTCGCGCTTGCGCAGCGCGATGACCTTGCGCATCACCTTGGTGTCATAGCCCCGCGCCTTGGCCTCGGCCATCAGCTCCTTCTGGCGCTCGGCCACGTCCTTCTTCTCGGACTCGAGCTGCTCGAACTGCTCGATGAACTGGCGAAGCTCGCCGGCTGCGATGCCATAGGCGTTGTCGTCCTGCATATCCGCTCCTTTGACTTTGCCGAGCGGTCTAGGCGGTCTTGCGGGCTTGTGCAATCGTCGCTAGTCCCGGCGCGAACCAAGACGGGAGTGCGGCAATGACGATCTGGGACGGGCTGATCTGGGGCGGCACCGCACTGACGGCGGCGGGGCTGGCGGCGCTTTGCTGGTGCATCCTGACCGCGATACGGGCCAAGCGGGCGGGAAGCGAGGACGCCATGCGCCAGATCATGCGCAAGGTCGTCGCGGTGAACATGGCGGCGCTGGCGGCATCGGTCTTTGGCCTGATGTTCGTCATCCTCGGCATCATGCTGGGCAAATGAGATGCGCGTCCTGATCCAGCGCGTCAGCGAGGCCGAGGTCAAGGTCGCGGGCGAAAGCATCGGCCGGATCGGGCCGGGGCTTCTGGCCCTCGTCTGCGCGATGCAGGGCGACCCCGAGGATGCGCCCGAAAAGCTGGCCGCGCGCGTGGCGAAACTGCGCATCTTCCGCGACGAGGCCGACAAGATGAACCGCTCGGTCACCGATATCGGCGGCGCGGTACTGGTCGTGAGCCAGTTCACCCTGGCTGCCGATATCCGCTCCGGCAACCGCCCCGGCTTCTCGACCGCCGAGGCCCCGGCGCGGGGCGAGGCACTGTATTTGCGCTTTGCCGAGGCGCTCAGAACCCTTGGCCTGCCGGTCGAAACAGGCCGCTTCGGGGCCGACATGAAGGTGTCGCTGGTCAATGACGGGCCGGTGACGATCTGGATGGATACCGCAGACCGCGCTTGACTTTTGGCGCGTCCGGCCTCATGTGACAGCCTGTTGCCGGGCGCTGCCGCGTGAGCAGCCGACGCGTTTCGTGTCAGGCCGGCCCCATATTTCCAGTTTCCCATTCACGCGGGGAGGCATGCGGGCACCGTATCGCGCCCGCACCTCGCAACCGCCGCACGCCGATGAACCGGCACGCGGCCCCGTGCCATGTGCGCCGATACGCGGGCAGCATGGCTGAAAGACGACATGACCAACGAAACTTCGCGCCCGAACCATTCGGGCAAACCCCGTTTTCAGGGTAACGGCAAGCCGCGCGGCGAGCGTGGCGCCAAGCCCCAGTTCCGCGGCGGCAACGCCAAGCCCACCACCAACCATCGCCGCCATCGCGAAGAGCCGGAGGAGAAATTCATCCGCCGCGCGATCCCCGATATCGACACGCCTTTCACGCAGATGGGAATCGACGCCCGCGTCGCGGTCAACCTGCCGCCGATGGGGATCGACACCCCCTCGCCCATTCAGGAAAAATCCATTCCCGGCATCGTTGCCGGCCGCGACCTTCTGGGCCTTGCCCAGACCGGCACCGGCAAGACGGCGGCCTTCGGCCTGCCGATGCTGACCCGCCTTTTGAACATCGGCCGCAAGCCCGAGCCGCGGACCTGCCGCGCGCTGATCCTTGCGCCGACGCGCGAGCTTGCGACCCAGATCGCCGAGAATATCGACGCCTATGCCGCGGGCACCGCCATCCGGCAGTTCCGCGTCGTCGGCGGCGCCTCGATCAACGTGCAGATCCAGCGGCTCGAGCGCGGGATCGACGTGCTGATCGCAACCCCCGGCCGCCTGATCGACCTGCTGGAGCGCGGCGCGCTGGACCTGTCGCAGACCAAGTATCTGGTGCTGGACGAGGCCGACCAGATGCTCGACATCGGCTTCATCCACGCACTGCGCCGGATCGCGAAGCTTCTGCCGCGCGAGCGTCAGACGCTGCTCTTCTCGGCCACCATGCCGAAGCTGATGGAAGAGCTGGCCGACAGCTACCTGACCGATCCGCTGAAGGTCGCCGTGAACCCGCCGGGTCAGGCCGCCGCCAAGATCGAGCAGGGCGTGCATTTCGTGAACCAGGGCGACAAGGCCGCCCTGCTGGCCGAATATCTGGCCAAGCACCGCGAGGAACTGGCCATCGTCTTCGGCCGCACCAAGCATGGCTCCGAGAAGCTGTCGAAACTCCTTGAAAAATGGGGCTTCAAGGTCGCGGCGATCCACGGCAACAAATCGCAGGGCCAGCGCGAGCGCGCCCTTGCCGGCTTCCGCGCCGGCGAGACCAAGGTTCTGGTCGCGACCGACGTGGCCGCGCGCGGGATCGACATTCCCGAGGTGGCGCATGTCTACAACTATGACTTGCCGAACGTGCCGGAGAACTACGTCCACCGCATCGGCCGCACCGCGCGCGCCGGGCGTGACGGCCGCGCCATCGCCTTCTGCGCCCCCGCCGAGATGGGCGAGCTGCGCGCGATCGAAAAGGCGATGAAGGCCCAGATCCCCGTCGTCGGCGGCGAGGTGCCCTTCGAGGCCAGCAAGATCCGCGAGCGCGGCGGCCCAGCCGGTCGTTCCTCCGCCGGTCAGCCCCAGCGCAAACGCCCGGCGCGCCGCCCCTCGCGCGCGCCGAAATCGGCACAGCGCGACTGAACAATGCGTGAGCCGCCGCGCGAACAGCGCGCGGCGGCTTGCGACCCCATCCGGGCCAAGGCTAACTGCCGCCATGGCCAAGCTTTACTTCCATTACTCGACGATGAATGCCGGCAAGAGCACGCTTTTGCTGCAAGCGTCCTACAACTATCGCGAACGCGGGATGCAGACGCTGCTGCTGATCGCCGCGCTGGATCAGCGCGCCGGTCCGGGCATCATCGCGAGCCGCATCGGCATTTCCGAGCCCGCGACGGCCTTTGCCCCCGAAACCGACCTTTACAATCTGATCCGGTCCGAGGGCCGCGATGCCGCCTGCATCTTTGTCGACGAGGCGCAGTTCCTGACCGAGGCTCAGGTCTGGCAGCTTGCCCGCGTGGCCGACGACCTTGGCCAGCCGGTCATGTGCTACGGCCTGCGCGTCGATTTCCGCGGCCAGCTTTTCCCCGGATCGGCCGCGCTGCTCGCATGGGCGGACGATCTGCGCGAGGTGCGCACCATCTGCCATTGCGGCCGCAAGGCCACCATGGTCGTGCGCCAGGACGCCGAGGGCCGGATCCTGCATGAGGGCGCGCAGGTCCAGATCGGCGGCAATGAAACCTATGTCTCGCTCTGCCGCCGTCACTGGCGCGAAGCCATTGGAGAGGCCGATGAAAGCAGCAAATGACACGCGCAGCTATGGCTGGGTCGCCCGCCTGTTCCACTGGAGCGTCGCGGTCCTGATCCTCGCCGCCATCGGCCTTGGGCTTTACGCCGCAAGCCTGCCGCTGGGGGGCGAGGCCGAGCTGCAGGCGATCTTCGCCGCCTTCTCGTTCCACAAGACGGTCGGCATCGCGGTGCTGGTGCTGGCGGTACTGCGGATCCTCTGGACCCTGACGCAGGAAAAGCCGCGCCCCCTGCACCCGGATCGCCGGGTCGAGACCTTCGTGGCCGAGTTGGTCCATTGGGCGCTCTGGATCGGCATGGTCATCATGCCGCTGACCGGCTGGCTGCTGCACTCCTCCGCGCCGGGCAAGTTCGCACGCATCCTCTGGCCTTTCGGCCAGCGCCTGCCCTTCGTGCCGCAGGACGCGGCGCTGTCGGAACGTTTCGCGCATTTCCACGAATTCGGCTGGTGGGTGCTGGCCGGGCTGATCGTCCTCCATGTCGCCGGGGCGCTGAAACATGCGCTGATCGACCGCGATGCGACGCTGTCGCGCATGGCGGGTCGCGCGGACCGGGTGCCCGAGCCGCCCGTTGCCCCTGCCCCTGCCCTGTTCCATGTCGCCGCCGTGATCGGCGCCCTGCTGATCTGGGGGGCGACCGTGATCTATACACAATCGCCCGCGGCGGAGGGCAGTGGTGCGCCGGTGGCGGCTGAACCCGCCTCGGGCTGGACGGTGCAGCAGGGCAGCCTCGGGATCGAGGCGATACAGGGCGGCAGCCCCATTCAGGGCCAGTTCGCGACCTGGCAGGCCGCGATCAGCTATGACCCGGAAACGCGGGCCGGGAATGTGGCGGTCGATATCGACATTGCCTCGCTGACGCTGGGTGCGGTCGGCGATGCCGCCAAGGGCGCGGATTTCCTGAACGCCAAGGCGTTCCCGAAGGCCCGCTTCGAGGCCGAGATCCTGCCGCCCGCGGATGAGGGCGCGCTGCCTCTGGCGCGGGGCAGCCTGACCATTGCGGGCAAGACCGTCCCGGCGGAACTGCCCTTCGATCTGATGATCGAGGGCGAGACGGCGCGGGCCAAAGGAGAGATGACGGTCGATCGCCGCGATTTCGGTATCGGCGCGAATTATGCGGATGAAAGCACCGTAGGCTTTCCGGTGGTGATCCGCTTCGATCTGGAAGCGGTCAGGCAGTAAGGGAAAGGGCCGCCCGATGGGCGGCCCTTTCATTTGGGTATTTGGGAAACGGTGAATTCGATCGCCGCGCCCTCGGCTCAGCCGACCAGTTCGAGGCCCGAGAAGAAGAAGGCGATCTCGCGCGCGGCGGCTTCGGGGCTGTCCGAGCCATGGACCGAGTTCTCGCCGACCGAGAGGGCGAACTCCTTGCGGATGGTGCCTTCATCGGCATTGGCCGGGTTGGTCGCGCCCATGACTTCGCGGTTCTTGAGGATGGCGCCTTCGCCTTCCAGAACCTGAACCACCACCGGTTCGGAGGTCATGAATTCGGTCAGTTCGCCGTAGAAGGGGCGTTCCTTATGCTCGGCATAGAAGGCGCCGGCCTGATCCAGCGTCAGCTTGATGCGCTTCTGCGCGACGATGCGCAGGCCCGCATCCTCGAACTTGGCGTTGATCTTGCCGGTCAGGTTGCGCTTGGTCGCGTCGGGTTTGATGATCGAAAGGGTGCGTTCGATGGCCATTCTGATGTCCTTTTGAGGCGGTGGGAGGCCGGATGGCCCCGAAATCCGCGCCCGGTTACCATGCGGCG
This sequence comes from Paracoccus sp. (in: a-proteobacteria), assembly GCF_035556475.1. Classification (GTDB taxonomy): domain Bacteria; phylum Pseudomonadota; class Alphaproteobacteria; order Rhodobacterales; family Rhodobacteraceae; genus Paracoccus. The sequence continues at coordinate 23,804 of NZ_DATMFA010000043.1, read as the reverse complement.
CCTGCGATGAAAAGCGGGCGCGGCATTGACGACCGCTGCGCCTTGCGCCATGCCGGGCGCCATGCTGCGCATCGATGACATTTCCTATTCCATTGCCGGACGGCCGCTTTTCGAGCAGGCCTCGGCCACCATTCCCGATGGCCACAAGGTCGGCCTTGTCGGCCCGAACGGGGCCGGCAAGACGACGCTGTTCCGGCTGATCCGGGGCGAGCTTTCGCTGGACGGCGGTTCGATCAGCCTGCCTTCGCGCGCGCGCATCGGCGGCGTCGCGCAGGAGGCGCCGGGAACCGCGACGAGCGTGCTGGACACCGTGCTGGCCGCCGATACCGAGCGGGCGAGCCTGATGGACGAGGCCGAGCATGCCACCGACCCCGCCCGCATCGCCGAGATCCATTCCCGCCTTGCCGATATCGACGCCTGGTCGGCCGAGGCGCGGGCCTCGACCATCCTGAAGGGGCTTGGCTTCTCGACCGAGGATCAGGCCCGGCCGACCAGCGACTATTCCGGCGGCTGGCGGATGCGCGTCGCGCTGGCGGGCGTCCTTTTCGCGCAGCCCGACCTGCTGCTGCTGGACGAGCCGACGAACTATCTCGATCTCGAAGGCGCGCTGTGGCTCGAAAGCTATCTGCAGCGCTATCCCTATACCGTCATCGTCATCAGCCATGATCGCGACCTGCTGAACCGGGCCGTCGGGCATATCCTGCATGTCGAGGACCGCAAGCTGACGCTTTACACCGGCGGCTATGACACCTTCGCGCGGACGCGGGCCGAGAAGCGCGCCCTTCAGGCGGCCGAGGCGAAGAAACAGGATGCCCGCCGCGCCCATCTGCAAAGCTTCGTCGACCGCTTCCGTGCCAAGGCCAGCAAGGCCGCGCAAGCGCAGGCGCGGATCAAGATGCTGGCCCGGATGGAGCCGATCACCGCGCCGGAAGAGGCGAAGTTCCACCGCTTCACCTTCCCGCAGCCCGACCAGCTTTCGCCGCCCATCGTCTCGCTCGACGGTGTGACCATCGGCTATGACGGGCGCGCGGTGCTGAAGAAGCTGAGTCTGCGCATCGACCAGGACGACCGCATCGCGCTTCTGGGTCGCAACGGTCAGGGCAAGTCCACGCTGTCGAAGCTGCTGGCCGGGCGGCTGGAGCCGATGGAGGGCCGCATCGCGCGCTCCGGCAAGCTGCGCATCGGCTATTTCGCCCAGCATCAGGTCGATGAGCTGGAACTGGACGAGACGCCGCTTGACCATGTCCGGCGGCTGCGCCCGAACGAGGCCCCTGCCCGCCTGCGCGCGCGTCTGGCCGGCTTCGGGTTGATGGAGGCGCAGGCCGCGACGAAAGTTGGCCAGCTTTCAGGCGGGCAGAAGGCCCGGCTGTCGCTGCTGCTGGCGACGATCGACGCGCCGCATCTGCTGATCCTCGACGAGCCGACCAACCACCTCGACATCGAAAGCCGCGAGGCGCTGACCGAGGCGCTGAACGATTATACCGGCGCCGTGGTGCTGGTCAGCCATGACATGCACCTGCTGAACCTTGTCGCCGACCGGCTGTGGCTGGTGGATCAGGGCGACGTCAGCCCCTGGCAGGGCGATCTGGACGATTACCGCAGAATGCTGCTGACCGGCGAGGAGAAGCCCCAGCCAAAGCCCGAGGCGAAGCCGGCGCAGAAGCGCCTGTCGCGCGACCAGATCCTTGAATTGCGGGCCGAGGCGCGCAAGGCCGAGGAGCGGATCGAGAAGCTGACCCAAATGCTTGAAAAGCTGGACGCGATCATGGCCGATCCCGCGACCTATGACGATTCCCAGCGCGCCGAATCCTTCGGTCGCAAACATGCCGAGGCAAGCGAAGCCATGCTGCGCGCCGAAAGCCTGTGGATGGAGGCGCTGGAGCGGCTGGAGCAGGCCGAACGAACCTGAATGCAACAGTCGGGAACTTTGACTCGCGCCCCTGAGGTCGCGGGTTGAGTGCGGCCCGGGAATCGACCATAGCTTCCCGCACCCTGTTCCCCGGATTTCGATGATGCGCCGCCTGTTCGTAACAGCCCTATTGACGACCCTGACCCTTGCCATGCCCGCGCATGCGCAATGGATCAACAATATCAGCGAGGCGTCCTTCGACGTCGGCGCAGGTGTGACCTATGGTCCGGGCTATTTCGGCGACGACGATCACGAGCTTGGCCCTTGGGGCACCATGCGCAACCTGACGCTGGGAGTCGAGGACGGCAGCGAGAAGCAGGGTTTCTCGCTGATCCCCTCCTTCGGCTATATCGGCTCGCGCAAGGCCGATGATCACGAGGAACTGCGCGGCCTCGACGATATCGACTGGACGGGCGAGGTCGGGCTGCGCGTGAACTATGTCGCGGGCGACGCGACCAGCTATGGCGCCATGCGCATCGGCATCGGCGGCCATGACGGTCTGGTCGGCGAGATCGGGACGAAATACCGCTTCACCGTCAATGACAAGCTGACGCTCTGGACCACGGCCGAGCTGCAGCTTGGCGATGACGAGTTCACGGATACCTATTTCGGCGTCAGCGACGACGAATCGGCCCGGAGCAGCTTCCGCGCCTATGACCCCTCGGGCGGGATCTATGCCGCCAATATCAGCCTCGAGGCGCGCTACAGCCTGACGCCCAAGACCTCGATCCTGGGCAAGATCACCTATGGCCGGCTGCTGAACGATGCGGGCGACAGCCCGATCGTGCAGGACCGCAACCAGTCCGAGATCAATCTTGGCATCGCGCGCCGGTTGAATTTCCGCTTCTGATTCACGTCCCGCTACGGACTGGACCCCGGCCTCGGCGGGTCCTATATATTCTGTAAGCATTACAGGACGTGTCGCATGACCACCGAGAACCTCCAGGAAGGCGATCTGCTCATCGCCCCCTCGACGACCGAGCATCCGCTCTACGACAGCGTGGTAGAGGCCTGCAAAACCGTTTACGACCCCGAGATTCCGGTCAATATCTTTGACCTCGGGCTGATCTATACCATCGACATCAACCCCGAGAACGCGGTGCGAATCGTGATGACGCTGACCGCGCCGGGCTGCCCGGTCGCCGGCGAGATGCCGGGCTGGGTCGCCGATGCGGTCGAGCCGCTGCCCGGCGTCAAGCAGGTCGATGTCGAGATGACCTTCCAGCCGCAATGGGGCATGGACATGATGTCCGACGAAGCCCGCCTGGAGCTTGGCTTCATTTGACCGCGCTTCAGGAAATGCTGGCAGGCCGCCCCTATGCGCCGGGCGATGGCGAACTGGTCGCGATGCGCAAGACCGCACAAGGTTTGATGCGCGACTACAATGCCACCATCGTCGGCGACAAGACCCGCGCCCGGACGCTGACCCAATTGCTGGGCACATGGAACGGGGCGGTGATCCGCGCGCCTTTCCACGTCGATTACGGCAAGCACATCCATTTCGGACCGGATTGCTTCGTGAATTTCGGCTGCGTCTTTCTGGACGTGTGCGAGATCCGGGTCGGCGCGCGCTGCGTGATCGGTCCGCAGGTGCAATTGCTGACCCCCGACCATCCCCGCGACTACGAGCGGCGGGCGACGGGCATCGAATATGGCCGCCCGATCACCATTGGCGACGATGTCTGGATCGGCGGCGGTGCCCTCATCCTGCCTGGTGTCACCATCGGTGACGGCGCGATCGTCGGTGCGGGATCGGTGGTGACGCGCGACGTGCCGCCGCGAACGACCGTCGCCGGAAATCCGGCGCGACCCCTCGCCGCATCTCAATAGATCACGTCCTCCTCGCCTCCGCGAATGAGGTGTATGGCGCCCTGATGCACGGGGCGCCGTGCTATATCCGCGCAAGGCTCCGCCATCGCGATCTGCCTGATCATCCTGAGCGTGATGCCATGCGTCACGACGATCGCCGGAGCCGTCAGCTCCTCCATGAAGTCCCGCACCCGCAAGGCCAGATCCGCCAGATGCTCGCCCCCCGGCGTGCGGTCATACCAACCAAGCGGGTCGTCGCAGAAAGTTGCCGGATGCGACAGGCGCAGCTCCGCCTCGCGCGCGCCGGCAAATGCGCCGATGTCGATTTCCTCCAGCCGCGCGTCCTTCGTGAAGGCATGGTCGCCAAAGACGATGCGCGCGGTCTGGAGCGCCCTGCCCGCCGTGCTTGAATAGCGCAGAAGCCCCGGCGCGAGATCACGCAGCAACTCGGCCAGCCTCTCGGCCTGCGCGATGCCCTTCGGGGTCAGCGGCGAATCCAGCCGGCCCTGCAATCTCCCCTCGGCATTCCACTCGGTCTGGCCGTGGCGCAGCAGGTAGAGGTCGGGAAACCCGCTCACACCCATTTCGCCAGCGGCGGCAGGCTCATCAGCACCGCCTCCGGGTCATGGCCGGTGGTCAGGCCGAATTTCGTCCCCCGGTCGTAGACGAGGTTATATTCCGCATAGAGCCCGCGATGGATCAGTTGCGCGTCGCGATCGGCCGCGTCCCACGGCTGGGCCATGCGCTTTTCGACCAAGGGCAGGAAGGCGGGCAGGAAGGCCTCGCCCACGGCACGGGTAAAGGCGAAATCTGCCTGCCAGTCGCCGCTGTTCAGGTCGTCATAGAAGATCCCACCCACGCCCCGCGCGCGGCCGCGATGCGGGATGAAGAAATATTCATCCGCCCAGGCCTTGAAACGGTCATAGTAATCCGCGCCATGCGCGGCACAGGCCGCGCGCAGGACAGCGTGGAAATGTTCCGTGTCTTCAGTATATTCGAGGCAAGGGTTAAGGTCGGATCCACCCCCGAACCACCAGGCATTCGGCGTCCAGAACATGCGCGTATTCATGTGGACGGCCGGAGCATGGGGGTTCTGCATATGCGCGACGAGGCTGATCCCCGAGGCCCAGAAGCGCGCGTCCCGCTCCATACCGGGAACGCCACGCGCCGCCATGGCCGTTTGCGCCGCCGGCGACAGTTCGCCATGCACCGCCGACCAGTTGACGCCCACTTTCTCGAAAACCCGGCCATTGCGCATGACGGACATCAATCCGCCGCCGCCTTCCTCGCCACGGCGGGTCGTGCGCAGTTCGAACCGCCCGGCAGGACCGTCGCCGGGACCGCGATCCTCCAGCGCCTCGAACGCGGCGACGATCCGGTCGCGCAATTCCCTGAACCATGCCGCCGCGAGGTCGCGCTCTGCCTGCATCTCCATCGGTGCCATCCCTGCAAACGTGAATTGCCGGAAAGCAAGTCCGGCCATATCCTTGTCGAGAACAACTAGAGATCCCGACGATGTCCCGCAATATCGTGCTTGGCCTTTTGCCCGTCCTGCTGATCGCGGCCTGCGGCACCCCGCAGGAGCGCTGCATCAGCCGCAATACCAATGAGTATCGCGCGGTTTCCCGTCTGCTGGCCGAGGTCGAGGGCAATCTTGCCCGCGGCTATGCATGGGAGGAACGCCAGACGGTCCGCACCGAATGGGATCAGTGCTACTATCGCTATCGCAACCGGGACGGCGGCTGGTATACCGGCTATCGCCCCTGCCTGCGCGACGTGACCGATACCGAGCGCTACCGCGTTCCCATCGACCCCGCGGCAGAGGCGCGCAAGCGCGACAACCTTGTCGCCCGCAAGCAGGCGCTGGCCCCGGCGGCACGAGGCGCGGTCGCGGCCTGCAAGACCGCCTATCCCGAGGCCGAGAAGCCCTAATAGGCCCCCGCGCCCAAGGGATCGCCAAGGCTCAGCCCGCCATCGACCCGCAGGATTTGCCCGGTGATGAAGGCCGCGCCTTCGCTGGCGAGGAACTGCGCGGTCGCGCCCAGCTCATCCGCGCCCGCGATGCGACCCAGAGGCGTCGCCGCGACCAGCTTCTCGCGCAGTTTCGGATCCTCGCGCAGGGTCAATTGCAACTGGTTCGACATGATCGCGGCAAAGGCGATGCCATTCACCCGGATCCGCTTGGGCGCGAAGGCCATGGCAAGCGAGCGCGTGGCCTGCGCCTGCGCCGCACTGGCGATGGAATAGGCCAGCATTTCCGGTTGCGGTCGATCGGCCGCAAGCGAGGTCAGGTTGACGATCGCGCCATTCTGGAGGGAAATGCTGCCCTCCTCGGCCTCGGCCTCGGCCTGCGCGACCATGCGCTTGGCGACCATCTGCGAGAGCCTCAGCCCCGAGGACATGTTCTCGCGCATCAGCTCGCCCAGCAGGTCGTCGCTCACCGCCATCGGGTCGCAGGGCTGGACCACGCGATGCGCATTGACCAGGATGTCGATGCGATCGAAGGCGTCGATCGTGGCCGAGACCAGGTTGGCGAGCGTCAGCTTTTGCCCGAGATCGCCGGCAAAGGCGCGGATCGGGCCGTCGCCCTTGGCCGCGTCGCCCAGCTCGGCCTCCAGCGCCGCCTCGTCGCTATCGGCGAACATGACACGCGCGCCGGCATTCTGGAAATGGCGGGCAATGGCGAGGCCGAGGCCGCGCGCGGCCCCGGTGACGATGGCCGTCTTGCCCTGAATGGAAAGGCTCATCTCCTGCGTCCCTTCGGGGTGGATTTGCGCGCGCCGGGGCGCCGCGCTCCGGTCGCGGTCAGGATCTTGAAGCGGTTGTCGCCGCCCAGTTCCGCAACATCGGCGAAGGCCTCGCGCAGCACCTGTTCATAGGGCAGATGCCGGTTCGCCACCATCCAGAGCCGCCCTGCCCCGGTCAACAGGCCGGCCGCCGCCCGGATGAAACCTGCCCCCAGCTTCGGGTCGGCCACCCGGCCCTCGTGGAAGGGCGGGTTCATGACGACGCCGTTCACCGGTTCGGGCAGGCGGAAATCCAGCGCATCGGCCCAATGGAACCGCGCGCGGGGATCGGTCACGTTGCGGCGCGCGCAATCCAGCGCGACGGCATCGGCCTCGACCAGATGCAGAACCTCGACGCCGGGACGGGACAACACCTGCGCCGCAAGCCAGCCCCAGCCCGCGCCGAGATCGACCATGCGGGTCGGCAGCTTTTCGGGCAGAAGCGCCGCCAGCGCCTCCGAGGCCGGATCGGGCGCGTCGGCCGAGAATACGCCGGGACGGGTGACGAAACCGGGCGCCGCCTCGTGATCGCGTGCGGCCCAGTCGTCGGGCAGCCAGCCCGCCTCGGGCAGCGGGATGCGGAAGATCTTGCCATGCGCGCGCGACTGGACCTCGTCCACCGAGGTAAGGCCGCGCAATTCCTTCAGCATGGAATCGACGCCATCCGTCTTCTGCCCGTCGATCCAGAGCGAGGCGCCGGGGCGCAGATGGGAGGCGGCCTCATGGATGCGGGCCCGCGCCTCGGCCCGCGCGCGGGGCAGCAAGACGACCGCGCCGTCAAAGGCGCCCTCGGCCGCGGTCACGGGCTGGAAGCCCTGCCCCCTCAAGGCCTCCACATCGGGAAACATGCGCTGCACGATCTGCGTGCGCGCCGGATCGAAACTGGCCAGATCGCTTTGCGCGCCGGCCCCTATCAACAAAAAATGCCCTTCGGGCGGCAAGCCGCCGAACACGAGCTCCAGCCGGGAACTAGCCAATTTTCTTACTCTTTTTCCATTGTGCATTGCAGCGGGTGCTGCTGGCGACGCGCAAGCTCCATGACCTGCGCCACCTTGGTTTCGGCGATTTCATGCGAGAACACGCCCACCACTGCCACCCCCTTGCGATGCACGGTCAGCATGATCTCGATCGCCTGGGCATGGGTCATGTTGAACAGCCGCTCAAGCACATGCACGACGAACTCCATCGGCGTGAAGTCATCGTTCAGCAGCAGCACCTTATACATGGGCGGCCGCTGCGTGCGCGGCTTTGTCTTGACCGCAAGTTCAACATCCTCGCGGTCACTGGGCCGATTGGTCATGAGAGGATCTGTCACGTCCTGCAAAGGGGATGGTTGATGTCAGAGATCGAATATAGGATTTTTCCGATCCGATGTAAGCCCTGCATCGTCACACTCCCGGTTGAGGCGAAAGTCGCGGATTGATGCCGCCGAATGGGTGAAAACTTAAGGTTTTCGAATGAAGGATAGCGTGATATTGTCTAATTCTTAATCGAGGGCCTGCACCTTGAACGGGCCCCAAGGCAGAAGAGACCGGGACAGTGAGCAGAATCACCAGACATGTCCGACTCGGACTATTGATCCTATTGGCATGTTCAATGCCGATGGTCGTGGCGGCGGCGCCCTTTGCCGCCTTTGTGATGGATGCGCGGACGGGCAAAGAAATCTATGCCCAGAATGCCGATACCAGGCTCCATCCCGCCTCCCTGACCAAGATGATGACGCTGTATCTGGCCTTCAACGCGATCGAGCGTGGCCAGGTCCGGCTGGATTCGAAATTCCTCGTCTCCAGCCACGCGGCCTCGCAGCCGCCCTCCCGCCTTGGCCTGAAGGCCGGCCAGCGGATCGAGCTGCGCTATCTGATCCGCGCCGCCGCCGTGAAATCGGCCAATGACGCGGCGACCGTCATCGGCGAAGGGCTTGCCGGGTCGGAGGCGAAATTCGCCGCCCAGATGACCGCGACGGCCAAGGCCCTAGGCATGCGGAACACGAATTTCCGCAACGCGAACGGCCTCACGACCGAGGGGCATTACTCGACCGCACGCGACCTGAGCACGCTGGGCCGACGCCTGCTCTACGATTTCCCGCAATATTACTCGATCTTCTCGCGCCGTTCGGCCGATGCCGGGATCGCGACCGTGTCGAGCACGAACAAGCGCTTCCTCGACAGCTATGAGGGCGCGGACGGGATCAAGACCGGTTATACCCGCGCCGCGGGCTTCAACCTGACCGCCTCGGCCAAGCGCGGACCGAAGCGGATCATCGCAACGGTGATGGGCGGCAATTCGACCGCGCATCGCAATCAGGTCATGGCGCAATTGCTGGATGCCGGCTTCGGCAGCGCGTCGAGCCGGGGACGCGAGGTCAAATCCGCCCCGCCCGAGATGCTGATGGTCGAGAAGAAGGTCACGCGCCGCATTCAGGTCGCCCGCGCCGAGCCGGTGCAACAGGCGCCCGCCCCCTCGTCGGCACTGGCATCATCGGACCGTCCGGCGGCACGCGCCTCGACCGCGGGGATCGTCACCCCCGCCGCGATCGCCGAGGCCGTTTCGCGCGCCCGTGTCGCCTCGCGGGCGACAAACGACTCGGACGGCTCGCGGCCCACGCGCAAGCCGGGCGTCCCGGTCGCCACCGCCTCGACCAAGGGCAATGACGATCTTGCACCGAGTTCGGCGCGTCCCAGCAGCCGCCCCGAGGGCGATGTTTCGTCGGATGCCGCCGTTCCCTCGGCGCAGCGCCCCATCCCGGCACCGCGCAGAGATGAACATGCAAGCCTCGCGGTTCCGCAGACCACCTCGCTTTTCCTGCTGAATGCGGTCGCACCCGAAGAGGAAGGCGAGGTCGATGCCGCGCCCACACTGGCCAAGGCCCCTGAGGCCGAGGCAGGGGACACCATCATCCTCGCCGCCCCCGATCCCGAGGACATGGCTGTGGCCCAGCCGGTTCAGGTCGTCAGCCGCGACACCTCCGGTCAGGGCTATGGCATCTCCCTTGGCCTTTATCGGTCGCAGGGCGAGGCCGAGCAGCTTTTGCTGAAGGCCGCGCTTCAGGAAAGCCATGCGCTTGGCAGCGCCGCCAGCGCGGTTGAGACCACCAAACGCGGGTATGAGGCGAATTTCGTCGGCATGTCGCGGGATATGGCCGAGCTGGCCTGCGGCCGTCTGACTGCGCGCCAGCAAAGCTGCACGGTGATCGCCCGCTGAGAACGGGCATCTTTTCCGGTCCATCTCTGGGTCGCCCGGCTTCGCCCGCGCGACCCTTTTCCTTTGCGGCACGCTCACCATGCCCTTCGGGAATGGACCGAGACAGCGTTTCGAATGTCTTATGGGCGAGATTTGCCGCGACTATGCTGAAGCTTGCGTGAAGCAGAGGGGCAAGAGGATGACGGACCGGACCGAGGAAACCGCCGCGCCAGCGCAGGGAACGCCGGGAGAGGTCTTCGCGACCTTCCTGAAGCTGGGCCTGACCAGCTTCGGCGGGCCGATCGCGCATCTGGGCTATTTCCGCGACGAGCTGGTGACACGGCGCAAATGGCTGACCGACAGCGCCTATGCCGATCTCGTGGCCCTGTGCCAGTTCCTGCCCGGCCCGGCCTCGAGCCAGGTCGGCTTTGCCCTTGGAATGATGCGCGCGGGCTGGCTGGGCGCGCTGGCGGCATTCACCGCCTTCACGCTTCCCTCGGCTCTGCTGCTCTTCCTCTTCGCCATGACCGCGACCGGAATCTCCGGGACGCTGGGACATGGCGCATTGCATGGCTTGAAGATCGTCGCGGTGGCGATTGTGGCACAAGCCGTGCTTGGCATGGCGCGGAGCCTCTGCCCGGACAGGCAGCGTGCGGCGATCGCGGCGGTCGCCGTGGCAATCCTGGCCATTCTTCCCGGCGCCTTCGGCATGATCGGCGCAATAGCCGTCGGTGCCCTGCTGGGAATGACATTGGACCGCAGGACGCTGACATCCGCCGCCGGCCATGTCGCCATTCCGATCCCGCATCGGATCGCTCTTGGAGCCTTGTTCGCCTTTCTGGCGCTTCTGGTCCTGCTGCCGATGATCGCCGGCCAGAACCAGGCATTGGCCGTCTTCGACAGCTTCTACCGCGCGGGCGCGCTGGTATTCGGGGGCGGGCATGTCGTGCTGCCGCTGCTGCAAGCGGAAACGGTCGCGACGGGCTGGGTCACGGCGGATGACTTCCTCGCCGGTTACGGCGCCGCTCAGGCGGTGCCCGGACCGCTTTTCACCTTCGCCGCCTATCTGGGCGCGGTGCTGGGACCGGAGCCGAACGGACTGATCGGCGCGACGCTGGCGCTTCTTGCCATATTCCTGCCCGGATTTCTGGTCCTGATCGCGGCATTACCCTTCTGGGACCGTTTCCGCCCCATGGCGACGGCCCGCCTGCTGATGCAGGGGGCGAATGCGGCGGTCGTCGGCATTCTTGCGACGGCGCTTTATTCGCCGGTCTTCACCAGCGCGATCGGAAATTCCCGCGACTTCGCGCTGGCGCTGGTCTGCTTCGTCCTGCTGACCGCGTGGAAATCGCAGCCCTGGCTGGTGGTCATCGTTTCGGCGGCAGGTGGCATTGCGCTTGAGGCTTTGGCCTGAGCAGCCTTGCTGCAACCCGCCTGCCCTTTCCTGCGTTTCCCCCGAAGCGGACCTGCAACTTGACCCAAGAAGAAGATTTCCAAGAGCTTCATGGACATAGTAGAGTTTGATCTGCGTCAATCCGGGTCTCGGCCCGGCAGATAGGATAGGGATCGGGCGGGGCATGGGTCGATCTGGACCTCCCGCCACAGAAGCACCGCGCAACCGCGGAGAAAGGCGAGGCCCATGGGATACAAATCCATCCTGACCGTGCTCACCGATGAGGGACAGCACCAGCAACTCGACTCGGCCATCGCGATGACGCGCCGGGAGGAGGGACATCTCGATGTCTTCTGCCTCGGCGTCGATCATACGCAGAGCGGCTATTACTATGCCGGCGCCTCGGCCTATGTGTTCCAGGAATCCATCGACAAGGCGATCGCCGCCGCGGGCGAGCTGGAGGAGAAGATCCGCAAGCGCCTAAGCGCCGAGGATATCCGCTGGTCGGTCGATTCCGCCGTGGCCCAGGTCGGCGGGCTTTCGACGCTGGTCGGGATGCGGGCGCGCTATTCCGACCTCGTGGTGCTGAGCCGCCCCTATTGCGAGGGGGCGACGCAGGATGCGCAGGCGATCACCGAAGCCGCGCTGTTCGAAGGCTCGGCCCCGGTCCTGATCGTGCCCGACCGGCTGACCGAGCCCTTTGGCAAGAAGATCCTGATCGCATGGAACCAGTCGAGCGAATCGCTGGTTGCCGTCCGCCGCGCCCTGCCGCTGCTGCAGGCCGCCGAATCGGTCGAGATCACCGTGGTCGATCCTTCGCCCCATGGCCCGGAACGCTCCGAGCCGGGCGCGGCCTTGTGCCAGATGTTGACGCGGCAAGGCGTGAAGGCCGAGATCGCGGTGCTGGCCCGCACCATGCCTTTGATCAGCGACATCCTCAGTCGGCGCGCGACCGAGATCGGGGCCGACATGATCGTGATGGGCGCCTATGGCCATTCGCGCTTCCGCGAGGCGATTCTGGGCGGCGCCACCCGCAGTATGCTGGAAAAGGCAAAGGTGCCGGTGCTGATGGCGCGCTAGGCCAGCGCCTCCTCGGCATCGTCGCCGCATTCCGCGACCAGCGCGGCAAAGGAGGGCACGACCACGCGGCGCGCGCCCTCCAGCACGATCAGGCGGTCGGTCTTCAATGCGCCGAATTGGCGGCTGACCGTCTCCAGCGTCAGGCCAAGCCGGTCGGCGATGGCCTCGCGTGTCAGGGGCAGTTCGATGCCGATCCTGCCCTCGGGTTTCTGCCCGATCAGCGCGGCCTCGCGGCGGGCAAGGATGACGAGGAGCGAGGCGATCCGCTCGCGCGCCGATTTCCGCCCCAGAAGCATCATCCAGTCCCGCGCCGCATCCAGCTCATCCAGCGTCATGGCGAGGAGACGCCCGGCCAGATCGGGCGTCTCCTGCAGCAGATCCTCGAACTGGTCGCGCTTGAAGCAGCAAAGCGTCGTCGCGGTCGTGGCCGTGATGGTATAGCGCGCGACCGCCCGGCCCGGTCGGCCGACGAAGTCGCCGGGCAGCAAAAGCCCGACCATCTGCCGGCGCCCGTCCACTAGCTGCTGCGTCAGGTCGGCCATACCCGAAAGCACGGTGCCCACGAATTCCATCCGCTCGCCGGCCCAGACGATGACCTGCCCGGCGTCAAAGCTGCGGCAGTATTTCAGGCTTTCAAGCTGAGCGAGTTGCGTGTCCTGACACCGCGCGCAGACGGCGTGCGCACGGATCGAGCAATTCTCGCAGGGTTGCTGCGCAAGGGGAGGTGCGGGGGCCGCCATATTGATCTGGGTCAATGTCGTCCGTTGAAACAGGTGCAAGATAGGGGGATGGACCAGCAATCGCAACTCCGCCGCCTCGGCCTGTTCGAGGCGCGTGCCCCGCGCTACACCAGCTATCCCCCAGCCACGCAGTTCTCGGCCAAGGTGGGCGACGCCCGCTTCCGCGAATGGCTGGCTGCCATTCCGCCGGAGAGCGAGATCTCGGTCTATCTGCATGTCCCCTTCTGCCGCAGGCTGTGCTGGTTCTGCGCCTGCCGGACGCAGGGCACGCAAAGCGATGATCCCGTCCTTGCCTATGCCGAGACGCTGCTCATCGAGATCGAGATGCTGCGCCGCGCGCTGCCGGCGGACATCCGGCTCTCGCGGCTGCATTGGGGCGGCGGCACCCCGACCCTGCTTCCGGCTGCGACGATGCGCCGCATCGCCGATGCGATCTTTGCGGCCTTCCCGCTGGCCGGAGATGCCGAATTCTCGGTCGAGATCGACCCGAACGAGATCGACGAGGCGCGGGTCGAGGCTCTCGCGGCATCCGGCATGAACCGCGCCTCGATCGGGGTGCAGGATTTCGACCCCGAGATCCAGAAGACCATCGGCCGCGACCAGAGCCTCGCGCTGACCCGCCATGCCGTCGATCTGCTGCGCGCCCATGGCATCGGCAGCGTGAATGCCGACATCCTTTACGGTCTGCCGCATCAGGATCCCGCCCGCATCGCAAGGACAGTCGAGCAGGTGTTGACCCTCGCGCCCGAGCGGATCGCGCTTTACGGCTATGCCCATGTCCCGTGGATGGCGAAGCGGCAGGTGATGATCCCGGCCGAGGCGCTGCCCGACCCCGAGGCGCGGCTTGCCCTTTTCGACACCGCCCGGCGCCTGCTTTGTGCCGAGGGCTATGATGAGATCGGCATAGACCATTTCGCGCTGCCGGGCGACCGGCTGTCATTGGCCCATCGCGGCGGTGCCCTGCGGCGGAACTTCCAAGGCTATACCGATGACCGGGCCGAGGTTCTGGTCGGGCTGGGCGCGTCCTCGATCTCGCGCTTTCCGCAGGGCTATGCGCAGAACGCGGCCGCGACGCCCACGCATATCGCGGCGGTGCGCGCAGGGCGGTTCTCGACGGCGCGGGGGCATGCCTTTACCGCCGAGGACAGCTGGCGCGGCCGGATGATCGAGTCGCTGATGTGCGATTTCGGCATCGACATGGGCGAGTTCACCTCGCGCCACGGCCTGACCCGCGACGAGGTCGAAAGCCGGCTTGCCTCCCTCGCCACCGAGTTCGGCGGCTTCGTGGATGTGGATGAGGCGGGCTTGCGCATCCTGCCCGAGGGTCGCCCCCTGACGCGGATCATCGCAGGCCGTTTCGACGCCTATGAGATGGCGGCGACGGCGCATTCCTCGGCGATCTAGTGATCGTGAGGATGCCGGTGATCGCCGCAGGCTTCGCCCAGCCATTCGGTCTCGATCGTCGCGTGGTCGATCCCGAACAGCGTTTCCAGCATCAACTTGGCCGAACGCACGGCTGATGGCGCATCGGCGCCTTCCTCCATGACCAGATGCGCCGACAGCGCCGTCCGGCGCTCGTCGATCTGCCAGAGATGGATGTGATGGACACCCGCCACGCCCTCGACCCCGCGCAGCGATGCCGCAACCGCCGCATGGTCCGCGTCCGAGGGCGCGGCCAGCATCAGCATCCGCATGACCGGAACGATCTCGGTTCCGGCGTGGAACAGGATCACCGCGGATATGGCGAGGGTCAGGATCGGGTCGGCGATTTGCCAGCCGAAGGCCCAGATCAGCAGCCCGCCCACGATCACCGCAACCGACACGCCCGCATCGGCAAGGTTGTGGAGGAAGGCCGCGCGCATGTTCATGCTGTCCCTCGACGCGCGCCAGACCAGCGCCGCCGTGGCAAGGTCGATGACCAGCGCCAGCCCGGCCAGGGCAATGACCAGCCCGCCCTGCACCTCGGGCGGCGAGGTGAGCCGCCCCAGCGCCTCGATGGCGAGCCAGACCGAGACCGCGATCAGGGCGAGATAATTGACGAAGGCCGCAAGGATCTCGGCCCGGCCCCAGCCGAAGCTCATGTCCGGGCTGGCCGGGCGGCGGGCAAGCCGCCGCGCCCCGAAGGCAAGGACGAGGGCCAGCGCGTCCGAGAGGTTGTGGACCCCATCGGCAATCAGCGCGGTCGAATCGGCGACGAAGCCACCCGCGATCTGGGCGACGGTCAGCCCGAGGTTGACGATCACCGCGATCAGGATCGCGCGATCGCCGGTCCCGGCCGGCAGGTGGCTGTGGCCGTGGTCACCGTGCCCGTGCGAATGCGTATCGTGCCCGTGACCCATTTTCGCCTATTCCCGCCTCAATGCGCCTCGGCCCAGTTCGCCCCCTGTCCCGCATCGACGACCAACGGAACATCGAGCTTCACGGCAGGATCGGCCGCGCCCTCCATCACGCGCCGGGCTGCCGCGACCAGTGCATCGACCGCGCCTTCCTCGACCTCGAAGACCAGTTCGTCATGCACCTGCAGGAGCATCTTGGCGGGAATGTCGCGGATCGCCTCGGGCATGCGGATCATGGCTCGGCGGATGATGTCGGCGGCAGCGCCCTGGATCGGCGCGTTGATCGCAGCGCGGCGCGCGCCCCCGGCGGCAGGTCCGCTCTGGTTGATGCCGGGCGTGTTGATCCGCCGCCCGAACAGGGTGCGCACGAAACCGTCCTGCTTCGCCTCGGCGACGGTGCGGTCCATATAGGCCCGGATCTCGGGGAAACGCTCGAAATAGGTGTCGATGAAGCTTTGCGCCTCCGCCCGCGGGATGCGCAAGTTGCGGGCAAGGCCAAAGCCCGAGATGCCGTAGATCACCCCGAAATTGATCGCTTTGGCGCGGCGGCGGATCATCGGGTCCATGCCTTCGATCGGGACACCGAACATCTGGCTCGCGGTCATGGCATGGATGTCGAGCCCGTCGCGGAAGGCCTGTTTCAGCGCCGGGATCCGGGCGACATGGGCAAGGATGCGCAGTTCGATCTGGCTGTAGTCGAGGCTGACGATCCGCATGCCCGGACCGGCGACGAAAGCCTCGCGGATGCGGCGGCCCTCGTCGGTCCTGACCGGGATGTTCTGCAGGTTCGGCTCGGTCGAGGCGAGCCGCCCGGTCTGCGCCCCGGTGATCGAATAGCTGGTATGGACGCGCCCCGTCTCCGGGTTCACGTGCTGGGGCAGCGCGTCGGTATAGGTCGATTTCAGCTTCGAGATCGCGCGCCAGTCCAGCACGCGGGACGGCAGGTCATGGCCCTCCGCCGCCAGATCCTCCAGCACGTCGGCGCTGGTCGAATAGGCGCCGGTCTTGCCCTGCTTGCCGCCGGAAAGCCCCATGCGGTCGAACAGGATCTCGCCCAGCTGCTTCGGGCTGCCGATGTTGAACCGGTCTCCGGCAAGGCCGTGGATCTCGTCCTCCAGCTGGGCCATCTTCTGCGCGAAGGCGTTCGACATGCGCTTGAGATGGTCCGCGTCGATGCGGATGCCCGCCATCTCCATCTCGGCAAGGACGCCGACCATCGGGCGTTCGAGCACCTCATAGGCCGTCGCCACATGCGCGCGCGAAAGTTCGGGCCGCAGGCGATGCCAGAGCCGCCACGTCACCTCGGCATCCTCGGCGGCATATTCGGCGGCCTTGTCGATCGCCACCTCGGCAAAGCCGATCTGCGCCTTGCCCGAGCCGATCAGATCCTTGATCGGGACGCAGGAATGGCCAAGATAGCGTTCCGCCAACTCGTCCATGCCGTGGTTATGCGCGCCCGCATTCAGGGAATAGGACATCAGCATGGTGTCGTCGATCGGCGCCATGCGCAGGCCATAGCGCGCCAGAACCTTGCAGTCATACTTGATGTTCTGACCGATCTTCAGCACCGCATCATCGGCAAGGACGGGCTTCAGCATCTCCAGCGCGCGTTCCAGCGGCATCTGTCCTTCGGCCAGCGTCGGCGCGCCGAAAAGATCGCCCGCCGCGCCCGGATTCACATGTCCCAGCGGCAGATAGGCCGCCCGGCCCGGCCCGGTCGACAGCGAGACGCCGACCAGCTGCGCCTGCATGTCGTCAAGGCCAGTGGTCTCGGTGTCGATGGCAACCACGCCCTTTTCCGCGATTTCGGCCACCCATGCGGCCAGCACCGCCTCGTCCCGGATCGTCTGATAGAGGCTGCGGTCGATCGCCGGCAGTTCGGCCTTGATCAGCGCCGCGGCGGGCGTTTCGATCGGCGGCGGAACCTCGGCGCCGAAGCGCCCGGCCACGCGGGTCGTCAGGGTGCGGAACTCCATCCGGGTCAGGAATTCCAGCAAGGCATCCGCCTCGGGCTCACGCATCTCCAGCGTGTCGAGGGTAAAGTCCAGCTCCATCCCGCAATCGAGTTCCACGAGCCGCTTCGAGATGCGGATCTGGTCAGCAAAGTCGATCAGGGTCTGGCGGCGCTTGGGTTGCTTGATCTCGCCTGCGCGCGCCAGAAGCGTTTCGAGATCGCCGTATTCCTCGATCAGTTGCGCGGCCGTCTTGATGCCAATGCCGGGCGCGCCGGGCACGTTGTCGATGGAATCGCCGGCGAGCGCCTGCACGTCGACCACGCGGTCGGGTCCGACGCCGAATTTCTCGCGCACCTCGTCCGGGCCGATGGGCTTGTTCTTGATCGGGTCCATCATCTCGACCCCGCCGCCGACAAGCTGCATCAGATCCTTGTCCGAGCTGATGATCGTGACCCGCCCCCCGGCATCGCGCGCCTGACAGGACAGCGAGGCGATGATGTCATCGGCCTCGAAACCCTCGATCTCGATGCAGGCGATGTTGAAGGCCCGCGTCGCCTCGCGCGTCAGCGGGAATTGCGGGCGCAGATCCTCGGGCAGTTCGGGGCGGTTCGCCTTGTAGAGCGGATAGATCTCGTTCCTGAAGGTCTGCGCCGAATGGTCGAAGATCACCGCCACATGCGTCGCCTGCTGCGGGCCGGACCCGTCCTGGATATATTTCCAGAGCATGTTGCAGAAGCCCGCGACCGCGCCGATGGGCAGCCCGTCCGAGCGGCGGGTCAGCGGCGGCAGGGCGTGATAGGCGCGGAAGATGAAGGCCGAGCCATCGATCAGATGCAGATGGTGGCCCTTGCCGAATGCCTCAGTCATGTTCGCCCCCGTCTTGCGCAATCAGTGCCCCCTTCTGCCACGAAGGCGACCGGGGGCCAAGACCATGCGACGGAGGGCGCGGCAGACCTCAGTGATCGTCGTGGGCGTGGGCGCGGTCGATCTGGAAGCGCTTGTCGCAATAGCCGCAATCGACCCAGCCCGAGTCATGCGGAATCAGCAGCCAGACGCGCGGATGGCCCAGCCCGCGCGATTCATCTCCATCACAACAGACCTTCCACGAGGTGACGATCTGGATCTCGGGGGCCGGAATGGTCATGGCGTTTCCTTGAGCTCTGACGACAAACGGGTTTAAACCGGCACGCATCATAATGACGGGAAAGACGCGATGCCAGCCCCCCAAGACCGCATTGCCGCAGCGAACGCAATCGAAATCAGTGGCCTGACCAAGACCTATGCCGCCTCGGGCGGTGCCGCGCCCAAGCAGGCGCTGAAATCGCTCGACCTTGCGGTGCCCGCGGGGTCGATCTTTGGCCTGCTTGGCCCGAATGGCGCGGGCAAGTCCACCACGATCAACATTCTGGCCGGTCTGGTGCGCAAGACCGCGGGCAAGGTGCTGATCTGGGGCTTCGATCAGGACGTCAATCCGCGCCAGTCCCGCGCCGCAATCGGGGTCATGCCGCAGGAGTTGAACATCGACCCGTTCCTCAGTCCGCGCGCCAGTCTCGAGGTGCAGGCCGGGCTTTACGGCGTGCCGAAGCGCGAGCGCTGGACGGATGAGTTGCTGGAGTTGGTCGGGCTGACCGAGCAGGCCGAAAGCTATACCCGCCACCTCTCGGGCGGGATGAAGCGGCGGCTGCTGCTGGCCAAGGCGCTGGTCCATCGCCCGCAGATCCTGGTGCTGGACGAGCCGACGGCAGGCGTCGACATCCAGTTGCGCGAGATGCTGTGGCGCAATGTCAGGAGGCTGAACGAACAGGGCATGACGATCATCCTGACCACCCACTACCTCGAGGAGGCGCAGGAGATGTGCGACCGCATCGCCATCATCGACCGCGGCGAGCTGATCTTGTGCGAGGATACCGAGACGATCCTCGGCCGCGCCGATTCCAAGACGCTGGTGGTCGACACGGGCGAGGCCCATGCCCTGCCTCCCTTGCCCGCCGGGGTGCGGGCCGAGCGGCGCGCGGATGGCCGCCTCGCGCTCAGCTATGCGCCGTCGCGGCTGCCGGCGGATGCGCTGATCGACGCGCTGCGCGGCGCGGGGCTGCCCATCCTCGATGTCGCGGTCGAGACGCCCGACCTCGAGGATGCGTTCATCCAGCTCACCTCGCGCGGCTGAGGACCGATCAGGCCGGATCGACCATCCGGCCCATATGGCGCCCGCCGAGGATATGCAGGTGGAAATGCGGCACCTCCTGCACGCCGTCTGGGCCTGCATTGGTGATGGCGCGGAAGCCCTGCCCCTGACCCAGATCGACCCCGAGTTCCTGCGTCAGCCGCGCCAGCGCCCGCGTGAAGTCGAGGATCTCGGCATCCGAGGCATTGGCCGCGAAATCGTCATAGCTGACATAGGCTCCCTTCGGGATCAGCAGCACATGGACCGGAGCCTTGGGCGCGATGTCGCGGAAGGCGAAGGAGTGCTCGGTCTCCAGCACCTTCTGGCTCGGGATCTCGCCGCGCAGGATACGGGCGAATATGTTCTTGTCGTCATAGGCAGGCATGGTTCTCTCCGCCGGGTCAGTCTTTGAAAAGATAGTGGATTCCCGCGATCCGCTGCGCCGTATCGGGCAGCACGTCGAGGAAACGGGAAAGCTGCACCGCATTCTCCTCGGCGCTGCGCCAGGGTGCGATGGAATAGAAGCCGGTCAGTTCCAGATCGCGCAGGCGTTCGGTCTCATGCTCCAGATCGGCGCGCACGGTGGGCACCAGCCGGTCGATCACATCGGAAGGCGTCTCCGGCCCGGCAAGGCCCACCCGGCCGATATGGCCGCGGATATAGTCGTCGTCGAATTCCGAATCGACCAGCAGCACGCGCGTATCCGCCTTGTCCGTCATCAGATCCTGGATCAGGTGCATGGCCGAAGGGTCCAGACAGATCACCAGGCTTTTCGACTCGAACTCCTCGAACAGCAGGCGCAGCAAGGCCCGCCTGTGGCGTTCGCGCTTGGCCACGGTCGTCTCGACCCCGCCAAGATCGGGCAGCCCGGCCTCGGTCTCGTTGAAAAGATAATCGACCGCGGGAATGTCGGTATGGCCCCGGACCGCCTCGGTGATCCGCTTGGCGACATGCCATTTCTTCGCGACGATCAACCGCAGCGAGTTGTCGCGCCCGAGGCTTCCCTCGGTCTCCCAGAAGCGGGGGGCGAAGCGGCGCCCGATCCGGCCGCGCCCGGTCAGGAACTTGAAAAGCCCCGTCGCCTCGTTCGAGATCGGGAAATGCACGCCCTTCGCGGCCCAAAGCGCGCCCAGCCTTTCGCGCAGGCGCAGCGCTTCGGGGCTGATCTTGCGGGCGAACAGATAGTTTTGCCCCATCAAGAGGTCGTAATGGTCATTATAGAAGGTGACCGGCATCCCGTAATCGGTAAAGACGAGATAGGTCAGCGTCCGGGTGCGGATCTCCTTCCTCGGGACGACATGGCGCACGATGGTCTGGAAGAAGGTCTCGTCCGGGATCCAGGTCGTCGCGAAGAAGCGCATCACGTCGGCCCGGCTGTCGCAGAACTCCAGCACCCGCTCGATCGTCTGGCGGCGCAGGCACCACCATTGCGATCCGATCATCACCTGAATGTCGGCGGGGATCGGCCGGGCCAGCTTGAAGCGCTGCTGAAGCCTCAGGCTGGCATAAAACCGCTTGGGCTGGGTGCGCTCATTGAACCAGTGGCGATAGATCAGCCGCTCTTCGCGCATGCCGGTCTTGATCCAGTTCGACTTGAAGAAATCGAAGGATTCGATGTAGTCGCAATCCTCGGCGTCGAGGAAGGCATGGGCATATTCCGCCGACTTGATCGGCATGCAATCGCCTGAGAGCATGTAGAAATGCGTGGCCAGCGGAAAGGCATCGACCGCCGCGCGCACGGCGTCGAGCGTGGCACCGACCAGCGACCATGCCCCCCAGCCGCATTTGCGGCGCCGGGCCGCGAAGACCACCGCCGGATCGTCCGCCAGCGCAGCCCGGATCTCGTCGAAATCGCGCTGGCTGGCGCGCCCGTCGAAATGTATGGACACGTAGTCTCCCGAAGCCGCGAGGCGCTTGGCCTGGGCGATGACGCCCTTGGGATCCTTGTGGCAAAGCAGAATGAAGGCAATCCGCGCCATTTATGTAATCAATCCGTTCATCTCGGTGGCAGGGCTCTGCACGCGGTTGAATCTCTTTCGGTGATTTGCTTTCTGTGTCTAGCGATTTTGGCAAGGTCGGCAACCCGACCGCAGCCTCGAGAAAGGAAAGTGGCTAATGGGTTTCCCCGGAACCTGGATGACCGAAAGCGAAAGCATGCTCTATCGCGTCGTCCCGAAATGCGCCTGCTCGTCCATCGGTCAGATCATGTTCTATTCCGATCACGGCAGATATTTCGACGGCGATATCCATGATTCGACCGGCGGACTGCACAAATGGAACCAGGATGTCAGCCACAAGCCGATCGAGGACAGCGTCAAGTCTCACAGCTCGCTGACCTTCACCTGTGTCCGTAACCCCTATGCCCGCATCCTGTCGTCGTTCTTCGACAAGATTGCCGGGATCCAGCGCAACGGCAAGCGCTACCGCGGCAATCTGGTGCCGCAGCTGATGCAGCGCTATGGCGTCGATGTCGGCAGCCCCGAGAACGATTTCGACTTCGACCAGATCGCCAGCTTTCGCCGCTTCCTGCTTTTCGCGCGGGACACGATCCGCTGGCGCCGCCCGATGGAGCCGGACATCCACTGGTCGTCGATGGCGGGCCATATCTCGACCTTCATCGTCAATGGCGGGCGCTACGACCAGATCTTCTTCACCGAGAAGTTCAACGAAGGCATGCAGAAGGTGCTGGACGCAGCCCCGACCCGCGTGAAGCTCGACGTGAACGATGTGCCGAAATTCAACGAATCCGAAGGGCACGGACCGAAGCGGGCCCACAAGGTCAGCGAATATTTCGACGACCTCTCGCGCCATCTGGTCTGGGAAATCTACAAGAAGGACTTCCAGCTCTTCAAATACGACTTCGACAATCCCGACAACAAGTTCCCCAAGGCCGAGGTCGACATCGCCGAGGTTCATGCGAAGCTGGGCCGCTAGCGCCGCTTTTTTGACTACAGGGTGATATTTGCCTTGCGGAACGCGCGGATTACGCTATTTTCGCGCGTTCATCCGACCGGCGGGGGATAACCCGGACCGTGGCCCCCGTGCGCGAGACCTCGTTTCGAGCCTTGCGGCCGTCGCGTCATTGGCCTATGCCCCGCCCAGACCCGATATTAGAATCCGGGGCCGTCCATGACCGCCCCCCGAACCACTTGAGGTTGAGACATGGCCGTCCCTCAGAACCGAGTTACCCGGTCCCGCCGCAACATGCGTCGTTCGCATGACGCATTGGTCGCGGGTAACCCGAACGAATGCACCAATTGCGGCGAGCTGAAGCGCCCGCATCACGTCTGCCCGTCCTGCGGTCACTATGACAACCGCGAAGTCGTGGCTCAGGCCAACGAAGTCGATCTGGACGACGACGCGGCCTAAGCGGACCCAGCCAGGACATGAATCCGGCG
Organism: Paracoccus sp. (in: a-proteobacteria); assembly: GCF_035556475.1. Taxonomy (GTDB): domain Bacteria; phylum Pseudomonadota; class Alphaproteobacteria; order Rhodobacterales; family Rhodobacteraceae; genus Paracoccus. Next base: position 1,054 of record NZ_DATMFA010000043.1, on the reverse strand, counting down.
GAGACCTCGACGATCCCGCGCGGCCCGGCGCAAGAGGGCAGCGTGGTGATATCTGTTGACGCTATGGGCGGCGATCGCGGTCCGGCCACTGTCGTGGCCGGGATCGCGCAAAGCGCCGAGAAGAATCCCGACATCCGCTTCATCGTCCACGGACCGAAGGCGGAACTCGAACGGATGATTTCCCGCCGGACCGGCCTTGCCGAGCGCTGCGACATTCGCGATGCGAGTGGCGTCGTGACGATGGGGGAAAAGCCCAGCCAGGTGCTTCGCAAAGGCGAAGGCACCTCGATGTGGTCCACCATCGAATCCGTCCGTCTGGGCGAGGCGACGGTGGCTGTCTCCTGCGGCAATACCGGCGCCCTGATGGCGCTTTCGATGCTGCGGCTGCGCAAGCTGCCCGGCGTCAACCGGCCGGCGATCGCCTGCCTCTGGCCCTCGCGCAATCCGCAGGGCTTCAACGTCATGCTCGATGTCGGCGCCGATATCCGCGCCGATGCGCAGGACCTGCTGGCCTATGCGCTGATGGGCGCATCCTATGCCCGAAACGGCCTCGGCCTTGCCCGTCCCCGGATCGGCCTGCTGAATGTCGGGACCGAAGAGCATAAGGGCCGCGCGGAACTCAAGCAGGCGCATGAGCTCATCGCTTCCGCAGCAGAATCCGGCAATTTCGACTATATCGGCTTTGTCGAGGGGGGCGATCTGCCCTCAGCGCGCGTGGACGTGATCGTCACCGACGGTTTCACCGGCAATGTGGCATTGAAGACCGGCGAAGGCACTGCCAAGCTGGTCGGCGATTTTCTCAAGGAAGCGTTTGGCAATTCGATCCTGTCGAAATTCGCCGCTCTCCTCGCCATGACCTCGCTGAAGCGCCTTCAGAAACGGATCGATCCCCGCCGGGTCAATGGCGGCGTTTTTCTGGGTCTCAACGGCACGGTGGTCAAGTCGCATGGCTCGGCGGATGCGACCGGGGTATCGGCAGCGATCAAGCTGGCCTTTCAACTGGCGCAATCGGGTTTTCACAACCGCCTCGCCGCGCGCGTGGCCCAGTCGCTTT
>NZ_DATMFA010000042.1:0-1724 GCF_035556475.1 Paracoccus sp. (in: a-proteobacteria) | reverse complement strand
GGATATCGACGGTCTCGTCCTTGAGGTTGACGGCCACGCCATACACCTGCCGCGCATGCTCGGCCGAATAGAAGCCGTCCAGCACGTCCTCCAGCACCTTTTGCGGAGAGCGCTTGAGCGGCGAGCCGTAGCCGCCGCCGTTCGGGCTGTAATAGGTCATCACGTCATCGGCGCCGACCGACAGGCCCGAGAACTTGGAGTGCATCTCCTGCTCCTGTCCGGACCTGGAAGGGTTGCTGATCGTGCAGCGCCCCACGGCGCCGTCCTGTCCACCGAAGATGCCCCATGGCGCGTCCGTGTGGCGTTCGGATTCGTGGGTAATAAAGGCCGGCGTCAGCACCCGCTGCGCCTTGACAACCCCGATGCCGCCCCGGAACTCGCCCGCGCCCGGAGGAGCGTCGTCACGCAGTTCGTAGCGGTCGCAGATCATCGGGATATGCATCGCCAGGTCTTCCAGCGGATTATTGCGGGTGTTGGCCATCAGATTGTCGATGCTGTCCGGCCCGTCGCTGCGCGGTCGCCCGCCATAGGCGCCCTCGTTCACCTCGAGAAACACCCAGTAGTCGCCCGAGGGCCGCACGCCGGAATAGGCCGCGAAGCTGATCGAGGCAGAAGAGCCCGCGATCACCTGTTCCGGCATCACGGGGGCCAGCGCGCGGATGATCAGGTCGATCATGCGGTTGCATTGGGTAAAGCGGGCCTCGGCCGATGCGGGGGCGCGGGGATTGAAGATCGACCCAAGCGGCGCCGTGACCTTGATCGGGCGGAAGGATCCCTCGTTGGACGGCACCCGCGCATCCGAGGTGGCGGCATCCAGCAGCAGCTTGCGGAAGCCGGCATAGGCTGCGACCTTGGTCGAGCCCTCGAAGGGCACGTTATAGGCCGTGGGCGTCTGGTCGGCCGAGCCGGTCAGGTCCACCTCGACCTCGTCCCCGCGGACGCGGACCGTCACCTTGACCTTCAGGCGGTGGTCGCGGTTGCGGCCGTCGTCGTCCAGCCAGCCCTCGGCCGTGTAATCGCCGTCGGGGATTTCGCTGATGCGCTGGCGGGTCATGCGCTCGGCGTAATCCATCAGCTGATTGGCGGCGCCGAAGACCGTCTCCTCGCCGTATTTCTCGAGCAGTTCGACGAAGCGGCGCGCGCCCAGGCGGGCCGAGGCGATCTGCGCCTCGATATCCGCCACCAACTGCCCGGCCGCGCGGGAATTGCGGCGGATATAGTTCCACATGGCGTTGTTCGGCTCGCCCTTGCGGTAAAGCTTGGTGCCCGCGAACAGCATGCCTTCGGCATAGACATCGGGCACGTCGATGATCAGCCCTGGCGTCGCCGCACCGATATCGACATGGTGCGCGGTGTTTCCGGCAAAGCCTACCAGCCGGCCCTGGAAGAACACAGGCACGACGATAGCCAGGTCGGGGGTGTGGGACGAGCCGTGATAGGGGTGGTTGTGGACGACCGCGTCCCCTTCATACCATTCGCCGTCCTCCAGCGTTTCGGCGATGCCGCGCAGATAGCCGGGGATCGAGCCGATATGCATCGGCGTCGATTCCGACTCGCAGAGCGTGTTGAAATCGGTGTCGAACAGGCCCGCGCCCAGATCCTGGCTTTCCCGGATGATCGAGGAAAACGACATACGGTAAAGCACATGGCCCATTTCCTCGGCGATGGTCTCGAAGGCGCCGCGGACGACTTGCAGCGTGATCGGATCGACCTCGGTGATCTTG
>NZ_DATMFA010000041.1:0-1828 GCF_035556475.1 Paracoccus sp. (in: a-proteobacteria) | reverse complement strand
GGGATACAGATTGCTGCCGCCTATCTCGAAGCGAAGGACACCAGCATTCAGCCCGGCACGTCGCCAGCGCGCGAGCGTGATTTTCACGAGCTGTTCGCCCAGCATGTGACGACGCCGCTCGGCATGTCGGGCACCACTTGGTATGATCCGGCGGGAAGCCCCCCGACCAACCCCTGGGTGGCCGGCGGTGCCTATTCGACTCCGCGCGACTATGCGAAGCTGCTCCGCGCGCTGCTCGGCGGAACCTTCATCACTGACATGGCGACCTTCACGCAGCAAAGAACTGCAGGACTCCCTCGCGTCTTCGTGCCTGCGGGGGCGGCGAACTGGGAATATGCGCTCGGCTCTTTCGTCGAGTGCGCGACGCCATCCGCCTGCGCGACCTCGAAAGTAAATTCGTCGCCCGGCGCTTATGGCTGGACCGGTTGGATCGACCGCGAAACGGGCTATTACGGGCTGATCGCGACCGAGATTTCCAGCGGCGGCGACCGCAAGGGCGTCGAGCTCGAACAGGAAATGCAGGGCCTCATCGAGACGGCGATCGCGAACCGCACGCCCGCTCCCTGATCTCCGGATCGCAGGCGATCCTCTCCCTGGCGCGGTGGACATTGTTCGCCGCGCCTTCTTTTTTCCGGGCATGGCCGGGAGGGAAGGCGAGTGGTCACCAGTCCGGACCCGGGTTCCCCCGCTCTCGATTGCCGCTGATCCCTGGGCGCGAAGCCAGGCCTCCTTCAATCAACCCGCAAGGGGTCCCTGCGCTCCGCTTGGGCCGCAGCTTTGCTGCGATGATTGCGGCCTGTCCCCGGCCTGCGGGGCGACTGTCGAGCGGGATGATCCCGCTCCCGGACAGGAGCTCAGGCCATGCCGCTTTCAACCGCCCAATCGCTCGGATGGAATCTCGCCCGCACGATGATGACCATCATCGTCCTCATCGAAACCGCAAAAGGCTATTCGGTCATGCCGCTCGACGAATTCGACGGCGATCCCGCCTGCATCATCTGCGAATATGACCCGTTCAATCGGTGACCTTCGCAAACCAGACCCAGGGTGGTTCCAGTTCCGGTTCCACCTTGGCCGTCCTTTTGCTATGATTTGCAGGCAGATGGCGCTGTGGAGGAGGTGGCGGGCGCGTCCGGTCGGAGGACGCTTATGACCATATTTCTCATCCTCGGCATTGTCGCCGCCCTCTATGTCGTCTGGCTGATTTTCCGGGCCGCGGCCCATGCGTTGCCGGTCTATGCCGGCATCGCGCTCGGACTCCATCTTGTCGAGACCGGGCATGGCTATGGCGTGGCCATCGTGGCGGGGTTCGGGGCCGGCATCGCAGTCCTGCTGCTCGGGCAGCTCCTCATCGCTTTCCTTTCCTCGACCGCCTGGCGCCTCTTCATCATCGCCATCTTCATGGTTCCGGCGGGCTTTGCCGGATATCAGGTTGGGAACGCGCTCGGAGGCCAGTTGATGGGGCAGGGGATGCTTCTGACCCTGGCCTCGATGCTTTCGGGGCTGGTTGCCGCCATATCGGCGTGGGGATCGCTCGCCTTGCCGGCCGAGGATGATGGCGGCGTGGGTCTGCAGCCAGCCGGTCCTCCGGCCGCGTCGCCGGCATCGGCGGACTAGGGCCTGTTTTCGGTCAGCGCAGGTCGCAGGTCCCGCGTGCGAGGGGTGCCGCCCGTCATCCCTCGGTCTCGATCCTTGCCCCGCCTGCTCGTCCTTGCCGCAGTTACCGCGCCATTGCAGCCCCGGGCGATGCGTCATCTGCCGGCAAGCCGCTGCGCTGACCCGGCTGGCCGCAATGGCGCTTCGCTGACTTTCTTCCCCCGGCGTGCCG
>NZ_DATMFA010000040.1:0-11742 GCF_035556475.1 Paracoccus sp. (in: a-proteobacteria) | reverse complement strand
GGATCGCCTCCTCGACCGCGATCTCGTCAAACGGGTTCATCGACATCTTGACATTGGCAAGATCGACACCGGATCCGTCCGCCTTAACGCGGGCCTTCACGTTGTAGTCGATCACGCGTTTGACTGGCACGAGGATTTTCATCGGCCTCTCTCCCTTTTGTTGCGTCACCTGTTCGGGGGATTTGTTAGCGGGCTGGCGGCGTCAGTTCCGCAATGGCTTGCCGGTTTCCAGCATATGGGCCATGCGCGCCCGCGTCTCGGCGCGGGCGATGAGGTCGAAGAGGACCTCCCGCTCGATGGCCATGTTTTCGACCACGCTGCGCGGGCTGTCGCCGCCCAGAACCCTTGCGAGCCCTGTCAGGACATGACGGTCGTAATTCGAACCGTTGGCCGCCAGCGCCGCGAAATCCGCAGCGCGCGCGGGCAGGACAGTGGCCTGTTCCGGGGCGGTATAGCCGTCGCGCAGCAGGGCCAGCGCGAGGGCGCGGGCCGTGGAGAGCAGGCTGTCGCGATGCATGACCAGCCGGTCCAGAGGGCTGAGGATGCCCGAGGTCAGCGCCTCCTCGGCCGATCCCGACTGGGCCGCGCCGAAAATCGTGGTGGCGGCGCGCAGGGCAGCGGCCTCGGGTGTCAGGCCCTCTGCCTCTCCACGCGCCAGCAGCGTGGTGCATCCGCCCCATGCCGGGATCAGGCCGACGGTGACCTCGGGCAGACCGAACCGCGCCTCGGCATGGGCGACGATGCGGTCGGCATGCAGCGCCAGTTCGCAGCCGCCGCCAAGGGCAAAGCCATGCACTCCCGCGACCACGGGCGCCGGCGCATGGCGCAACCCCAGAAACAGCCGCTGGCCACGGTCGATATAGGCCGCCAGCTCGGCCTCGCGGCCCTGATCGATCATCGAGAGGATGAATTTCAGATCCGCCCCGACGGAGAAGGCGCGCGCATCGTCATTGCCGATGACCAGCGCCGAAAGCCGCGCCCCGAGCAGGGGCAGGGTCTCCTCGATCAGGTCCAGCACCTCGGGGTGCAGGCTGTTCATCTTGGTGTGGATCTCCAGCAGGCCCACGCCATCGCCGCTATCCAGCAGCGTCGCGGAAGCATTGCCGAGGATTGTCCGTCCCGCCTTGCGGAGGGCCGCGACGGTCAGGGGGTGCTCGGCCGCAGCGGCTTCGCTGTCGGCGGTCAGGAAGCGGCCGTCGGCGTAGAAGGCGCCACGTTCGACAGCCTGCGTGACCAGTTCCGGGACGGGAAGGCCGCTTTCGCGCAGATGGGCCTGCAGCTTGGTCGGCCCCCATTTGTCGGCGAGGGTGAACGGCCCTTCGCGCCACGCATAGCCAAGCCGCATCGCCACGTCGATGTCGGCGGGATTGGCGGCAATCGCCGGGCCATGCTCGGCGGCATAGGCGATCACCTCGGCAAGGACGGCGCGTGCATAGGTGCCGAACCGGCCCGGATCGTGCAGCAGCGCCAGCAGGTCGCGCCCACCGCCCGGCAGGTCGCGCGCGGCGACGGGGCGGGTCGCGCGCCAGTCGCCGGTGGAAAGATCGCTCGCCTCCAGCCCGCCGGGCGTCTTCCGGAAGAAGCCGGATCCCGATTTGCGGCCGAAGCGGCCCTCGGCCACAAGCCCGGCAAACAACGGGTCGGACGCGATGTCATAGCGGTGGAAACGGTCATCAGAGGGCAGGCCATCGACAAGGCTGCGCCAGACCGTCGGCACGAGGTCGATCCCGATCAGGTCGAAAAGGCCGAACACCCCGGTCTTGGGAATGCCCATTGCCTGATGAACGGCGTCGGCCTCCTCGATCGTCAGGCCCTGTTCCCGGGCCAGCAGCGCCGCGGAGGCCATCCAGAAGCAGCCGATGCGGTTTGCGATGAAACCGGGCGTATCCCGGCAGTTGATGACGGTCTTGCCCAGAAGGTCGCGCGCGCCAGCCTGCACCCGGCCGAGCAGCGCGGGGTCGGTCCTGTCGGTGGAGACGACCTCGAGCAGCGGCATCACGCGCGGCGGGTTGAAGAAATGCGAGATCACGAAGTCCCGGCGGAAGGCCTCGGACATGCCGTCGATCAACTGCGCATGAAGCAGCGTCGAGGTGTTGGACGACACGATCGAGCCCGGTTTGCGCACGGCATCGACACGGGCGTAAAGCGCGCGCTTGACGTCCAGCCTTTCGACCACGGCCTCGATGATCCAATCGGCCCGCGCCAGCAAATGCAGGTCGTCGGTAACGTTCCCGGTGATGATCCGCCCCGGCCCGGACGGACCCATGAAACCGTTGATCTTGACCTGCCTTGCCAGCCCTGCGCGTGCGGGGGCGTCGGGCGCATCCTGATCGCCAGGCATGTCGAGCAGGATGACCTCGATGCCCGCATTGGCGAACTGGGCGGCGATGCCGCCCCCCATGGCCCCCGCTCCGATCACGGCGGCGCAGGCGATGTCGCGGGGCACGTCAGCCCAGAAGTCCTGCGGCTGGGTAATGCTGTTCATCGGGCTCTTCCCCTTCCTTGCATCAATTTCCGGTAAAGCTGGCTGGTCGTTTCTCAAAGAACGCGGTCAGGGCCTCGGCGAAGTCATCAGTGGCGGCTGCGGTCTTGAAGGCCTGTTTCTCGACCTCGAGCGTCGCCGCGAATTCGCGACCGAAGCTTTCGACCAGCAGGCGTTTCAGGGCGGCGGTTGCGCCCGGTGCCTGCGCGGCGAGACGGGCGGCAAGGCGCGCGCCCTCTTCCGCCAGCGTATCCGCGGGAACGATGCGGGTGATCAGGCCCCAATCCAGCGCCTGCGGCGCGGGCAGGGTGCTGCCTTCGATCGCCAGCCACAAGGCGCGCCGCAATCCGACGATGCGGGGCAGGGTCCAGGTAATGCCGCAATCGGCGGGCGCGCCGATCTTCAGATAGGCAAAGCTGAATGCCGCCGTGTCCGCGGCAATGACGAAATCCGCCGCCAGCGTGAGGGACAATCCGGCCCCCGCCACCGGCCCATGGACCAGCGCGACGGTCAGGACGTTCGAGGCGTGCAGTCGCTCGAGGGCGGTGTTCATGGGGGCGATGATCGCCTCGGCCTCGGCGGCACGATCGGCGGATCGGCGGAATGCGCCAAGATCGCCCCCGGCCATGAAGGCACGTCCATTCCCTGACAATACTGCGACCCGTACCCCCGGCGTGGCCAGAGCCGTCGCGGTCGCACGCTCGAATGCCTGCGCCGTCGCGACATCGATGGCGTTAAGCGCCTCGGGTCTGTCAAAGACGATGCGGGCGACAGGGCCGTCGATATGCAGTTGGACCGGATCGCTCATCTTCGCTCCCGCAATTGATTCTGCAAAAATGTATACACACAATGATTATAAAAATACAATATGGAAACGAATGGAGCGCACGCTAGCCGCCGTGGGGCAATGTGCTGGGTTCTTTACGGGCATAATTTGCATGAGCAACTAACATTTGTATTCACAATCCGGTTTGCGTATGCAATATCGCCAATTAAATACACAAACACGTTGGGCGATTTCTGGCGCCGGATCACACATCCCGCGACAGCCCATGACGGGTGGAGGGCATCATGATCGATTTTACGCTGTCCGACGAACAGCGGGACATTCTGGACATGACGCGCAGCTTTGCCGCCGACCGGATCGCGCCCTCGGCGCTTGACTGGGATGCGGAAAAGCATTTCCCCACCGATGTTCTGGCCGAGGCGGGGGCGCTGGGGCTGGGCGGCATCTATGTCCGCGATGATGTCGGCGGAACCGGGTTGGGCCGCGTGGATGCGGTCCTGATCTTCGAGGCGCTGGCCGAGGCCTGCCCGACCATCGCGGCCTATATCTCGATCCACAATATGTGCGTCTGGATGATCGATCGATTCGGCACGCAGGAGCAGCGGGAGAAATGGTGCCCGGCATTGGCTCCGCTGGAGCGGCGCGCCTCCTATTGCCTGACCGAGCCGGGGGCCGGGTCGGACGCGGGTGCGCTGACGACCCGGGCCGAGCGGAACGGTGACGGCTGGTGCCTGACGGGGCAGAAGCAGTTCATCTCGGGTGCCGGGGCGTCGGACGTCTATCTGGTGATGGCGCGAACCGGCGGACCCGGAGCGAAGGGCATCTCATGCTTCATCGTGCCGGGCGATGCGCCGGGCCTGTCCTTTGGCGCGAATGAGCGCAAGATGGGCTGGAACGCCCAGCCCACCCGGACCGTGCAGATGGACGGCGTGCAGCTTGGTCCCGATGCGCTGCTCGGGGCTGAGGGCAAGGGCTTCAACATCGCCATGGCCGGCCTTGACGGCGGGCGGTTGAACATCGCGGCCTGTTCGCTGGGCGGGGCCGGCGCGGCCCTTGGCAGGACGCTGGCCTATATGGCCGAGCGCAAGGCCTTTGGCCAAAGGCTCGACCAGATGCAGGCGCTTCAGTTCCAACTGGCCGACATGAAGATCCGGCTCGAGGCGGCGCGGTCCTTCCTGTGGCGCGCGGCGGCCGCGCTGGACGCGAAAGCGCCTGATGCGACGGTGCTTTGTGCGGCGGCCAAGCGATTTGTCACCGATGCGGGCTTCGAGATCGCCAATGACGCGCTGCAACTGCATGGCGGCTATGGCTATTTGTCGGAATACGGCATCGAGAAGATCGTGCGCGACCTGCGGGTTCACCAGATCCTCGAGGGGACGAACGAGATCATGCGATTGATCGTCGCCCGTTCACTGGTCGCGGGCAAATGACCGCCCCCGTCCTGATCAGCGCCGAGGGCGCGCTTGGCCGCATTCATCTGAACCGCCCCGGCGTGCTGAACAGCCTCGACCTTGGGATGGTCCGCCTGATCGAAAGTGGGCTGGACCGGTTGGAGGCTGATCCGGCGGTGCGTGCGATCGCTCTGACGGGCGAGGGTGACCGTGCCCTTTGCGCCGGCGGAGACATCAAGATGCTGTGGTCCGTCGGACGGACCGAGCCGGAACGCGCGATGACATTCTGGGCCGAGGAATACCGCTTGAACGCCCGCATCCATCGCCTGAAAAAGCCGTGGATCGCGGTGATGGACGGGATCTGCATGGGCGGCGGCGTCGGCCTGTCGGTGCATGGCCGGCACCGCGTCGTGACCGAGCGGGTCAGGTTCGCCATGCCTGAGACTGGCATCGGCTATTTCCCCGATGTCGGTGGCACATGGGCGCTGTCACGGGCACCGGACGGTCTGGGCCTCTGGATCGGGTTGACCGGGGCGACCATTGGGGCGGCGGATGTGATCACAGCCGGGCTGGCAGATGCCATGGTGCCCGCCGCGACGATCCCGGCGCTGCTGGCCGATCTGGCTGCCGGGGTAACGCCCGAGGCGGCGATTGCCGCCCATGCCGCCGATCCGGGCCCGTCAAGCCTGCACGAACACGCGGCCCTGATCCGATCAACCTTTGCGGCCGAGGACATGGCGGCGATCATCGCGGCGCTGGGGGCGGATGGTTCAGCCTTTGCGGTCGAGACGCTGGCCCTGCTCGCGGCGAAATCGCCGACCAGCCTTGTCCTGACGCTGCACCTTCTGCGGGCGGCGGCGCAATCGAACGACCTCGAAACCTGTCTCGACCGGGAGTTTGCAGCCGACGCGCTGATCCTGCGCGGAGATGATTTCTACGAAGGCGTAAGGGCTGCGGTCATCGACAAGGATCGCAACCCGCAATGGCGACCCGCGACATTGGCGGAGGTGGATTCCGCCGCGCTGCTGGCAGGGTTGCGGTCGCAGCCGTCGCTGTTCGCGGCGGATCGGATTGAGCAAGGAGAGAACGCATGAAGATCGGTTTCATCGGTCTGGGAAACATGGGCGGGCCGATGGCGCGCAATCTGGCAGCGGCCGGGCATGAGGTCGTGGGTTTCGACCTCTCGGCGCCGATGCCCGAGGGGGTCACGGCAGCCGCTACGGCTGCGGCTGCGGCCTCGGGCGCGGATGTGGTCATCTCGATGCTGCCGAATGGTGCGATCCTGCGCGCCGTGGCGGACGAGGTCATCCCGGCCATGACGGCGGGGGCGGTGCTCTGTGACTGCTCGACCGTCGATGTGGACAGCGCCCGCGCGGTGGCGGATCAGGCGGCTGCGGCCGGGCTTGGTGCGCTGGATGCCCCGGTTTCGGGCGGGATCGGCGGTGCTGCGGCGGGAACGCTGACCTTCATGGTCGGTGGCCCGGACGCGGCTTTCGCCACGGTCGCGCCGCTTTTTGACATCATGGGACAGAAGGCCGTGCATTGCGGCGCTTCGGGTGCCGGCCAGGCCGCGAAGATCTGCAACAACATGATCCTGGGCGTCACGATGATCGCCACCTGCGAGGCCTTTGCGCTGGCCGACAAGCTGGGGCTGGACCGGCAAAGGATGTTCGACGTGGTCTCGACCTCGTCGGGTTACAGCTGGTCGATGAATGCCTATTGCCCGGCACCGGGGGTGGGGCCGTCCTCGCCCGCCGATAATGGCTACAAGCCGGGCTTCGCGGCGGAACTGATGCTGAAGGACTTGCGCCTCTCGCAGCAGGCAGCGGAATCGGCTGATGCCGAGACGCCGATGGGCGAGCTTGCCGCCGCGCTCTACACCCGCTTCGTCGAGGAGGAGGGCGGCAAGGGCCGGGACTTCTCGGCCATGCTGCCGAGGTTTGCGGGGAGGGGTCGGGCATGAGCTATGACACCATCCTTGTCGAAACGCGCGGGCGGGTGCGGCTGATCACGCTGAACCGGCCGCAGGCCTTGAACGCCCTGAACCAGCAGGTCGCGCGCGAGATCGTCGCCGCCGCGACCGAGGCCGAGCGTGATCCCGGTATCGGCGCGCTGGTCATCACCGGCTCGGCCCGCGCTTTCGCTGCCGGAGCCGACATCAAGGAGATGCAGGCGCAGAATTTTGCGGCGATGCACGGGCAGGACTGGTTCGCGGAATGGGAGGCGCTGACCGCGCTCCGCAAGCCGACGATCGCTGCCGTCGCGGGCTATGCGCTTGGCGGCGGCTGCGAACTCGCGATGATGTGCGACATCATCCTTGCCGCCGACACCGCCCGCTTCGGCCAGCCCGAGGTTAAGCTGGGCGTCATGCCCGGCATGGGCGGCAGCCAACGGCTGACCCGCGCGATCGGTCAGGCCAAGGCGATGGAGATGTGTCTGACCGGCCGGATGATGGACGCGGCCGAGGCAGAGCGGGCGGGGCTGGTGGCGCGGGTCGTGCCCGCCGAAACCCTGCTGGAGGATGCGATGAACACGGCCGAGATCATCGCCGGCATGTCCCTGCCTGCGGTGCTGTCGATCAAGGACGCGGTCCGCCGCGCGCCCGACCTCGCCTTGGCCGATGGCATCCGCTATGAGCGCAGGTTGTTTCACGCCCTGTTCGCCACCCGGGACCAGAAGGAAGGCATGACCGCCTTTGTCGAGAAACGCGTGCCCAATTTCAGCAATTGCTGAACTGGCCAAACAGAGATCATCCAATGAACGATATCGTCATCCTTTCCGGCGCCCGGACTGCCATCGGCGGCTTTGGCGGCGCGCTGTCGGGCTTTGCCCCGCATGAGCTGGGCGTGATCGCGGCCAGCGCAGCCATCGAACGCGCCGGGGTCGAGCCCGCGCAGATCGGCACGACCGTGTTCGGCCATGTCATCAATACCGAACCGCGCGACATGTATCTGTCGCGTCTGGCGGCGATCGGCGCGGGCGTGCCCGACACCTCGCCCGCTATGAACGTCAACCGGCTTTGCGGCTCGGGCGTGCAGGCGATCGTCTCGGCCGCGCAGGCGCTGATGCTGGGCGATGCCGATTTTGCGCTGGCGGGTGGCGCCGAATGCATGTCGCGCGCGCCCTATGCCGTGCAGGCCGCGCGCTTCGGCCAGAAGATGGGCGACGCCTCGATGGTGGACATGCTGGTCGGCACGCTGACCTGCCCCTTCGGCACCGGCCATATGGGCATCACGGCGGAGAACATTGCCGAGGAGCATGGTGTTTCCCGCGCCGATCAGGATGCCTTTGCGCTGGAAAGCCAGACCCGCGCCGCCCGCGCGATCGCCGAGGGCCGCTTTGCCGGGCAGATCGTTCCGGTCGAGGTCAGGACGCGCAAGGGGCCGGTCCAGTTCGTGACCGATGAGCATCCCAAGGAGACCTCGGCCGAGGCGCTGGCCGGGCTGAAGCCCGCCTTCCGCAAGGATGGCAGCGTGACCGCCGGCAATGCCTCGGGCATCAACGACGGTGCGGCGGCGGTGGTGCTGGCACGCGCGGATGCGGTCGAAAAGGCCGGGCTGACGCCGCTGGCGCGGATCACCGGCTATGCCGTTGCCGGCGTCCGCCCCGAGGTGATGGGGATCGGTCCCGTCCCGGCGGTCGAACAGCTTCTGGCGAGGACCGGCCTGACCGCGGCGGATTTCGACGTGGTCGAATCGAACGAGGCCTTTGCCGCGCAGGCGGTGGCGGTGTCGCGGGCGCTGGGGCTGGATCCCGCGCGGGTGAACCCGAATGGCGGCGCCATCGCCCTGGGGCATCCGGTCGGCGCGACCGGCACGATCCTTGTGGTCAAGGCCATGGCCGAACTGGCGCGCATCGGCGGTCGGCGTGGGCTGGTGACCATGTGCATCGGCGGCGGGCAGGGCATCGCCCTGGCGATCGAGCGGGTCTGAAACCCAGTCTCCGGGGAGGAGGACGGGTCGGACCGCGGAATGCCCGAGGAGGGATCATGAAAAGCTAGGCGGCTGAATTGCACAGTTGAATGAGGGGGATAGCCGTCCTCCGCTGTGCTGCCAGTTCCCTTTTTTCCAAGGAATCGCCCGGTCGCAGTTGCGGACCGGGTCCGGCGAAACATTGCCCGGAGGCCGGACCGGATCATGGGAGGAAACATGAAATACAATCTGACGAGGACCGCCCAAGGCGGGCTGGTCGCCGCCGCGCTGTTTGGCACCGGCAACGCCGCCGCTGCTCAGGACGTCGCAGCACTCGAGGCACGCGTCGCGGCGCTTGAGGCCGAACAGGCCTCGGCTGGCACCGTCACCGCTGCGCCGGGGGTCAAGCTGAACTTCTACGGCTATGCCCGGCTGGATCTGAATGCCGACAACCATTATGATCTCGGCGCCACGACCGGAGCGATGGCCGGCGTGACCGCCGACAGCGTCAGGGACGGCGGCACCGGCGCCTATCCCTATGAGAGCCGTCTGGGCGTCAAGGCACTGGTCGATACCGATCTGGGCGAGATGAAGGTCAATATCGAGGGCGATTTCTACGGCAATGGTGGCGGCACCTTCCGCCTTCGTCATGCTTACGGCGAAATCGGACCGTTCCTCGCTGGTCAGACCTGGACGAGCTGGGTTTCCGCCGAAGGTATTCCCAGCGCGGTGCATGATTTCAACGGCTCCGCGGGCGGCAGCTATTATCGCACGCCGCAGCTTCGCTTCACCTATCGCCCGAACGAGCAATGGCGCTTCGGGGCCGCGATCGAAGAGGATTATGCACCCGGTTCGTCCTCGGATGTCGCTCTGACGGCTTTCGCGGGCTATGCGGGGTCCAGGGTGAAAGTGGGTTCGGGTGTGATCCTGCGCACCCTCGAAACCGCGAGTGACGAGGACGTCCATGGCTTCGGCTTCTCGCTCGGCGCTGATTTCGACGCCTGGGAGGGTGGCAAGATTCAGGTCCAGTATGTGGGCGGCAAGGGCATCACCACGTCGCTCAACAATGCCGCCGCTTCCGGGATCGAGGTCGGCGCCCTCGGCAAATATGCCTTTGACATCGACGCCGATGGCGATGCGATCACGGCCAATGCGCTCAAGGCCGGTGTCACGCAGAAGCTGGGCGAGAAAATGGATATCTCGGCCGCCTATGGCTTCCAGCGCTATGACGACTATGCCGGCGCGGAGGATTTCTACACCAAGCAGCTCAGCGCGGCCTATCTGACCTATCGCTATTTCGCCACCAAGTCGCTGATGCTGGGTGCCGAAGTCAGCTATCTCGAGCGTGAGCAGTTCGACGGCATGACCTTCGACAACACCCGCCTGCAAGGTGTGGTCAAGTTCAGCTTCTGAAACATGGGACCCGCCCCGCCGGCGGGTCGTGCATGAGAGAAGCCCCCGGATTTCCGGGGGCTTGCTTATTGCGCGAGGAGAGGACGCTTCAGATCGTGTCGGGATGCCCAAGGATCACGCTGGTCTGGGACGACAGCACCCCGCCATTGCCATGGCAAAGCGCCAGATCGGCCTTTTCCAGCTGCCGCTCGCCTGCCTGCCTGCGGATCTGGCGCGTCGCCTCGACCAGCGTGAACAGCCCGTACATGCCCGGATGGACGCAGGACAGCCCGCCGCCATTCGTGTTGACCGCCAGCCCGCCGCCGGGGGCGATATGCCTGCCGGACACGAAACGGCCGCCTTCTCCCTTGGGACAGAAGCCCAGATCCTCGAGAAACAGGATCGTGTTGATGGTGAAGGCGTCGTAAAGCTGCACCATGTCCATGTCGGCAGGGCCATAACCGGCGGCGGCATAGGCGCGCTGGCTCGAAAGTTTTGCCCCCGTCACGCACAGATCCGGCATCGCCGCGATTTCCTTGTGGGAGGTTTCGGCCCCCGCGCCCAGAATTGCCACCGGCAATTGCGCAAGATCGCGGGCATGGGGCAGGGCCGTCACCACCACCGCGGCCGCGCCGTCGCTCACAAGGCAGCAATCGGCAACGCCCAGCGGCGATGAGACGATGCGGGCGGACAGGTAGTCGTCCAGCGTCATCGGGTCGCGCCGGAACGCCTCGGGGTTCAGTTGCGCCCAGGCCCGCGCGGCCAGTGCGACGGCCCCCAAGTCCTCGCGAGTCGTGCCATAGTCATGCATGTGGCGCGACGCGGCGAGGGCATAGCCGCCGATCGGCATGATCGCCCGGTGCGGCGCCTCGTAGACCGAGCCGCGTAGGGCCGAGACAAGTTTGCCTGCCGCCGAGCGCTGGTTGGAGCCATAGCAGATCAACGCGGTTTTCAGATAACCGGCCGAGATCATGAAGCAGGCGGTCATCAGATGGTTCAGGAAGGACGATCCGCCAGTGCGGTTGTTGTCGACGAAACGCGCCCTGACGCCCAGATATTCCGCGACGGCGAGACCGCCAAGCATGTCCTCGGGCAGGCAGGTAAAAAGGCCGTCCACATCGCCAAGGGTCAGGCCCGCATCCTCCAGCGCCAGAAGCCCGGCCTTGGCCGTCATCTCCAGCGCGGTATGGCCGGGGCAAAGGCCGATGCCGAATGTGGCGGCCCCGGCGATGGCGCAGGCGGCACGGGGAAAGGCGGTGTCAGTCATGATTGTCCTCGGGCAGGAACCAGACATGCGGAGGGTCTGCCTCATCGTCGATCACGGCACGTAGGCGCGTGCCGATGGCGGGAAGGGATGACGCCTCGATGCGCGACAGCATTCGGAAACCCTCGTCCATCTCCACCAGCGCGATATAGCGACTGGCGGCGGGCGGCTTCTGCGGCTGCTCGGTGATGGCGAAGACCGTGCCCCGCCCGGCGGATTCAGCCCAGGTCAGTGCCTCGCCCGTGCCGGGCGCGACGAGGCGTGGCGGAAAGACCGCTTTCCCCTCGGCATTGCGCTGGAACAGGAACCGGCCCTCGCGCAGGGCTTGCAGGTAATGGGCTTCTGGTCCGTCTGTCTGTTTCATAATCTCATATTTCAAATAATTGATTTTATTTTTAGATTTTTGATTTCATCTTTTGAGATATTTAGGAATTGTGTGAGGATTTCTTCGCTGTGTTCGCCTGGGAGAGGTGGTGCGTTGCGATAGGTTACGGGTGTTTCGGAGAGGTGGAGGG
>NZ_DATMFA010000039.1:0-21690 GCF_035556475.1 Paracoccus sp. (in: a-proteobacteria) | reverse complement strand
GACCGTGGCGTCGCAGCTGACCGACCGCCCGCAGACCTTGCCCGCGCCCTGGCACGTCGCCGAGCGCATCGGCCATCTGGCCGCGACGGGCGAGCTTTGGTTCAACGCCGGCATGACGCTCTGGCGGGTTGCGGCCAGCTTCGTGCTGGCCATGGCCATCGGCCTCGCGCTGGGGCTGGCGATGGGGCGCAGCCGGGGCTTTGACGACTGGCTCAATCCCGGCATCATCATCCTGCTGAACATCCCCGCCCTCGTCCTGATCGTGCTGAGCTATATCTGGATCGGCCTGAACGAGACGGCGGCGATCCTTGCCGTGGCGCTGAACAAGATCCCGGTCGTCACGGTGATGATCCGCGAGGGCGCCCGCGCGCTGCGCCCGGATCTGGACGAGATGGCCCATGCCTTCGCGATGCCTCCGGCGACGCGCCTGCGCCATGTCGTCCTGCCCCAGCTTGCGCCGCAGATCGCCGCCTCGGCCCGCGCGGGCATCTCGCTCATCTGGAAGATCGTGCTGGTGGTCGAGTTCCTTGGCCGGTCGAACGGCGTCGGCTTCAAGATCCACCTGCTTTTCTCCAGCTTCGATGTCGAGGGCGTGCTGGCCTGGGCGCTGACCTTCGTTCTGGTGATGCTGACCATCGACCTGTTCATCCTGCGCCCGTGGGAGCGTCACGCCAATCGCTGGAGGCAGGATGCGGCTTGAGCTTCAGGCGAAATCCTTCGGTCCGCGTCAGGTTCTGGGCAGTCTCGAGCTCTCGGTCTCGCGGGGTGAGCGGGTGGCGATCCTCGGCCCGTCGGGGATCGGGAAATCGACGCTCTTGCGCATTTTCGCCGGGCTCGACCGCGCCTATCAGGGCCGCCGCGAAGGGGGCGAGCGGCTGGCGATGGTCTTTCAGGAACCCGTGCTGCTGCCCTGGCGCAACGCGGTCGCGAATATCACCATTCCGACGGGCTGCGACATCGCGACCGCGCGGGAATGGATGGCGCGCGCCGGCCTTGCCGGGCATGAGGCGAAGTTTCCGCGCCAGATGTCACTGGGCCAGCAACGACGGCTGGCGCTGGCCCGCGCCTTTGCCGCCGCGCCCGACATCCTTCTGGCCGACGAACCCTATGCCTCGCTGGACGCGGAAACGGCGGCGCGGATGATCGCGCTGACCGACGAGTTGCTGGGACGCAGCGGCGCGGGCCTCGTCCTCGTGACCCATGACCCGGCGGAGGGCACGGCGCTTGGCGCGCGGGCGCTACACCTCTCCGGCAATCCGGCCCGGCTTCAGAACTCCTGATCCCAGACCCGGCCCTCGGTATCCTCGGCATGGACCTTGACCGGACCCGCGCCCGGCGACCAGCCGAAGCGAAAGACCGGATCCTCCGAGATCGAGATCCCGGCATCCATGGTGAAAAGCTCGCCCCCGTCCTGCGTCACCTCAAGCGTCTGGATGAACTCGGCCGGGATGGTCAGCAGCGTGACCTGATCGCGCTGCAGCCCCGAGAAATTCGGGTGCCGCAGCATCAGCGTGCCCAGTTGCCGCCCGCCTTCCTCGCCGCGGCGAAAGCGCATCTGGCCCATGGTGGCGCGCATCTCTTCCATGTTGCGTCCGGCAGGCGCGGCGCAGCCGCCCGAAGCCTTGACATAGCGCCCGGCCATCACCTTGCGCCCGTCGGCCAGCGTGGCGATCGCGCGCAGGTCGGAATAGGTATCGACCCGCACCCGCACCTCGAAATCGAGCGGCATCAGCGCCGGGCCAAAGGTGAACTCGGCCGCGACCGGAGCCGGGTTGCCGTCGACCACCAGCGTCAGCGCGGTGATTGGGGGCGCCCCCGGCGGCTGGGTGATGCGGACGGGAACCAGCGCCGGGTTGTCGGCCCGCTTCGGCGCATCAAGCAGCAGCACGCCCGGATCGACCGGCGGCTCCTCCTCGGTCCCGATGATGCTTGAACGCAGGTCGTCCCAGATCGGCGAGGGTTCAAGCGGATTCTCGACCTCTGCCGCCAGCGCCAGATGTGGCGCTGCCAGCAGAGCCAGAATCAGCATCAGTCTCATGACCGTTTCTCCCGTGCCATGCGGCGATAGACCAGCGCGATGTCGTCGCTGGCCGCATCCGCCTCGGCCTCGGCCCGCAGCCTTGCGTTCAGGGGCGAGCGCGAGCAGACCGGATCGGTCGCTAGCGGATCATTCGCCATCGCCATCGCCTGACAGCGGCAGCCGCCGAAATCCACCTCCCGCCGGTCACATCCGGCACAGGGTTCGGGCAGCCATGCCGTCCCGCGAAACGCGTTGAAGGCAGCACTATAGCGCCAGATATGCGCCAGCCGGGCATTGCGGATATTGTCGAATTCCAGTCCCTTGATCGTCTGCGCGGCATGGCAGGGCAGGACGATCCCGTCCGGCGCGATATTGATCCCGGTCGAGGCCCAGCCCCCCATGCAGCTTTTCGGATAGACCGCGTGATGGTCGGCCGGGACGTAATCCACGACCATGCGCCCCCTGAGGCGCAGGCGCGCGGCATTGACCACCTCGCGCGCCTTGGCTGCCTGCGCCTGCGTCGGCATCAGGGGCCGGCGGTTCAGGTCGGCCCAGCCGTGGAACTGAACGGTCGCGACCTCGATCCGGCGGCAGCCCAGCCGCTCGGCCAGGTCGATCATCTCGGGCAGACGGTCGAGGTTCTGGCGATGGACCACCGCGTTCAGGGTCAGCGGAAAGCCGATCTCGCCGATCCATTCCGCAACCTGCATCTTGCGGTTGAAGCTGCCGCCATAGCCGCTGATCCAGTCGGCCATCTCGGAATCGATCCCCTGCAGCGAAAGCTGGACATGATCGACCACGCCGTCAAGCTCGCGCAGCCTCGCCTCGGTCAGCCCGATCCCCGAGGTGATGAGGTTGACGTAAAGCCCCGCATCCCGCGCCGCAGTCGCGATCTCGGCCAGGTCGCGGCGCGAGGCGGGCTCGCCCCCCGACAGATGCACCTGAAGCACGCCAAGCTCGGCCGCCTGACGGAAGATGTCGGCCCATTCCTCGGTCGTAAGCTCGCTGTCCACGCGGGCGAGCTCGACGGGATTCGAGCAATAGGGGCAGGCCAGCGGGCAGCGATGGGTCAGTTCGGCCAGCATCGCCATGGGCTGCCCGACCCGCACCGGGTTGCCGTTGATATCCTGGGGAATGACCGGATGATGGGTCATGGCGTCCCCCCTCCCATGTTCTCGCAGGCCAGAAAGACCATGCGCCGGTCGACAAGGCCCTGCAGGAATTCATGCACGTCGCCCTCGATCTGCTCGGCAGGGGCGGCGTAACGGTCGCACAGGGTCACGATGACCTCGGCCAGACTGCGCTGGCCATCAAGCTCGGACAGGATGGCGTCCCCCACGGGGTCGAGCTGCATGGCGCGCTCGGGCGCCAGCAGCACGCGGATTCCCCGCACCCGGTCCTCATGCAGTCTGACCCCCCGGGGCAGATAGGGGATGCAGGTGTTGCTGACCCTCTGCCCGGTCATTTCACCCCGGCCGGCTCGGGCCGGCGCGCCAGAAGCCCCTCGCCCGGCCTCCAGGCGCCGGGTGGGACATAGCCGTCGACATAACCGTGCCACAGGGCGTCGAGCTGCGCCCAGAGCACCTCGGTCTTGAAGGTCAGCGCCGCCGCCGCCGCGTCCTGACGCTCCAGCGTGTCGGCATGGTCGAGGACATAGTTCAGCCCGAATTCGACATCCTTCGGCGCCTCGTCCAGCCGCTTCCTGAAATAGGCGAGGCTGGCCTCGTCAGCGAAATCGTAATGCCTGAGCAGACCTTCGATCCGCTCGGCATGGATGCGGGGGGCGAACATCTCGGTCAGGCTGGCGGCCACGGCATCAAGCAGCGGCATGTCACGCACGAAGCGGATATAGGCGTCGACGGCAAAGCGGGTCGCCGGCATCACGCCGACGCCGCTTGCCACATAATCGGGATCAAGCCCCACGGCACTGGCCAACGCCAGCCAGCGGCGGATCCCGCCGCCCTCCTCGACCCCGCCGTCGTGATCCTCGATCCGCGAGCGCCATATCCGGCGCAGATGCGGATCCTCGACCCGCGACATGAAGGCCGCGTCCTTCATCGGAATGCGGGACTGGTATTGCCAGCGGTTCACCACCCAGGCGCGCACCTCGTCCGCGGAACATTCCCCGCCATGCAGCCGCTTATGGAAGGGGTGGCGGTCGTGATAGCGCTCGGCCCCGATCCGCTTCAACCTTTCATGGAACTCGGCACGCGACAGGGGGCGATCTTCGTGAATCTTCATGGGCTGATCTCCATGCCGTCATGGCCGATCTGCCAGCCCGCCGCCTCGGCGCTGGCGCGCTCGGGGCTGGCGGGATCGACCAGCGGATTCGAATTGTTCAGATGCACATAGATGCGCCGCGCCACCGGCAAGCCGTCCAGCGCCGCCAGGCTGCCATCCCGCCCGGAGACGGGCACATGGCCCATGCGGCGGCCCGTCTTGCGCCCAAGTCCGGCGCGGATCATCTCGTCATCGGTCCAGAGCGTGCCGTCGAACAGCAGCGCATCGGCGCCCGAGATCCGGTCGCGCAGCCAGTCGGGAACCGTCGCGCAGCCCGGAATATAGCAGACCCGCCGACCGTTGGCGGTCAGTTCGACCCCGACCGTCTCCTCGCCGACAAGCCCGGTCTCGACCGTCTCGCCCTCAAGATAGAGCGGCACCTTTCCCGGAACGGCGAAAAGCCGCGCCGACAGGCCCTCGACAAGCTCAAAAGCCTCATCCAGCGCGATCTCGCGCCGTGAAACGATTCCAGGGTCCAGCGCGCCCAGCATCGGATTCATCGCCAACACCCGCTGTATCGACGGCGTCGCGAACAGGGAAAACGCCTGTCCCTCGCGCAGGGTCAACAGGCCTGCGACATGGTCGATATCGCCATTCGTCACCAGCACCGACCGGATCGGCGAGCCGCGCAAGCCACCCGGCCGCAGCACCGGGCTTGCGGCAAGCTGCGCCCGCAGGTCGGGCGAGGCGTTCACCAGCGCCCAGTCACGGCCGTTGGCGGAAACCGCGATTCCGCTCTGGCTCATCGAGGGAATGCGCCCCTCGCGCGCCGCTTCGCAGTTCAGGCAGCCACAATTCCACTGCGGCAGCCCACCACCGGCGCCGGTGCCAAGAATCACGATACGCATAGCTCACAGGTTCTGGCGCGGCCGGCCCCCTTTGCAGGTGGAACCGGCCGGATCGGGTTCAGTGTCGGATCAGAACAGGACCGGCTCGTCTTCCGCCGGCGCATACATATTGATTTCCATTCCGCAGGCGATTTCCTTGAGCGCGGGTTTCGTCCAGGCCATCAGTCTCTCCTCCCTAATGACGCCGCTGTTGCGGCATGGTGGAATGCTATGCCTATGAGCATTTCAGTCAACCAGCCAAAGGTCTTAGATGGTGCGCGGGGGAAAGCCGTGATAACGTCGCCAACCGCGGCGACAGGAAGGAGGCCGGAATGTTTCATCTGCTGCTTGCCACCTGCCTCGCCAACGATCCCGCGATCTGCGCCGAGCGCCTGCTGCCCGCAGCGGAATCCGCCTCTCAGGACGAATGCCACCGCAAGGCCGAGCCCATCGCCCGCGACTGGCTTGCCCGCCACCCGGAGCTGAAAGGCGGCGATGCGCGCTGCGTGGAGACGCCGAGCCTGCCGCTGCTGGGCGTGCAGGAGGTCGCGGACGGCATCTATGTCCATCAGGGCGCGATGGAGCAAAGCTCGGTCCGCAATCAGGGCCGCATCGCCAATCTGGCATTTGTCGTCGGCGACACGGTCGCGGTGATCGACGCGGGCGGCAGCCGGGCCGAGGGCGAGGCGCTCTACGCCGCCATTCGCAAGGTGACGGACAAGCCGGTCAGCCACCTGATCCTGACCCATATGCATCCCGACCATATCTTCGGGGCCGAGGTCTTTGCCGAGGCAGGCGCCAGCATCGTCGCCAATGCGAAGCTGCCCGACGCCGTGGCGCGCCGGGCCGAGGCGTGGATGTTCTCGTTCCCCACCCAGATCGGAAAGACCGCCTTTCTCGGCACCCGCATCGCGCCGGTCGACCAGAAGGTCGATGCGCCGATGACCATTTCCCTCGGCCCGACGGAATTGCAGCTGCGCCCGCAGCCCTCGGCGCATACGGACAACGACCTGACGGTCTTTGACAGCGCCTCGGCGACGCTTTTCACCGGGGATCTGGTCTTTCTGGGGCTGACGCCCTCGCTCGACGGCTCGCTTGCGAACTGGATCGGCTGGCTCGAGGCGGGACCGCCCGACCCCGCGCCCGCGCTGATCGTGCCGGGCCACGGACCCGTCACCGAAAGCTGGGACGAGGCGACCTTGCCGGAGGCGAATTACCTGCGCGCGCTGCGCGATGCGACCCGCAAGGCCGTGTCCGGCGGCATGGCCCTGTCGCAGGCGATCCCGGCGATCACCGCCATGATGAAGCCCTATTCCGAAGGCTGGGCGGATTTCACGCCGACCACGGCCCGGAACGCCGCGACAAGCTTTTCCCAGCTCGAATGGGAATAGACTGATTGCCTCACCGCCCGACCAATGCCACAAATCATGGCAAGGATCGGAGGGACACCATGGCACCTGTCTTGCGTCGAATGATCTGCACGGGCCTCGCGATCGGCCTGCTGGCGGCTTCTCCCCTTCTCGCGCAGGAAGCGCCCCTGCCCGATCGACGGCTGGAACTGCTGCCCGATACCGACCTGCCGGGCGGGGATATCGGCAAGATCTTCGACACGACGCTGCAATCCTGCGTGCAGGCCTGCCTTGGCGACGAAAACTGCCGGGCGGTGACCTACAACCAGAAGGCGCGTTCCTGCTTTCCCAAGGGCGAGGGGCATGGCGCCGCCGCGCCTTTCGCGGGCGCGCTTTCGGGCCGGGTCGTCGCGCTGACGCCTGAACTGCGTGACCTTTCCCTGCGCCGGGCGGATGCGGCGCCCTTCCTGACCGCCGATGACCTGAAGGCAGCCGTCGCGCAGGCGCGGCTGATGCCGGCGATGAACCCGCCACAGGGCGCCGGCGATCCCCGGGCCGAGGCCGCGGCCGCCGAGGCATCTGGCGATCTCGCGACGGCGGCGCGGCTGATGGCCGGCATTGCCGCCGGCGACGACCGGGCCGAGGACTGGACCAACCTTGCGCGGCTCACGCTCTATACCAGCGATTCGGACGACCACGACGCCTCGGTCTCGATCGCCTCGATGGCCGCCAACGGCTATCTGCGGGCCGAGGCGGATGCGGTCGCGGGGCGCGCGCTCTCGTGGCTGGCCATGGCCTTCGAACGCCTCGACCGTGGCCCCGACGCGCTGAATGCGCTGCGCCTTGCCGCGCGACTTTCGCCCGGCGACGATACGATTGCGACCGCGCTCGAGGAATCCGAGGCCCGGAACGGCTTGCGCGTCACCGATACGCAGGTGGAATCAGAAGGCAAACTGCCGCGCTTTTGCGCGGTGATGTCGCGGCAATTGATGCGCGGGACCGATTACGGCCCCTATCTGCGCCTGCCCGCCCGTGACCTGACCGTCGAAGCGCAGGACGACCGGCTCTGTGTCGCGGGTCTTGCTCACGGACAGGATGTGGAACTGACGCTGCGGGCCGGGCTGCCCTCGGCTGACGGAGAAAAGCTCTCGCGCGACGTGACGCTGCGCGGCTATGTCCGCGACCGCTCGCCCGAGGTGCGCTTTCCCGGCCGCGCCTATGTCCTGCCCGCCTCGGGCGACCAGCGCCTGTCGATGGTCACGGTCAATGCCGATCGGGTGGAGCTGCGGCTTCTGCGGATCTCGGACCGCAACCTGATCCGCACCATGGCCGAGGACATGTTCGCCTCGCCCCTCGACAGCTGGCAGACCGGGTATTTCTCGGAAGGCATGGCGCGCGAGGTCTGGCGTGGCAGCGCCGCCGTTGCGAAGCCGGTCGGGCAGGATGTGCTGAACCGCGAGTTGACGACCAGCCTTGCCATCCCCGCCAGTGCCGGTCCGCTGGAGCCCGGCATCTATATCGTCGAGGCGAATGTGGCGGGCCGCGACGTCTCCGATACCGGCGTCGCGACGCAATGGTTCGTGATCTCGGATTTCGGGATCTCGACCTTTTCGGGAACCGATGGGCTGACCGTCGCCGTCCGCAGCCTGCAGGACGCGAAGCCGAAGCCGGGGGCCGAGGTCGCGCTGGTCAGCCGCTCGAACGAGGTGCTGGCGCGGGTGCCGACCGATGCCGAGGGGATCGCGCGTTTCGCGCCGGGCCTCAGCCTTGGGACCGATGGCGCGGCGCCGGCCCTTGTCACGGTGACGGATTGGCAGGGCGAGGGGGCCGAGCGCGCGCCGCGCGACATGGCCTTCCTGTCGCTGACCGATCCCGAGTTCGACCTTTCCGACCGGGGGGTCGAGGGCCAGCCGCCCGCGCCGCCGATCGACCTGTTCGTGACCACGGATCGCGGCGCCTATCGCGTGGGCGAGACGGTGAACGCCACCATCCTTGCCCGCGACGCGCAGACCCGCGCCTTGCAGGGCCTGCCGCTGACCGCAGTGATCCTGCGCCCGGACGGGGTAGAACAGACCCGCATCAAGCCCGCCGAGGCGGGCGCGGGCGGCAGCACGGTCAACTGGACGATTCCCGGCAATGCCCCACGCGGGACATGGCGGCTGGAACTGCGCAGCGCCGCCGATGGCCCGGCCCTTGCCACCGCACGGCTGCTGGTCGAGGATTTCCTGCCCGAGCGCATCGACTTCACCCCCGCCCTGCCCGAGGGGGCGGCGCAGGCGGGCGGCAGGCTCGACCTGTCGCTCACCGCGCATTGGCTGTTCGGCGCGCCCGCCGCCAACCTTCCAGTCGAGGGGCAGCTGCGCCTCTCTCCGGCGCGCGGGCTCAAGGGGTTCGAGGGCTATGTCTTCGGCTCCGAGGATGACGCGCCGCCGCCCGTGGTGCAAAGCCTGCCCGCCGGGATCACCGATGCCGCCGGGAATTTCCGGGCCGAGATCACCCTGCCCTCCGCCACCGAACTCGGCCCGCAGCCGGTCGAGGCCGAGGTGGTCGTGGACATCCGCGAGGGCGCAGGCCGCCCGGTCGAGCGCAGCCAGTCCCGCATCGTGATGCCCGAGGCCCCAGTCGCGGGCATCAGCCCGCTGTTCGAGGGCGGCACCGTCCCCGAGAATGCCGGGGCGCGCTTCTCGCTCGTCGCTGTCGGTCCCGACCTGAAACCTACGGCCCAGCCCCTGCGCTGGGTGCTGAACCGCATCGACACCGAATACCAATGGTATTCCCTCGAGGGGCAATGGAACTGGGAGCCGATCACCACCCGCGCCCGCGTCACCGAGGGCCTGGCCGAGCCGGGCGAGAACCCGGCCGAGATCGAGGTTCCGGTCGAATGGGGCGAATATGAACTGGTGGTCGAGGCAAGCTCGGGCCAGGGCGGGCCGACCACGCTGAAATTCCAGTCCGGCTGGGGTGCGCCCGCCGGGGCGGGCAGCCCGACGCCCGACCGCTTGCAGGTGACGCTGGACAAGCCCGCCTATCGCAGCGGCGACACCGCCCATGTCCGGGTCGAGGCGCTGGCGGACGGGATCGGGCTGGTCTCGGTCCTGTCGAACCGGCTGATCGCCATGCAGAGCGTCTCGCTGAAGGCCGGAGAGAACCTGCTGGACCTGCCCGTCACCGATGATTGGGGCGCGGGGGCCTATGTCACCGTCAGCGCGATCCGGCCCATCGGCGATGCCGCGGCCGGAAACCGCGTGCCGGTCCGTGCCCTTGGCCTTGCCCATGCCGCCGTCGATCCGGGCGAGCGCAAGCTTTCCGCCAGCATCGAGGCGCCTGAGCAGACGACCCCGCGCGGCACCATCCCGGTGGTGCTGCGGGTCGGCGGCGCGGCGGGCCAGACGGTCCATGCGACGCTGGCCGCGGTCGATCAGGGCATCCTGAACCTGACCGGCTTTGCGCCACCGGATCCGTCGCAGCATTATTTCGGCCAGCGCCGCCTTGGCGTCGGGCTGCGCGATCTTTACGGGCGGCTGATCATCTCCTCGGGCGCGCCGGATGGGGCATTGCGCGAGGGCGGGGATGCGATGGCCTCGAACAGCGAGGCGCCGCCCCCGACCGAAAAGCTGATGAGCTGGTTCTCCGGCCCGCTGACGATCGGGGCCGATGGCACCGCCAGCGTCGATGTCCCGGTCGGCGACTTCAACGGCGAGGTCAGGATGATGGCCGTGGTCTGGTCCGACGGCGGCGTCGGTCAGGCCGATGCCTCGGTCCTTGTCCGCGATCCGGTGGTGCTGACCGTGACCGCGCCCGCCTTCCTCGCCCCCGGCGACCGGGCCGAGGTCGGGCTGCGGATGACCCATGCCTCCGGCCCCGCCGGAGAGATGCGCCTCGCGGTCGAGCAGACCGGCGGCGACGCGCCGCTGACCACCAGCCTGCCCTCCCCCACCGTCACGCTGGCCGAGAAGGCCGAGGCGCAGGTGGCGATGCCAATCGTCGCGGGTGATGCCGAGGGGCGGGCGAACCTGCGCCTGACGCTGACCACGCCGGACGGGACCGCGCTGACCAAGGAGATCACCATTCCCGTCGCGATCAACGATCCCGACATCCAGCGGCAGGACCGCCTGACCCTCGCGCCTGGGGAAAGCGCGACCCTGCCCGCCGACCTGACCAGCGGGCTGATGCCGGGCGCGATGCTGACCGCAGCGATCGGCCCCTATGCAAGGCTCGACGTGGCGGGGGCGCTGACCCGCCTTGCGCGCTATCCCTATGGCTGCACCGAGCAGCTTGCCTCGGGGGCGATGCCGCTTCTCTATGCCGCGAACCTCTCGGCGATCGAGGGGGTGGATGGCGGCGACAGCGGTGCGGCGGTCGACAAGGCGATTACCCAGATCCTCACGCGGCAGGATTCGAATGGCGGCTTCGGCCTCTGGCGCGCGGATTCGGGCGATCTCTGGCTCGAGGCCTATGTGACCGACTTCCTGTCCCGCGCCCGCGCCGCGGGCCATGCGGTCCCCGATACCGCCTTCCGCATGGCGATCGACAACCTGCGCAACCGCACGAACTACGCCACCGACCCGATGGCGGCGACGGCCGAGGAGAACGCGGCGCTGGCCTATGCGCTGGCCGTCCTCGCGCGGGAACGGGCGGCGACGGTGGGCGACCTGCGCTATTACGCCGACACGGCCGCGCAGGCTTTCTCGACGCCGATGGCGGCGGGCAATCTTGGCGCGGCGCTGGCCTCCTATGGCGACCAGCAACGCGCCGACCGGATGTTCACGCAAGGGCGCAACCTGCTGAACCTCGGCGGGCCGGAGCCGCAGATGTTCCGCGCCGATTATGGCACCAAGCTGCGCGATGCCGCGGGCCTTCTGGCGCTGGCGGCCGAGGCGCGGTCGCAGGCGGTGGACCAGACCGGGCTGACCTCGCAACTGGCCGAGCGCATCGCCGCCACGCAGGAACGGGGGGGCACGCTCTCGACCCAGGAATCGGTCTGGACCATCCTCGCGGCGCAAGGGCTGGCGCAGGCCGTGCCGCCCGCGATGTTGAACGGGGTCGCGCTGACGCAGCCGGTGGCCAGCCTGCCCGACGCCTCGGCCAGCATCTCGAACCCGGCGGATACCCCGCTGGAGGTCACGCTGACCGCGACCGGCAAGCCAACCATCCCGCCCGAGGCCGGCGGACGCGGCTATCGGATCACGCGCAGCTATTTCACCATCGAGGGCGAGGCGATCGACCCGGCAAGCGTCCCCCTCGGCACGCGCATGGTGGTCCGGGTCGAGGTCACGCCGGATGCCGAGGGCGGCGGGCGGCTGATCGTCACCGACCCCCTACCCGCCGGGTGGGAGATCGACAACCCGAACCTGCTGCGGGCCGGCGACATCTCGGCGCTGGACTGGCTGGAGGGGGAGACCGAGGCCGAGATGACGGAGTTCCGCGCCGACCGCTTCTCCGCCGCGCTGACCTGGACCTCTGCCGATCCGTTCCGGCTGGCCTATATCGTCCGCGCAGTGACGCCCGGCGGCTTCCGCCACCCCTCGGCCAGCGTCGAGGACATGTATCGCCCCGATTTCCGGGCGTGGAGCAACGGAGGCACGGTCACGGTCGGGCCGTGAGCGCCCGGCGCGAAAGCAAAGCTTGTCCCGCGGGCGATCCGCGTCGATAATCGCCGGATCGAGTAGGGAAGGGAGGAAGCCTTGCCCGAACACCGACACGAGGACCGGGTCGCGAAGGCATCGCAATCCCCCGGTGCGGTCACGCGGCTGGCTGTAAGCTGGCGGCGGTCGATGATGAAGCACGGGCTTGATCCCGGACATGCGCCCCGCGTGCGCCAGCTTGCCGGGGGCGAGCTTGCCGACCGGCGCGAGGCGCTGGACGGCTTCATCGCCGTGGCCCGGCCCCAGCTTGACCACCTGTTCCAGCTTGTCTGCCCGACCGGATGCAGCGTCCTTCTGACCGACGCCACCGGCATCGTGCTGGAGCAGCGGGTGAGCGAGGCCGATGCGGCGGTGTTCCGGGGCTGGGGCCTCTGTCCCGGCACGGACTGGTCCGAAGCAGCCGAGGGCACCAATGGCATCGGCACCTGCCTGGCCGAGGGGCGGCAGGTCACCATCCATCGCGACGAGCATTTCTATGCCCGCAATACCGGGCTTTCCTGCATGGACGCGCCGATCTGGGGGCCGGATGGCCGGCTGATCGCGGCGCTGGATGTCAGCAATGCCCGCAGCGACCATACCGAGCGCTGGAACGCGCTAATCGCGGCGCAGGTCGCGCAAAGCGCACGGCAGATCGAGGCCGCGTTCTTCCGCGTCTCGTTTCCCGGCGCGCGCATCGTCACCGCGCAGGCCGAGGGTTGCGACGACGCGGCATTGCTGATCGCGGTGGACAAGGACGACCTTGCCATCGGCGCGAACCGCGCCGCCCGCCGCGCCTATGGGCTGGAGAAGGAGGGGCAGCTGCGCCCCCGCCCCGCCTCGGACCTGCTCGGGCGCGCCGACGAGGCGACCGGCTTCGAAAAGGCCGAGCGCGCGGCGGTGATTCGCGCCCTCGCCCGGGCCGAGGGCAATGTCTCGGCTGCGGCCCGCGCGCTGGGTGTGGGACGCGCGACCTTGTATCGCAGGATGCAGCGGCTGGGGATTTCCGAAAATCCGGGCCGACTGTCTCGCCGCTGAAACACATTCCGCGCTGCGGCGAAGGCCATGCGTTGATTTGTGATCCGCGCCGTCACAGGCTTCCTTGCGAACCGGCCGGAGGAGGTCGGTCTGACAGGAGGATCAACATGCCGAACGACCAGACGCATGACTTCAAGGGCGTGAACACGCTGCCCTTCGCAAAACGCTATGACAATTACATCGGTGGCGAGTGGGTCGCGCCGAAGTCCGGCAAGTATTTCGTCAATACCACCCCGATCACCGGCGCCGAGATCGGCGAGATCGCCCGTTCGAATGCCGAGGATATCGAGGCGGCGCTGGATGCCGCCCATGCCGCCAAGGACAAATGGGGCCATATGCCCGCCGCCGAACGCTCGAACGCGCTGCTGAAGATCGCCGACCGGATGGAGGCGAACCTCGAACTGCTCGCCACCGCCGAGACCTGGGACAATGGCAAGCCCATCCGCGAGACGATGGCCGCCGACGTGCCGCTGGCCATCGACCATTTCCGCTATTTCGCCGGTGTCCTGCGCTCGCAGGAGGGCACGATCTCGGAAATTGACCCGACCACCATCGCCTATCACTTCCACGAGCCGCTGGGCGTGGTGGGCCAGATCATTCCCTGGAACTTCCCGCTGCTGATGGCCTGCTGGAAGCTTGCGCCGGCGCTGGCCGCCGGCAACTGCGTCGTGCTGAAGCCAGCCGAACAGACCCCGGCCTCGATCATGGTCTGGATCAACCTGATCGGCGATCTCCTGCCTCCGGGTGTGCTGAACGTGGTGAACGGCTTTGGCCTCGAAGCAGGCAAGCCGCTGGCCTCGTCCCCGCGCATCGCCAAGATCGCCTTCACGGGTGAAACCACCACCGGCCGGCTGATCATGCAATATGCCGCGCAGAACCTGATTCCGGTCACGCTGGAACTGGGCGGCAAGTCCCCGAACGTCTTTTTCGCCGATGTCGCGCGCGAGGATGACGATTTCTTCGACAAGGCGCTGGAAGGCTTTGCCATGTTCGCGCTGAACCAGGGCGAGGTCTGCACCTGCCCGTCGCGCGTGCTGATCCAGGAATCGATCTATGACCGCTTCATGGAGCGCGCGGTGAAGCGCGTGCAGGCGATCAAGCAGGGCGACCCGCGTGACGCGGCCACCATGATCGGCGCGCAGGCATCGAGCGAGCAGCAGGAGAAGATCCTCTCCTATCTCGACATCGGCAAGAAGGAAGGGGCCGAGGTCCTGACCGGCGGCAAGGCGGCCGATCTGGGGGGCGAGCTGTCCTCGGGCTTCTATATCGAGCCGACGATTTTCCGCGGCACCAACAAGATGCGGATCTTCCAGGAGGAAATCTTCGGCCCGGTCGTCTCGGTGACCACCTTCAAGGACGAGGACGAGGCGCTCTCGATCGCCAATGACACGCTTTACGGGCTTGGCGCGGGCGTGTGGTCGCGCGACGCCAATACCTGCTACCGCATGGGCCGCGGCATCAAGGCGGGCCGGGTCTGGACCAACTGCTATCACGCCTATCCCGCCCATGCCGCCTTCGGTGGCTACAAGCAGTCGGGCATCGGGCGCGAGACGCACAAGATGATGCTCGACCACTACCAGCAGACCAAGAACATGCTGGTCAGCTACTCGCCCAAGAAACTGGGCTTCTTCTGATCCACCACGGGGAAGCGCCGGCCCGCCCGGCGCTTCCCGCTTTCATTGATCCTTTCCTGAATCGACAACCACGAGGAAGCGTCATGGCCAAGACGATGAAAGCCGCCGTCGTGCGGGAGTTCGGCAAACCCCTGACCATCGACGAGGTGCCGATTCCCGAACCCGGTCCGGGCATGATCCAGGTGGCGATCCGGGCCTCGGGCGTCTGCCACACCGACCTGCACGCGGCCGACGGCGACTGGCCGGTCAAGCCGAACCCGCCCTTCATTCCGGGGCATGAGGGCGTGGGCTTCGTCTCGGCCGTGGGCGCGGGCGTCAAGCATGTGAAGGAAGGCGACCGGGTGGGTGTGCCCTGGCTCTATACCGCCTGCGGCCATTGCCGGCACTGCCTTGGCGGCTGGGAAACCCTTTGCACCGAGCAGCAGAATACCGGCTATTCGGTCAATGGCGGCTTTGCCGATTATGTCGTGGCCAATCCGAACTATGTGGGCCACCTGCCGAAGAATATCGACTTTCTGGAGATCGCGCCGGTGCTTTGCGCGGGTGTCACCGTCTACAAGGGCCTCAAGGTCACCGATACCAAGCCGGGCGACTGGGTCGTCATCTCGGGCGTGGGCGGGCTGGGCCATATGGCGGTGCAATATGCCAAGGCAATGGGGCTGAACGTCGCCGCCGTCGATATCGACGATGAAAAGCTGGCCTTCGCCCGCAGCCTCGGCGCGACCGTCACCGTGAACGCGGCGACCGAAGCCGACCCCGCCGCCGCGATCAAGCGCCAGACCGATGGCGGGGCACAGGGGGTTCTGGTCACCGCCGTCAGCCCCAAGGCGTTCGAGCAGGCGATCGGCATGGCGGCGCGCGGGGGCACGATCTCGCTCAACGGGCTGCCGCCGGGGACATTTCCGCTGGATATCTTCGGGATGGTTCTGGACGGGATCACCGTGCGCGGCTCGATCGTCGGCACGCGGCTCGACCTGCAGGAATCGCTCGACTTCGCGGCAGAGGGCAAGGTCAAGGCCACCGTCCACAAGGCGAAGCTCGAGGAGATCAACGACATCTTCGCCCGGATGCACAAGGGCCAGATCGAGGGCCGGATGGTCCTCGACATGACGAGCTGAACCATGGCCGAGGATCGCGTCACCGCCACCCCCGCCGCGCTGGAACTGCTGGCCGCGATCATCGCCGATCACGGGCCGGTCCTGTTCCACCAGTCGGGCGGCTGCTGCGACGGATCCTCGCCCATGTGCTATCCGCAGGGCGAGTTCCTGATCAGCGACCATGACGTCAAGCTGGGCGAGATCGGCGGTATGCCCTTCTATATCTCGGGCAGCCAGTATGAGGTCTGGAAGCATACCCGCCTGACCATCGACGCGATTCCGGGCCGGGGTGGGATGTTCAGCCTCGACAACGGGCGCGAGCAGCGATTCCTGACCCGCTCGGACCTGTGCGCGATCTGACCTTCATCCGCGTTTGCCTGAACGCGGGCGCTGCGCTACAACGCCGGCGCAAGACAGGAGGCCAAGATGGCGCATAAGGTATTCATCGACGGCGAGGCCGGCACGACCGGCCTGCAGATCCGCGACCGGCTGGTCCGTCGCGACGATATCGAGCTGGTTCAGATCGACCCGGCGCGCCGCAAGGATGTCGATGCCCGCCGCGATGCCTTTGCCGCCGCGGATGTGGCCATCCTCTGCCTGCCCGATGCCGCCGCGAAGGAATCGGTGGCGCTGGCGCGGGGCATGGACGTGCGCTTCATCGACGCCTCGACCGCGCATCGCGTCGATCCCGAATGGGTCTTTGGCTTCGCCGAACTGACCCCGGACGCGCGGGACCGGATCGCAGGGGCGCAATATGTCTCCAACCCCGGCTGCTATTCGACCGGGGCAATCTCGCTGCTGGCGCCGCTGGTCCGCGCGGGCCTTGTCGCCCCCGACGAGGCGCTGACGATCAACGCCATTTCGGGCTATACCGGCGGCGGCAAGGAGTTGATCGGCGAATATGAGCGTGGCGAGGCCCCGCCCGCCTTCGTCTATGCGCTGGCCCAGAAGCACAAGCATTTGCCCGAGATCATGAAATATGCCGGGCTGACCACACGCCCGGTCTTTGCGCCCTCGGTGGGCAATTTCGCGCAAGGCATGGCGGTGCAGGTTCCCCTGCATCTGAACGGGGCGCGCAGTCTCGACGCGATGCGGGACGCGCTGGCGGCGCATTACGCCGGCAGCCAGTTCGTCAGCGTTGTCGACGCCACCCCGCGCATCGTGCCGACGGCCCTGAACGACACGAACGGGCTGGAAATCTCGGTCCATGGCGATGCGGAAAACGGCTGCGCGGTTCTGGTCGCGGTCCTCGACAACCTCGGCAAGGGCGCTTCGGGTGCGGCGGTTCAGAACCTGAACATCATGCTGGGCGCCGATGAGGCTGCTGGCCTCTGACTTCGCCCCCTGTGAACGAAAACGGCCCGCGCAGTCATTGCGCGGGCCGTGTCGTTTCGGGGTCGCAGGACTGCCTCAATCCGCCTTGATCTGGCGCGCCTCGTCGATCAGCATGATCGGGATGCCGTCATGGATCGGAAAGGCCAGCCCCGCCGCATCCGAGATCAGTTCCTGCCGCGCGGCGTCATAGCGCAGGGTCGAATGCGTGACCGGGCAGACCAGCGCCTCCAGCATGTGACGGTCAAAGCCGCGTTCGGGAACGCCCGCTGCGGTGGCGGTCGGGACAGCTTCGGTCATTGGATAATCTCCTCATCGTCTCCGCCCCTCAGGGCGTATTCCAGCAGCCCGTCCAGCAATTCGCGCCGGTCCGCAAGGGTCGGGCTTTCCAGCAGGGCCTGCTTTTCCTCGGGCGAGAACGGCAGCAGCATCGAGAGCGAGTTGACCAGCGCCTCCTCCTCCGAATGCTCGGCCGCGCTCCAGTCCGAGACCAGCCCCTGACGCTCGGCATAGCGCACGAGGCGCGAGACCAGCGCCTCGCGGTCAAAGCCGCTGGCCTTCTCTGGCCGGGGATTCAGGTCGGCCTCAAAGCCGGACCAGCGCACCCGCGCCCGCAGATAGGGCGAGAAGCCCGGCTCGATCTCCTCCACCCGGAAGCGAGACCGCGCGCGAAGCGAGATCATCAACCGGTTGTCGTCCATCTCGCTGAAGGCGACCACGCGACCCGCGCAGCCGATCTGCGCCAGCCGGTCTATGCCCGATTCCACCGGCTGGATCATTCCGATCAGCCGGTCGGGGGTCTTCAGCACATCCTCGACCATCTGCAGATAGCGCGGTTCGAAGATCTGCAAGGGCAGCCGCGCACGGGGCAGCAGGACCGCCCCGCTCAGCGGAAACAGGGGGATCGTCTCCGGCAGGTCGGTCTGGCGCGGCATGTCAGGAGAAGATCAGTGACGAAAGCCGCCGACGACCTTTCTGCGCGATCGGATCGGTCGGCTTCAGCGCGTCGAAAATGGTGATGAGCTGGGCCTTGGCCGCGCCATCGTTCCATTCGCGATCGCGGCGGAAGCTTTCCAGCAATTCGTCGATCGCGGCCTCGACCTCTCCGCCCGCATGGAGCGCGGTCGCATAGTCGAAGCGGGCCTGCTGGTCGGTCGGATCTGCCTCGACCTTCTGGCGCAACTCGTCGAGCGGACCGGCAGAGGCGGCCTGCCTGGCAAGGTTGAACTGCGCGCGCGCCGCCTCGACCGGGGCCGCGGACTGGACCGAGGCCGGGACGCGGGCCAGTTCCTCCTCGGCGCGGTCGGGCTGACCGGCCGCCAGCAGCGCGCGGATCAGACCGCCCCAGGCGACGGCATTCTCGGGCTCTTCGCCAAGGATCGCGGCAAAGGTCTCGGCCGCATCCTCGGGCGCGCCCTCGGCGATCATCGCCTCGGCCGCTTCAAGCGCGTCGGCAAGGCCGCCGTCATCGCCGCCAAGCGCGGCCAGCTTGTCGACGAACTGCTTGATCTGGCTTTGCGGGATCGCGCCCTGAAAACCATCGACCGGCTGACCCTGGAAGAAGGCATAGACGGTCGGAATCGACTGGACGCGCATCTGTCCGGCGATCATCTGGTTTTCGTCCACATTGACCTTGGCCATGCGGACTCGGCCCTTGTGGCGGGCCACCTCGGCCTCGAGCTGCGGACCCAGCGTCTTGCAAGGACCACACCAGGGCGCCCAGAAATCCACGATGACCGGGATCTGCATGGACTTCTCGACGACCTCGGCCATGAAATTGGCTTCGGTGACTTCGATGATGAATTCTTCGGTTTGTGGCGCGGCAGCGGTGGCGCCGTCAAAAAGCATGGCCATGGTCTTCCCCAGCATTTCGGGTTTTCTGCGTCACGCGCAATATGGTCCCTTGCCGCCCCAAGGGGAAGGGCGATCAGAGGTCGAAGCTTGCCAGCACCGGAACATGGTCGCTGGGCTGGGTCCAGCCGCGCACCGGGCGCAGGATGCGGCTCGCGTGACCGGCGTTCGAAATGTCCGGCGTGGCCCAGATATGATCGAGGCGGCGGCCCTTGTCCGCCGCATCCCAGTCCTTGGCGCGATAGCTCCACCACGAATAAAGCAGGCCCGAGGGGATGTCCTGCCGGGTGATGTCGACCCATTTCCCGGCATCCTGCGCGGCGCCCAGATGCTCGACCTCGATCGGCGTATGGCTGACGATCTTCAGAAGCTGCTTGTGCGACCAGACGTCATCCTCGCGCGGGGCGATGTTCAGGTCGCCCACCATGATGGATTTCTGCGGATTGTCGGCATGGAAGGCGTCGCGCATCTCGGTCAGGAAGTCGAGCTTCTGGCCAAACTTGACGTTCTGCTCGCGGTCGGGAATGTCGCCGCCGGCCGGAACGTAGAAGTTGTGGATGGTCACGCCGTTCTCAAGCCGGGCCGCGACATGGCGGGCATGGCCGAGGCTTGCATAATCACGGTCGCCCGCATCCTCGATCGGCAACTTCGACAGGATCGCGACGCCGTTATAGCCCTTTTGTCCGCGCGCGACGAGGTGGCGGTATCCCAGCGCGGCGAAAGCCTCGGTCGGGAACTTCTCTACCGGCGTCTTGATCTCCTGCAGGCACAGGATGTCGGGCGCCTCCTCGGTCAGGAGCCGCGAGACCAGCGCCTCGCGCAGGCGGACCGAGTTGATGTTCCAGGTGGCGATGGTGAACATGGGCGCTCCTTCTGTCGAGGCGAAAACCTAGGAGCATCGGCTGGCATCTGCAACCTCCGGCCTTCCCGCAGAAGGAACCCGGCCCCGTCGGGGCCGGGTCGTCGCGTGGCAGGGAATGGCTCAGGCCACCAGACGGTAGCCGCCCGATTCCGTCACCAGAAGCCGCGCGTTCGAGGGGTCGGGCTCGATCTTCTGGCGCAGGCGATAGATATGCGTCTCCAACGTATGGGTGGTGACGCCGGCATTATAGCCCCACACCTCGTGCAGCAGCACGTCGCGCGGCACGACGCCGTCCTGCGCGCGATAGAGGAACTTCAGGATGTTGGTTTCCTTCTCGGTCAGGCGGATCTTGCGCTCCTTGGCGTCGATCAGAACCTTCATCGCCGGCTTGAACGTATACGGCCCAAGCTGGAAGATCGCGTCCTCGGATTGCTCATGCGTGCGCAGTTGCGCGCGCAGGCGGGCCAGCAGGACCGGGAACTTGAACGGCTTGGTGATATAGTCGTTCGCGCCCGAGTCGAGGCCGAGGATCGTGTCGGCATCGGTGTCATGCCCGGTCAGCATCACGATCGGGCATTTCACGCCCTGCTTGCGCAGGCGCTTGCAAAGCTCGCGCCCGTCGGTATCGGGCAGGCCCACATCCAGCACCACAAGGTCGAAGATCGCGCTGCGGGTCTTTTCGACCGCCTCGTGACCGGTCCCGGCCTCATGCACCTCGAAGTCTTCGGTTGCGACCAATTGCTCGGCCAGAGCCTCGCGCAGGTCCTCTTCATCGTCGATCAGAAGGATCTTTTTCAGTCCGGCCATGCTTGCCTCCTTTGGCGTTTTGCCGGAAACGTGAGTGCGACGGGGACGGGCGTAAAGCGGATTGCAGCAATTCTCACATGGAGTTGTCGAAAATCGTCCCTATGTTTCAGTTTGTTTCAACCACGGGCGCCCGATGACCCTGTTCCCCACCCTGACCGAAAGCGTTTCCCGCGCCCGCGCCGACCTGCGGATCGGCCTGCCGGTCGTGATCGGCGACCATCTGGCGGCCGCGGTCGAGACGCTGGGCGCCGACAGGCTGGCCCTGATGCGGGCCATGGGGGCGGCGCATCTGGCGATCACCTCATGGCGGGCGGGAACGCTGAAGGCGCGGATCTATGACGGCGATCTGGCCCGGATCGAATTGCCAGCCGATGCCGACCTCGGCTGGATCAGGGCGCTGGCCGATCCGGCGGGCGATCTGATGACGCCGATGAAGGGGCCGTTCCGCAGCCTCAGGGGTGGCGATGCGACGCCCGACCGCGCCGCGATCCAGCTTGCGAAATCGGCCGAGCTGCTGCCTGCCGTGGTGATGGTCCGCGTCGATACCCCGCCCGAGGGGCTGACCCGGCTTTCGCCCGGCCCCGCGCTCGAGGCGCTGGCGAGCGAGGCGGCGATGGCTCCGGTCGCCGCCGCCCGCCTGCCGCTTCTGGCCGCCGAGAACTCGAAACTGCACATCTTCCGCCCCGATGACGGGCAGGCCGAACATTACGCGGTCGAGATCGGCAGCCCTGCCCGTGATAAGCCGGTGCTGGCGCGGCTCCACTCGGCCTGTTTCACCGGCGATGTGCTGGGCAGCCTGAAATGCGATTGCGGGCCGCAGCTTCACGCCGCGCTGGCGGCGATGGGCGCGGCGGGCGAAGGGGTGCTGCTTTATCTCAATCAGGAAGGCCGGGGGATCGGTCTGGCGAACAAGATGCGCGCCTATTCGCTGCAAAATCAGGGCTTCGACACGGTCGAGGCGAACCACCGTCT
>NZ_DATMFA010000038.1:0-12411 GCF_035556475.1 Paracoccus sp. (in: a-proteobacteria) | reverse complement strand
CGGCCGCGATAGAGATCCTTGTGCATGGTGTCCAGCGTCGGCTGGTCGCCGGTATAGCTGTGGATCGTGGTCATGAACCCGCGGGCGATGCCGATCGTGTCGTTCAGCACCTTGGCGACCGGCGAGAGGCAGTTCGTCGTGCAGCTTGCGTTCGAGACGACGAGGTCATCCTTGGTCAGCGTGTTGTCGTTCACGCCGAAAACGATGGTCTTGTCGGCATTGTCGCCGGGGGCCGAGATCAGCACGCGCTTGGCGCCGGTCGACAGATGCGGCTGCACCTTTTCCTTCGAGGTGAAGAGGCCGGTGCATTCCATGATGACGTCGACATCACCCCAGGGCAGTTCGGCCGGGTTGCGGATCGCCGTCACCTTGATCGGGCCACGGCCGACATCAATGGAATCGCCCGAGACGGTCACTTTCGCCGGGAAACGGCCATGGACCGAATCGTAGCGCAGCAGGTGCGCGTTGGTTTCGACCGGGCCGAGATCGTTGATCGCGACGACCTCGATATCAGTGCGTCCCGATTCGATGATTGCACGCAGCACGTTCCGGCCGATCCGGCCGAAACCGTTGATTGCCACCTTAACCGCCATGGGGGTTCTCCGTCGCTGATGGATGTTCGGCTGGCAGATAGCGCGGATTTGCCGGGGAATGCAAATGGCTCGGCCGCCAATCCAGACGAAAGTTTTCTGAAATCGCGATGTTAGCGCCTTGACTGCGCGCGCAAATCCGCCGGCCTCGGCCGTTAGCGCCAGAAGCTTACATATTCGACCAGCACCGCGAATTGCTTGGCGAGGAACAGGGGCATGTTCATGTGCAGAAACAGCGCGTCGATCAGGAAGAACGCGAGAATCACGAGGCCGAGGCCAATGGCGATGGCGTTGGTCATTGGGCCTCCTGTTGCCGGTGGCGGGTCGGGCATGACCCATGGCCAGAGCTAGGGCAGAGCGGCGCGGGGGGCAAGTCCCGGTCAGTCGCTGGCCGGCGCATCCTCGCCATCGCCGGTTGCGATCAGGAACAGATCGCCCGCCGCTTCCATCCGGCGGATCGTGGCGACGACCGTGTCCATCGCGCCCTCGGCATCCTTGGCCGGGACGTTGCCGAGGATCTCGACCTCATCCCTCAGCGATTCCGCGAGGCGCGTTGACAGGCTGCGAAGGAGGAAGTCCACCGTTTCGCGGTCCTGTCCCCTGGCGCCGGCGAGGGCCTTGATCAGGATGGCGGGGTCCAACTCGCGGATGATGCGCGGAATGTCCCTTGGATCGACACGGGCGGGGATGTTCATCCAGGTGAAGATGGTCTTGCGCACCTCATCGGCGAAGCGGGCGTCCTGATCGTCGAGGCCGGCCAGCACGTTGTCGCGGGTCTGGGCCGAGGTCACGTTCAGGATCGCGCCCACCTTCTGCTCGGCCTTGCCCTCGATCGCGGGCCGCGGGATGGCATCGGCGGCGCGGATCAGCGCCATGCCGATGCGGCGCAGGGGCGGCGCCTCGATCACCCCGGTCAGGGACATGGCATAGGCGATCTGGCGCGACCGGTCCGGGTCGATCAGGCCCAGCACCTCGGCCGCGCGCGGCACCGGCAGTTTCGAGAACATCACCGCCGCGATTTCGACCGACTCGGTCCGCGCCAGTTCGGCCAACAGGGGGGGCGAGAGCATCGCGATCCGGTTCCAGGGATCGCCGGTGCCGTTCAGCGCGGCGAGGCGGCGCAGCCGGTCGCTGGTATCCGAGGAGAGATGGCCGTCCAGCAGATCCAGCGTGCCGTCGATATCGCCGGGAAAGCTGAGGCCGACCGCCTCAAGCCGGTCGCAGAATTCGGCGATCACCGCATTCCTCGTCTCGCGGTCGACCAGCCCCATCATCGCCATTTCCTGCGCGAGGTCGGTCTGCGCCCCGGCGGGCAACTTCGCGAGGTCGATATCCTCGCCCTCGGCCAATGCGAGGCGCACGATGATCGCGGCTTTCTGCCTGGCGCTGAGCGCCGGATTTGGCGTCATGCGACTGCCCCCGATTCCAGTTCTGGGGGCAGCCTGTCATCAAATGCCGAACAGGCGGTTAATGCGCGCCGTTTTCGCCAAAGACACGCGCGAAGATCGTGTCGACATGCTTGGTGTGATAGCCAAGGTCGAACTTCTCCTCGATCTCGGCGGGGGAAAGCGCGGCGGTGACTTCGGGATCGGCCAGAAGCTCGGTCTTGAAGTCGGCGCCCTGTTCCCAGACCTTCATCGCATTGCGCTGGACGAGGCGATAGGCGTCCTCGCGGCTGACGCCCGCTTGCGTCAGCGCCAGCAGCACGCGCTGCGACATGACGAGGCCTTTGAACTTGTTCATGTTCTTTAACATGTTCTCGGGGTAGACGACCAGCTTCTCGATGACTCCGGCCAGACGGTTCAGCGCGAAATCCAGCGTGATGGTTGCGTCGGGACCGATGCCACGCTCGACCGAGCTGTGCGAGATGTCGCGTTCATGCCAGAGCGCCACGTTCTCCATCGCCGGGACGACGGCCATGCGGACGAGGCGGGCGAGGCCGGTCAGGTTCTCGGTCAGGACCGGGTTCCGCTTATGCGGCATCGCCGACGAACCCTTCTGGCCGGGGCTGAAGAATTCCTCGGCCTCCAGCACCTCGGTGCGCTGCATGTGGCGGATCTCGATGGCGACATTCTCCATCGACGACGCGATGACGCCCAGCGTCGCGAAGAACATCGCGTGGCGGTCGCGGGGGATGACCTGGGTGCTGATCGGCTCGGGCTTGAGGCCGAGCTTCGCGCAGACATGCTCCTCGACGCGGGGATCGATATTCGCGAAGGTGCCGACCGCGCCCGAAATCGCGCCGGTCGCCACTTCCTCGCGCGCGGCGATCAGGCGGGCCTTGTTGCGATCCATCTCGGCATAGAAGCGGGCGAAGGTCAGGCCCATCGTGGTCGGTTCCGCGTGGATGCCGTGGCTGCGGCCGATGCGGACAGTGTCCTTATGCTCGTAAGCGCGCTTTTTCAGTGCGGCCAGCACCTTGTCCATGTCGGCCAGAAGGATGTCGGCGGCGCGGACAAGCTGGACGTTCAGCGTGGTGTCGAGGACGTCCGAGGAGGTCATGCCCTGATGGACGAAGCGCGCTTCCTCGGCGCCGATATGCTCGGCCAGATGGGTCAGGAAGGCGATGACGTCATGCTTGGTGACGGCTTCGATCTCGTCGATGCGGGCGACGTCGAACTCGACATCCTTGGCTTTCCACACCGCTTCGGCATTCTCGCGCGGGATCACGCCCAGATCGGCCTGAGCGTCGCAGGCATAGGCCTCGATCTCGTACCAGATCCTGAACTTGGTTTCGGGCGACCAGATGGCAACCATTTCGGGGCGGGAATAGCGCGGGATCATCGAAAACTCCTCGTATTTGCCGGGGTTCTAGCCGCAAGACCCCTTGCCCGCAACCGCGCCTTGCGCATGATGGCGGGATGAGTGAGATACTTCAGCGCCGCCTTGCCTTTGCCCCATGGGTCGATCCGCGCACGCGGCGGATGCCCGGAACGGTTCCCGTGACCGAGGGTGAATGGCTTTTGCAGGACGATGCCTTTTCCAAGCAGTTGGAATTGCGCGAAAAGCTGATCTTGGAGCAGACCGACGCGGTGCATCGCTTGTCCGCCGACTGCCTTCCCGCGGCAGAGGAGCTTTACGACCGGATCCTGCAATTGCTGCCCCAGCACGGCTATGCGATGGGCGAGGTGATCCGGCGTCCCGATGGCGGCCTTGTCCGCGCGGATCGCAGCCAGCCGCTGCTGACGCTGGGCCGGCTGGTGGCCGAGGATCTGTGCCTGATGGTTCCCGGCCCCGAGGGCGAGCATGTCCTTGGCGGCGCGATCCTCTGCTTTCCGGCGGGCTGGACGCTGGCGCAGAAGTTCATGCGCCCGATGATGCGCATTCACAAGCCGGTCCCGAAATATACCGAGGATATCGGCAAGCGCGTCCAGCGCCTTCTGGACGGCATCCGGCCGGGGGTCGGCATGATGCGGGGAACGGCGCATCACTCGAACGCGCCTTTGCACAATCCTCGAACCGAAGAACAGGGCCGCGCCCCCGAAGGCCCGCTGCCCTTCATCCGGGTCGAGCGGCAATGCCTGTTCAGATTGCCAGAGACGGGGGCGGTCGTCTTCTCGATCCACACCTCAGTTATCCGCGAGGAGGATCTGAGCGAGGAGCAGCGCGTGACGCTGGCAGAGTTCCCGATCCGCGAGGCGGCGTGAAAGCCATGCACTGGGCGTGACCCTGCCTTGCAGCGGGCGCTGATTGCGGTAACGCTGCGGCGGCCACAACTTCTGACAACATGCAATCTACGAAAGAGGGCACAACGATGCCGACGCTTTTCGATCCCCTGAAGCTGGGCGCGGTGACGCTGAAGAACCGCATTGTCATGGCGCCGCTCACGCGCAGCCGCGCGGTCGAGGATCGCGTGCCGAACGCGCTGATGGCCGAATATTACGCCCAGCGGGCGGATGCGGGGCTGATCCTGTCCGAGGCGACCGCCGTTACGCCGATGGGCGTGGGCTATGCCGATACTCCCGGCATCTGGAATGACGCGCAGGTCGAGGGCTGGAAGCAGGTGACAAAGGCGGTCCATGACAAGGGCGGGGTCATCTTCCTGCAACTCTGGCATGTCGGCCGGATCTCGGACCCGGTTTTTCTGGACGGTCAGACCCCAGTTGCGCCAAGCGCGATCAAACCCGCGGGCACGGTGAGCCTCGTGCGCCCGAAACGCGACTATGTCACCCCGCGCGCGCTTGAGACCGATGAGATCCCCGGAATCGTCGCCGCCTATCGGCAAGGGGCCGAGAACGCCAAGCGCGCCGGTTTCGACGGGGTGCAGATCCATGCCGCGAATGGCTATCTGATCGACCAGTTCCTGCAGGACGGCACCAACCACCGCACCGACGCCTATGGCGGCTCGATCGAGAACCGCACCCGCTTCCTCAACGAGATTGCCGATGCGGTCATCGAAGTCTGGGGCGCGGATCGTGTGGGGGTCCATCTGGCCCCGCGCGGCGACAGCCACGACATGAGCGACAGCGACCCCCGCGCGCTCTTCTCGCATGTGGCGCGGCAGATGGCGCAGCGCGGGATCGCCTTCCTCGGCGTGCGCGAGCATCTGGCCGAGGACAGCGTGCTGGAGGACATCCGGGCCGCCTTCGACGGCGTTGTGATCGCGAATGAGGGCATGACCCAGGACGTCGCGGAAAAGCTGGTCGAGGATGGCCGGGCCGATGCCGTGGCCTTCGGTCGCGACTTCATCGCCACCCCCGACCTGCCGCGCCGGTTCCGTGACGGGCTGACGCTGAACGACGTCGATTTCTCGACCTTC
This sequence comes from Paracoccus sp. (in: a-proteobacteria), assembly GCF_035556475.1. GTDB lineage: Bacteria > Pseudomonadota > Alphaproteobacteria > Rhodobacterales > Rhodobacteraceae > Paracoccus. The sequence continues at coordinate 7,062 of NZ_DATMFA010000038.1, read as the reverse complement.
TATGTCGGCGGCGCCAAGGGATACACCGACTATCCGCTGGCCGAAGAACTGGCCTGAAGCAGCGCAGCCCGGTCCCCTGCGGCGGCCAATGAAGCAATGAAAAAGGGCGCCTTTCGGCGCCCTTTCCCAACTGTCCCTGTTCGGACTTAGACCGAGTAATACATCGCGTATTCGATCGGGTGGGGGGTATGCTCATAGGCATAGACCTCTTCCCATTTCAGCTTGATATAGCCTTCAAGCTGGTCGCGGGTGAACACGTCACCGGCCAGCAGGAAGTCCATGTCCTTCTCAAGCTCTTCCAGCGCCTCACGGAGCGAACCGCAGACGGTCGGGATCTCGGCCAGCTCTTCCGGCGGCAGATCGTAGAGGTCCTTGTCCGAAGCCGGACCCGGATCGATCTTGTTCTTGATCCCGTCAAGGCCGGCCATCAGCAGAGCGGCAAAGGCCAGGTAGGGGTTCGCGGCCGGATCGGGGAAGCGGGCCTCGACGCGCTTGGCTTTCGGCGACTCGGTCCACGGAATACGGACGCAGCCCGAACGGTTGCGGGCCGAATAGGCGCGCAGGACCGGAGCCTCGAAACCGGGGATCAGGCGCTTGTAGCTGTTGGTCGAGGGGTTCGTCAGCGCGTTCAGCGCCTTCGCGTGCTTCAGGATGCCGCCGATGAAATACAGCGCCTCTTGGCTCAGGTCGGCATATTTGTCGCCGGCGAAAAGCGGCTTGCCGTCTTTCCAGATCGACATGTTCACGTGCATGCCCGAGCCGTTGTCGCCCTTCATCGGCTTCGGCATGAAGGTCGCCGATTTGCCGTAAGCGGCAGCCACGTTGTGGATGACGTATTTGTATTTCTGGATGTTGTCGGCCTGCTGGACCAGACCACCGAAGATCATGCCAAGCTCGTGCTGGGCGGTCGCGACCTCGTGGTGGTGCTTGTCGACCTTGATGCCCATGCGCTTCATGGTCGAGAGCATCTCGCCGCGGATGTCCTGGGCCGCATCGACCGGGTTCACCGGGAAGTAGCCGCCCTTATGGGGCGCGCGGTGGCCGAGGTTGCCGCCTTCATAGACGGTGTCGGTGTTCCAGGCCGCGTCGGACGAGTCGATCTCGAACGAGACTTTCTGCGGGGTGATGGCGTATTTCACGTCATCGAACAGGAAGAACTCGGCCTCGGGGCCGAAATAGGCGGTGTCGCCGATGCCCGAGGACTTGAGGTAGGCTTCGGCCTTCACGGCGGTGCCACGCGGGTCGCGCGAATAGGGCTCGCCCGTGTCGGGTTCGGCCACGTTGCAATGCACGCAGAGGGTCTTCTCGGCATAGAAGGGGTCGATATAGACCGAGGAGGGGTCCAGGATCAGCTTCATGTCGGACTGGTCGATGGACTTCCAGCCGGCGATCGAGGAACCGTCGAACATGAAGCCTTCCTCGAAGAAGTCCTCGTCGACCAGATCGGCGACCAGCGTCACATGCTGCAGCTTGCCTTTGGGATCGGTGAAGCGGATGTCGACATATTCGACTTCCTCGTCCTTCATCAGATCCAGAACGTCTTTGACTTTCATTGGATTTCCTTCCTCCATTCAGTCGGCCCGGCCGCCGCGGCCGGGGTGGAAAAACTCGTTATGCCGCAGGGGGCAGTCGGGATCAGACCGCGTCGTCGCCGGTTTCGCCGGTGCGGATGCGAATAGCCTGCTCGACCGGGATGATGAAGATCTTGCCGTCGCCGATTTTCTCGGTGCGCGCGGCCGAGATGATCGCGTCGACCGCAACCTCGACCAGATCGTCGGGCAGCACCATCTCGATCTTCACCTTGGGCAGGAAGTCGACGACATATTCGGCGCCACGGTAGAGTTCGGTGTGACCTTTCTGACGGCCAAAGCCTTTGACTTCGGTGACCGAGAGGCCCTGGACGCCCACTTCCTGAAGCGCTTCTTTCACATCATCCAGTTTGAAGGGCTTGATGATGGCTTCGACTTTCTTCATCGCCTGATCCTTCCTCGCGACTTGCCTGCGACCTGATTGGCGGGTTTGATAGGGATCGTCCATCCGGCATGATGGGGAAAGCGGCATGGAAACGCCGAAACAGCTTCAACTGCGCTATTATTGTGCAAGAAGCCCAAAGGATATGCAACGATCATGGGCGACCGATCCCCGATTTTGACGACTCGACAGATGCTCCTGGTGGAAGCCGCCGCGATCGCCTCCGGGGTGGAGACGGGAAGCAGCCTGATGGAGCGTGCGGGAACGGCCGCCGCAGCGGCGATCGCCGGGTTCTGGCCCGATTTCACCGCCAGCGGACGGGTTGCGCTGGTCCTTTGCGGGCCGGGAAACAATGGCGGCGACGGCTATGTCATCGCGCGCCATCTTGCCGCGCGTGGCTGGCCGGTCCGGGTCGCCGCGCTGGCGGCGCCCGCGACGATCGAGGCGCAGGGCGCCGCCTCCCTCTGGCGGGGCGAGACGGTCGGGATCGGCGAGGCGTCGCCGGTTCCCGGTCAGGGGATCGGCCTTTGCATCGACGCGCTTTTCGGGACAGGAATATCGCGCCCGCTCGCCCCGGAAATCGCGGGCCTTCTCAGAGGGATAGCCGCTTCCGGCTGTCCGATCGCGGCGGTTGACATCCTCAGCGGGATCTGCGCCGACAGCGGCAGGATCCTTGGCCGGCAGACCTTGCCCGAGGCCGCGCTGACCGTGACATTCCACCGTCGCAAGCTGGGCCATGTGCTGGCCGAGGGCGGCGAGCTCAGCGGAACGGTCGAGTGCCGCGATATCGGGCTGGAGCCGTGGAGCGATGCCGCGGGAAAGGCCGTCTGTCCCGCCGGACCCCAGCCGGGCCTGCAGAAGCGCGGCGGGCACAAGTACAATCACGGCCATGCCCTGATCCTCGGCGGCGGTCCGACAAGGGGAGGGGCGGCGCGCCTCTCCTCGCGCGCGGCGCTGCGCGTGGGGGCGGGGCTGGTGACGCTGGCCGTCCCGCCCGAGGCGCTGCCCGAAAATGCCGCAAGACTCGACGCGATCATGCTCGAGCCGCTTGCCGGGGCGGACATATTGACCCGACGCCTGCGGGATGCGCGGATCAACGCCCTCTGCCTTGGTCCGGGGCTTGGCATCGACCGGGCGGTCCTGCTGGTGCCGGCGGCGCTGGAGGCGCGGCGTGCGACCGTCCTTGATGCCGATGCGCTCAGCGCCTTTGCTGAGGCCCCCGAGCATTTGTTCAGCCACCTGCATGAGAACGTGGTCCTGACCCCGCATGACGGAGAGTTCTCGCGCCTCTTTCCCGATCTCGCCCGCAGGCTCAATGACGCCCCGGCGCGGGGGCCTGCCTTTTCGCGGCTGGACGCTGCCCGGCAGGCGGCGGCACGGGCGGGTGCCGTGGTGTTGCTGAAGGGCCCGGACACGGTGATCGCCGAGCCGGGCGGGCAGGCCGTGATCAGTTCCGCGACCGGCGCGGATGCCGCGCCCTGGCTTGCGACGGCCGGGTCGGGGGACGTCCTCTCGGGCCTGATCACCGGATTGATGGCGCGGGGTTTTCCGGCCTTCGTGGCCGCCCATAGCGGTGCATGGATCCATGCCGAGGCGGCGCGCCTCTTTGGCCCCGGCCTGATCGCCGAGGATCTGCCGGAGACTCTGCCAGCGGTGTTTCGCAGCCTCGCCGGCTGAGGAGCGGCATTTTCCCCCTCGCATCCCGACGGCCGCTTTGCTATGACGCCGAAACCCCGCGGCACCGGTTCGGCGCGCGGGCGGATGCGGGTGTGGCGAAATTGGCAGACGCACCAGATTTAGGTTCTGGCGCCGCAAGGCGTGGGGGTTCAAGTCCCTCCACCCGCACCATTTTTAGAACGAAACGCCAGCGATTTCTGGTCGTTTTGTTCGACGCCCCGGCCCGACCCGCCAGCTAGCCCGCCAGAGCCTCAACGAAATTTTCCACGTCCTTCCGGTGCCAAACGGTCATTCCCTCCCATTTGATGGGCGTCGGGAACTTACCCGCCCGGACCCTGTTCCAGACCTTGTTGCGGTGAACGCCCAGCATCAGCGTTACCTGCGTGTTGCGTAACAGGAGCGGTTGGATCGAGGAATATGCGACGGCAGCCATGATCACACCATCCCTAGCGTATCCATCTCGGGGATAACTTCTTCCGCGGCGATGTCGTCCTTGTCGCACTTGCGCAGCGCGATGACCTTCCGCATCACTTTGGTGTCGTATCCGTGTGCCTTGGCTTCGGCCATCAGCTCCTTCTGGTGCTCGGCCACGTCCTTCTTCTCGGCCTCGAGTCGCTCGAACTGTTCGATGAACTGGCGAAGCTCGCCGGCTGCGACCCCAAAGGCTCGGCTGTTGTGTCCGTTCCAGTCGGGATCCTTCATTTTCGGCCCGCGGCACACCTTCTCCAGCGCCTCCTTCATCATGTCCATGCTGATCGGGCCGGTTTCGCGGGTAAATGGCCACCACTCGAGGTGATCGGCGCGCCACCTGTCCCGTTCGTCGGGGATCAGGTCGGCCTTGATGTGATTGCAGGGGGGCAGCAGGGGGCCGTCCGCGTGCTCTCCAGGCATTTCGGCATGATGTGATCCATCGTCATGGCGAGGCTGGACGTCGCGCTGGGCGCCTCAGGGATGACGGCAGTGAGCGGCGGGCAGACGCTGTTGCCGCAGCAACTGACCTGCACGTTCTTGGCGAAGGCATCCCAAGTCCACTCGCCGTCTTCGTCCTCGCGCCAGACGCCCTCGATCACATTGGCTGGGAAACCTTGGGCGCTGGTCAAGCCGGCGTTTAAATTCCTGATGGCGATGCTGACATTCGACTTGCGGCCCAGCAAGGGCGTGAATCGCTTTGTCCTGACCACCTTGCCACCAGAGGGTGTGGCTCCGACGAAGATGCTTCAGTTGGGTACGCGGATTCCAGTCAGGGAAGAACGTCGCCTGCCCATCGTACAGATGATGCACACGAGCAGGCTAGTTTCATTGAGTGTCACGAAGGCGCAGGAACTGGCCGCGTCTTAGAGATCACAATCGACGATCCAGACGCCACGGCCATCTGGTTCATATTTAAGGATCTCGGGGCCGAGATCCTTATCTGCAAACGTCACGTTGCCCAGCGGGGTAAAGCCCTCGCGCAAACAGACTTGCTTAGCCTCATCTTCGGTATCTGCTTCGCCGATGATGTGGCCGACATGGAGTGCGACATGGTGAGACATCAGGCGCAGCCCTTCAGGCGATCTCGGCCATTTCAGCTTCTTGGGCCGGTGCCTTTGCCCGGCTGGCAGCGGCAATGTCGTGGAGGTAGGCTGCGGGCTTGAGTCCGGCAGAGGTCAGGAAATCGACATAGCGTGCGCATTTCATCGACCGGTATTCGTCGTATTTCTCTCCATCGAACTTGATCAGCTTCTTGAGGCTGGTGCGCGTCAGCGGTTCTTTCAGATCGGCTCCGCGCAGGTACGGCACCCCGGTCTCGCGGCACATTTCCTCGGTCCGGGTGTCGATCGTGATGGTGCACGCCATGCGCTCTGCCTGGATGGCGAGCTGGGCGCCATGGAAACGCGGGCCGATCAGCAGATCATGGCGGCGCAGCTCGTCCATCCATGCAGGGACATCGTAATAGGAGCGGGCGTAGGCGTGCGTCCATGCCTTGAAAAGCTCGGTCGAGTAGTGCGGCAGGACGTGCTTGCGCACCCGCTCAAGAGCTTCTGGCTCCATGTCGTCGAAAAGATCCCGTGAAATCTTGATCATGCTGGCCATGGACTGGACGATATAGACGCCAGGGAAGGCGTGATCCATCATCATGGCAATGAGCTGCTGTTCGATTTGGCGAATATTGGCCCAGGCTTCGTGTCCTGCCGCCACCGCGATGCTTCGGGGCAGCGGGTTCGCATCCCAGTTATTCTGGATGCGGCGACCCAGATCGGAACGCGGGTTCATGAAATGGGTCGGGCAGCCGTTGGCGAGCGTTTCCGCGCCGGTCAGCTTACGGATTTGCTCGGAGGTGTAGGGGCCGCGGGTGTAGATGTTCTGAACGCCATGGCGCTGACCATTCTCGATAAGGGCGTCAAGCCAAGCGCGCGTCCCCGGTGTCAACTCGATGTCGGCCTCCAAGTCCTTGGCCTGAGCGCCAAGCCCGATGGCGATGACTGGTTTTTCGACCTTCGCGATGATGGCGGCGGCATTGGTCAGGTCGGTGTGTTTCCCGAGCTGATTGGCGCAGGGAATGACAAGGACATCGACCTCGTTGTTGATCCGATCGGGGCGGGTGCTCCAGGAAAAGTGGGTGAAATCGGCGTCGATCTGTTTCTTGATGGCATGGACGAAGGCCAGATTGCCGTTGTTATGCCCGATTTGCCGATAGAGGGTCGCGAAGTCCGCGTTCGAATAGAAGCCGGGATCCTTGGTTTCCCAGAGCAGGCCAACTTTCATTTGTAGTTCCTATACTTGAAGCAAGATTTTCATTTTCTTCCGCTGCTGAGCCCATACACTGAAGTAGAGGGCTAGACACCAGAATTTCCGGGCAACAACAGCGCGGATAGGGGCGGGAGCGGCTGCCATTGTCAACCAGATCGGTCCGGTCAGAGCGTTCGTCGCGATCCTTCGTCCCGCGCTGCCGCTTTGCCCGACATCTGACCACGCCGCTGGTGGCATGGCGGCATTGAAACGACGCAAGAGGATCAGCAGCATCCTGCTTCGGGGATCCCGGGCAGCCACCTGACCCGGCAGATCACGTCCGAGCAGATCAGCGCGCGCACCCGGGAAAGAAGATCGGCGAAGCGCAGGCGCGTCATAGCGATATCGGAATCGGGCTGGACGGGTTTGCCCCAAGCCGCCATCTTCTGATCATGAAAACGATCCTGATCTTGACGCTTCTTACCGTCGGCCTGTCGGGCTGCAACGATAACGGCTGTCGCGAATGGTATAGCTTCTGCATCATCCAGTGAGCTGACGCCCTTCGATTTCAACGCCCCGTCCGAGGTCAGGAAGGGGAAGGCATCTTAAGATTGGCCGCTCCTTGATTTCGTGCCTGCGCGTTCCCATATCATGGTCGCTAAGTTATCTGTTCTGCATCCTGTCTCCCCAGGGCTTCAGTCTGCG
>NZ_DATMFA010000037.1:0-35876 GCF_035556475.1 Paracoccus sp. (in: a-proteobacteria) | reverse complement strand
CTGCTCCTTCACGTCGAACTGACGCAGGCGGGCGCGGACAAAGACATTGGCGATGCCGGGCACATAAGAGAGGCCCATCACATCCGTGACCACCGCGACGCGGGGCAGCACCACCGACTGGCGCCGCACGAGGTCGAGATGCGCGCGGAGCGACGTCCACCCCTCCCAATGCGGCAACCCCTTCAGAAAAACCACCAGTCCCGGCTGACGGCCATGCTTGCCGCTATAATCGTCTATCGTGCGGCCAAGCGTCTCGAAGTCGCTGGCGGCCAGACTGCCCTCGGGCCGGGCAAGAATGACATTCCGGGCCGGATCTATGTCGATGTTGAGCATTGGGATACCTCCTCGGTCTCAGGCCCCAACGCGCAAGCTGCCCGGCCGGTTCTCAGAACGGTACGTCGTCGATGCTGTCGCCTGCCTGCGCGGCGGGCTGGACATAGCCGGCCTTGATGGTCTTGAAACCGGTCGGAAACTCGACGGTCAGCGTATCCTCGGCGATGCCCATGACCGTGCCATTGCCGAATTTCTGGTGAAAGACCCGGTCGCCGACCGCAAAACTCGCCGCAGGCTCGGCATCAATGGTGATCGGCACCTTATGGACCGGCTGGGACCGCTGCCCCGCCCGGTCCTGCATCCGCTTCCAGCCCGGCGAGTTATAGACATCCGCCCGCGAGGCGCGATCATGCATCGAGGATTGCGCGAAAGGCTGGGCCGCCGCGCCATAGCCGCCGCCATAAAGACCGGGCGGCGTCAGCACCTCGACATGTTCCTCGGGCAGTTCGTCGATGAAGCGCGAGGGCAGGCTCGACTGCCATTGCCCATACATGCGGCGGTTGCCGGCGAAGCTGATCGAGACCAGCTCCTTGCCGCGGGTGATGCCGACATAGGCCAGCCGCCGCTCTTCCTCGAGACCCTTGGTCCCGCTCTCGTCCATGCTGCGCTGGCTGGGGAACAGCCCGTCCTCCCAGCCCGGCAAAAAGACGATCGGGTATTCCAGCCCCTTGGCGGCGTGGAGCGTCATGATGCTGACCTGATCCTCCTGCTCGCCCTTGTCGGCATCCATGACCAGAGACACATGTTCCAGAAAACCCTGAAGGTTTTCAAATTCTTCCAGCGCCTTTATCAATTCTTTCAAGTTGTCGAGGCGGCCGGGCGCGTCGGGCGACTTCTCGTTCTGCCACATCGCGGTATAGCCGGATTCGTCCAAAATCCGCTCGGCCAGCTCGACATGGTTCACACGGCTGTCGATCGCATCCGCATGCCAGCGGCCCATGCCCTCGACAAAGACCCGCAGCGCGCCTGCGCCCTTGCCGGAAAGCACCCCGGTCGCCACGGCGGATGCCGCGCCTTCCAGCAGCGAGAGGCCGCGCTCCCGCGCCTCGCGCTGGATCTTCTGCACCGCCTTGTCGCCAAGGCCGCGCTTGGGCAGGTTCACCACCCGCTCGAAGGCGAGGTCGTCGCTGGGCGAGACCGCGAGGCGGAAATAGGCCATCGCGTCCCGGATCTCCTGCCGCTCATAGAAACGCGGACCGCCGATCACGCGGTAAGGCAGGCCGATCGTCATGAACCGGTCCTCGAACGCGCGCATCTGGTGGCTGGCGCGGACGAGGATCGCGATGTCGTTGAGGCTGCGCTTGCCGATCGAATGACGATGGCCGCCGTGGAAGGCCTCGATCTCCTCGCCGATCCAGCGGGCCTCGGCCTCGCTGTCCCAATGGCCGATCAGGCGCACCTGCTCGCCCGCCTCGGCCTCGGTCCAGAGCGTCTTGCCGAGCCGGCCCTTGTTTCCGGCGATCAGCCCGGATGCGGCGGCAAGGATCTGCGGGGTCGAGCGGTAGTTCTGCTCAAGCCGGATGACCTTGGCGCCGGGGAAATCGGATTCGAACCGCAGGATGTTGCCGACCTCGGCGCCGCGCCAGCCATAGATCGACTGGTCGTCATCGCCGACGCAGCAGATGTTCTGATGCGCGCGGGCCAGCAGCCGCAGCCACATATATTGCGCGACGTTGGTGTCCTGATATTCGTCGACGAGGATATAGCGGAAGCGATCCTGCCATTGCTTCAGCACATCGGGATGCGCCTGAAAGATCGTGACGCAATGCATCAGCAGGTCGCCGAAATCGACCGCGTTCAACTCCAGCAGGCGGCGCTGATAGGCGGCATAAAGCTTGCCGCCCTTACCGTCAAAGGCCCGCTCCTCGCCCCTTGGCAGGTTCACGGGCGTCAGGCAGCGGTTCTTCCAGCCGTCGATCAGCCCGGCAAGCTGGCGGGCGGGCCAGCGCTTCTCGTCGATATTCTCGGCCTGGATCAACTGCCGCATCAGCCGGATCTGGTCGTCGGTGTCCAGAATGGTGAAGCTGGTCTTCAGATGCAGGGTCGCGTCGCCCACAAGCTCGGCATGGCGGCGCAGGATCTTGACGCTGACCGAGTGGAAGGTGCCAAGCCACGGCATCCCTTCGACCATCTCGCCCAGCAGGCGGCCGATCCGCTCCTTCATCTCGCGCGCGGCCTTGTTGGTGAAGGTGACGGCAAGGATCTGGCCCGGCCGCGCCTTGCCCAGCGTCAGCAGATGCGCAATCCGGGTCGTCAGGGCACGGGTCTTGCCCGTCCCTGCCCCGGCCAGCAGCAGCACCGGGCCGTCCAGCACCTCGACCGCCGCGCGCTGCGCGGGGTTCAACCCGTCGAGGTAAGGCGCAGGTCGCGCGCCCATCGCCCGCTGCGAAAGCGGGACGGGGGCCGAGGACGCCGCCTCGAAGGCATCGGTTTCGTCAAATTCGTTCATCTCGCAAACATAGCCCCTGCCGGCGCATGGGGAAAGCCCATGTTCACGCCTTGTTCACATCACGCCCGCAAACCGGCGAAAATCGCGGGATCAAGGCTGGTATGGGCGAAGGTCTCGCCCCGGCTCAGCACGCTGACCGCATCATGGGAATGCAGCGATTCCTGATGGCTGGCCACGACGCGGAAATCGCCGATGCGCGGATCGGCCATCAGGCCGCCAGCAAAGGCGCGAACCGCGTCCTCGACAAAGATCGGGTTGGCGGCGTTCAGCTCGGCAAAGGCCTGCTCGTCCTCGCGCTTGACCATCACCTGCGTCTCGGTCGGGACAGCCTGGCGGCAGAGGTCGACCATATCCTCGAACCACAGGCGCCCCTCGCCATTGATCACCGCCGAAATCCGCGCGATGGATCGCTGCGAATGCGGGGTCGCAAGCTGGCCGCGCATCTGGCGGGCATGTTCCGAAAGCTCCAGCGAGCAGGGGCAGGTCGAGCTGTAGACGTAGTCGAAATGCATGATCTTCAGCCGCGCGCCGTTCCGTTCGACCAGTTCCTGCGCGATGTCGTAATATTGCCACCCGCTGAGACCGGAGCGCAGCGAGGCCATGCGGATCGGAAAGTTGAACCGCATCTGGATGCGCGCGTCGAGGCTGTCGAGGTCGGACTTGTAATCGTCGAGCGCCGCCTCAAGCACGCCCATCGAAAACTCCTGATCCGCATGAGCGTAGAACGAGCGCATGATGCGGCTCATGTTGATGCCCTTGCGGTCGGCCTCGAGGCTGACGGTGCCGGTGACCGAGGTTTCCAGCGTCACCTCTCCGCCCTCGCGGGTGCGGTAGCGGATCGGCAGGCGGAAATTCGAGATGCCGACATGCTGGATCGGCGCGCGCGCGCCCACGATCAGGCTGGCCGGACCGTTCTGCAGGTCCGGCAGGCTGTCCTTGTAGCTGTCATCGACGCGGAAATCAGCGGGATATTCCCGCGACAGCGCCGGATAGGCGCGTTCCGTGGCGATGGGCCGTGCCTCGGTCATGAGTCGTCTCCCTCGACAAATCGGAAACAATCTGGGGCCTGCGGACCAAAAAATGAAGGGGCGCCGTTGCCTTGATGCGGAAACGGCGCAGCCCGGCTCATCCGATCGCCTGGCGGAAATCCTCGATCAGGTCACCCGCATCCTCAAGCCCGATCGACAGGCGCAGCAGTCCGGGCGTGATGCCAAGGCCCTCGCGCACCTCCTCGGACAGGCGCGAATGGGTCGTCGTCGCCGGATGGGTCACGATCGACTTCGCATCGCCAAGGTTGTTCGAGATCTGGAAGATCCGCATCCGGTTCATCGCCTCGAAGGCGGCTTCCTTGCTGCCGAGGTCGATGGCGACCATGGTTCCGCCCGCCCCCATCTGGCGCATGGCCAGATCATGCTGGGCGTGGCTGGCGAGGCCGGGATAGATCACGCGGGTTGCCTTGGCCTCGCCCTCCATGGCGGTGGCGAAGGCCAGCGCCGTGTCGGTCATGGCGCGCACCCGCAGGTCCATCGTCGTCAGGCCGTTCAGCATGATCCAGGCGTTGAAGGGGCTGATCGCAGCGCCGGTATGTTTCAGGTAGGGCTCGGCCACCTCGCGCACGAAATGCCGCGTGCCGCAGATCACGCCGCCAAGGCAGCGGCCCGCGCCGTCGATATGCTTGGTCGTGGAGTAGACGACGACATCCGCCCCCTGCTCGATCGCGCGCGAATAGACCGGGGTGGCGAAGACGTTGTCGGCGATGACCAGCGCCCCGACCGCATGGGCCAGCTCGGCCACGGCGGTAATGTCGATCACTTCCAGCGTCGGGTTCGAGACGGTTTCGAAGAACACGGCCTTGGTGTCCGGCCGGATCGCGGCGCGCCATTCCTCGATATCGGTGCCGTCGACATAGCTGATCTCGACCCCGAAGCGGGCCAGCACGTCGAGGACATAGAGGCAGGAGCCGAACAGCGCCTTGGCCGAGACGATATGGTCGCCGGGCTTGGCAAAGCACATCAGCGCGCCATTGACCGCCGCCATGCCGCTTGCGGTGGCGAAGGCGTCCTCTGCCCCTTCGAGATTGGCGATCCGGTCCTCGAACATGCGCGAGGTCGGGTTGCCATAGCGGGCATAGATGAACTCGTCCGGGCCGGACTTGATGAAGCGCGCCTCGGCCTGCTCGGCGCTGTCATAGGAAAAGCCCTGCGTCATGAACAGCGCCTCGGCCATCTCGCCATACTGGCTGCGGCGGATGCCGTGATGGACGGCGCGGGTGCGCGGATGCAAAGGCTTATCGGACATGGGCAGACTCCTGTGCGTAGGGGGTCCGGTTACTCCCGCCCGGCCATCCGCGCAAGGGGAGAGCCTTACTCCGCGTCGCGCGGCATGGCGTGACGCTCAAAAAGCTTCGCATTGAGGACGAAGAACAGGATCATGATCACCGGCAGGCCGAAGGTCTTGAAGTTCACCCATGCCGTCTCGGACATGCTGCGCCAGACGATTTCATTCGCGACGGCCAGCGCCAGAAACAGCACCGCCATGCGCCGGGTCAGGATGCGCCAGCCCTCGGGCTGCATCGGCAGGGCCTCGGACATGACCAGTTGCAGCCAGTTCCGGCGCAGAACCATGCTGGCGCCAAGCAGGCCGGCAAAGATCAGATAGATGATCGTCGGCTTCATCTTGAAGAATTTCGGATCGTTCAGCCAGACCGACAGCCCGCCAAAGACCACGACCAGCACCAGCGTCGCGATCTGCATGGGCGAGAGTTTCCCGGTCAGCCGCCACAGCGCCAATGTGCTGAGGACCAGCACCGGAATGAAAACCAGCGTCGCGAAGATGAAGCCGGAATATTCGGTCCCGCCCAGCATCACGGTCTTGTCCCGCATCCGCATGAAGAGGACGAAAAACAGCAGCAGCGGCCCCAGCTCCAGGCCGGCCTTCAGCAGCGGGTTGATCTTGCGGGGTTCGGTCATCTCGGCCTCGGGGACTGTTGGCGGGAGCCGGCGCGGGGCCGGCAGCTGTCATTTGACGGCAAGCGGCCCGCAGGGCAAGCGGGCCGGCAAGGCGATCCTCCCCTAGTCGAGGCGGATCGCCGCAAGGATCGGGCCAGAGGGACGGGGCTCGCGCCCGGCGCTCAGCTTCTGGGCCAATATGGCGTGGCGCGTGTCCTGCGGAAAATCCTCGCTCCCCGGCAGACCGGCCTTGACGGTCAGGCGCAGGGGCGCGCGTCCGTCCCAGTCGGCGATGCGTTCGGCGGCCAGCACGACATTGCGATAGGTCACGATCAGCCCGCGATTCTCGCCGGCCTTGATCTTCACCTGACGTTCGGGGGCATAGCGCACCAGCGTGATGGCGACCGGACCCGTGATCTGCACGCGCGGCATCAACTCGATCTGGAAACCATCCTTTTCGGGGCGCGAGGTGACGATGACGGGAATCGGCCGCGCCATCTGCGTGTCGAGCAGCGTCATCAGCTCGGCCGGGCGGACGGCGATCAGCGTGTCGGTCCCGCCCACGATCATCTGCGGCGTATAAATCGCCCGCTCGCCCCAGGCATGGGCATAGGCCTGCTGGCGGCGGGTAAATTCGGGGCGCGCGAACTCATCCGCCCAGCCCAGATAGTCCCAGTAATCGACATGCCAGGACAGGGCGAGGATGTCCTCGCGATCCGCAAGCTCCGCCAGCATGTCATCGGCGGGCGGACAGGAGGAGCAGCCCTGCGACGTGAAGAGTTCCACCACGACCGGCGGATGCCCGATCGGTCCGAATTGGCGGCTGCGCATCTGCGCCGTCCGCCGTTCGGCAAAGGTCGAGACCAGAGGGGAATCGGCGAAAGGATCCGTCACGCCCTCGGGCAGCATGTCGGCATCAATACCCGCTGCACCCTCCGGCGCCTCGATCAGGCCGATGTGATTGCCGTTGCCCTGCGCGTCCTCTCCCGCACCCTGCGACGGCTCCGACCGCCCGGCCGGGGCCGAGGCAGGGGATCCGTTGTCGGACGAACCCTGGCGCGCGCCGCTGTTCGACGAAAGGCTTCCGGCACCCATGTCCTGCCCGTCATCCTGCGCCCAGGCATCATGCGCCGGCAGGGCCACGGCCACCGCCACCAGCGCCGCCAGAGCGAACGCCCTCGCATGAGGCCATACCCGTCCCGGTTGCGCGCAAACTATTGCAAAGCCTGGGGCCATTTCGTGAAATATTCCTGCCATATCGTATGCATCTCTATCGCCACTCCGGCATGGGCCACAAATCAATGCTTTGTTAGGCGGGCGCGCGGCCTGCGTGAACGTTGCCGCAAACCCACAGCCTCCCGCGCCATGCCGTTTCGGTATACATTCGCATACAATAGTGGCTTTCCCCTCTTGAACAGCTTCGGGAAAATGGGCACATCCTTGATGAGACCGCCATTCAGCCACCTTGCTATTAAGGAAGAGGGAGCCGAGTCATGCCCATCGAAACAGGAATCGACACCGCGAGGACGCGCCGCCAGCTTGAAGCCGGCGGATCGATCGTCGCCTATTACTCGATCGACGCCGCCACGCAGGCCGGTCTGGGTGATTTCTCGAAGCTTCCCGCCTCGCTCAAGGTCGTGCTCGAGAACCTGCTGCGCTTCGAGGATGGCGGCCGCACCGTCAGCACCGAGGACATCAAGGCCTTCGGCGAATGGGCCAATCTGGGCGGCAAGAACCCGCGCGAGATCGCCTATCGCCCGGCCCGCGTGCTGATGCAGGACTTCACCGGCGTTCCAGCGGTGGTCGACCTTGCCGCGATGCGCGACGGGATCAAGTCGCTCGGGGGCGACGCGCAGAAGATCAACCCGCTGAACCCGGTCGATCTGGTCATCGACCACTCGGTCATGATCGACGAATTCGGCAATCCCCGCGCCTTCCAGATGAACGTGGATCTGGAATATGAACGCAATATCGAACGCTACCAGTTCCTGAAATGGGGCCAGAATGCGTTCAACAACTTCCGCGTGGTGCCGCCGGGCACCGGCATCTGCCATCAGGTGAACCTCGAATATCTGGCCCAGACCGTCTGGACCGACACCGACCAGAAGGGCGAAACCGTCGCCTATCCCGACACGCTGGTCGGCACCGACAGCCACACCACCATGGTCAACGGCATGGCCGTCCTCGGCTGGGGCGTCGGCGGGATCGAGGCCGAAGCCGCGATGCTGGGCCAGCCCATCTCCATGCTGATCCCCGAAGTCGTCGGCTTCAAGCTGACCGGCAAGATGGTCGAGGGCACGACGGCCACCGACCTGGTGCTGAAGGTCGTCGCCATGCTGCGCAAGCATGGCGTGGTCGGGAAGTTCGTCGAGTTCTACGGCGACGGCCTCGACCACCTGCCGCTGGCCGACCGCGCCACCATCGGCAACATGGCCCCCGAATACGGCGCAACCTGCGGCTTCTTCCCGATCGACGGCGAAACGCTGCGCTACATGCGCAATACCGGCCGTGACGAGGCGCGGATCGCCCTGGTCGAGGCCTATGCCAAGGCGAACGGCATGTGGCGCGGCGCGGATTACGAGCCGGTCTATACCTCGACCCTGCATCTCGACATGGCCGAGATCGTTCCCGCCATCTCCGGCCCGAAACGGCCGCAGGACTATGTGCCGCTGACCGATTCCGCGCGCAGCTTCTACAAGGTGGTCGCGGATTACCGCGGCATCGACGTCTCGGCCGACGCGCTCGAGATGGGGGCCGAGGGCGGCGCCGTCGTCTCGCCCGCCACGGATGCGCGCCGGACCGCCACGGTCGAGGGCAAGGACTACACGATCCGCGACGGCTCGGTGGTGATCGCCGCCATCACCTCCTGCACCAATACCTCGAACCCCTATGTGATGATCGGCGCGGGTCTGGTGGCGCGCAAGGCGCGGGCGCTGGGTCTGACCAGCAAGCCCTGGGTCAAGACCTCGCTGGCGCCCGGCTCGCAGGTGGTGGGCGAATATCTTCAGGCCGCGGGCCTGCAGGAGGATCTGGACGCGCTCGGCTTCAACCTCGTGGGCTATGGCTGCACGACCTGCATCGGCAACTCCGGCCCGCTGGGCGATCCCGCGATCTCGAAGGCCATCGCCGAAAACGATCTGGTCGCCACCGCGGTCCTGTCGGGCAACCGCAACTTCGAGGGCCGGATCTCGCCTGATGTGCGGGCGAACTACCTCGCCTCGCCGCCGCTGGTCGTGGCCTATGCCATCGCGGGCGATGTGAACGTCAACCTGACCCGCGACCCGATCGGCAAGACGCCCGAGGGCAAGAACGTCTACCTCAAGGACATCTGGCCGACCAATCAGGAGATCGCCGATCTGGTCCATGCGACCGTCACGCGCGAGGCGTTCCAGACCAAATATGCCGATGTCTTCAAGGGCGACGAGAAATGGCAGGCCGTCGAAGTCACGGACAGCGAAACCTATGACTGGCCGCCGACCTCGACCTACATCCAGAACCCGCCCTATTTCCGCGGCATGTCGAAGGAGCCGGGCAAGATCACCAATATCAACGGCGCCCGAATCCTGGCGATCCTGGGCGACATGATCACCACCGACCACATCTCGCCCGCGGGTTCATTCAAGCCGACCACCCCGGCCGGGAAATACCTGATCGAGCGTCAGGTCGCGCCCAAGGACTTCAACAGCTACGGCTCACGCCGCGGCAACCATGAGGTCATGATGCGCGGCACCTTCGCCAATATCCGCATCAAGAACGAGATGCTCGATGGCGTCGAGGGCGGCTACACCAAGGGCCCGAAGGGCGAGCAGACGACGATCTTCGACGCCTCGATGGAGTACCAGGCGGCGGGCATCCCGCTGGTGATCTTCGGCGGCGTGGAATACGGCGCGGGCTCCTCACGCGACTGGGCGGCCAAGGGCACGAACCTTCTGGGCGTCAAGGCGGTGATCGCCGAAAGCTTCGAGCGTATCCACCGCTCGAACCTCGTCGGCATGGGGGTCATCCCCTTCGAATTCACCGGCAGCGACAACCGCAAGACACTGAACCTGAAGGGCGACGAGACCGTCTCGATCGACGGGCTCGAGGGTGAGTTCAAGCCGCTCTCGCTGGTTCCGGCGACGATCCGCTACGCGGATGGCTCGGAGCGGACGATCCAGCTCAAGGCGCGCGTCGATACCGAGGTCGAGGTCGAATATCTCGAAAACGGCGGCGTGCTGCATTACGTCCTGCGCAACCTCGCCAGAGCCTGAGCCTGTCATCGGTTCGATTGCTTCACGGCCGTCCCTTCGGGGGCGGCCTTTTCGCTGGTGGCGCGGCCGCATGGGTATTTGGAAAACGGTGAAATCCGAAGGGATCGCGACTGATCCTCCGCCTCATTCGCCGGCGCAATACCACATGGTGCCGCCAGCAGCAGCGGTCCCGACCACCAGAGACCCGACCGCGACCGGGGAGGCCGCGACCCCCATCGCCGCGACCCCCGCCGCCTGCATCGTGCCGACCACGGTGCCGGACGTCGCGGCCAGGATCGCGGCGCCCGGCCGCTGGGCTACGGCATCGAACCCTGCAACCGCCATCTCGTTCGCATTGCGCAGAGTCGCCGATCGCGCGCCGTTCACCTTCTCGCAGAAGGTCTTGCGGCAGACGGCATTGCCCCGCCGCGCGCCGACCTGCGCGCCGACATAGGTGTCGCCCGCCTTGTCCCAAAGCAGGCAATAGCTGCCGTCATCCTCCATCTCGTTCCGGCGCAGGATCTCGCGCAGGGTCACATAGCCCGGACAGGTGATGCGTCCCCAGCCGGAGAGGTTCTTCTCCAGCGAACCCACATTCTCGCGAAACTGGGCGTCGCGGAGATAATTCACCTCGGTCTTCTCGCCCATGATCGAGGTCTCGCAGGTCCAGAGCCGCTCATCTGGCGCGGGACTCTCCTGCGCCATCGCCGGCAGGGCCAACATCACCGAAATCAGAACCGCAACTGACCGCATCATCATCTCCGCTCGCCGAATCCGGGGAGAAAATCCGCAATGCCTGCAAGGGATGCAACCGCGAGGGCAGCCTCTTCCGCGCAATGTGATGCGGCCGCTTCGGTTTTCACCGTTTCTCAAATACCCATGCGGCCGCGCCACAAACGAAAAGGCCGCCCCCGAAGGGACGACCTTGAAACCCGACAAACTGAAAGTAATCAGTTCTTCGCGTAGAATTCGACGACCAGGTTCGGTTCCATCACGACCGGATAGGGCACATCGCCCAGAGCCGGAGTGCGAACGAAGCTCGCGGTCATCTTGTTGTGGTCGACTTCCAGATAGTCCGGAACGTCACGCTCGGTCAGGGCGACGGCTTCCAGCACGATGGCCAGCTGGCGCGAACGCTCGCGGATCGAGACGACGTCGCCTTCCTTCACGCGATAGGAGGCGATGTTGACGCGCTGGCCATTCACTTCCACGTGACCGTGGTTCACGAACTGGCGGGCGGCAAAGATCGTCGGAACGAACTTGGCGCGGTAGACGATAGCGTCGAGGCGGCGCTCCAGCAGACCGATCAGGTTCTCGCCGGTGTCGCCCTTGACGCGCTCGGCTTCCGAATAGATGCGGCGGAACTGCTTCTCGGTCAGGTCGCCGTAATAGCCTTTCAGCTTCTGCTTGGCGCGGAGCTGCGTGCCGAAGTCCGACAGCTTGCCCTTGCGGCGCTGACCGTGCTGGCCGGGGCCATATTCGCGACGGTTCAGGGGCGACTTGGCGCGGCCCCAGATGTTTTCGCCCATGCGGCGGTCGATCTTGTACTTGGCAGCGGTACGTTTGGTCATCGCTGATCTCCTTCTTATGTTGTCGAAGGGCGTTGTCCTCTGGCGCAAGGCCTGACAGGGTTCCCCTCGCGGGGTCCACCAACACCAATGAAGCGGCGCTTATAGCCGCGATATGCGCAGTGTCAAGCACCCCTTGAGCCGCGCGCCACATGCTCTTATGTCAGGGTGAAGGAACAAGGAAGGCGCGATGTTCTCGATCCCCGGCAAGTCCCCCGTCACCATCACCGAAGCGGCCGAACAGCAGATCGCCCGCCTCATGACCGCGAAATCCGCCAGCGGGCTGCGCATCGGCCTGAAGAAGGGCGGCTGCGCGGGGATGGAATACACCATGGAACTGGCCGAAGCCCCTTCCCCCGGCGACGAGGTCGTCGAACAGGGCGCGGCGCGTGTGCTGATCGCCCCCACCGCGCAGATGTTCCTTTTCGGGACCGAGATCGATTATGAAACCAGCATGCTCGAATCCGGCTTCAAGTTCCGCAACCCGAATGTCACCGACAGCTGCGGCTGCGGCGAATCCGTCAGTTTCGGCCCGCTGGAAGGCTCGCGTGCGCAGGTCTAGGCCTTTTTCCTCCCGTTAGCGCACACATCGCCCTGCCCGTCTTGATCGCGGCAGGGACGCAGCCTAATCCCTTGCCCTGTCACATGAAACAGGAGAGGCAGATGGCTCCGCGCAAGCTCGCCGCAGGCAATTGGAAGATGAACGGAACCCTGGCCTCGCTGGCCGAGATTGACCAGCTTGCGGCGGCTCTGCCCGCGGTCGGCTGCGATGTGCTGATCTGCCCGCCCGCAACGCTGGTCCACGCAATGGCCTCGCGCGCGGCCGGGAAGCTCGCCGTCGGCGGTCAGGATTGCCACGCGAAGGAAGCCGGCGCGCATACCGGCGACATCGCCGCGGTCCAGTTGAAGGATGCTGGCGCGAGCCACGTCATCCTCGGCCATTCCGAGCGTCGGACCGACCACGCGGAAACCGACGCGCAGGTCGCAGCCAAGTCGGTCGCGGCGCATCAGGCGGGTCTTGTCGCCGTGATCTGCGTGGGCGAGACCGAGGCGCAGCGCGATGCGGGCGAAACCCTCGACATGATCTCGGCCCAGCTTGCCGGATCGGTTCCCGATTGCGCCACCGCCGCGAACACCGTCATCGCCTATGAACCCGTCTGGGCCATCGGCACCGGCCGCACCCCCACCAACGACCAGATCGCCGAGGTCCATGCCCTCATGCGCGACCGCCTCGCCGCCCGCTTCGACGACGGAGGGGATTTCGGCCTGCTCTATGGCGGCTCGGTCAAGCCCGGCAATGCCGCCGAAATCTTTGCCATCCCGCATGTGAACGGCGCGCTGGTGGGCGGCGCCAGCCTCAAGGCCGCAGACTTCGGACCGATCATTTCGGCACTTTCCGACGCCTGAATTGGACATATGGAATGTCGTTCCTTTCATCAGGCATGAATTGGAACGGCATTTGCGCTTTATGGCCCAAGCGCCTCTTGCAAAGACCACATTCCCAAGCATAGGTCTCGCCTGACATTCAGGACGGACCCATGGCTGAGCCAGCAATCTCATTTCAGGACGTGACGCGCCGCTACCCCCAGAAGGGCGGCGCGGGCGACGTCGTGGCCTTGCAGGATATCTCGCTCGACGTGCCGCAGGGGGCGATCACCGGAATCATCGGTCGCTCCGGCGCGGGCAAGTCGACGCTCCTGCGCATGGTAAACGGGCTTGAGCGCCCCTCCTCCGGCAAGGTCATCGTCAACGGCCATGATGTCGGGATCGCCCCCGACGCCCAGCTGCGCGCGATCCGGCGCGAGGTCGGGATGATCTTCCAGCACTTCAACCTCCTCTCCTCGCGCACGGTGGCCGAGAATATCGCCCTGCCGCTGGAAATCGCCGGAGAGGACCGGAAAGCCATCGCCCCCCGCGTCGCCGAACTGATCGAGCGCGTCGGCCTGACCGCGCAGGCCAGCCGTTACCCGGCCGAGCTTTCGGGCGGGCAGAAGCAGCGCGTGGGCATTGCCCGCGCCCTCGCCACCGGCCCCCGCGTCCTGCTGTCGGACGAGGCGACCTCGGCCCTCGACCCCGACACGACCCGACAGGTGCTCGCGCTCCTGAAAAGCATCAACCGCGAGCTGGGGCTGACCATCCTGCTGATCACCCATGAGATGGGCGTGGTGCGCGACATCTGCAGCCACGTCGCGGTGATCGAGGCCGGGCGCATCGTCGAGGCCGGAGAGACCTATTCCGTCTTCTCGCGCCCCGGACATCCCACCACCCGCTCATTCCTTCAGGGCGTGACCGGCGTTGCCGTGCCGCAATTCGTCGCGGGCCAGCTCCGCGACCAGCCGCAGGGCGACGGGGCCGAGGCGGTGGTCCAGATCACCTTCATCGGCAATCACGCGACCGACCCGATGCTCGCGCGCCTGACCGCCGAACGCGGCGTCAGCGTCAACATCCTCGCCGGCGCGATCGAGGAAATCGGCGACCGGCCCTTCGGCAGCCTGATCGTCGGCCTGCCCTGCGACCGGCTCGAGGAATCGCGCCGCTTCCTCGAGGAACATGGACTTCTGACGGAGGTGCTTGGCTATGTCGGCTAACCTCATCCCCATCCTCTGGCAATCGACGCAGCAGACCCTCTACATGGTCCTGATGTCGACGCTGCTCGGCACGCTCATCGGCGCTCCGCTCGGCGTCTTTCTCGCCACCTCGCGCCGGGGCGAGCTTCTGTCGGCACCGGTCCTGAACACCGTCCTCGGCCTCATCGTGAACGCTGCCCGCTCGACGCCTTTCATCATCCTTGTCGTCGCGATCATTCCCTTCACCCGCCTGATCGCCGGCACCTCGATCGGAACGACCGCGGCTATCGTGCCGCTGACCATCGCCGCCGCCCCCTTCATCGCCCGCCTGATCGAGACCGCGATCCGCGAGGTCGATGCCGGCCTGATCGAGGCTGCGCGCGCCATGGGCGCGACGCCCGGCCAGATCGTGCGCAAGATCCTCGTTCCCGAGGCGATGCCGGGCATCATCCTCGGCCTCACCCTCGCCGTGGTCAGCCTGATCGGCTATTCCGCCATGGTCGGCGCCGTCGGCGGCGGGGGCCTTGGCGATCTCGGCATCCGCTACGGCTACCAGCGCTTCATGCCCGAGGTGATGCTGGCCGTGGTCGTCATCCTGATCGTCCTCGTCCAGCTCGTGCAAAGCTGCGGCGAATGGATCGCCTCGCGCTTCGACAAACGCGCCCCCCGCAACCGGGGCCGGTAATCTCCAACCCGAAAGGACAAACCATGCGCAAACTCCGCATTGCAGCCCTGGCTTCGACCCTTGCGCTGGTCGCAGGCATGGCCGCTGCCGAAGACATCAAGGTCGGCGTCTCGGTCGGCGAACATGCCGAGATCATGGAGCAGGTCGCCGAAGTCGCGAAGGGCAAGGGCCTGAACATCGACATCATCGAATTCACCGATTATGTCGTGCCGAACCAGGCGCTGAACGATGGCGACCTGCAGGCGAACAGCTTCCAGCACCAGCCCTATCTGGACAACCAGATCAAGGATCGCGGCTTCGACCTCGTCGCCATCGGCAAGACCATCACCACCCCGATGGGCGTCTACTCGCAGAAACTGAAATCGCTCGACGACCTGCCCGAGGGCGGCAAGGTCGCGCTGCCGAACGACCCGACCAATGGCGGCCGCGCCCTGCTGCTCCTGCAGGACAAGGGCCTGATCAAGCTCGCCGAGGGCACCGGCCTGACCCCGACGCCCCTCGACGTGACCGAGAACGCGAAGAACCTGAAATTCCTCGAACTCGACGCCGCCCAATTGCCGCGCGCGCTGGCCGATGCCGACGTGGCGGTCATCAACACCAACTACGCGCTGGAAGCGGGTCTCAACCCGGAAAAGGACGCGATCGCGATCGAGGCGGCGGAAAGCCCCTATGCCAACATCATCGTCGTCCGCACCGCCGACAAGGACGCAACCTGGGCCAAGGCGCTGGTCGAATCCTACCACTCGCCCGAAGTGAAGAAATATATCGAGGACAAATATCACGGCGCGGTCATCCCCGCCTGGTGATCCCTGCCCCCGGCAACCTTCACCGTTTTCCAAATACCCAAAAAACCAACGCCCCGCATCACGCGGGGCGTTTCCGATTTCATCCCCTCACTCGGGGCGCATGGACCCGGTGCGGCGCAGCCGGTCGTGCCAGCTCAGCGCCTCCTCCAGCAGATGCGGGGTATGCCCGCCCCGCAGCAATGCGCGGTCGTGGTAATCGGCGATCATGTCGCGCCAGTCAGGCGCCACGCAATTCGCGATGATGAGGCGCGCCCGCTCGCGCGGGGCAAGGCCGCGCAGGTCCGCCAGCCCCTGTTCGGTCACGAGGATATCCACGTCATGCTCGGTATGGTCGACATGGCTCACCATCGGCACGACCGAGGAGATCCGTCCCGCCTTGGCGGTGGACTTGCTGACGAAGACCGAGAAATAGGCGTTCCGCGCGAAATCGCCCGAGCCGCCGATCCCGTTCATCATGTTGGTGCCCATCACATGGGTCGAGTTCACATTGCCGTAGATGTCGAATTCCAGCGCGGTGTTGATCGCGATCAGGCCCAGCCGCCGCACGACCTCGGGATGGTTCGAGATCTCCTGCGGTCGCAGTACCAGCTTGCGCTTGTAGTCCTGGAACCGGTCCATCACCTGCCGGTATTTCGGGGCCGAAAGCGTGATGGACGAGCCGGAGGCGAAGATCATCTTCCCCGCATCCATCAGGTCGAAAGTGGAATCCTGCAGCACCTCGGAATACATCGTCAGGTCGTGGAACGGGCTGTCGATGAAACCGTGCATGACCGCGTTCGCGATGCTGCCGATCCCGGCCTGAAGCGGGTGCAGCGACGATGGCAGCCTGCCGCGCGCGACCTCGTTCTTCAGAAACTCGGTCAGGTGCCCGGCAATGGCGCGGGTCTCGGCATCTGGCTCGGTCACGGTCGAGGCGGAATCGAGCTTGGTCGAGATCACGATCGCCGCGATCTTCTCGGGCGGGATCGGGATATAGGGAAAGCCCGCGCGGCTTTCCGGCGTCACGACCGGGATCGGCGTACGCACCGGCCAATAGGTCGGGATATAGACGTCGTGCAGGCCCTCAAGCTCAAGCGAGTGGTTCAGGTTGATCTCGACGATCACCTGCTTGGCGAGGATCGCGAAGCTGGCCGAATTGCCGACCGAGGTGGTGGGCACGATGCCGCCATTCTCGGTGATGGCCGCCGCCTCGATGATGGCGATGTCGACGCCCGGCAACTGGCCGGTGCGCAACTGCTCGACCGTCTCCGACAGGTGCTGGTCGATATACATCACCTCGCCCGCATTGATGGCGTGGCGCAGCGAGGGATCGGACATGAAGGGAATGCGCCGCGCGGTCACATGCGCCTCGGCCAGGGTCTTGTCGAGGTCATTGCCCAGCGACGCCCCGGTCATCAGCGTGACCTTCAAGGGTTCCCGCTTCGCGCGCTCGGCCAGCGCCATCGGCACCGCTTTTGCCTCGCCCGCGCGGGTAAAGCCGCTCATCCCCAGCACCATGCCGTCGCGGATCAGGCTCGCCGCCGCTTCGGCGCTGACCACGCGATCGCGCAAACCCTTGTGCCGGATGCGGTTTTGGATTTCCTCGGACATGCGGTCTCCCCCGAACTCATTGCTTCGGATCTGCTTAGTTGGGGGCAGGGCTTCTGACAAATCAACCCAGCCATGCAATAACGGAAATGCCGGCCCGAAGGCCGGCTTTCGCGCATTCGCGGACGGGGTTCAGCGCCGGCGACCCAGCGCATAGGCTCCGTCGCCCAGCAGCGCCAGCGCCGCCATGACCACGGCCCAGAGCACCGGATACTCCCAGCCGCCGCCCGCATTGCTGAAGGTAAAGCCATTACCGCCATGCCCGAAGACCGCCGCGCCCAGCAGCACCGGCACCATCACCAGCGCCACCCAGCGGGTCTGGTAGCCGACGATCAGCGCCAGCCCGCCCAGAACCTCGATCAGGATGGTCAGATAGCCGAGGGCGCCGGGCAGGCCCAGCGACTCGAAATAGCCGGCGGTTCCGGCGGGGGTGAAGATGAAAAGCTTGATCAGGCCGTGGATCAGGAAAAAGAGGCCGGTCGAGGCGCGAAGGATAAGCGCGGCATAGTCGGCGCGGCTTTCGGCACTGGCCGTGCCGGAGAGGCTGAGATCGGTCATCTGGGTGTTTCCCTTTGGAAAGCTGTCGATGAGCGAGATATGAGGCTTTCCTCCTTTCGCGGAAATGGACATTATCAGGGAAATATTGTCGCCGGATTGGGGAATAAATGGATCGCCTTGACGGAATTCGTGCCTTTGTCGCGGTGGTGGACGCGGCCTCCTTCACGCGGGCGGGGAAGCGCATCGGCATCTCGAACAAGCTGGTCAGCAAATATGTCGCGGCGCTCGAGGCGCAGCAGGGCATCACGCTGCTGAACCGGACCACGCGCTCGCTGTCGCTGACACCCGCGGGCGAGCGTTTCCTTGTCGCCGCGCGCCGTGTGCTTGCCGCGGTCGAGGAACTCGACGCGCAGGCCCGCGCCGATGAAGGCGCGCTCGGCGGCAGGCTGCGTGTCACCGCGCCCGTGACTTTCGGCGAGATGTTTGCCGAGGTGCTGACACGGGATTTCCTGACCCTGCATCCGGCCATGTCGATCGACCTGCACCTGACCGACCGTTATGTCGACATGGCGGCCGAGGGCTTCGATCTTGCGCTGCGGATCGGGGTCCTGGGCGATTCAAGCCTGATCGGGCGGCGTCTTGGCCGGACGGAATCCCTCGTCGTGGCTAGTCCCGGCTATCTGGCCCGCCATCCCCGTCCCGCCCATCCTGATGAGCTGCGCGAGCATGTGAACATCCGTGACAGCAACTCGGCCTCGCCGGGGCGGGCCGCTTTCGTCATCGACGGCAAGGTGACCAGTGTGCCCCTGCCCGGCGCGATCACGCTGAACAGCCCGCGCGCCGTCCGCAATCTGGTGCTGGAGAACGCCGGTATCGCCATCATCCCCCGCTTCGTGGTCGAGCATGACATTGCCGAGGGGCGGCTGGAACGCCTGCTGCCGGACTTCCCCGGCCATCAGCTCGACATTCAGGCGCTGTATCTGCCGCAATCCTTCATTCCGCCCCGGCTGACCGCCTATCTCGATCACCTGCGCAAGAATCTCAGCCCGCTGCTCGGGAAAGCACCGCCCCCGGATTCATGATCCCGAGGGGGTCGAGCGCCGCCTTGATCGCCCGCATCGCGGCAAGCCGCGCCGGATCGCCCCAGCGTTCAAGTTCGCCGACCTTCAGCCGCCCGATGCCATGCTCGGCCGAGAACGACCCGCCACGGGCGACAGCGATCTCGTGAACCAGATGCGACAGCTCCTTGCGGCACTCATCATATTCCGAGCGATGCCGCCCCGGCGCCGGAAACAGGTTGTAATGCAGGTTCCCGTCGCCCAGATGGCCAAAGCAGTTCACCCGCAACTCGGCCCGCGCCGCCAGTTCGCGGCCCGCATCCCGGATGAAGCCCGCGATCTCGGACAGAGGCAGGCTGATATCGTGGCTGGCAATCGCGCCGATACGCTTGTTCGCCTCGGGGATATGCTCGCGCAGATGCCAGAAATCGGCGGCTTGCTGGCCCGATTGCGCAATGACGCCATCCGTGACCAACCCCTCCTCCATCGCGGCAACGAGGAGGTCTTCGAGGGCCTCGGCCGCGGACAGGCCTTGCGGTAGTCCGACCTCGACCAGCACCGACCATGTCGACTGTGGCAAGGGTTGGCGGATCTCGGGCAGCTTCTCGGCAAGAAAGGCAAGCCCGGTGCCGCCAATCAGCTCGAAGGCGGTGACGCCGCCCGCCATCCGCCCCTCGGCCAGAGCGAGCAGGGTCAGGGCGGCTTCCGGGCTTGGCACTTCCAGCATCGCGACCCCGACCTCCGGGGGCGGCAGGACCAGCTTCAGGCTGGCGGCTGTGATCACACCCAGCGACCCCTCGGCCCCGATCAGGAGGTCGCGCAGGTCATAGCCGGTATTGTCCTTCCTCAGCCGCTTCAGATCATGGACCACGCTGCCATCGGGCAAGACCGCCTCGATCCCAAGGCAAAGCGCCCGCGCCGTGCCATAGCGCAGCGCCGTGACGCCGCCCGCATTGGTCGCAAGGCAGCCGCCGATCGCGGCGGTGCCCTGACTGGCCAGCGAAAGCGGGAAAAGCCGCCCCTCCGCCTCGGCCGCGTCCCGCACGGCCTGAAGCGTCATCCCGGCCTCGGCGATCAGCACGTTCTCCTCGGGCCAGATGCCGCGCAGGGCCTGCATCCGTTCCAGCGACAGGATCAGCGGCGCCGGTCCCTCGGGCATGACCTGCCCGCCGACCAGCCCGGTGCCGCCGCCGCGCGTGACGATGCCGACGCGCGCCGCGGCGCAGGCCCGGACCACCGCCGCCACCTCCTCGGTCGAGCGCGGCGCGGCAATCAGCCCGGCCTGCCCCGCATAGCGGCCGCGCGGCTCCTCCAGATAGGCGGGCGTCACCGGACGCAGCACGCCCGCGGGCAGTCGCGCGGCAAGGTTTTCGTCGGCGGGGTTCAGGTCAGCGGGCACGTTCAGCGCACCTCCGTCTTGCCCCGGCGGTCATTCCTCAGATTGGCGTAGAGGACGTGATTGCGCCAGCGGCCGTTGATCTGCAGATAGCTTTGGGCCACGCCCTCATACTTGAACCCGGCCTTTTCCAGCACCCCGCGCGAAGCCGCGTTCTCGGGCAGGCAGGCCGCCTCGATCCGGCTGAGGTCCATGGTGACGAAGGCATGGCGCACCAGCGCACCGATCGCCTCGCGCATATAACCCTGCCGGGCGTGAAGCTGCCCGATCCAATAACCGATGGTCGCCGATTGCGCCGGACCGCGCCGGATATTGTCCAGCGTGATTGCCCCCAGCAGGACCGCGTCCTGCCGGATCAGGAAAAGCGGCAGCGCCGTGCCGTTGCGATTCGCGCGCTGCGCCCAATAGACCCGGTTGGTGAAGCTGCGCTTCGAGAGGTGATCGGCGGACCAGACCGGCTCCCACGGAGTCAGGAAATCACGGCTTTCGTCCCGCAGCGCCGCCCATGCCTCGAAATCGCCATGCGCGGGAAGGCGCAGCACCATCCGCTCGGTTTCCAGTCGAGGCGGACGGCGGCGGTTGAACATCAGGCGGCAAGCCTTTGGGACAGTTTCTCTCTGGTCGGAGCAGAGCGCACCGGGCCGTAGAGTGCAAGGGCCGGTCGCGCATTTCCGATCAGCCGCTCGGCATGGGCGCGCACATCGGCCACGGTCACCGCGTCGATACGCTCGGCCACCTCGGCGGGTTCCGAAACCTTGCCCCAGATCGCCAGCGACCGCGCCATCCGTTCGGCCTGCCCGGTCGGGCTTTCCAGCCCCATCAGCAACCCGGCCTTGAGCTGGGCGCGGGCGCGGGCGATCTCGGCCTCGGTCATGTCCTCGGCCGCGCGCTTCATCTCGTCCACGGTCAGGTTGGCAAGGTCGGCGATCTGGTCGCCCGAGGTGCCGGCATAGATCGTGACCATGCCGGTATCGTCGTGGAACCCGGATTGGGCAAAGATCGAATAGCAGAGGCCGCGTTCCTCGCGCACCTTCTGGAACAGACGCGAGGACATGCCGCCCCCCAGCGCCGAGGTCCAGATCTGCGCCGCGTAGAAATCGGGTGACATATAGCCCGGCCCCTCGAAGGCCAGCGCGAAATGGGCCTGCTCCAGCTTCTTGACGCGCCGCGTCTCGGCCCCCTGCCAGCGGGCAGGCTCACGCAGGGTCTGCGGGCGCGCCGGCAGATGCGAGAAGATCTGCTCGACCTGCCGGGTGATCCGGTCGTGATCGACCGCGCCGGCGGCGGCGACGATCATGCGCTCGGGGCCGTAATGCTCGGTGATGAAGCCCGAGAGGTCGCCCTTGTCGAAGGCGCTGACGCGCTCGGTCGGGCCAAGGATGGTGCGCCCCATCGGCTGGTCGGGATAGGCCGCCTCTTGCAGCCAGTCGAAGATGACGTCATCGGGCGTGTCCAGCGACTGCCCGATTTCCTGCAGGATCACGCCGCGCTCGATCTCGATCTCGCGCTGGTCGAAAATCGGGTTCAGCACGATATCGGAAATCACGTCCAGCGCCATCGAGACATCGCCGGCCAGCACCCGCGCGTAATAGGAGGTCACGTCGCGCGAGGTATAGGCGTTGATATAGCCGCCCACGTTCTCGATCTGCTCGACGATGTCCAGCGCGCTGCGCGTCGCGGTTCCCTTGAAGGCCATATGCTCAAGGAAATGGGCGATGCCGTTCTGTTCGGCGCGTTCGTCGCGGCAGCCGGCGCCGACCCAGACTCCGATCGAGGCCGAATGAAGGCCCGGCATGTCGCGCGTGATCACGCGCAACCCATTGGGCAGGGTGCTGATGCGGGTTTGGCTCACAAAGTTCTCCGTTCAAGGATCAGCGACTTAATGCTGCCCGCGTCGTTTTCAACCTGGGTGATCCGTTCGTCGCGCTCGAACAGGTCGGCCATATGCGGCGGCAGAGCCGGGCGAATGCCGATCGCCGCCTCGACCGCGTCGGGGAATTTCGCCGGATGCGCGGTGGAGAGGCTGATCATCGGAACGCCGGGGCGCAGATGCTCGCGCGCGACCTTCACCGCGACGGCGGTATGGGGGCAGATGACCTCGCCGGTCTCGTCGTGGATGGTGGTGATCATCGCCGTGGTCTCGGCCTCCGAGGCGCGGCCCGAGACATAGATCTCGCGCAGATGCTCAAGCGCGCCCTGGCTGATCGAGAAGCCGCCGGATTTCAGCTCGTCCATCAGCTGGCTGACGGCGGCGCCGTCGCGGCCATAGGCCAGCCACAGCGCGCGCTCGAAATTCGAGCTGACCTGAATATCCATCGACGGGCTGATCGAGGGCTCGACCGTGCCGGTCCGGTATTCGCCGGTCGTAAGCGCGCGGTGCAGGATGTCGTTCTGGTTCGTCGCGACGACGAGGCGGCCGATTGGCAGACCCATCGCCTTCGCGATCGAGCCCGCGAAAACGTCGCCGAAATTGCCGGTGGGCACGGTGAAATCCACCTCGCGCAGTGGCGCGCCGAGGCTGGAGGAGGCGGTGAAGTAATAGACGATCTGCGCCAGCACCCGCGCCCAGTTGATCGAGTTCACGCCGGCCAGCCCGACCCCGTCGCGGAAGTCGTGGTCGTTGAACAGATCCTTCAGCCGCGCCTGGCAATCATCGAAGGTGCCGTCGACGGCCAGCGCATGGACATTGGCATCGGCGGGGGTCGACATCTGGCGGCGCTGCACCTCGCTGACGCGGCCATGCGGATACATGATGAAGACATCGACATTCGAGAGACCCCGGAAGGCCTCGATCGCGGCCGAGCCGGTATCGCCCGAGGTCGCGCCGAGGATCGTCACCCGATTGCCGGATTTCGCCAGGGCAAGCTGGAAAAGCTGCCCGATCAACTGCATGGCGAAGTCCTTGAAGGCCAGCGTCGGCCCGTGGAACAGCTCCAGCAGGAAATGACCCGAGGCAAGCTGGACCATCGGCGCGCGGGCGACGTGGTCAAAACCCGCATAGGCGCGCGAGATCGCGCCCTTCAGCTCATCCTGGGTAAAGCTTTCGCCCACGAAAGGTGTGATCACACGCAGCGCCACTTCCTCGTAGGGCAGGCCCTCGAGTGCTGCGATCTCCCCGGCGGTGAAGGTCGGGATCTGTTCGGGAAGGTAAAGGCCGCCGTCGCGGGCAAGCCCGGTCATCATGGCCTGCGCGAAATCCAGAACCTCTGCCCGGCCGCGGGTCGAAACGTAGCGCATCATCGTCCTCTAGAATTGTCGTTGCCTGATACGCCAGATCAGGGCGACTGTCATCCCTGCCCAAACCACCGCGATCATGAACCACTGGACGGCGTAACTCAGGTGATTGTTGGGGATTCCCTCGATGGCGACGGGGATCGGCGCGACGCCCTGCGCATCGCCCCGAACCTCGGCGGCGACGACCAGCAGGGGCTCGGTCCCGAGCTGCGCGGCCATGGCCGGGACGTCGCGGGCGAACCAGATATTCTCGGCCAGATTGGGCGCGGGCGTGGCGCTGCCCTTCTCCTCGGGCCAGTGCAGGTTTCCGGCAACCTCCAGCTTGACGGGCGGGCGCGGGTCGCGCTTGTGGTCCTGATCGACGAAACCGCGATCCAGCAAGATGCGCCGGCCATCATCGGTGACGAAACCCGAGACGACCTGATAGCCGCCGCCGCTTTCCTTGGTGCCCGAGAGGACGTCGATCTCCTCTCCCGTGGTCTGGCCCGAGACGATCACCGGCAGGTATTTCATCTGCGCCTCGTATCCGGCGGGAAGGCTTGCGGGCGCGCCTTCGATCCGGCTCTGGATCTCGGCCAGCATCGTCTCCTTCCAGTCCATCCGTCGCAATTGCCAGAACCCCAGCGAGAGCAGGATGGCGCAGCCGAGGACGCCGACGATCACGGGAAATAGATAGCGGCGCATCTGCCCCTTCCAAAGAAAACGGCGCGAGGAACTGCCCCGCGCCGCCTGAACCTGCGTCAGAGCTTAGCGGCCCCAGATATAGACCACCACGAAAAGGAACAGCCACACCACGTCGACGAAGTGCCAGTACCAGGCCGCCGCCTCGAAGCCGACATGCTGCCTCTGGGTCATCTGGCCGCGCATCAGGCGGATCAGGCAGACGAAGAGGAAGATCGTGCCGATGATGACATGCAGGCCGTGGAAGCCCGTCGCCATGAAGAAGGTGCCGGCATAGACCGTATCGGCCAGGCCGAAGGCCGCATGGCTGTATTCATAGGCCTGCAACGCGGTGAAGCAGAGGCCGAGGATGACGGCGACGATCAGCCCGCGGATGGTGGTCTTGCGGTCCCCGTCATGCACGAAGGCATGGTGCGCCCAGGTCACGGCGACGCCCGAGAGCAGCAGGATCAGCGTGTTGATCAGCGGCAGGTGCCAGGGATCGAAGGTCACGATGCCTTCCGGCGGCCAGACCCCGTCCTTGATCGGGCTGTCCGGTCCCATCGGATACATGGCGTTCTTGATGAAGGCCCAGAACCAGGCGACGAAGAACATCACCTCGGACATGATGAACAGGATGAAGCCATATTGCAGGCCGATGCGGACGACCGGGGTATGTTCGCCCGTCTCGCCCTCTGTGATCACATCGGACCACCAGCCGAACATCACGTAAAGCACCGCGACGAAGCCGATCAGGAACATCCACGGCCCTTCGATCGGCGCGCCGAAGAAGGTGATGCCCTTCATCCAGGCGACGGCCCCGGTCAGCATCACGAAGGCGCTGATGGCCCCCAGAAACGGCCAGATGGACGGCGGAAGGATCTGGTAGTCGTGGTTCTTTACATGGGCCATGGCTGCGTTCCGCTGTTGCTGCGACTTGTTGCTCTAGTTGATCGTTGGGTCAGTTCCCGACTGCAGCGCCGCCTGTTTCGGCGCCGCGGGCTCGGTCCGGTGGAAGGTATAGGACAGGGTGATGTCACGCACCCTTCCTGCATCGCGGTCATCGACGATGCCTGCATCGACAAAGAAACTGACCGGCATCTCGATCCGCTCTCCGGGTTGGAGGGTCTGCTCGGTGAAGCAGAAGCACTGGATCTTGTTGAAATAATAGCCGGCGATCTCGGGCGCGACGTTATAGCTGGCCGTTCCGGTGATCGGCTCGTCGCTGGTGTTAACCGCCTCGTAGAAGGCGATGGCATTCTCGCCGATGCGCAACTCCATGTCGCGCTGCATGGGGCGGAAGGTCCAGCCCATGTTCGGGTCGACATTGGCGTCGAAGCGGACGCGCACCTTCTCCTCCAGCACCACGTCAGAGGCCGACGCGGCGACGTTGGTGGTGCCGCCATAGCCGGTGACGCGGCAGAACCAGTCATAGAACGGCACCGCCGCCCATGACAAAGCGCCCATCACCACAACGACGCCAAGAAGCATGGCGACCGTGCGGCCATTCGAACGCGGCGCGCTCATTGCCCGGCCTCCGGCCCCTGCTCCAACGCGGCGGCACCCGGCGTTCCCGGCACGGCGACCGGGCCGGCATTCGGCGCGGGCGGCGAGGGATCGCGCGGCAGCATCGAGGCGCGCGGCTGGTGGTCATAGCCTTCCATCATGTCGCCACTGGTGATCTTGGCGATCGAAAGCCCGAAGACCAGCGCCACAAAGGCAAGGAGCACGCCCAGCAGCCCGAGATTCCGGCTGCGCCGGCGTCTGTGCAACTCATGCTCGACCCGCGGCAGCATCACCATGCCCCGACCCAGTGCTGCGCCAGAAGCGCGAGGAAATGCAGGAACAGGTAATAGAGCGAGAGGCGGAAATAGCTTTTCTCGACCTTGTAGCCATCGGCATTCGCCTGCTCCTCGGTCCGGCGCAGGATGCGCCAGCCGCCGGCGATGAACAGAAGGTTCAGCACCGCGGAAACCGAAAGGTACAGCCAGCCGCCGACCGAGGTGAAGCCCAGCCAGATCGCGAAGGGCGCCAGCACCAGCGTATAGCCGAAGACATGGCGGCGCGTCGCCTCGCGCCCATGGGTCACGGTCAGCATCGGCACGCCGGCCTTGTGGTAGTCTTCCTTCATGAAGAGGGCGAGCGCCCAGAAATGCGGCGGCGTCCAGAAGAAGACGAGCGCGAACATCAGAAGCGATTCAAGGCTGATCCCGCCGGTGGCGCAGGCCCAGCCGATCATGGGCGGGAAGGCCCCGGCCGCGCCGCCGATGACGATGTTCTGCGGCGTCGAGCGCTTCAGCCAGATCGTATAGATCACGGCATAGAAGAAGATGGTAAAGGCAAGGAAGCCCGCCGCGAACCAGTTCGCCGCCAGCCCCAGCATCATCACCGAAAGGATCGAGAGCGCGACGCCCAGCCCCAGCGCATCCGTGCCGGGCACCCGGCCCGAGGGCACCGGCCGGCCGGCCGTGCGCTTCATCACCGCGTCGATATCCGCGTCATACCACATGTTCAGCGCGCCGGACGCGCCGCCCCCCAGCGCGATGAAGAGAATCGCGCAGAAGGCCACGAAGGGGTTCATCGGCTCCGGCGCGACCCACAGCCCGACAAAGGCGGTGAAGACCACAAGCGACATCACCCGTGGCTTCAGCAGGGCGACATAGTCTCCGAATCCGGCCTCGGCCGGCCCTTGGTATGCGTTGATATCGGTCACGTCCTGTCCTTATTCCGCCTGGGCCAGCTTGACCGGCTGGGCAGGCAGATAATCCGAAGCGTCGGCGGCGAACTCTTCCTTCGCGCCGGCGAGCCATGCGTCATACTTCTCCTGGCTCACGGCTTTCACCACGATCGGCATATAGGCGTGGTTGATCCCGCAGAGTTCGGAGCACTGACCGAAATACACGCCTTCGGTGTCGGCCTCAAACCACAATTGGGCGATACGTCCCGGCACGGCGTCCTGCTTCACCGCAAAGGCGGGGACGGTCCAGGCGTGGATCACGTCGGTCGCGGTCACTTGCACCAGGACTTTCTTGCCAATGGGCACGACGACCGGATTGTCGGCGGCCAGCAGGTATTCGTCCTCGCTATAGCCCGCATCGGCCAGCGCGTCCTTTTCAAGCAGCAGGGCGTCGAAGGCGATGCCGTCATTCGGATATTCGTAGGACCAGTACCACTGATGGCCGATCGCCTTGATGACGAGGTCCGGGTTCTCCGGCATTTCCTGGCTGCGGAACAGGATCGGCAGCGAGAAGGCGCCGATCGCGACCAGGATCAGGACGGGAACCAGCGTCCAGGTGATCTCGAGCGGGGTGTTATGGGTAAAGCGCGCCGGAACCGGGTTCGCCCGATGATTGTAGCGCAGGATACAGATCAGCAGCAGCAGACAGACGAAAATCGTCACCGCCGTGATGATATAGAGGACGAAATGGTCCAGCCATTGCTGATCATGGGCAAGCGGGCTCGATGCCGGTTGAAAGCCCATGCCGCCATTATGCGGCTTGCCGATGACCGGCAGATCGCCCAGCACCTCCTGCGCTACGGCCGGGATACCCGTCAGTGCCGCCAGTCCAAGGCCAGTTCCCGCCGCAGCAGCGCGGCGCATCGTCGCAAATGCCATTATCCCATCCCGTTGCCTACGTCCCGCCGGCGAGCCCAGGTTCCTCCAGCCCGGCCGACATTGGTATTGTTTGACAAGCATATCTAACCAGCCCGGGCAAGTCATACCTATCGACTTACGACCAAAAAACCCATAGTCGAGGCGTTCTGGCATAAGGACTTTCGCATGACCGACTCGCCGTTTTCGCCCTTCGAATCCCATCTCGACCGCAACCAGACGTTGCAGATCCTGAAGGATGCGCTGAATGGTGCAGATGACGGAGAGCTGTTTCTTGAGCGTTCGCGCGCCGAAACGCTGGTCTTTGACGACGGGCGGCTGCGCACTGCCAGCTATGATGCCGAACAGGGCTTCGGCCTGCGCGCGGTCCGGGGCGAGGTGACGGGCTATGCCCATTCCACCGAGATCGGCGAGACTGCATTGAGGAAAGCCGCCGAGACGGTGCGGCTTGCGGTTGGCGATGGCGGCGGCACGCTGGCGCTGCCCCCCTCGGGCAGCATCACGCCCCTTTACGCCGCGATCGACCCGGCCGAGGGGATCAGCTTTGCCCGCCGCGTCGCGCTGCTGCGCGAGATCGACGCCTTTGCCCGCGACCTCGACCCGCGCGTCGTGCAGGTCTCGGCCAGCATCTCGACCTCCGTGCAGGAGGTGGCGATTCTCCGCCCCGAGGGCGGGCTCGCCACCGATATCCGCCCGATGGCGCGGATCAATGTCTCGGTCATCGTCGAATCGAATACGCGACGCGAATCGGGCAATGCAGGCGGCGGCGGGCGAATCGCGCTCGACGGTCTGATCGCGCCCGAGCATTGGCAGGCCCAGGTCCGCGAGGCGCTGCGCATTGCGCTGGTCAACCTGCGCTCGGTCCCCGCGCCCGCCGGGGTGATGGACGTGGTGCTTGGCCCCGGCTGGCCCGGCATCCTGCTGCATGAGGCGGTCGGTCACGGGCTGGAGGCCGATTTCAACCGCAAGGGGCATTCGGCCTTTGCCGGCCTGCTGGGCCAGCGTGTCGCCGCGCCCGGCGTGACGGTGATCGACGACGGCACCATTCCCGACCGGCGCGGCTCGATCTCGGTCGATGACGAGGGGAACGCGCCCGGCCGCAACGTGCTGATCGAGGA
This sequence comes from Paracoccus sp. (in: a-proteobacteria), assembly GCF_035556475.1. Lineage (GTDB taxonomy): Bacteria > Pseudomonadota > Alphaproteobacteria > Rhodobacterales > Rhodobacteraceae > Paracoccus. The sequence continues at coordinate 7,127 of NZ_DATMFA010000037.1, read as the reverse complement.
CGGCATCCTCGTCGGCTATATGCAGGACCGCCAGAACGCCCGGCTGATGGGGGTCGAGCCGACCGGCAATGGCCGCCGCCAGAGCTATGCCCATGCCCCGATGCCCCGGATGACCAATACCTTCATGCTGGCGGGGTCCGAGGATCCGGCCTCGATCCTCGCGGGCCTCGACGACGGGATCTACGCGGTGGGCTTCGGCGGCGGACAGGTCGACATCACCAATGGCAAGTTCGTCTTTTCCTGCACCGAAGCCTATCGGGTGAAGAACGGCAAGCTGGGTGACCCGATCCGGGGCGCGACGCTGATCGGCGACGGGGCGACCGCGCTCCAGAAGATCCGCGCCATCGGCAATGACCTCGCGCTGGATCCGGGCATCGGCAATTGCGGCAAGCAGGGGCAATGGGTGCCGGTGGGCGTCGGACTGCCCAGCCTGATGATCGGCGGGCTGACCGTCGGCGGCTCGGCCGCCTGAAGCCGCTAACCTGTCCTTAACCTCTTCCATGCCATCACATCCGGGCGGATGAGGCACAGGCATGGAATGATGGCAGACGCGATCCCCTTCGACCCCCACCACGGCTCCGGCCCCAGGGTCAATGCTCCGGCCGATGGCGGGCTTGCCGTGCTGCGCCTCATCCGCTCGCGCAGGGTGGGGGCCACGACCTTTCACCGCCTGCTTGCGGAACATGGCGACGCGGAAGCCGCACTGGCCGCCCTGCCCGAAATTGCGCGGGCGGCGGGGATCGGCGGCTATGCCCCCTGCCCCACCTCGCAGGCCGAGGCAGAGGTGGCGGCGGGCCTTCGGGCGGGTGCCCGGCTGTTGACATGGGACGATCCCGCCTATCCGGCCCGGCTGCGGGACATATCGGATGCCCCGCCCGTTCTTTGGGTCAGGGGCCGCGCGGATATCCTCGACCGCCTTCCGGTCGCGGTGATCGGGGCGCGCAATGCCTCCTCGCTGGGTCTGCGCATGGCGCGCGGCCTTGCGATGGGACTGGCTGAAGCCGGGGCGGTCGTGATCGGCGGTCTGGCCCGCGGCATCGACACCGTCGCCCATCAGGCGGCGCTGGAGGCGGGGACGGTCGCGGTCATGGCGACCGGGATCGACCGCATCTATCCGTCCGAGAATGCCGCGCTGGCCGAGGCGATCTGCGAAACCGGCCTTCTTCTCACCGAACAACCGCCCGGCAGCGAGCCGGTCGCGCGGAATTTCCCCGCCCGCAACCGGATCATCTCGGGCCTCTCGCGCGCGGTGGTGGTGATCGAGGCGGCGCATCGCTCGGGCAGCCTGATCACCGCCAAGGCGGCGCTGGATCAGGGGCGCGAGGTCATGGCGGTTCCAGGCCATCCGATGGATGCACGCGCCTCGGGCTGCAACGATCTGCTGCGCGACGGGGCGCTGCTGGTCAGGAACGCGCAGGATGTGCTGCAAGCCCTGATGGCCGAGGGGGCTGCGCCCCGGCACGCCAAACGGGGCATTTCAGAACTGCCGGGACAGGACGCCCCGCCGCCTCCGGTCCCCGCGCCAAGGGTGGCGGAGGACCGTGAGAACGGCGGGCCGGCAGGGATCGAGGGCCGGATCCTCGCCAGCCTCGGCACCGCGCCCACCGAGGAGAACCTGCTGATCCGCGACCTTGGCATTCCTGCCGCCACGATTGCCCCCGCCCTCCTGAAGCTGGAGCTTTCGGGCCGCATCCAGCGGTTGACCGGCGGCAGGATCTCTCGCCTCGCCTGAGGCCTGTCTCAGAAGAAGGCCTGCAACCCCGTGATCGCCCGCCCGAGGATCAGGGCATGGACGTCATGCGTCCCCTCATAGGTATTCACCGTTTCGAGGTTCGCGGCATGGCGCATCACCTGATAATCCTCCTGAATGCCATTGCCGCCATGCATGTCGCGGGCCATGCGGGCGATCTCCAGCGCCTTGCCGCAATTGTTGCGCTTGACGATCGAGATCATCTCGGGCGCGGCCTCGGCCTCGTCCATCAGGCGACCGACCCGCAGGCTGGCTTGCAGACCCAGCGAGATCTCGGTCATCATATTGGCCAGCTTCAGCTGGAAAAGCTGGGTATTGGCCAGCGGACGGCCGAATTGCTGGCGGTCAAGGCCGTATTGCCGCGCGGCATGGAGACAGAACTCGGCCGCCCCCAGCGCGCCCCAGCTGATTCCATAGCGCGCGCGGTTGAGACAGCCGAAAGGCCCCTTCAACCCCTCGACGCCGGGCAGCAGCGCCTCCTCGCCGACCTCGACGCCGTCCATGACGATCTCACCGGTGATCGAGGCGCGCAGGCTGAGCTTGCCGCCGATCTTCGGTGCGGAAAGGCCCTTCGCCCCCTTCTCCAGCACGAAGCCGCGAATCTTGCCGCCATGCGCCTCGGACTTGGCCCAGACGACAAAGACATCGGCGATCGGCGCGTTCGAGATCCACATCTTCGACCCCGACAGCACATAGCCATCCGCCGTCTTTTTCGCGACGGTCTTCATCCCGCCGGGGTCGGAGCCCGCATCAGGCTCGGTCAGGCCGAAGCAGCCGATCCACTCGCCCGAGGCGAGTTTCGGCAGGTATTTCCGGCGCTGCGCATCCGAGCCATAGGCGTGGATCGGATACATCACCAGCGAGGATTGCACCGACATCATGCTGCGATAGCCGCTGTCCACGCGCTCGACCTCGCGCGCGACAAGGCCGTAGGCGACATAGGAACCGCCCAGCCCGCCGAACTCCTCGGGGACGGTCACGCCCAGCAGGCCCATCTCGCCCATCTCGCGGAAGATCTCGGGGTCGGTCACCTCGTCGCGATAGGCGGCGATGGCGCGGGGTTGCAGCCGGTCCTGCGCATAGGCGCGGGCGGCGTCGCGCAGCATCCGCTCCTCCTCGGTCAATTGCAGCTCCAGCCGGAAGGGATCCTCCCAGTCGAAGCGGCCCAATTCGGGTGCATCCTTGGGTTTCAGTGCCATTCTATCCTCCTGCCCGCTACGGCCTTGCATTGTCGTCGGCTGATCGGCGGCTTATGGCCCGCGCCAGCCTGCTCACGGGTTCGTTCCGGAACTGCCGAACCCGCCCGCTGGTTTATGCTGCGACCCCCTTCAGGCGTCCATCGGAAAAGGAACCCGACATGCGTCGCATTCTGAATACGTCTACAGCCATTGTCGCAAGCCTGTCGCTGATCGCACCGCAGGTCGCACCGGCTTTCGCACAGGGCGCCCCTTCGCAAGAGCAGATCATCCTGCAGCAGAAACAGCAGCAAAAGCAGAAGCAGAGGGAGCAGAAGCAGAAAGCCGCCCGGCAGGAGCAGCAGAAAAAGCAGCAGCCCAAACCGCAGCAGCAGCGTGCCCAGGCCGAGCAGCCAAAGCCGCGCCAGCAGCCGCAGCAGGAGCGGCGCCAGCAACCGCAGCGCGAGGCGCAACCGCAGCGTGAGCAGAAGCCACAGCGTCAGGCCCAGCCCCAGCGCGAAGAGAAACCTCAGGCGCAGCCGCAGCGGGACCAGCAGCCGCCGCGTCATGCCCGGCCGCAGGGAGAGCAGCCGCCGCCGCGGGCTGACCGTCGCGAGGAGCGGCAGGCAGAAAAGCCCGCTCAGCGCCGTGAGGCTGACAATCCGACCCGTCGCCCGGCAAACCCGCAGGATGACGCGCGCGGGCAGCAATCGCGTCCGGCTGCGCAGGGCAATGCCCAACCCAAACGCACATCGCCGTCAGAACGCATGACCCCACCCCCGAATGCCCAAGAGCTGCGCCGCGCCATGGACGAAAAGCAGCGCCCACGGCCACAGCAGCGCGCCGGGGAGCAGCGCCAGACGCCGCCCGCCCGGACCGAGGAGCAGCGTCGCGACGCTCAGCGGCAGGCCGAGCAGCGGCGCCAGCAGAATGCCAAGGCGCGGCCGCAGCCCCAGCAGCTCAGCCCCGAGGAGATGCGCCGCCGGATCGACAGCCGGCAGGGCAAGACCGACCTTCCCGCCCCCGAGGCGCGCAGCCGTCCGAACGAGGTGATGCGCCTCGCCGCATCGCGCGATCAGGCGCCCAAGGCCGCCGCGCTGACCGCAGGCGCGGCGGGCAATGACAGGCGCGACAATGTGAGAGAGCGCCGCATCACTCAGGAGAACGCCCGCCGCTCGGATCAGGATTTCCGCAACCGGATCGAGGACGGCATGCGCCCGCGCGGCGGCCTGACCAACGAGGAGATGCGCCGCCAGCTCGACCGTCGCGAGCGAGAATTGCGCCAGGACGAACGCCGCGTCGATCGCCGCGAACGCGCGCTGGACCGCCGCAACGACTATTGGGATGACTACTACGACCGCGACAACGATGATGACGACGATAAAGGCAGCGACATCGCCAAGCTGCTGCTGGCCGGCGTCGCGGGATTTGCGGTCGGCAGGATGCTCAGCGGCAACCGGCAGGTCGCGCTGAACACCGGCGACCGGGCGGTCCTGACCCTGCCGGATGGCAGCCAGCAGATCGTGCGCGATGACAATGCCCTGCTCTATCGACCCGGCTCGGACGTGCAGACGGAAACCTTCGCGGATGGCTCGACCCGGACCACGGTGCTGCGTGCGGATGGCAGCCGCGTCGTCACCATTCGCGATGCGGACACGAACATCCTCCAGCGAACGCTGGTCCATCCCAACGGGACCGAGACGCGGCTGATGGACAATACCTATGTCCGCCCGGTGCAGATCTCGACCCTGCCGCCGCCGCAGCCGGTGGAATACAGCAACCAGCCCTGGGCCGAGGATGATCTGCGCACCGCCCTTCTGCGGGAATCGGCCACCGACCGGCGCTTTACGCTGGGCCAGGTCCGCGACATTCCCGAAGTGCGCTCGCTGGTCGCGCCGGTAAACGTGCCGGATGTGACCTTCGACTCGGGTTCGGCGGCGCTGACATCGGATCAGGCCGAGCAACTCGCGACATTCGGCAAGGTGATCCGCGACTCGATCGATAAGAACCCGAACGAGGTTTACATGATCGAGGGCTATACCGATGCCGTCGGCTCGGACGCGGCGAACCTTGCGCTGTCGGACCGCCGTGCGGAATCGGTGGCGCTGGCGCTGACCGAATATTATCAGGTTCCGCCCGAAAACATGGTCGTTCAGGGCTATGGCGAGCAATACATGCTTATCCCGAGCGACGGGGACGAGCGTGACAATCGCCGTGTCGCCATCCGCCGCATCACCGACCTGCTGGAACAGAGCGGCAGCTGAACGAAAAAACCGCGGGCCTCGGCCCGCGGTTTTGTTTTTACGGGCCGGGGATCAGCCGAGCGCGTAGCCGGTTCCCCGGACGGTCCGCACGGGATTGTCCCCGCCATTGACCATCAGCGCCTTGCGCAAGCGACCGACATGAACGTCGATCGTGCGCGTATCGACATAGATGTCACGGCCCCAGACCCGGTCGAGCAACTGCTCGCGCGTCCAGACCCGGCCGGGCTTTTCCATCAGCGTCGACAGCAGCCGGAACTCGGTCGGTCCCAGATGCAGGGCAGAGCCGCCGCGAAAAACGCGATGCTCGCCCGCGTCGAGGATGATGTCGCGGAAGGAGAGCCGCTCGCCCATCGAGGCGGGACGGGTGCGCCGAAGCTGGGTGCGCAGCCGCGCCATCAGCTCGACCACGGAATAGGGCTTGATGACATAGTCATCGGCGCCCGTCTCCAGCCCGCGGACCCGGTCCACCTCTTCGGAGCGCGCCGAGAGCATGATGATCGGGATCTGCCGGGTGTTCGGATCGGCCTTGACCCGCCGACAGACCTCGATCCCGCTGACATTCGGCAGCATCCAGTCCAGAACGATCAGGTCGGGCTGCTCCTCGGCGACCAGCAGCATGGCCTCGTCGCCATTCTCGGCCAAAACGACCGAGAAGCCTTCGGCCTCGAGGTTGTATTTCAGAACTTCGCGCTGCGCGCCCTCGTCCTCGACCACGAGAACGCAGGGTTGTGCCTGTGCCATGTTCTCAATCCTCGCCTTCGTTCAGCGTCGCGCGGGTGACGCTCTCGCTTTTCGGGCGCGCATCGTCGGGCAGCTCGCCCGTCGCCAGATAGATTACCTGCTCGGCGATGCCGGTGGCATGGTCGCCCATGCGCTCGATGTTCTTGGCGATGAAATGCAGATGCATGCAGGCGGTGATGTTGCGCGGATCTTCCATCATGTAGGTCAGGAACTCGCGGAAGAGCGCGTTGTACATCTGGTCGACTTCCAGATCCCGCTTGCGCACATCGGCCGCCAGCGCCGCGTCGCGCTGGATATAGCTGTCGAGCGCGTCCTTCATCATCCCCTCGACCGTGGCCGACATGCGCCGAAGCGCCATGCCCGAGCTTTCGACGGCGGGCATGTGGACAAGGACATGGCTGCGCTTGGCGATGTTCTTGGCATAGTCCCCGACCCGTTCGAGGATGGCCGAGATCTTGATGACGGTCAGCGCGGTGCGCAGGTCGGTCGCCCGGGGGGCGCGCAGCGCGATCAGCCGCGCGGCCTCCTCGTTGATCTGGTGCTCCAGCGCGTCGATGGCGCTGTCGCGGCGGCGCACGTCCTCGGCAAGCTCCTCGTCGCGGGTTTCGAGGGCGATGGCGGCGTCATGGATCGCGCTTTCGACCATGCCGCCCATCTTGACGACCAGCGCCTGGACGGTTTCCAGATCGCGGTCGAATGCCGACATGATATGGCGTTCGGAATTCATGGTAATATCCTTTGCAACCGGCTCAGCCGATACGGCCCGAAATATAGCTTTCGGTGCGGGGATCCTGCGGGCGGGTGAAGATGTCGTCGGTGCTGCCATACTCGACCAGATTGCCGAGGTGGAAGAAGGCGGTCTTCTGGCTGACCCGCGCGGCCTGCTGCATCGAGTGGGTGACGATCACCACCGAATAATCCGCGCGAAGCTGGTCGATCAGATCCTCGACCTGGCTGGTGGCGATCGGGTCGAGGGCCGAGCAAGGCTCGTCCATCAGCAGCACTTCAGGCTCGGTCGCGACGGCGCGCGCGATGCAGAGACGCTGCTGCTGGCCACCCGAAAGGCCGGTTCCCGGCTCGGACAGGCGGTCCTTGACCTCGTTCCAGAGCGCCGCGCCCCGCAGCGACTTCTCGACGATCTCGTCAAGCTCGGCGCGGTTGCGGGCCATGCCGTGGATGCGCGGGCCGTAGGCCACG
>NZ_DATMFA010000036.1:0-22182 GCF_035556475.1 Paracoccus sp. (in: a-proteobacteria) | reverse complement strand
ATCAAGGGGCGCTATGTCCTGCTCAGCAAGGCTTTCGACGTCGATACGAAGATCGAGGGGCAGGATATCAGCATCGGTCAGGCCCATGCTGACCGGATGCTGGCCGGTGCCTCGCATATCGAACTCAGCGCCCGGCGCGATACCGGGGGCATCGACCTGCGCCGGCTTTTCGTCAATGCGCAGAACCTGACCGCCGAGGCGAAGGGAATGGTCAGCAGCGCCGACAGCAACGTCACTGCTACGATCACCATGCCCGACCTTTCGGTCGCGGATCCGCAATATGCCGGTGCGCTCAGCGCCGACATGCGGCTGACCGGCCCGGCAGAGGCGCGTCGCGTCGTCCTGAAGGGCGATGCCCGCGACCTGATCCTCGGTATCCCCGAGATCGACGGCGCCTTCAAGGGCGAGACCGAGCTTTCCGTCGATCTGATGCAGGCGCAGGACGGTTTCGAATTGCAGCGCTTCCAGCTGGTGAACCCGCAGCTTGACGCGCAGGGCGTCGGCCGCTTCTCGCCCGAGGAACTGGATGGCCAGTTGAGCGTCGCGATGCCGGACCTTGCCGTTCTGGGGCGCGGCTTCTCGGGCGGGTTGAACGCTCAGGCGACGGCCACGCAAAAGGACGGCGCGCGACAGATCCGCCTGACCGGACGCGGCACCGACCTGCGCCTTGGCCAGCAGGATGTGGACGGCGCGCTGACCGGGGTGACGGAACTGAAGCTTTCCGCCGAGCAGCGCGGCGAGGAAATCACCATTCAGGAATTCGACCTGCGGAACCAGCAGATGCTGGCGACCGCCCAGGGCAGGCTTGCCAGGGGCGACACCGACATGACCGGCCGGGTCGAGGTCAAGTCGCTTGCGAGCTTCGGGCGCGGCTGGCGCGGCGCGCTGAACGCGCAGGGCAGCTTCAAGGACGATGGCACCGGCGGGCGGCGGCTCGACGTGACCGGGACCGGGCAGGATCTTTCCTTCGGGCAGGCGCAGGTCGACGGCGCGCTGACCGGCGCGACCCAGCTTGCGATCCGCGGGGTCGAGCGGGACGGCGTGTTCTCGATCGAGACCGCGACCGTGCAGAACCCGCGCCTGAACGTCGCTGCCGAAGGCAAGGTCGGGTCCGGGGCCACGGATCTCAGCGCCAATCTGCGCGCCGACGACCTGCGCTTCCTCGGCCGCGGGTTCCGCGGCGCGATTCAGGCGCAGGCCCATGTCACGGACCAGCAGGGGGGCGGCCGCGCAATCACCGCGCAGGGCAGCGGCCGGGGCCTTGGCATCGGCAATCCCAAGGTCGATGCCGTGCTGGCGGGCGAGACGCGCCTTGACGTCGCCGCGACACAGCGTCCCGATGGCAGCCTGACCGTCAGCCGGCTCGAGGCCGGGAACGGCCAGTTCCGCGTCACCGGCAATGGCAGTCCGACCGAGGGGCTGAACCTCGACGCGCGGCTGAACGATCTTGGCCTGCTGGTGGCGGGTTTTCCGGGTCCGGCAGAGGTCCGGGGCCATATCCGCAATATCGGCAATGCCTATGACGTGAACCTCGAGGCGACCGCGCCGGGCCAGACCAGCGCCACGATCACCGGGCGCGCGGCGGGCGACTTCTCGACCATGGACATCCGGGTCGATGGTCGCAGCAATGCCGCCGCTGCGAACCCGTTCCTGCGCACGCGCAGCATCGAGGGGCCTCTGAGCTTCGATGTCAGGATCAATGGCCGTCCCTCGCTGGAGGCGGTGAGCGGGCGGGTCCAGCTTACCAACGGCCGGCTGGCCGAGCCGCGCCTTGGCCTCAGCATTTCCTCGCTGAATGCGGCCGCCGATCTGAATGCCGGGCGCATCAATGTCGATATCAACGGCGCGGTCGAGTCGGGGGGCACGATCTCGGTCAGCGGCCCCATCACCCTGACCGGGAACCGCCCGATGGACCTTGCCGTCCAGATCCGCAACGTGGTGCTGCGTGATCCGACGCTTTACCAGACGATCGCGAATGGCGAGGTCAGGATCGGCGGATCGCAGGCCGAAGGCCCCTTGGTTCAGGGCCGCATCAACCTTGGCGCGACCGAGATCCGCATCCCTTCGACCGGGTTGGGGGGCGCAAGGGCGATCCCCGACATCACCCATCTGAACGAACGCCCGCCCCAGCGCCAGACCCGCGCCAAGGCGGGGCTGCTGGAATTCCCCAGCGAGGCATCCCGCGCCGCCGGGATGACCACGCCCCCCGCGACGCCGCCCGCCGTTCCGGCGCGCTTCGATCTGGTGATTTCGGCGCCGGATCAGGTCTTCATCCGCGGCCGGGGCGTCGATGCCGAACTGGGCGGAGAGATCCGGCTTGGCGGCAATGCCCGCCAGCCCATCCCGGTCGGCAGCCTCGAACTGATCCGGGGCCGGGTCGACCTGCTTGGCAAGCGCTTCGACCTGACCGAGGGGCTGATCGAATTGCAGGGCAGCCTGATCCCGGTCATCCGGCTGGTGGCCGAGACGACGCAGGACAGCATCACCACGCGCATCATCATCGACGGCGAGGCGCGGGACCCGGAAATCACCTTCGAATCCTCGCCCGAAATGCCCGAGGAGGAGGTGCTGTCGCAGCTTCTGTTCGGTCGTGGCCTCGACAATATCAGCGGGCTGCAGGCGGCCCAGCTTGCCAGCGCCATCGCGACGCTGGCCGGGCGCGGCGGAGATGGAATCATCAGCAGGCTGCGGGCCTCGACCGGGCTCGACGACCTCGACCTGACCACGGATGATCAGGGCCGGGTGTCGGTCCGCGCGGGCAAGTATCTGTCCGAGAACCTTTATACCGACGTTCAGGTCGGAGACGAAGGCACGACCAAGCTGCGGCTGAACCTCGACGTGACGAACAGCCTTACCGCGCGCGGCGCGGTCACGAGCGACGGGGAAAGCACGCTCGGCCTCTTTTACGAACGCGACTATTGAGCTGCATGCATTGCCGCCATGCGCCCCGCTGCGACCCCGCAGCGGGGCTTGCTTTTTGACGCGGCGTTAATTAGCTAGCTAAGAACATTGATTAGCTAGCTAATAGAAACGCCATGGCTGACCGCCCCGCCACTCTCTTCGATGAACTTCTGACCCTGACGCGGACCATCCGTTCGGCGTTCGAATTGCGTGTGCAGAAGCTCAACCTGACCTTTGCGCGGGCGCGGCTGCTGACCACCATCGGTCGCAATCCCGGCGCAAGCCAGACCGAGCTTGCTGCCGCGCTCGAGATCGAGGGGCCGACGCTGAAGCGCCTGCTGGACGCGCTGGAAAGCCAGGGGCTTGCCGAACGCCGCCCGCTGGCCGGGGACGCGCGAAAATATGCCGTCCACCTGACCAACACTACCCGCATCGAACCCCTGCTGCGCTTCCGTCACGAGGTTGACGCCGCGCTGATCGACGGCATCGACCCGGCCGATCTGGAGGCGGTGCGGCGGGTGATCACCCGGATGACGCAGAACGCCGAAAGGCTGCGCGAAGAATGAGCGACGCGGCCAATCCATCGACGCCCGCGGCAGCGCCACCCGCTGCCCCGGCCTTCCAGCCGCTGCCGCTGCCGCGTGCATTCGGCTATATTGCGGCGGGCGTCGTCATCGCCCTGACCCAGGGCCTTGCCCAGGGCTTCGTCAGCACGAACATTCCGCAGATCGCCGGTGATCTCGGCGCCACGACGACACAGGCAAGCTGGCTGATGGCCGCTTTCCTGATCCCGCGCGCCTCCATGCCGATCCTGCTGATCAAGCTGCGCGCCCAATACGGGCTGCGCCGCTTCTGCGAGGTTGCGATCGTGGTCTATCTGGCCGTGTCGCTGATCTCTTTCGCGGCGCTGGATTTGCGTTCGGCGGTCACCACGCAATTCTTCGCCGGCATGGCCTCGGCGCCGCTCTCGACGCTGGCCTTCCTCTATATCCTCGAGCCGCTGCCGCCCGCGTGGAAGATGCGGCTGGGCCTGCCGATGGTCCTGAGCCTCGTCGCGGTCGGGCCGAACCTTGCGCGGGTGATCTCGCCCGCGCTGATGAACGATGCGGGCTGGTCCGGGCTGCACATGATGGCGCTTGGCATGGCTGCGATCTCGCTGGGGCTGGTCTATCTGATGCCGCTGAAATCGCCGCCGCGCGTCAAGGTGATCGCGCCGCTGGATCTGGTCAGCTGGGTGCTGATCGTGCTTGGCTTCGGCGGGCTGGTCATCGGCTGCACCATGGGCCCGACCTTCTGGTGGACCGAGGTGGCCTGGCTGGGCTGGGTCATGGCCGGGTCGATCATCTGCCTGACGCTTGCCGTGGTGATCGAACTGCACCGAGCCGAGCCGCTGGTCGACATCCGCTGGCTGGTCAGCCCGGCCATGCTGCACCTGACGGTTGCGCTGCTGATCTTCCGCCTGATCCTGTCCGAACAGAGCGCGGGCGCCCCGCGCATGTTCCAGCTCCTCGGCATTACGCAGGGGCAGCTCGTCTCGCTTTTCGCGGTGATCTCGGCCGCTGGCATCCTTGGCGGGATCGCCCTGATCCCGTGGATGAAGCCCAATCGCGTGCCATTGCTGCACCTGATCGCGCTGATCCTGATCGCGGCGGGGGCCTATATGGACAGCCGATCGACCACCGACACCGTGCCCGCGCAGATGATGCTGAGCCAGGGGCTGATCGCCTTTGCCGGCTCGCTCTTCATGGCGCCGGCGATGATGCGGGGGCTGATGGCGGCGCTGGCGCGCGGGCCGAACTATCTGCTGTCCTTCGTGATCGTGTTCCTGTCGACGCAAAGCATCGGCGGGGCCGCGGGATCGGGGCTGTTCACCACCTTCATCAACCACAGCCAAGCCTATCATCTGCAAGTCCTGCGCGAGGATCTGCAAAGCGTCGACCCTCTGGTCCTGCGCGAGGTTGCCATGCGCGCCGCCCAGCTGGCCCCGCAGGTGACGGATGCCGCGCAGGGACGTGCGCAGGCCGCCGCGCTGATCGCGCAGGACGCCACCAATCAGGCCTATGTGATGGCCTATAACGATGCCTATTTCCTGACCTGCCTTGCTGCGCTTGCCGCGGCGGCGGCGCTGCTTCTGCATCTTGGCCGCGACTGGCTGGCCGAGCGCTGGCAGCGATATCAGGCCACTCCTCCCATCCCCGAGCCGTTGTCATGACCAAGACCCATTTCATCCCCACTGTAATCGCCGTTCTCGCCGGGATCGCCGGCCTTCTGGTCGTGCTTTTCGCCTGGCACCTGCCGCCCTTCTCGGGTGGTCATCCGCGGACCGAGAATGCCTATGTCCGTGGCCGGCTGACGACGCTTGCGCCGCAACTTTCGGGCTATATCGCCGGGGTCGAGGTGAAGGATTTCGACCATGTGACCAAGGGGCAGGTCATCGCGCGGATCGACGACCGGCAATATCGCCAGAAGCTCGCGCAGGCAGAGACTGCGAATGACGGCGCCAAGGCCGCCTTGCAGATCCAGGAGCAGACCGTGAATTCGGCCGCCGCCCGCCTGAAATCGGCCGAGGCCGCGCTGAAATCGGCCGAGGCCGAGCGCGACACCGCCCAGCTTGACTGGGAGCGGACCAGCCAGCTTCGCCAGCGCGGCGTGACGGCGCAAAGCTCGGCCGAGGAAAGCCAGCTTGCGCTGCGCCGGGCCGAGGCCGGGGTGGTTCAGGCCGAAAGCGCGATTGATGTCGCGCGCGAGGATCTGAACGGCGCCAAGGTCGGCATCGCCGCCAGCAAGGCCGAGATCGCCTCGGCCGAGGCCGCGGTCGAGCTGGCGCAGATCGACATGGCGAATACGGTGATCCGCGCGCCTTCGGACGGCCGCCTCGGTCAGGTCAGCGTCCATGAGGGGCAATATGTCACCGCCGGGACCGCGCTGGTCAGCCATGTCGGCCCCGACGTCTGGGTCATCGCGAATTTCAAGGAGACCCAGCTTCACGGCATGCGCCTTGGCGACCGCGCGACCTTCACGGTCGATGCGATGCAGCGTCGCGAATTCACCGGGCGGATCGAATCCTTCTCGCCCGCCACGGCGTCGGAATTCAGCCTGCTGTCGGCGACGAACGCGACCGGGAACTTCACCAAGGTCGCGCAGCGCCTGCCGGTCCGCATCGCCATTGATCCGGGGCAGGAGATGGCCGATTACCTCGAACCCGGCCTCTCGGTCGTGGTCACGGTCGAGGAAGGGTCGGGGGAAATCGCCAAGACCGCCAAGGGCGCGGCGGCGGTCCAGCCCGCGGCCGGTCTGGCGGGCTGATACCCGCCGGGCGCTACCTTGCCGTGACGCCCGGTTGCGGTTGGGGTTCGGCCCCGGCCGTTTCCTCCCACCATCCGGCCAGCGCGTCGATCAGAGGCACCAATCGGTGCCCCGCCGGGGTCAGGTCATATTCGACCCGCAGCGGATAGCCCCCGAATTCGGTGCGGGCGACAATCCCGGCCTCTTCCAGCTTCTTCAGCTCAAGCGCCAGCATCTTGTGCGAGATCGTCGGATTGTCGCGTTGCAGGTCGCTGAACCGCTTGGTGCCTTCCTGCAGGTAATAGATCAGCAGCGTCGGCCAGCGTCCGCCAAGGATCTGCATGACTTCCTCGATCGGGCAGCGGGAAACCAGATTCTTCATCGGTTCTCCATAGTTACCAAAACGTGCGTAATTTACCCGCGCGGGCGGATCGGTATGGTCGTCGCCAGCTGCGCAGCGTGATCGTCGGAACACTATCACCGGAGACTATCATGGAACCGATCCTCGTCTATGGCTTCCCGCTGGGAAGCTCGATGGGCCTTGTCGCGGCCTTCGAATGGCTGGGCCAGCCCTATCGCCTGTGCCGCGTCGACATGCTGGGCGAAATGCGTGATCCCGCCTATCGCCGCCTCAACCCCCGGGTCGAAACGCCGGTCCTGCTGACCGAAACCGGCGCGATCGTGACCGAGACCATGGCCATCGCCGCCTGGATCGAGGCGCGCGACCCCGAGCGGCGCGTCAGCTTCGATCCGCTTTCGCCCGAGGCCGACCGGATGCACCAGATCATGGGCTTCGTGAATACCGGCTTCACCGGCGCCTTCACCCCCCTTTGGGTGGCGCTTGAAGCCGAGGGCGCGGACCCCGAAACGCTGGCCGTGCTGAGGCGGACGGGCCGCGACAGGGTCATCGAACGCCACGACCGGCTTGAGGAGATGATCGGCGAGAGGCCCTATCTTGTCGGGGACCGCCCGACGCTGGCCGACGCGGTGCTGGTCGGGGTGGCGCGCTGGCTGGAGTTCCACGGCGTCGCCGATCCGGGGCGCTGGCCCCGGCTTTCCGCCCTGCGCGCGCGGATCGAGGCCGAACCGGCGGTGCGCCATGCCATCGCGCTTGAGAATGGCGAGGCATCGGCGGGATCGGGCGCGTTGCGCGGGCATGTAGCATTAGCTGATCTGCTCGCGCGCCGCGCAGCCTGAGGGACGCACATCCTTCGCGCACAATGCCTGCGCGAAACGGAAAAGGCCGGGCGTGATGCCCGGCCTTGCCTGTTCCTGAACCCGGAGGCCTCAGACCTCGGGGACCAGCACCTCGCGCTTGCCGACATGGTTCGCGGGGCTGACGACGCCCTGATCCTCCATCTGCTCGACCAGCCGCGCAGCCTTGTTGTAGCCGATGGCCAGCTTCCGCTGGATATAGCTTGTCGAGCATTTCCGGTCCTTGGCGACGATCGCCACGGCCAGATCGTAAAGCTCGGCGTCGCCGCCCTCGCCGGTGGACAGGCCAAGCACCTGGTCGATGCTGTCCGCGCGCTCGTCATCCGGCCCCTCGACCACGCCCGACATATAGGTCGGCGGGCCAAAGGACTTGAGGTGGTTCACGATCTCCTCGACTTCCTCGTCGCTGACGAAGGGGCCGTGGACGCGGGTGATCTTCGATCCGCCCGCCATATAGAGCATGTCGCCCTGACCCAGAAGCTGCTCGGCCCCCTGTTCGCCAAGGATGGTGCGGCTGTCGATCTTCGAGGTGACCTGAAAGCTGATCCGGGTCGGGAAGTTCGCCTTGATCGTGCCGGTGATGACATCGACCGAAGGCCGCTGCGTCGCCATGATCAGGTGGATCCCCGAGGCGCGCGCCATCTGGGCGAGGCGCTGGATGCAGGCCTCGATCTCTTTCCCCGCCACCATCATCAGGTCGGCCATCTCGTCGACGATGACGACGATATAGGGGAAGGTCTCGGGCTGGAATTCCTCGGTCTCGAAGATCGGCTCGCCGGTATCCTCGTCAAAGCCGGTCTGGACGGTGCGCTTGAACATCTCGTCCTTGGCCAGCGCCTCGCGGACGCGGCCGTTATAGCCCTCGATGTTGCGCACGCCCATCTTGGACATGCGGCGATAACGCTCCTCCATCTCGCCCACGACCCATTTCAGCGCGACGACGGCTTTCTTGGGATCGGTGACGACCGGCGAGAGCAGATGCGGGATGCCGTCATAGACCGAAAGTTCCAGCATCTTCGGGTCGATCATGATCAGCCGGCATTGCTCGGGCGTGAGCCGATAGAGCAGGCTGAGGATCATGGTGTTGATCGCGACGGACTTGCCCGAGCCGGTGGTCCCCGCGATCAGCAAATGCGGCATCTTGGCGAGGTTCGCGACCACCGGGCCGCCGCCGATATCCTTGCCAAGCGCGAGGGGCAAAGGCTGCTGGCCCTCGGCATAGGCGGGAGAGGCGAAGATCTCGCGCAGGACGACCTTTTCGCGCCGCGCGTTCGGCAGTTCGATCCCGATGACCGAGCGGCCCGGCACGGTCGAGACACGCGCCGACAGGGCCGACATCGACCGCGCGATGTCATCGGCAAGGCCGATCACCCGGCTGGCCTTCAGGCCCGGCGCCGGTTCCAGTTCGTAAAGCGTGACGACCGGACCGGGGCGGACATCGGTGATCTGACCCTTGACGCCGTAATCGTCCAGCACCGCCTCCAGCATGCGGGCATTTTCCAGCAGCGCCTCGGGCGGAAGCTGGTGGCGGTCGACGGTCGAGGGCGCGGTCAGCAGCGACAGCGGCGGATGCTCGTAATGGCTGAGGGATTCGGCCGCTGCACCGCGCCCGGAAACCGGCATTGCGGCTGCCGGGCGCGGTGCAGCGTGGACCTGCCGGGCCGCAGCCGTGGCAGCGCGGTTGGCGGGCAGGTCGTCCTCGTCCTCGTCATCATCGTCGGAAAACTGCGTCTCGGGGCGGCCGCCGGTCAGCCGCGCCGCGACGGCCGACAGGACCGAGGGCTTGTCGCCCGGCTGCTCGGCGCGGTGGCGGATGGCATCGCTGATCCGGGCCGAGATCTCGACATCCGACGGCGCTTCGTCATCATCGGCATAATGCGTCTCGGGATCGACCAGCTCGGGCTGGGGCGTGAATTCGTCGCGGGGCGCCGGGGCGGCGGGGACATAGCGGCGGCCACCCGGCGCGGCATGGACCCGCGGCTCGGGCAGGGCGGCAGAGCCTGCGCGGTTCACCCGTTCGCGGCGCGCATCCGCGCGGCTTTTAAGCTCGCGCGCGGCCCCCGAGGAGAGGCGCGCGCTTTTGTCCACGGCATGCAGCATCAGCAGGCGGGCGGTCATCAGCCCCCGGCGCAGGAAACGCCCGATGGCCGAAAGCTCCGCCCGGTCGAAGCCCAGCACGAAGGACAGGAAGGCAAGCGACGCGCCCGCGGTCAGCAGGGCCAGGATCTTGATCGCGATCGAGGCCTTGATCGGCATGATCGACAGCATCGCGCCCATCAGCATGTCGCCCAGATGCCCGCCAAGGCCAAAGCTCTGCGTCCAGCCCGGCGGCGGCGCCATCGAGGTGGTATAGACCGAGACCAGCACCATCGCGATCGGCAGGAAGATGCCGCGCATGATCCGGTCCTCGCCCCGGTGCAGCATCAGGCGCAGGCCCCAGACCGTGGCGCCCAGCACCAGCACCCAGCTGCCATGCCCGGTGATCATGTAGAGCGCCGAGGCGAAATAGGCGCCGATCCGGCCGAAATAGTTCTGCGCCGGCTGGTCGGTTGCCGACATGAAGCCGGGATCGTCGGGACTGTAGCTTGCCAGCATCACCGCGATCAGCACGCCCAGAAGCACGAGGCCCGCGCCCAGAAGCTCCTTGCCGCGCCGTTCCAGCGCCGCCTGGGTGGACTGGTCGAACAGCGGATCGCGGTGTTTCGCCTGCCAGCTCGCCATGCGTTAACCCCCTTCGTACAAGCAGTTCTTCAGGCGCGTCAGCGCCGCCTCGGTCGGCCCGGCCGGATCGACCAGCGCGACACGGATATAGTCGAGGCCCGGATTGCCCGCGCCGGTATCGCGCGAGAGATAGGCACCGGGCAGCACCTGGATGCCGGCCTCGGACCAGAGCTTCCTGGCCGCGTCCTCGCCGGTCCCGACATGCGCGGGCACGCGCAGCCAGAGGAAGAAGCCGCCCTCGGGCGAGCGGTAGCCGGGCGTATTGCCAAGGATCCGGTCCGCCACCGCGTATTTCTGGTGATAGAGGGCCCGGTTCTCGTCCACATGTGCCTCGTCCGCCCAGGCGGCGGCGCTGACGCGCTGCACCGGCAGGGGCAGGGGTGCCCCGGAATAGCTCCGCAGGCGGCGAAGCTGGGCGATCTGCGCCCGCCCACCCGCCGCGAAGCCCGACCGAAGGCCCGGCAGGTTCGACCGCTTGGAGAGCGAGTTGAACATGACGACCCGGTCCGCCAGTCCCATGCGGGTGGCGACGGCCAATGCGCCGGGCGGCGGCGCGTCGCGCCAGATCTCGGAATAGCATTCGTCCGAGAAGATCAGGAAATCATGCCGCTCGGCCAGCGCGATCAGTTCCTCGAGATAGGCTTCCGAGGCGATCGACCCCTGCGGGTTGGCGGGCGAGCAGAGATAGGCGATGGCGACGCGGTCCAGCACCTCGGGCGCGACCTCGCTATAGCGGGGCATGAAGCCCGATTCTTCGGTCGCGGCGACAAAGACCGGCTCGGCCGCCACGGCGGCGGCGGCGACGGCATAGACCTGATAGAAGGGGTTCGGGATCAGGATGGCGGCGCGCTGGCCAGCCTTCGTCTCGGGGCAAAGCGCGAGGGCCGCGTTGAAAAGCCCCTCCCGCGTGCCGTTGACCGCGGTGATGCGCGCGGGCTCGACCTCGATCCCGTGGCGGCGGCCGATCCAGCCGGAAATTGCTTCCAGCAATTCGGGCGTGCCGTCATTCGGGGGGTATTTGCCGAATTCGCCGATGCTTTCGGCCATGATCCGGCCGGTGAATTCGGGTACCGCGTGGCGCGGCTCGCCAATGGTCATCACGACCGGGTCCGCTCCCGGAGAAATTCCGGCGAGCAGCGACCGCAACCGCGGAAACGCATATTCCGGGAGGTTCGAGAACCGCTCGGGTATTGTCATGACTGCCTCTCAATCGGGGTCGTGTCGCCCCGTTCCCGCGAAGGATACCGGCAAACCCCCTTTGCGTCCAGAGTTTCGGGCCAGAGCCGAAAGGGGGCGCCGGATTAGGGTGTATATTCCGAGGCCTAGCGCAGCGCCGCCTCGGCCCCCGCCGCCGCGACCAGCAGCGCCAGATCGCCGCCGGCCTGACCCATCATCATCAGGCCACAGGCCGGATGCCCGGTCGGCAGGCTGATCGCCGGCAGGCCGAAAAGGTTCGCGATGCGCGTATTGCGCAGGGTCAGCAGGTTCTCGGTCGTGAAATAGCTTTCGTCGTTCAGCAGCCGCTCGGTTTCCGGGGGCAGGATCGGCGCGGTCGGCACGATCACCGCGTCATAGCCCGCGACCAGCCGCGCCCAGTCCTCGCGCAGCCGGTGCAGGCTTTCCCAGCCGGCGACGTAATCGGCGGCGCTGGTGTCACGCCCGCCGCGGAAGCGTTGCAGGATGGCGGGATACATCAGTTCCGGCGCATCCTCGATCTGGTCGCGCCAAAGCCCGTAAGCCTCGGGCGCGAAAAGGACCGGGGCCAGCGCCATCGCCTCGGCCACGAAGGGCAGGTTGGTATGGGTGATGCGCGCCCCGGCATTGGCAAGGCGCTTCACCGCGTCCTCGAAAGCCGTGACCGGCCCCTCGCGCGCGTCGTCGAAGGGAACGCCGTCCAGCACCATCAGCCGCAGGTTGCGCGCATCCGCATCGCCGAGGTCGGCGGCCTTGTCCCGGCGCAGGACGGCATAGATCTCGGCGCAATCCTCGACCGTGCGGGCGATCGGACCCGCCACGTCGAAGCGGCGGCAGAGCGGCAGGATGCCCTGATCGGAGAGGGCGCCATGCGTGGGCTTGAAGCCGACAAGGCCGTTCCATGCCGCCGGAACCCGGATCGAGCCGCCGGTATCGGTGCCGATCGCCGCCGCCGCCAGTCCCAGCGCCACCGACACCGCCGCGCCGGAGCTGGAGCCGCCCGGCGCCAGCGCCGGGTCGATGCTGTTTGGCGGCGTGCGCGTCATCGGATTCAGCCCGAGGCCCGAAAAGGCGAGTTCCGTCATATGCGTCTTGCCGAGGCAGACCAGGCCCTGCATCACCGCCTGCGCCATCACCTCGGCATCCTGCGTCGGCGTGCGCCCGGACAGCAGGCGCGAGCCCCCTTCGGTCGGGATTCCGGCGCTGTCGATATTGTCCTTCCAACTGAGGGCGACCCCGTCAAGAAGACCGCGCCGCAGACCCGCGCGGGCGCGGTCATGAGCGGCGACCGCCTCCGCCCGGGCGCGGTCATGGGTCAGGCGGGCATAGATCTGGCCGCCGTAAGGGTGCCGGGATGCCGCGTCCAGATAGGCCTCGGTCTGTTCCACGGGGCTGATCAGCCCGGCCAGAATCGCCCGGCCCTGTTCCGCAGCCGATGCCTTGAGCCAGTCCATCGCGATCCCCTTCATGCTTCGTTGGTGGCGCATAGGCTAGCGATCCGCGACCCGCCCCGCAATGGCGCAGCACGGTGGAAGCCGCATGGACATTGGCGGGTCCGGCGGCATAGTGCTGGGTCATGGAACAGGCATTCGACATCGTGATCGCGGGCGGCGGGCTGAACGGTCCGGCGCTGGGGCTGGCGCTGGCAGATGCGGGGCTGCGGGTCGCGGTGGTGGACGACCGCCCGGCGGATCTGCGCGCCGGCGACAGCTTTGACGGCCGCGCCTATGCGCTGGCGCTGGCTTCCCAGCGGCTTCTGGGCGCGCTGGGGCTGTGGTCGGGGCTGGCGGGCAAGGCCCAGCCGATCCTGAAGGTCGAGGCGACTCAGGGTGCCGCGGGCGAGGGGGCGGGGCCCTTCGGCCTCCATTTCGACAGCGCCGAGATCGAAGAAGGCCGCCTCGGCTACATGCTGGAGGATCGCTTCCTCTATCGCGCGCTGCTTACGGCGATGGAGGACCGGGTGACGCATCTTCCGGGCGTCGCGGTTACCGGGCAGGAGCCGGGCGCGGCCGGGATCGAGATCGCGCTGTCCGACGGAAGCCGCCTTTCGGCGCGGTTGCTGGTCGGCGCGGACGGGCGACGCTCGGGCGTGGCGGAGCGGGCGGGCATCCGCCGCATCGGCCATGATTACGGGCAGATCGCGCTGGTCGCGGCGGTCGATCACGATCTGCCGCATCAGGGCATCGCGCATCAGTTCTTCATGCCGGGGGGGCCGCTGGCCATCCTGCCCCTGCCGGGCAACCGCAGCTCGATCGTCTGGTCCGAGCCCGAGGATGAGGCGCGGGCCATCCTCGCCCTCGACGACGCCGCCTTCCTCGAGGTGCTGCGCCCACGCTTCGGGGGGTTCCTTGGCGAGATCCGGCTAGCCGGTCCGCGATTCTCCTATCCGCTGAGCCTGACGCTGGCGGAACGCTATGCCGCGCCGCGCGTGGCGCTGGTCGGGGATGCCGCCCACGGCGTCCACCCGATCGCGGGTCAGGGGCTGAACCTCGGCCTGCGCGACGTCGCTGCCCTGGCCGAAGTCCTGATCCTTGCCCGCAGGCGGGGCGAGGATATCGGCACCATGCCCGTGCTGGAGCGGTATCAGGCATGGCGGCGGCCCGACGCGACCGCGCTTGCGCTTGGCATGGACGGGGTCAACGCATTGTTTTCGAACGGCAACCCCCTTCTCAGGACCGCGCGGGAGCTGGGGATGGGGCTGGTCGATGCCCTGCCGCCGCTGCGGCGCGGTTTCATGCGGCAGGCGGCCGGGCTGCGGCTTGACCCGATGCCCCGCCTGCTTGCCGGGCAGCGGCCCTGAGGGAACGGTCACGGACGCGCGAGCGTTGCGCCACCGCAGGTCCAAGCGAACGTGAATGTGCAAAGCCACGGCAGAAACGGTAGTATCCGCGACATGAACATCAGATCCCTCGCCCTCGCGCCCGTCCTCGCCCTCGCAATGGCCTTTCCTGCCTTTGCCGAGAAGATCTCGCTGAACGAGATCTCGCGCTATCTCAACAACCTCAAGACCGCGCAGGCCGAGTTCACGCAGGTCAATGCCGATGGCACGATCTCGACCGGGGTGGTCTATATCCACCGCCCGAACCGGGTGCGCTTCGAATACAAGGGCAGCAAGACGCTGGTGCTGGCCTCGGCCGGGCAGGTCGCGGTCTATGACGGCAAGACCCGCAGCGCCCCGCAGCAATATCCGCTGTCGAAGACGCCGCTGTCGCTGATCCTTGCGCCGAACATCAACCTTGGGCAGGCGCGCATGGTCACCGCACATGCCGAGAAGAAGAATACGACTGTCGTGACCGCACAGGATCCGCAGCACCCGGAATATGGCAATATCCAGATGGTGTTCACCGCGAACCCGACGCAACTCAGGCAATGGGTGGTGACGGATGACGCCGGAAAGCGCACGACCGTCATTCTGGGCGACATGAGGACCGGGGTTTCGATCCCGCCGTCGAAATTCGCGATCCAGTAAGGCGTCAGCGGCGGCAGGAGGCCAGTTGCAGGCGATAGAGTTCCGCCCGCGCATTGACCTTGCCCGCGACATCCACCAGCCACGCCTTGTTGCCATGCGAGCCATTGGCAAAGCCGGAACGCCCCTCGTGATAGGCCAGATATTGCGAGGCGGCGTCCAGCTTGGAAATGCCGAGGATGCGGGTCGAATCGTTCATGTACCAGCCCATGAAATCGGTCGCGTCGCTGATCTTGTCGCGCCGCGCCCTCCGGTTGCCGGTCTTCTTGCGGTAATCGTCCCAGGTTCCGTCCAGCGCCTGGCTGTAGCCATAGGCCGAGCTTTGGCGACCCATCGGGATGATCCCCAGCGCATAGCGATGCGGGGTGCGGGCATCGCCAATGAATTTCGATTCCTGATGGATGACCGCCATCTGGACATTGACCGGCACGCCCCAGCGCCGCTCGGTATCCTTCATGGCACGCATATAGGCCGGCCGCTCCGCCGCGATGGCGCAGGCGTTTTCCAGATTCCGGGGTGCCTTGTAATTCCCGCCCCCTCCGCAGGAGGCCACAAGCCCGACAATGGCGAGCTTCAGAAACCTGTTCATACTGCCCTCATGCTCTTTTTATGGGAGAGCATATGGGAAAGCGGCCTGCCGGCGCAAATGACAAAGGCTCGATTTTCGGCTAGCTGGGCAGAACGGACACGGATTTGACGATCGCGTGGCAGCCGGTTCCGGGTTTCAGATCAAGCGCTTGAACGGATCGCGGGGTCACCTGCGCAAGCATCCGCTCATCCCCGAGCGCGAGTTGGACGAGGCCGTCGCGAAGCCCGGTCACGCGGGCGGGCAGGACGTTCAGCGCGGAAAGGCCGGTCGGTTGGTCCCGCGACAGGATCACCTCATGGGCAAGGATGCGCAGCCGTAGGCGCGTGCCCGCAGGTTCGGGCGGGGCCTGCAACAGCAGCGGTCCCGCCCCGGTCGCGACGCGCAGCATCCCGTCCGGCTCGACCCCCTCGACGCGGGCCTCGATCAGCGCCCCGGCCTCGCGCGCGCCCAGTTCCGGGGCCAGCAGCGGATCGGCCAGAATGTCGCGCAGCGCCCCGGCATGGCGGACGCGGCCCTGCTGCATCAGGACGATGGTGGTGGCAAGGCGGACCACCTCGGGCACCGAATGGCTGACATAAAGGATCGGCAGCCGCACCTCGTCCCGCAGGCGCTCCAGCCATGGCATGATCTCGGCCTTGCGCGCCTCGTCGAGGGCGGCAAGCGGCTCGTCCATCACCAGCAGCGCGGGATCCGAGAGGAGGGCGCGGCCGATGGCGGTGCGCTGCCTCTCGCCCCCCGACAGGCTGTGCGGATGGCGGCGCAGCAGCGGGCCAAGGGCCAGCATCTCGGTGATGCGGTCGAACTCGCGCGCCGCGCCCCGGCGCCAGCGCGAGGGATAGCGCAAATTGGCCTCGACCGTCATATGCGGGAAAAGCCGGGCGTCCTGAAAGACGCAACCGATCCGGCGTGCCTGCGGCGGCAGGTCGGTGCGCCCGTCAAAGAGCACCCGGTCGGACAGCGAGACGCGCCCCGCCTCGGGTCGCATCAGCCCGGAAATGACGTTGATCGTCGTGCTTTTCCCGCAGCCCGAGGGGCCGAACAGCGCCGTCACTCCCTCGGGCGCGTCAAAGGCCACGTCGAGGTCGAGGCCCGGAAAACGGTGGCGGAAGGCGACGGAAAGCGTCATCTGCGCCGCGCCATGCGGCGCGCCAGCGCCTCCGAGACCAGCACGGCCCCCATGGCGATCACGATCGAGACCAGCACCAGCCGCATCGCCGGCCCGTCGCCACCCGGCGTTTCGAGCAGGGCATAGATCGCCGAGGGCAGGGTCTGGGTCTGGCCCGGAATGTTCGAGACGAAGGTGATGGTCGCGCCGAACTCTCCCATCGCCTTGGCAAAGCCCAGCGTCGCGCCGGCCAGCAGCGCCGGCATGATCAGGGGCAGGGTGACGGTCAGAAAGATCCATGCGCGCGGAGCGCCCAGTGTCGCCGCCGCCTGCTCAAGCCGCGGGTCCACGGCCTCGAATCCCAGCCGGATCGCGCGCACCGTCAGCGGGAATGACATGATGGCTGCGGCCAGCGCCGCGCCGGTCCAGCGAAAGGCAAAGACGATCCCCAGCGGTTGCAGCAGGCTGCCGACCGGGCCTTTCGTGCCGAAGGTCAGCAGCAGCAGATAACCGGTGACGACCGGCGGCAGGATCAGCGGCAAGTGGACGATGCCGCTGAGCAGGCTGTGGCCCGGAAAGCGGCGCCGCGCCAGTAGCCACGCAATCGCGATGGCAAAGGGCAGGCTCGCGATGGTCGCGACCAGCGAGACGCGTAGGGACAGGGTGATGGCCTGCCATTCCTGCGGGCCCAGCCAGTCGAGACTGATCATGGCAGGACGGTGAAGCCCTGCGACTCGAAGACCGCCTTGGCGGAGCTTTCCTTGAGGCTGCCGAGGAAGGCTGCGGCCTGCGGGGTGTCGGCGGCTTTGGTCACCGCGCCCGGATAGACGATCGCGTCATGGCTGTCAGTCGGGAAGGTTCCGACCACGCCCACACCCGGCTCGGCCACCGCGTCCGAGCCATAGACGATGCCCAGCGGCGCCTCGCCCGTCGCGACCAGTTTCAGCGCGGCGCGCACGTTCTCGGCCTGCGCGACATGCGGCTCGACCCGGGACCAGAGGTTCAGTTTCTCCAGCGCCTGCTTGCCATATTGGCCGGCAGGGACCGAATCGACCAGCGCCATGGCCAGCTTGCCACCCTCCAGCAGCGTCGGCAGCGCGGTCACGTCCTGCGCGGCAGGCTTGCCGGTGCCGACCAGAACCAGCGTGTTGCCCAAGAGGTCGGTGCGCGTCGCAGTGTCGATATCGCCGGACTTCTCGACCTCGTCCATCCAGTCGGTCGAGGCCGAGATGAAGATGTCCGCCGGCGCGCCCTCCTGGATCTGCTGGGCAAGCTTCGAGCTGCCGGCATAGGAGATGACCACGGTGTCGTCGTGGTTTTTCTGCCATTCCGCCGCGATCTCATCCAGCGCGGTCTTGAGGCTGGCGGCGGCAAAGACCGTGATCTCGTCGGCATGGGCGGCGGGGGCCAGCCCGATCAGGGCCGCGCAAAGCAGCGAGAGGCGCATGGGTGGGGTTCCTCCGTTATGTCGGATCAGACATAACCCCGGCGCGCGCGGACGGGCAAGCGTTATTTCCCATCATTCACATCGCTCAGCGCATGGCGCAGGGCCTCAAGCTGGGACGAGTCGCGCAGCAAGGCCTCCAGCGCGCGATATTCGGCAAGAACCTTGGCGCCCAGTTCGGTGACGCTCGCGCCGCCGCCCTTCGCACCGCCGCGGCTGCTGTCGACGAGGGGCTTCGGGAAATGGCTGTTCATCTCCTCGACCAGCGCCCAGGCGCGGCGATAGCTCATCCCCAGCCGCCGCCCCGCGGCCGAGATCGAGCCCTCCTCGGCGATGGCTTGCAGCAGGTCGGCCTTGCCGCGACCAAAGGTGAGGCCTTGGGCGAAATGCAGGCGCAGGCTGAGGCGGGGGTCATTTTCCATCCGCGCATCTTCCGCAAGTAACGCGGCGTAGGCAAGCCGATGCGGACTTTCGCCGCGCCGCCGCCTTGGCTAGCCTCGGCCCCGAAACGGAAGATGCGGGGGAGGGAACACCATGTCCGGGAATGAAATCGTCATCCTGTCGGGGGCGCGCACGGCGATCGGCGGATTCGGGGGCAGCCTTGCCGGCATCGCGCCGATCGACCTGGCCGCCACCGTCACCCGCGCCGCGATCGAGCGCGCAGGGATCGACGCTCAGCGGATCGGGACGGTGGTGTTCGGCCATGTGCTGAACACCGAGCCGCGCGACATGTACCTGTCCCGCGTCGCGATGCTGAATGCAGGGGTGCCGGATACGACGCCCGCGATGAACGTGAACCGGCTTTGCGGCTCGGGCGCGCAGGCGATCGTCTCGGCCGCGCAGGCCTTGATGCTGGGCGACGCGGATTTCGCCGTCGCGGGCGGGGCCGAGTCGATGAGCCGCGCGCCCTATGCCGTCTCGGCCGCGCGGTTCGGCGCCAAGATGGGCGATGTGCAGATGATGGACATGATGACCGGCGCGCTGACCTGTCCCATGGGCACCGGCCATATGGGCGTCACGGCCGAGAATGTCGCGCGCGAGCATGACATCACCCGCGAGGCGCAGGATGCCTTCGCGCTGGAAAGCCAGCGCCGGGCCGCGAATGCCATCGCCAACGGCTATTTCAGGGACCAGATCGTCCCTGTCGAGGTCAAGACCCGCAAGGGCGTAGTCGCCTTCGACACGGACGAGCATCCGAAGGCCACGGATCTGGAGAAACTGGCCGGTCTGAAGCCGGTCTTCAAGAAGGACGGCTCGGTCACCGCGGGCAATGCCTCGGGGATCAATGACGGCGCGGGCGCGCTGGTCCTTGCCCGCGCCGATGCGGCCGAGGCGGCAGGCGCGACGCCGCTGTTCCGGTTGCTCGGCTATGCCGTCGCGGGCGTGCGTCCCGAGGTCATGGGGATCGGGCCGATCCCGGCTGTCGAGGCGCTGCTGAAGCGCACCGGCCTGGATGTGGGCGATTTTGACGTGATCGAGTCGAACGAGGCCTTTGCCGCTCAGGCGTTGGCGGTGAACAAGGGCCTTGGCCTCGACCCGGCAAAGGTCAACCCGAATGGCGGGGCAATCGCGCTTGGCCATCCGGTCGGGGCCACCGGCGCGATTATCACAATCAAGGCGATGTATGAGTTGATGCGCAGCGGCGGCCGCAAGGGGCTGATCACCATGTGCATCGGCGGCGGTCAGGGCATCGCGCTGGCGATCGAGCGTATCTGATCCCGAAGCCGCCACCGGGGGTGGCAAACTGGCGCCCAGCCGGTCCCGGCGGCGGTTTTTGCCATTGTGCGGCTGGACCTGATCGGAATGGCACTGATCCGTGGGGTCGTGCGCGCCTCTCCGCCTCTGCGGGCTAGCGACCAAGCGTGAGCGGCGCTGAGCAGGCGGCAAAAAAGGAAAAAAGGAAAAGGCGGCCCCGAAGGACCGCCCTTTCTGCCCGGATTTTACCGGAAATATGGAACGGGCCGCTTCCAGGGAAACGACCCGCGAGATCCACGGAGATGGTCCGGTTAGGGTTGGTGCCCACCGTCCCAGCCAGGGTTTACGACCCTTGGGGTTGCCCTCAGGCCACGGCCCCCCTGACTGTCCCGACACCTCTCTCCAATATCACTCTCGACACTGGACCACCTCCTTTCAATGTGTTGCCGTATGATCTTAGCGTGCCACAGATCGACGCCCAGTCAATGCATTTGAGCGCGTCGCTGGATCAAATTTCCGACGATGATCCGAAACGGAACGAGAGCAAGAAGCGCCTGCGCCATTTTGACCATCCAGTCGGCAACTGCCAAAGAAACCCACAAAGGCTGAACAGAGCCATGGCCAAGCAGGGGAACCATCTCGTTTGCCCAGGAAACATCGTCCCCCGGAAAGACCGGCGTGAGGGTGGCCGAAAAGGCGATGCTGAAAAAGACGACGGTGTCGAAGATCGACCCGGCGATGCTCGCCCCCAGCGGTGGCAACCACCAGTTGTATTTCCGCAACTTGTTGAACACGGCAATGTCCATCAGCTGCGCCGAAAGGAACGCTGCGCCCGAGGCGATGGCGATGCGCAGCGTGGTCTTGTCCATGCCCGCCGCGATGACCGAGCAGATGACGCCGGTGACGAAGCCCGCAAACACGACCCGGCGCGCCGCTGTCGGGCCATAGATGCGGTTCATGATGTCGGTGACGAGGAAGGCGACCGGATAGGTCAGCGCCCCCCAGGTCAGCCAGCTGCCCAGCAGGTGCTGGACCAGGATGTTCGAGGCCACGACAACGATGGCCATGGCGATGACGCCAGGAAGGATGCGCGGCATTTCGGATTCCGTTTTTACAAGGTAGCGGCGACTCGGCCCCCGTTGAGGGGGCAGGGCCGCATAAGCCCCCGCCGGTGCTTCTGTCAATTGTCTGCTATGTCTACCTGACCGAAAGGGCGGATGCACCCGGCGCCTCGGTCACGCGATACTCGACCAGTTGGGTGCGCTGGAAGCGGCTGAAATTGTCGTCCGAGATCATGGTGACGACGATGCCCTGCCCGTCATCCCAGACCGAGATCCCCTCGAGATTGTCATATTGCAGCGGCAGGGATGTCAGCAGCGTCTCCTCGTTCGAGACGCCCGCCTCGGTCAGGTCAAAGCGGCGGACGCGGCTGCGGAAACCCAAGAGGCCCATGAAATCGCGTTCGAGCAGATAGAAGCGCCCGTCCGGGCCGATATCGGCATCGACGGCAAGAAAATTGCCCTGGCGCGGGATCGAGAAGGGCTGGTCCCATTCCCCGTCTCGGAAACGCCAGACCGGGAACGGCCGCTTCATCGCGCCCGAGCGTTCGGGCAGCGTCAGAAGCGTCCCGTCATCGAGGATCGCCAGCGATTCCAGTGAGGAGTTTCGCTGCATGTCCTTGAAGGCCTGCGGCCGGGGCAGAACCTTGGCCGGGGAATCGGGCGTGTCATGGCCGACCACGCGCGTCAGCCCCTCATAGCTGATCCAGATGCGCCCATCCTTGCCGACCGCCAGCCCTTCGCTGTCGCCGCGCCAGCCGGGGCTGAGGGGGCGCCCCTCACTGTCCTTCAGCCGCGCATGGCCGTCGGCGAGAATCTCGGTGATCCGGCCATCGCCATCGCGCTCGATCCGGCCCCAGCGCAGGGTCGCGCGGTCCGAAAGTGCGGTGAAGCGCTGGCCCTGCTGGTCGATATGCAGGCCGGAGAAGCCGCCGAAATCCGCCTCGTCGATCTGCCAGGTGAAGGTGTCGAGATGGGTGACGTGCGCGGTCCCGCCCGTGGCCGGGGCGCCCGGTTCCGCCGCGCAGGAATGCGACAGCGTCACCAGCGCGATCAGGCCGGCCAGCCCGACCCCGCTGACCAGCCGGCGAAGTCCGAGGCCCTGCAACCCGTCTGCCCCGGTCAGCGCGCGACGGCAGTGGCTTGGCATTGTCGCGGCATCTCGCTGAGGCGATAGCTCCGGGGGTGGCGATAGTTCGGGTCCGGCGGAACGGGTTTCACCCGGCTCGGGTCGATGCGGTTGCGGATCCATTCCGCCGCCTCCTCGCAGCCATCGCCGCGCGGGGGCGGATCCTGCTGCTGGCAGACTGAACCGGCCGGGCAACCCAGCCGGACGTGGAAGTGATAGTCATGCCCGTTGATCGGGCGGACCTTGCGCAGCCAGGCGCGGTTGCCGGTCTCCATCTGGCACATGGCCACCTTGGCGACCGGGTCGATGAAGATACGCTCGACCCTCGGGTCGCGGGCCGCGGCGCGGATGATCGCCATATGCGAGGGCGACCAATAGCC
>NZ_DATMFA010000035.1:0-24417 GCF_035556475.1 Paracoccus sp. (in: a-proteobacteria) | reverse complement strand
GTCCCCGCCAAGCCCGGTCATCAGTGGATCGACGACGCATTGCACCGCGACCGCGGCAATCGCTGCGTCGACGGCATTGCCGCCCTGCTCCAGCACATCCAGCCCCGCAGCGGTCGACAGCGGATGCGAGGTCGCGATCATCGCCTTGCCGGCAAAGGTCGAGGGGCGGCGGCCCGAAAGAAAGTCGAAACTCATGCCTGGTCCATACGGTTTGTGTCTGGTCTGGGTTCCTTTTTATGTATACATGTCGTTTTGTCCAGTACACATAAATGAATCGCGATGGCTCAAAGCAAAAGATCCGCCGATCAGGTCCATGCCGCGCTGTCCGAACGGATCGTGCGCGGCATCATGCGGCCCGGCGATACGCTGGCCGAGTCCACGATTGCCGCCGAATTCGGCATGTCACGGACCCCCGTGCGCGAGGCATTGCACCGGCTGGCCAGCGAGGGATTGGTCGAGCGTGGTCCCCGCCGCGCCTTCGCCGTCCGGCGCATGGGCGTCGCCGACCTGCGCGCGCTGTTCGAGAGCCTGGGCGAGATCGAGGCGATCTGCGCCCGGCTTGCCGCCCATCGCATGACCGAGATCGAGCGTGACGGCCTGACCCGCATTCTGGCCGGTGATGCGGACGATTATGCGACCGTGAACGCCCGCTTTCACGATGCCCTTCGCGAAGGGGCGCAGAACCCGGTCATCGCCGGGCTGCTCGACGACCTGAACCGCCGTAGCCTGCCTTGGCGGGATGCCAGCTTCCGCGCGCAGTCAAGCCGGATCGACCAGTCCCGGGCCGAGCATCGCGCCATCCTCGACGCCGTATTGGCGCGGGACGGAGACCGGGCGGCGGCGCTGATGCGCGCCCATATGGCCAGCTCGCTCAGCGCGATTTCCGAAATGCTGCTTGAAGCGAATGCCTAGGCGGGCCGTTCCGCCGAGCGTCCCCAGCTGAGCATGATCCCCACCGCGCAAAGCGCCGAGCAGGCCAGCGCCGCGCCGAAAAGCGCGGGATAGCCGAAATGCCCGGCGATCTGCCCGCCGAGAAAGCCCAGCACCATGCCGATCGCGGCATCCGTGCATTGGAAGATCGTGAAATCGACCCCCGCCTGCCCCGGATCCGACCATTGCATGAAGCGGGCATAGAGGGCGACGAAACCGAAGGCGAGCCAGGCCGAGGAGACGATCTGCGTCAGCACCGCCAGCGGTTGCAGGGGCAGGTTCCCCCCGGCCGCCACGCCAAGGCAATAGGCCATCACCAAGGCCTGCCCGGCCAGCGCGATCATCAGGACCGGCAGCGTTCCCAGCCGGGCGACGACATAGCCGCCGCCAACCGCGCCGATCAACCCGACGACAAGGCTGCCCGACGCGCCGAACAGCCCCACCTCGGTCAGGGTAAAGCCCTGATCAACGAGGAAGGGGCCGAAGAAGCCGAGGCAGGATTTCATCGCCGCGACGAAAAGCGCGGTGATCAGGATACCGTGGCGCAAGCGCGGTCGGGCCAGCGCGGCGCGCAGGCTGGGACCGCGGGGCGCGGGCGGGGCCTTCGGCGCGGGCTGGCGCAGCAGCAGGAATGGCAGGGTACAGGCAAGGCAGGTCAGGACCAGCACGCCAAGCCCCGCGCTCCATCCCAGCCGGTCCATCGCGACGAGGACCAGCCCGCCGCCAAGCGCCGCGCCGACATAGGCGCCGCCGACCTGCATCATGTTCGCCCAGCCATAGGCCGAGGACGGGAATGCCTCGACCGCGTGGCCGTCACAGGCGATATCGACCGTCGCCGTGGCGGTCGCGATGACGAAAAGCGTCGCGATGAGCCAGGGCAGCGGCATCTGCGCAAAGATGGCAAGCGCCAGCGTCGCGATCAGGATGAGCCCGCCGCCAAGGCGGATCACCGACTTGGTGCGCGCGGCCGCATGTGGCGGGCGCCGCCAGGCCTCGACCCAGGGACTCCAGAGGAATTTCAGCGCCCATGGCAGAACCAGCAACGACAGGAAGCCAAGCTGCTCCAGCGCCATGCCCCGCTCGCGCAGGACGGCGGGCAGGGCGGACCAGATGAAGCCGCCCAGCACGCTCTGGGTGACATAGAGCCCGCCCAGCGATGCCAGGGCGACGGGCATCGCCGCTGGCAGCCTGCGCGCCGTCATCCTCAGAACCGGCGCGACAGGGTCAGGTCGATCATGCGCGGCTCATCCCGATAGCACCAGTCGCCGGTGCAGGTCTGGCCCTCGCGGTCGAACAGGTTCCTGACATTCAGCTGCATCTCGGTCCCGGCATAGCCGAAGGCCGCGAAATCATAGGCGAGGCCAAGATCGAAATAGGTCCGGCTGGCATTCTCGATCGTATTCGCATCATTGCCATAGCTGGTGCCGATATAGCGCATCCCGCCCATGACCGAGAGGTTCTCGAGCGCGCCCGATTGCGGCTGGTATTTCACGAAAAGCGACAGCGTATCATCGGGCACGCCGGACAGCTCATTGCCCTCGGTTCCGGGCGCGCCCTCGTTGATCTTGACCTTCATATGCGCATAGGAGGCGATCAGGCTGATCCCGTTCTCGAGGTTGCTGACCGCCTCAAGCTCGACCCCGCGCGAGGTCAGGTCATATTGCAGGCCCCGGTTGCGGCCATCCGCGCCGACAACCAGCACCATGCCATTGTCCTGGCGAATGTCGAAATAGGCCGCCGTGATCACAGTGCGCTGGTCGGGCAGTTCGTATTTGACGCCGATTTCCTTCTGCAACGCCTCGGTCGGATCGGCCGGGCTGCCCGAGGGGTCGGTCACGTCGTCAAAGACCTGCGCCACGTTCGGCGCGAAGGAACTTGCCACGTTCACGTAAGGAGTGATGCCGTTCGCGAATTCATAGGAGACGCCGAGGCGCGCGGTGAAGGCCTCGTCGCTCTGGCTGCCGCGGTCGACCGCGCCGGTCGTGAAGTTGTAGTCGGAATAATCCGTATCGACCCAGTCATAGCGCGCCGAGGCCGAGATGGTCAGCGCATCACGCTCGATCTGGTCGGCGACATAGATGCCGGTTTGGGACTGCTTCCGCCACGCATAGAACGGCGCGTCCAGCGCCTCGTTCGCGGCCTGACCCAGCCCGGTCCCGCCATAATCGGCGTCATATTCGCCCCGCGTGTAATCCGCGCCGATGGCGAAATTGTGCTGGAAATCGCCGGTCTGGAAGCGATGCTCGACCATCAGGTCCAGCACATGCGAGGTGGCGGTCTCGTGATAGCGTTCCCAATAGCCGGGGACGAGGTCGGGATAGGTGCCGTAGCGCGTGGCATAGCGCATATCGGCGCGCACCTTGCTCCACCGATAGCTTTGGCGAAGCTGGGTATCGTCGGAAATGTCCCAGCTATATTCGTAGCCGAGGCGAAATTGCTCCTGATCGAAGCGGTTGTAGTTCGGATCACCCGCCGGCGCGTCAGTGACATCGAGGTCATCGCCGAAATGGAAATAGGCCACCGCCCCGGTCCGGTCCTTGGCATATTCGGCGCTTAGGAGCAGCCTCTGGTCATCCGCCAGCCTGAAGCTGACCGAGGGCGCGATCAGGATACGGTCATCGGCATAGCCGTCGATGAAGGTGTCGGCGTCACGGGCCAGCGCGATGAAGCGGTAAAGCGTGTCGCCCTCGGCATCGAGCGGGCCGGTGAAATCCACCGCCGCCTCGACCCGCGAATGGCTGCCATAGCTCAGCCGCGTCTCGTTATAGGGGGTGTCCTTGGGGCGCTTGCTGACCAGATTGACGACCCCGCCCGGCGTACTGACCCCGAACATCGAGGAGGCAGGGCCCTTCAGCACCGCGATCCCCTCCAGCGTATAGGGATCGTTGCGATACCACGCGGAAAGCCCGTTGAAGCTGCGTAGCCCGTCGCGGAACACGCCGCTCTGATAGGCCGGGAAGCCGCGCAGATAGAACGAGTCATAGCGGCTGTCGAAGCCGAAATTCCCCGGCGTGGCCGAAGCGGTATAGTTCAGCGCCTCCAGCATGGTGCGCGGGGCCTGATCCTGAAGCTGGTCCTGCGTGATCACGCTGATCGCCTGCGGCAACCGTTGGATCGGGGTATCGACCCGCATCGCCTGACGGCCCGATTGCGCGATATAGCCGTCCTGCAGCAGGGTCTCGTCGCTTTCGGCTTCCAGCACGACCTCGTCAAGCCGGACCGGCTCCTGCGCGGCGGCGCTGCCTGCAAGCACCGCACTGCCGAGCAGCGTGGAAAGTAGAAGACGCGAATCCATGATCTTAATCCCGATACCGATGCCCTGACGGAAACCTTCCGGGTTCGAAAGATCGTCCCCGCCCGCCGCCCCTGTTCTGTCTCGCAGGGATGAGTGCGCATATCCGACTAAAACAATCGGATCAAGTCATCGGGCACGGCGCGAGGGTGAATTATGGCGTCGATGCCACAGTCCGCGCTGCGGCAGCTTTTCCGAAAAAGGGGATGCGTCAGCGCAGTTCCGCCTGCCAGCGGGCCGCATAGGCCCGCAGTCGCGGATCGGGGGCGACCGGGTCCGTCTCGGGCCTCTGGACGCTGGTCAGGCACAGCAGCGCCGCCCCGGCCGAGGTTCCGGTGGCCGAGCGCGCCACCCGTACCCCCTCTGGCCGGAGGCTGGCCAGCATGGCTGAATAGTCCGGGTTCCGGGCAAAGGGGCCCTCGACAAAAACCGGGCCACCCGCGCCGATCAGGCCAAGGCAGGTCTCGGTCATCAGCGCGAGATACCAGCTCAGCGCCGCCATGCGCTGACCGGCGCCCGCAGGCTCGGCCGTCCAGCGCATTCGGCGGCGCTGAAAGGGACCGGATGCGGGATCGACGGCGGGCAGGATCATCGCCTCCGCCTCCAGCAGGGCCATGCGGTCCGCCTCGGTCGGGATGGCCTCGGACCCGGCGCGGATGACCTCGTATTCCCGGCCGCCCATGAAACGGGCCGAGGGCACGCATTCGCCAAGCGCATTCACATTGACCAGCACATCGCGGGCCGGGTCCAGCGGCACCCTGTCGCCGCCGACCGCCATCGCAACCACCCATGTCCCGGTCGAGACGACCGCGAACGCCCCCTGCCGCCCCAGAACATAGGGATAAAGCGAAGCGTTGCTGTCATGGATGCCGACCGCGACCGGCGTGCCGGGACGCAGCCCGGTCGCCGCCGCCAGTTCCGGGCGCAGATGGCCCAGCACTTCGTTCGAGTTCCGCGCCGGTGCGAGCTTGCCCGTCAGCCCCAGCCCGTCGACCAGATCCGAAAACCGCCCCCGCCACGGATCCCAGAGGTCGGTGTGACAGCCAAGCGAAGTCACGTCCGTCGCCAGCTCTCCGGTCAGGCGCCAGCTCCAATATTGCGGATAGGTCACGACATGGGCGACGCGCGACGCCAGATCGGGACAGGTTCGCAGCAGCCAATGCAACTGCGCGCCAAGGTTCAGGCCTCGCGGCAACCGCGCGGAACCCGTCTGATCGAAACCGGGGCGCAGCGCGTCATATTCCGCCGCCAGATCGTCGGGGCCGGGATGCTCGTAATCCAGCATCGGCACCGCCACCACTCCCCGCCCGTCCAGCAGCACGGCCGCCGCGCCGTGGGTGGTGACGGAAATCGCGTCGATCCCGTGGGTCGCGTGAAATCCGGCGAGGTGATGGAGGAAGAATTGCCAATGCCCCTCCAGATCGACATGCGGCCATGGCGGACCCGGCAAGGGCCGGTTCGGGCGGGTGACGACGGCGATCTCGGTCAGCGTCTCGCCCTCGACCAGCGCGAGCTTGGCATTGGTCTTGCCGATGTCGAGAACGGCGATGCGGGTCATGGCAGGTGGAACATCGGGACCAGCGGCACGGCGACCGGCTCATTGTCGGGATGCGTCGCCATCAGGTCGGCCATATGCGCCCACCAACGGCGCATCACCGGATGGGCGGGCAAGTCCTCCATCCCGTGATCGTCGCGCCGCCAGAGAACCCCGAACAGGGCATTCGTCTCGGGGTCGAGGTGGATCGAGTAATCCTTGATCCCCGCCTCTTTCAGCAGCAGGATCAGTTCGGGCCAGATCGCGTCATGGCGGCGACGGTATTCGGCCGCCATCCCCGGCATCAGCATCATTCGGAACGCGTATTTCTGCATCATCGCCTCGAAAGCATGGTCCAGAGCCGCGGCAGCGCGATCACCGCGATCAGCAGCAGGCCCACAATGATCGACATGACGATCCCCGGCACGTTCAGCAGGCCAAGGCCGAATGTCACCAGCCCCATCACCAGCGCCGCCAGCGCCACGCCCAGGATCGAGCCAGAGCCGCCAAGGATGCTGACCCCGCCAAGGACAACGATCGTGACCACCTCAAGCTCGAACCCCGAGGCGATCGAGGGCCGGGTCGAACCAAGGCGCGAGGTCAGGCAGATCGACGCGATCCCGCTCATCAACCCGGTCAGCAGGAACAGGATGAAGCGGATCTTCTCGACCCGGATGCCGGAAAAGCGCGCGGCGGTGGCGTTGTTGCCGATCGCATAGACCATGCGGCCGAAATTGGTGCGGTGCAGCAGGATGCCAAAAGCCAGCGCGGCAAGGGCGAAGATCACCAGCTCGACAGTGATGACCCACCAGACATAGTCCTGCCCGAACCAGGCGAAGCTGGCCGGATAGGCGGTATAGGCCCCATCCCCCAGCACGATATAGCTGATCCCGCGGAAAAGGCTCATCGTGCCGATGGTGACGACGATCGAGGGCAGGCCGAAACGCGCGACCAGCATCCCGTTGAAAGCGCCGCAGGCGAGCCCCGTCGCCATCCCCAGCGCGACCAGCACGGGCGTCCCCGCCCCCGCCGCGGCCGCCGCCCCCATCACGGTGGAGGCCAGCGCGATGATCGCGCCGACTGACAGGTCGATCTCGCCCGCGATGATCAGCATTGCCATGGCGAATGCGATCATCGCCTTTTCGGTGAAATTATAGCTGGCGTCGCTGAGGTTCCACGGGTCGAGGAAATAGGGCGAGGCCAGCGCGTTCAGGACAAAGATCGCCACCGCGACGACCAGTAGCAGGGCCTCCCAGCTTTTCAGCGCACGCGCGGTGGGCGTCGTCAGGCGGTCGGGAATGCGGCGTCCGGTGGCGCTGGTCATGTCCGATGCTCCGCCTGTTTCAGGATGATCCGGCCGCGCTCGCGCTGGCTGGTGGCGTTGAAGGCAATGGCGATCAGGATGGCCGCGCCCGAAATCGCCATCTGCCAGAAGGGCGAGATGCCGACGACCGGCAGCGCGTTCTTGATGATGCCAAGAAACAGCGCCCCCATCACGCAGCCCGCGACGGAACCCGAGCCACCGGCAATGGCAATGCCGCCGATCACGCAGGCGGCGACCACGTCCAGTTCGAACCCGCCGGCGATATCGACATAGGCGACCGCATAGCGCGCGACCCAAAGGTAGCCGGTCAGCCCGGCCAGCGCCCCCGCAATGACGAAGGCCAGAAATTGCGTCCGCCCGACCGAGATCCCTGCATAGACCGCCGCATGGGGATTGCCGCCGACCGCGTAGAAGGCGCGACCCAAGGCCGTGCGTGTCATCAGGACGGCAACCGCCGCGACGATGGCCAGCGCGATCCATGTCATCACCGGCAATCCCGCGATCATCATGCGGGGAAAGGCCTTGAACCCCGCGCTCATCTGATGCGCGTTGATCCATGCGCCGCCGGTCAGCAGGAAAATGGAGCCGCGATAGATCGTCATCGTCCCCAGCGTCACCACGATCGAGGGGATGCCCAGCTTCCAGACCAGCAGGCCATTGACCGCGCCCAGCACCGCGCCAAGCGCGATGACCGCCAGAAGGATCAGCGGCAGCGGCACGCCCGCGCCGTTCATCAAGGCCGCGATCATGCCGCAAAGTGCTAGGTTCGCGGCGATCGACAGGTCGATGCATTTGGTCAGGATCACCGCCATCTGCCCCAGCGCCAGCAGGATCAGGGGCGAGGTGTCGGTCAGCACCCGCGCAAGGTTCGCGGGCGCGACGAAGCCGGGAAAGCGGGTCGCAATCAGGGCCAGCAGCAACAGGATCGCCAGCGCAAGAATGGCCTCGCGGGATTTCAGCAGGTTCATGCGGCGGCTCCGTTGATGCCGACGGCGGCCCGGACAAGGTTCTCGGGCGTCATCGCCTCATCGCGGAACTCGGCGGCGATGCGGCCCTCGCGCATGACGATGACGCGGTCGGACATGCCCAGCACCTCGGGGATCTCGCTGCTGACCATGATGACGGCAAGGCCCTGCCCGGCAAGCTCGGACATGAAGGCGTGAACGGCCGCCTTCGATCCGATGTCGATGCCCTTTGTCGGCTCGTCGAGGATGATCACCCGTGGCCGTGTCGCCAGCCATTTAGCGATCACCACCTTCTGCTGGTTCCCCCCCGAGAGCAGCGCCACATCCTGATCGAGGCTCGCCGCCCGCAGGTCGAGCCGCTGGGTATAGTCGCGCGCAAGGGAAAACTCCTCGGCCAGCCGCAGGAAGCCCGCGCGACTGGTCCGGGCCAGCGAGGGCAGCGTGACGTTCTGATAGATCGGCAGGCCCTTGACCGCGCCCTGCCGGCCGCGATCCTCGGGGACATAGACGATCCCCGCCCCCACCGCCTGCGCGGTCGAGCGGATGACGCGCACATCGTCGCCGATCCGGCAGGCCCCGCGCGAGGGGCGGGTGATCCCGAACAG
Source organism: Paracoccus sp. (in: a-proteobacteria) (assembly GCF_035556475.1). GTDB lineage: Bacteria > Pseudomonadota > Alphaproteobacteria > Rhodobacterales > Rhodobacteraceae > Paracoccus. The sequence goes on along the minus strand of NZ_DATMFA010000035.1, from coordinate 15,767 downwards.
CGCCTGCATCAGCTCGCTGCGCCCGGCGCCCACAAGGCCGTAGAAGCCCAGGATCTCGCCCTGATGGAGGGTGAAGTTGATGTCCTCGAACTCGGTCGGGTGGCAATATCCGGCAACGACCAGCGCGGGAGGTCCGATCCGGGCGGGGCGCTTGGGATAGATCTGGTCGACCGCACGGCCGACCATCATGCGGACCAGCTCGGCCTCGGTCACGTCCGTGATGGCACCCTGCCCGACGAATTGCCCGTCGCGGAACACCGTCCAACGGTCGGCGATGCGGAAGATCTCGTCGAACTTGTGGCTGATGAACAGGATCGCCCTGCCCTGTGCCCTCAGCTTCTCGACCAGCTCGTAAAGCTCGGCGATTTCCTTGTGGCTCAGCGCGGCGGTCGGCTCGTCCATGATGACGACACGAGCGTCGATCGAGAGCGCGCGCGCAATCGCGACCAGATGGCGCGAGGCGATGCTGAGATCCCTCAGCCGCACGCCGGGGTCGAGGTCGGCGCCGATGCTGTCGAGGATGCCGGCGGCGCGGGCGCGCATCTCGCGGCGGTCGATCAGGCCCCAGCGGGTGCGGGGCGCATGGCCGATGAAGATGTTCTCGGCCACGGTCAGTTCGTCAAACAGCACGGTTTCCTGATGGATCGCGGTCACGCCGGCCCGTCCGGCGGCCTCGGCGGTCGGGAAATGCACCTCGGTCCCGTCGATCAGGATCTGGCCCTCGTCCGGCTGATAGATCCCGGTCAGGATCTTGACGATGGTGGATTTTCCGGCCCCGTTCTCGCCCACCAGTGCGGTGACCTGACCGGGATAGAGGTCAAGCTGCACGCCGCCAAGGGCGCGCACGCCGGGAAAGGATTTGACGATGCCGCGAAGCGACAGCACGGGCGGCGCCGCGCCGTCCACGACCCCTGATCTGGGCTGCATGGGAAGCGATCCTTGGATGGGTCGGCCCGGCTGGTGGCGCCGGGCCGGTAGATCCGGCGATCAGAAGATCGAGCTGAACTGGTCGATATTCGTCGCGTCATAGACGAAGGGATCGGCCATCGCGGCCTCGGTCTTGTCGTCCAGCGTGATCTCGCCCATGCGGCCGATCGGGATCTTCGCCCCCGGCTCGGCCTTCGCGTCACCCTTGGCCAGATGATAGGCGGCCATGGTTGCGGAATAGCCAAGGTCGATCGGGTTCCAGATCGCGAAGGACTTGGACGCGCCCGACTTCACATGCCCCGCCATCTCGGACGGCAGGCCAAGCCCGGTCACGTTCACCTGCCCGATCTTGCCCGCATCGGTCACGGCCTGCGCGGCGGCGACGATGCCCACCGAGGTCGGCGCGATGATCGCCTTGAGGTTCGGGTAGGTCTGCATCAAGCCCTGCGCCTCGCGATAGGACTTGTCGGCCAGATCGTCGCCATAGACGGTGCCGACGACCTTGACCTTCGGATAGTTGCCCTCGACCTTCTTCATCTCCTCGATCCAGGTGTTCTGGTTGGTCGAGGTGGTGGTGGCTGAAAGCACCGCCGCCTCGCCGCCATCCGGCAGGTTGTCGGCGGCAAGCTTGATGATCATGTTGCCGATCAGCGGGCTGGACGAGGGGTTGAGCTGCATCAGCCGCCCTTCGGGTGCGACGCCCGAATCCCACGAGATCACCGTGATGCCGCGATCCATCGCCTTCTTCAGCGTCGGCACCAGCGCGTCGGTGTCATTGGCGGAAACCGCGATCGCGTCGACCTTTTGCGCGATCAGGCTGTTGATCACCTCGATCTGGCCCTCGGCGGTGGTGTCGGTCGGGCCGGTATAGATGATCTTGACGTCGCCCAGCTCCTTCGCGGCCTCCTCGGCGCCTTTGTTCGCGGCCTCGAAGAACCCGATCCCCAGCGCCTTCACGACCAGCGCGATGCGCATCTCCTCGGCCTGGCTTGCCGTCGTCATCAGGGCCAGACCCATCGCGGCCGTGGCCAGTGCCTTTCCAATTGCGCTCATTCGTTCCTCCCCTATGAGCTGTTAAGCGCGTCACTCCTCCTGCGCGCGTTTTCTTCGGTCGGTCGCGGCGGGTTCCGCCACGATCAGCCGGACCTCGGCCGCCTCCAGCATCTTTGCCGCACGATCCTCGATCCCGGTGTCGGTGATGACGGTGTGGATCCGGGTCAGCGGGCACAGAAGCAGGCTGGAGCGCTGGTTGAATTTCGAGCTGTCGGCCAGCACCACAAGCTCATCCGCCTGGTCGATCAGCTTTTGCTCGGCCTGGATCAGCAGCGGGTCGCCCTCCATCAGACCCAACGGACCGAGGCCGCGGCAGCCCATGAACATGCGCCGGGCATAGAAATGATTGCTGCCATCGGCGTCGAAGGGCGACAGGATGATGTTCTGCTCGCGATAGATCGCCCCCGCCGGCAGCAGCACGGTGTTCTTGGAATGCTTCAGCAGATGCTCGGCAATGGGAAAGCTGTTGGTAAAGACCTGCAGGCGCTTCGTCGTCAGCGGATGGACCATCTGGAAGGTGGTCGTGCCGCCATTGACGATGATCGCGTCGCCATCCTCGCAAAGGTCGACCGCCGCCTGCGCGATGGCCCGCTTCTGGGCGATATGGATGGTCTGGTTGACCGCGAAGGGCCGCGCATTGATGCCCACGAATTGCGGGGGCGCGATCGCCTCGGCCCCGCCCCGGACCCGGCGCAGCTTCTTGGCGAGGTGAAGCTGGCCGATGTCGCGCCGCACCGTCGCCTCGGATGCGCCGGTCAGCGCGCAAAGATCGGCGACCGTCACCACCGGGCGCTCTTGCACCGCAGAGAGGATGATCCGGTGACGTTCGGTTTCCAGCATCTTGGTTCCTTCCCTTGCCGAACGAGTTTCCATCATTACCGCTCACTGTCAATCATAATTGATCGAAACCTGTTTGCCGCATCTGCATAATGATCGTTTATGATCGAAATTGATTGACCCCTGCGCGAATCCGCGTCTAACTCGCGGGGAGAGCCCGCGGCCCCGGTCGCGGCAGGGAGGGGTTTTTTGCATGACTGAGACAGTTGCGGCCAATCGGCTTGAAAACCTGTGGGACGACGCCCGCGCATCCGGCATGAGCGAATCGGAAAGGCTGCTCTATCGCTCGAACCTGCTCGGCTCGGACAAGCGCGTGACGAATTACGGCGGCGGCAATACCTCGGCCAAGGTGATGGAAACCGATCCCCTGACCGGCCAGCTTGTCGAGGTGCTTTGGGTCAAGGGTTCGGGCGGCGATATCGGCTCGATGAAGATGGACGGCTTCTCGACCCTCTACATGGACAGGCTCAACGCGCTGAAGGGCAAGTATCGCGGCGCGGCCTTCGAGGACGAGATGGTCGGCTACCTGCCCCATTGCACCTTCAACCTGAATCCCCGCGCCGCCTCGATCGACACGCCGCTGCACGCCTATGTGCCGAAAAAGCACGTCGATCACGTCCATTCCGACGCGATCATCGCGATTGCCGCCTCGGTCAACTCGCGTGAGCTGACGCGGGAAATCTTCGGGGACGAGATCGGCTGGCTGCCGTGGAAAAAGCCCGGCTATGAACTGGGCCTCTGGCTCGAGAAATTCGCGACCGAGAACCCGCAGGCCAAAGGCTGCATCCTCGAAAGCCACGGCCTTTTCACTTGGGCCGATGACGCCAAGGACTGCTACCTGACGACGCTTGCGATCATCAACAAGGCCGCCGCGTGGCTTGAAACGCGGATGGCGGGCAAGCCCGCCTTCGGCGGCGAAAAGCGCCCGACCCTGCCGCCCGCGCAGCGCCGCGACATCGCCGCGCGGCTGATGCCGGTGATCCGCGGCCTGATCTCGAAGGACCGCCATAAGGTCGGGCATTTCGACGACCAGCCTGCGGTGCTGGAATTTCTCGGCTCGCAGATGTTGGAGAGCCTCGCCCCGCTCGGCACCTCCTGCCCCGACCATTTCCTGCGGACCAAGATCCGCCCGCTTGTCGTCGATTTCGACCCGGCGAACCCCGACCTCGACACGACCATCGCCGGGCTTGCCAAGGCCATCGCCGATTACCGCGACGATTACGCCGCCTATTACGACCGCTGCAAGCGGCCCGATAGCCCGGCCCTGCGCGATCCGAACGCGGTCGTCTACCTCGTCCCCGGCGTCGGCATGATCACCTTCGCGCTGGACAAGGCGACGGCACGGATCTCGGGCGAGTTCTACGTCAACGCGATCAACGTGATGCGCGACGCGTCGGGCGTCTCGACCTATCAGGGCCTGCCCGAGCAGGAGGCCTTCGATATCGAATACTGGCTGCTTGAAGAAGCGAAGCTTCAGCGTATGCCGAAACCCAAGTCGCTGGCCGGGCGCGTCGCACTGGTGACGGGCGGCGCGGGCGGCATTGGCTCGGCCACGGCCGAGCGTTACCTGCGCGAAGGGGCCTGCGTCATGCTGGCCGATATCGACGCAGGCGCGCTCGACCAGACCGCGCAGGCGCTTGCCGCGCGCCACGGTGGGGACGTCGTGCGCAAGGTCCGCATGAACGTCACCGACGAAAATCAGGTGGCCTCGGCCTATGCCGAACTCGCGGTCGAATATGGCGGCCTCGACATCCTCGTCTCGAATGCCGGCATCGCGTCGTCGGCGCCCATCGAGGAGACCTCGCTGGCGCTCTGGAACAAGAACATGGATATTCTCTCGACGGGCTATTTCCTCGTCAGCCGCGAGGCGTTCAAGGCCTTCCGCGCGCAGGATATCGGCGGCTCGGTGATCTTCGTCGCATCGAAGAACGGCCTCGCCGCCAGCCCGAACGCCGCAGCCTATTGCACCGCCAAGGCGGCCGAGATCCACCTTGCCCGCTGCCTCGCGCTGGAAGGCGCCGGGGCGCAGATCCGGGTCAATGTCGTCAATCCCGACGCGGTCCTGCGCGGCTCGAAGATCTGGGAGGGCGAGTGGCTGGAACAGCGCGCCTCGACCTATGGCACCGACAAGGAGGGGCTGGAGGAGATGTATCGCCAGCGTTCCATGCTGAAACGCTCGGTCCTGCCCGAGGATATCGCCGAGGCCGCCTATTTCTTCGCGAGCGACCTTTCCGCCAAATCGACCGGCAACATCCTGAACGTGGATGCCGGCAACGTCCAATCCTTCCCCCGGTGATGACCATGATCGACAAGCACCTGATCGAGGCGGAAAATGCCACCCGCGCGGCCGCTCTTCAGGCCGATTACGACGCGCTCGGCGCGCACCTCGCCCGTCGCGGCGTGGAGATCGAGGCGCTGACCGCCCGGGCCACGGCCTTCGGCGTCGCGGTGCCAAGCTGGGGCACGGGCACCGGCGGCACCCGTTTCGCCCGCTTTCCGGGTCCGGGCGAGCCGCGCGGCATCATGGACAAGCTCGACGATTGCGCGGTCATCCACCAGCTGACCGATGCGACCCCGCGCGTCAGCCTGCACATCCCGTGGGACAAGGCCGATCCCACCGCCCTGCTTGCCAAGGCCGAGGAAGTCGGGCTCGGCTTCGATGCCATGAACTCGAACACCTTTCAGGACCAGCCGGACCAGCCCTACAGCTACAAGTTCGGCTCGCTCAGCCATACCGACCCCGCGACGCGCCAGCAGGCGGTCGAGCATAATCTGGAATGCATCGAGATCGGCCGCGCCATCGGCTCACGCGCGCTGACGGTCTGGATCGGCGACGGCTCGAACTTCCCCGGCCAGACCTCGCTCAGCCGCCAGTTCGACCGCTATCTGGATGCTATGAAGCAGGTCTATGCCGCCCTGCCGGACGACTGGCGGATATTCTCGGAACACAAGATCTATGAGCCCGCCTTCTACTCGACCGTGGTGCAGGACTGGGGCACCAGCCTGATGATCGCGCAGGAACTCGGCGAGAAGGCGCAATGCCTCGTCGACCTCGGCCATCACGCACCGAACGTGAATATCGAGATGATCGTCGCCCGCCTGATCCGGGCAGGCAAGCTCGGCGGCTTTCATTTCAACGACAGCAAATATGGCGACGACGATCTGGACGCGGGCACGATCGAGCCCTTCCGCCTCTTCCTCGTCTTTAACGAGCTGGTCGAGCTGGAGGATACGCCCGGCCTGAACCTCGCCCATATGATCGACCAGAGCCATAACGTCACCGACCCGATCGAAAGCCTGATCGTCTCGGCCGGGGAGATCCAGAGGGCCTATGTTCAGGCTTCGCTGGTCGACCGCGCGGCGCTGGACGGCTACCGCGAGGAGAACGATGCGCTGATGGCGGCGGCAACCCTGCGCGCCGCCTTCCGCACCGATGTCGAGCCGATCCTCGCCATGGCGCGGGCGCGGGCCGGGGCGGCGATCGACCCAGTCGCAGCCTATCGCGCCTCGGGCTATCGGGCGCGGGTCGCCGAAACGCGCCCGCGCGTTCTCGGCGGTGGAGGCGGGATCGTCTGAGGGGCAGATGCCCTTCAGCCGATCAGATGTATCCCTGTGACGACAAATGCGCCGAGGAAGATCGTCTCGGCGAGGAGGAGGGCAATGGCTGCGGGCCCGACCTCGAGCATACGGCCGAGGGAGGTCTTGATGCCGACGGCGGCGATGGCGATGAGGAGCGCCCAGCGGGAGAGGATGCCCGCAAGCTCGGCCAGCGCCGCCGGGATCAAGCCCACCGAATTCAGCACCCCGAGCGCGAGGAAACCCAGCACGAAGCCCGGCAGCAAGGGCGGGGCCTTGCCCTCGACCTGATCGGCCAAGCCCCGCGCCCGGATCGCGAGCGAGAAGCACAGGACCACCGGCGCCAGCATCGAGACCCGGATCAGCTTGACCAGCGTTGCCGTCTCGCCGGCCTCCGGCCCGATCGAGAAGCCCGCACCCACCACCTGCGCCACGTCATGGATGGTGCCGCCGAGGAAGACGCCGCTGTCCCGTGCATCAAAGCCGAAGACCTGCGCGAGCATCGGATAGATCACCATCGCCACGGTCGAGAGCACGGTGATCGAGAGCACGGTAAAAACTAGGTCACGCTCGGATTTCTCATGGCGCGGCAGCACCGCCGCAATCGCCATCGCCGCCGAGGCACCGCAAATCGCGACCGCTCCGCCGGTCAGCAGCGCAAAGCGCCAGTCACGACCGATGAGGCGGGTGACGGCCAGCGCGAAAAGGATGGTCAGCACCACCCCCGCCACCACCAGCCCGATCGCGGCCCCGCCCAGCCCGGCCAGCATCTCGACCGAGATCCGCGCGCCAAGCAGCGCCACCCCCAGCCGCAGCACGGTCCGGGCGGTGAAGCCGATGCCGGGCGCGGTCCGCGTCCCCTCATCGGCCAGAAAGTTCAGCGCCAGACCCAGCAGCAGGGCCATCAGCATCGCCGGCGCGCCGTAATGCTCGGAGAGGAACTGCGCCGTCGCCGCCACCAGAACCGAGACGGCGAGGCCCGGAAACAGCTCCCGCAGGGTTCGTCTCAGACCGGCATCAGGATCGGCGGGGGAGGAGAGGCGCATCGCAAGGCTCGGCTTCAGGTCTGTTTGCGCGCCATTCAGAACGGCCCCGGCGGTCAGGTGCAAGGGCCGTTCTGCATTGTTTGTCGGGGCGGCGCGTCCTGCGGGGACGCCCCGCCCGGAAGGTCACTTCGCCGAAACGCCCACGCCCCCGGCCGAGGCCGCGCTGAGCTGGACGAAATGCAGCGCCTGCTGGCGCACGGCATTCGCAAGATCCTGCCGCGCCGAAAGCAGCGTGCGTTCGGCGTCGAGGACGGGGAAGAAGCCCGCCTCGCCCAACTCATAGGAGGTGCGGGCCAGATCGACGGATTCGCGCGCATTCGCGACCAGGCGCGACTGGGCCGAGACCGCGCGTGCGTCGCGGTTATAGCCAGCGAGCGCGTTCTCGACCTCCTCGACGGCGTTCAGCACCGCCGATTGCCAGGCCAGCCGCGATTGCTCGGCCCGCGCCTCGGCCGCCGAGAGCCTTGCCTTGTTCGCGCCGCCGGTGAACAGCGGAACCGAGATCTGCGGGCCAAAGCCCCAGGTCTTGACGCTGCCGCCACCGGAAATGTCGATCGGCGTGACCGAACCGGAGAGCGTAAGCTTGGGATAGAAGGCCGCCTCGGCCTCGCCCACGCCGGCCACCGCCGCGGCAAGGTTGCGCTCGGCCACGCGGACATCGGGACGGACACGGACCACATCGGCCGGGACGCCCACGCTGGCGCTGTAGCGCGCGCGCGGCTGGCTGCCGCCCTTGCGCAACCGCGCGCCCAGATCGGCGCTGCGCCCGGCGGTCAGGGTGGCGAGCCGGTTCACCGACTGGTCAAAGCCCATCTCCAGCGCCGGAAGCGCCGCTTCGGCCTGGGTCACCAGCTGTTCGGCCTGCAGCACCTCGACCCGGCTGACGCTGCCGAGGAAATCCTGCTCACGCGTGAGGGCCAGCGTGCGCTTGCGGCTTTCGAGGCTTTGCCGGGTCAGCGACACCGCCTCCTGATAATAGCGCGCGTCGACATAGGCCTGCGCGACGGCGCTGGCGACGGTCAGGCGGGCGACCTCGGCCGAGAGATAGGCGGCATCGACCTGCGCCGCGGCACCGCGCCGCGCGGCGCGGTTCGCGCCGAAAATGTCGATCAGCCACGAGACCCCCAGCGTGGCCGAGGAGGATTCCGCGATCGAGACATTGGCATCGCTGATGCCCCGGTTCGCCGCCCCCTCAAGCTGGACCTGCGGCAGGTCATTCGCGCCGACCAGACGGGCATTGGCCTGCGCCTCGTTGATCACGGCCACGGCGGTCTGGACGTCGAGGTTGCGGGCAAGCCCGGCAGCAACCAGCCCGTCAAGCTGGCTGTCGCGGAAGGCCGACCACCAGACGTTGGAGCCTGCACGGCGGGCGGGCGAGTCGGCGGCAAAACGGGCGGGCAGATCGGGTTCGGGCGCGGTATAGGCGCCGGGGGCACAGGCGGCCAGCGCAAGGGTCGATGCAAGCCCGCCCAGAAGCAGGCGGCGGGACGGTCTGTAGGCTTGGGTCATTCGGGATCACTCGAGATCTTGTGCCCGTGGGCAGGAGGGAAAGGGCGCGGGCGGCGACGCATCGCGGCCGCCCGCGCGGGTGGCGGGCAGGAGCTAGCCCGCCGAACCGGCACGTCTTTCGGCGCGACCCCGCCCGGTCAGGCGGCTGAAGAGGTCGAGGACGAAGACGAAGAAAACCGGGACGAAGAACACCGCCAGCACGGTCGCGGCGATCATGCCGCCGATGACGCCGGTGCCGATCGCGTTCTGGCTGGCGGCCGAGGGGCCGGTCGCAATCGCCAGCGGCACGACGCCCAGCGTGAAGGCCATCGAGGTCATCAGGATCGGGCGGAAGCGCAGCCGCGCCGCCTCGACCGCCGCTTCGAGGAGCGTCCGCCCCTCTTCGCGCAAGTCCTTGGCAAATTCCACGATCAGGATCGCGTTCTTCGCCGATAGCCCGATGATCGCGATGAGGCCCACCTTGAAGTAGATGTCGTTTGGCATGTCGCGCAGGATCACCGCCGCGACGCAGCCCAAGACCCCGAGCGGCACCACGAGCATCACCGAAAGCGGGATCGACCAGCTTTCATAGAGACCCGAGAGCAGCAGGAAGACGAAAAGCACGCTCATCGCGAAAAGCAGCGTCGATTGCGAACCGGACTGGATCTCCTCGAGCGACTGGCCGGTCCATTCATAGCCGAAGCCCTGCGGCAGACCGTCGGCCAGCCGCTCCATCTCGGCCATGGCGGCGCCCGAGCTGTAGCCCGGAGCGGCCTGACCCGAGAGGCGGACCGACGGATAGCCGTTATAGCCCACGACCTGCGACGCGCCCTGCTCCCAGTTCACCGTGGCGAAGGACGAGAACGGGACCATGCCGCCCTGCGCATTGGTGACAGTCAGCTTCAGGATATCCTCGGCCTGCATGCGCGAGGTGTCCTCGGCCTGCAGAACGACGCGCTGCATCTTGCCCGCATTCGGGAAGTCGTTGACATAGGCCGAGCCCAGATATTGCGACACCGTGGCCGAGATATCGGCAAAGGTCACGCCGAAGGCATTGGCCTTTTCCCGGTCGATGGTGACGAAGACCTGCGCGGCATCCGGCAGCCCCTCGATCCTGAGGCCGGTGACGATGCCGCCCTTCTGCGCCTCGCCCATGATCTGCTGGGCCGCCGCCTTCAGCGCGTCCTGACCCTGGCCGCCACGGTCCTGCAGGCGGAAGCTGAACCCGCCCGAGGTGCCGAAGCCCGGAATGGGCGGCGGCGACAGGGCAAAGGCCTGCGCGTCCTTGTAGGTGAACAGCTCCATATTCGCGGCGCTCGCGATTTCCTGCGCGGACTGGTCACGTTCGGCCCAATCCTTGAAGGTCACGAAGATCAGACCCGCATTCGGCCCCTGCCCCGAGAAGCTGAAGCCTCGGATCGCGACCACGTTCTCGACCGCGTCATTGCGCTGATACATGGCGGTGGCCTGCGCCAGCACCTCGTCCGTGCGGTTCGAGCTTGCGGTGGGCGGGGTCTGGACGTCCGTGATGATGAAGCCCTGATCCTCGTTCGGCAGGAAGCTGGTCGGCAGGCGCACGAAGCCCATCGCCGTCACACCCACAAGGACGAGGTAGAAGACCATCATCACCAGCCGCCGACGCGTGACAAAGGTGACGCTGGCCGCATAGCGGTTGGTCAGGCGGTCGAAATTGCGGTTGAACCAGCCGAAGAAGCCCTTCCGCTCATGATGGCCCGAGATCGGCTTCAGGAAGGTCGCGCAAAGCGCGGGCGTCAGCGTGAGTGCGAGGAAGGCCGAGAACAGGATCGCCACCACCATCGTCAGCGCGAACTGGCGATAGATGATGCCTGACGAGCCGGGGAAGAAGGCCATCGGAATAAAGACCGCCGCCAGAACCAGCGTGATCCCGACGATCGCGCCCGAGATCTGGCCCATCGCCTTCTGCGTGGCTTCCTTGGGCGGCAGGCCCTCGGTCGCCATGATCCTCTCGACGTTCTCGATCACGACGATGGCGTCATCGACAAGGATGCCGATGGCCAGCACCATCGCGAACATGGTCAGCACGTTGATCGAGAAGCCCGCGACCAGCATCACCGCCAGCGTCCCCATCAGCGCGATCGGAACCACGATGGTCGGGATAAGCGTGTAGCGGAAGTTCTGCAGGAACAGGAACATCACGACAAAGACCAGCGCCATCGCCTCGACCAGCGTATGCAGCACCTTTTCGATCGAGGCCTCGACGAAGGGGGTGGTGTCATAGGGAATGGCGTAGCTGATGCCGTCGGGGAAGAACTTCGACAGCTCCTCCATCTTCTGATGAACCGCTTCCGAGGTGTTGAGCGCGTTCCCGGTCGTCGAAAGCTGGATGCCGATGGCCGCCGCGGGCTTGCCGTTGATGTTCGAGGCGAAGCTGTAGGTCTCGGCCCCGACATCGATCCGGGCGACATCGCGCAGAAGCACCGCCGAACCGTCCGGGTTGGCCCGCAGGACGATCTTCCCGAACTCCTCGGGGTCGTCGAGTTGGCCTTTCATCAGCACGGTCGCGGTCAATTGCTGGGCGATGGGGTTCGGGTCGGCCCCGACCTTGCCCGCCGCGACCTGCGCGTTCTGGGCGCGGATGGCCGCGACCACCTCGGCCGAGGAGAGGTTGAGGCCGGTCATCTTGTCCGGGTCGATCCAGATCCTGAGCGCGCGTTCCGGCGCAAAGACCTGCGCGCGGCCCACGCCCTCGATCCGGCGGATCTCGCCGGCGACGTTGCGGTTGATATAGTCCCCCAGCGCGATGTAATCGAGCGACCCGTCATCCGAGGTCAGCGCGACCATCATCAGAAAGCCCGAACCGGCCTCCTCGATCAGCACGCCCTGATCGACGACGCTTTGCGGCAACAGCGGCTCGACCCGCGCGACGGCGTTCTGCACATCGACCTGTGCGCGGGCAATGTCGGTTCCCGGCTCGAATGTCGCGGTGATCGACATCGCGCCCGAGCTGTCCGAGACGGATTCGTAATAGGTCAGGCCCTCGACGCCGTTCAGCTCTTCTTCGATCGGCTGGGCGACGGACTGGTTGATCTCGCCCGGCGCGGCGCCGGTATACGACGTGGAAATGGTGATCTGCGGCCATGCCACCTGCGGATATTGCGCCACGGGCAGCGAGGGCAGCGCGAGCAGACCGGCAATCACGATGAAAATCGAGATCACCCAGGCCAGAACCGGCCTGGTGATGAAAAAATGTGCCATGATGACTTAACCCTGCTTTGCAGCCTCGGCAGGCGCCTCGGTCTTGGCTGCCTCATTCGTCGTGGGCGATCCCGTCGCGGCTTCGGCGGTGGCATCGACCGGCTCGGGGACGACCTTGGCATCGGGGTAAAGCTTCTGCGCCCCGGCGACGACGACGCGGTCACCGGCCTTCAGGCCTTCCTCGACCAGCCAGCGGTCTTCGGTGGTCTGGCCCAGCCGGACATTGCGACGCTCGACGGTGTCGGCATCCTTCATCACATAGACATAGGCCTGGCCCGCCTGATCGCGTTGAACCGCCATCTGGGGAATGGTCAGGGCGTTCTCGCGCACGGCCTGCTCGATCTGGGCGCGGACATAGAGGCCGGGCAGCAGGTCGCCATCGGGGTTCGGGAACTCGGCCCTGAGGGTGATCTGACCCGTGGTGCTGTCCACGCTGGCCTCCGAGAACAGCAGCTTGCCGGAATGGGTATATTCGGTGCCATCGTCAAAGATCAGCCGGACGCGCGCCTCGTCGGAATTGGCCATCGCCAGCTCGCCCGCATCGCGCGCGCGGCGCAGGGCGAACAGATCCGAAGAGGACTGCGTCACGTCGACATAGACCGGGTCAAGCTGCTGGATCGTCGCCATGATGTCGGTCTGCGAATTGACCAGCGCCCCTTCCGTCACCAGCGCGCGGCCGACGACACCGGCGATCGGCGCGGTCACGTCGGTATAGCTGAGGTTCAGTTGCGCTTCCTGCAACGAGGCGCGTGCGATGGCCACGTCGGCTTCGGCCTGCGCAAGCGTGGTCGTCGCGTTCTCCAGATCGACACCGGCCGTGACCTTGCGCTCGCGCAGCGCCTCGGCGCGGCGCATCTGGTCCTCGGCGTTCTGGCGCGTCGCCTCGGCCCGCGCCAGGGTCGCTTCGGCGCTGGCGACGCGCACGGCGAATGTCGCCGGGTCGATCTTGTAGAGGATGTCGCCTTCCTTGATCCGGGCGCCCTGTTCGAACACGCGGCTGATGACGATGCCGCCGACGCGCGGACGCACTTCGGCCGTGCGGGTCGCGGCAACGCGGCCCGGCAACTCGTTCACCACCGGCAGCGGTTCGGGCTTCAGCGTCTGGACGCTGACAATGGCGGGCGGCAGTTGTTGGGCAGCGGCGGGGCCCGCAATCATGGCGAATCCGGCCAACAGGCAGGCAAGCCCGCCCGGCAATCTGTCGAAAAGCATGGTCTGACCTTTGGATCAAAAGGGGGGAGGAGGAGGGGAGGAGGAGAAGTGAATTAAGTCAGTCTTCGGGTTTCGGCGCACCCTTGTCGGTGTCCACGATGGCCATCAGGTCATCGAGGATCTTGTTGCGGGTGACATCGTCAAATCGATGCAGGTCGAAAAATTCGAGGAAAGCGATCCCGTGCAGCGTCAGCAGCGTGCGCAGCATACGGTCTGGCTCGTCAGCCTCGGCGGCGATATTGTCGGCATCGCGGCGCAGCTGTTCGCGCATGATGTCGCGACATTCTGCATTGGCGCCCATGCCGACGCTGATCAGCAGCGCCATGGCAATGTCCTCGTCGGTGGGCGCGGTGCGAAATTCCTCGATCACGGCGCGAAGCCATGCGTTCGGCTTGCCCTGCTGGCGGGCATGGGCCGCGTCGAATTTTGCGCGATGCTGGCAAAGCTGGTGGCGGGTGAACGCGGCCAGAAGCCCGGCCTTGCTCTCGCAGTCATAGACTACGCTGGACTTGCTGACGCCGGCCTCTTTCGCGACGGCATCAATGCTCAACCCGCCGATCCCATCGCGGCGGGCGACGGCCTCGACCGCCTGCATCAACTCGTCCCTGTCGATTGTCCGCTTGCGTCCCATCTCGGCGTCCGATTTTTTCAGTACGATCGTTCGTAAATAAATTCGCACCCCGAGTCAATCCGGCCCGCGGGGCATTACCACCGGCAAACCATCCGGCCAGAATACCCCGCCCACGGCCTGAAGCTGGCCACCCCCGCCTAGTGAACCGATGCCCGCAGCTCGGCCTGTATGCGCAGCAGATGTGGCAGGAAGCGGCTGCGCAGGTCGTCAATGGTCGCATGGGCGACCGGCAGTCCGATATTGATTGCCGCGACCACCCTACCCCGCGCGTTCAGAAGCGGCACCGCGATCGAGCGCAGGCCGATCTCGACCTCCTGATCTATGACCGCATGGCCATCGCGGCGGACGCGCCCCAACTCTTCCAGCAGATCCCCGGCCGAGGTCAGGGCATGGACGGTCCGCGCCGGAAAGGGCGCAAGGTCGAGGATCGGCTGCAACTCCTCCTCGGGCAGCGCCGCAAGCATCACCCGCCCCATCGAGGTGCACCATGCCGGCAGTCGTGACCCCGGCATCAGCGCGATCGACATGACCTTGCGCTGCGCCGCGCGCGCGACATAGACGATCTCGGCCCCGTCCAGCACCGAAACGGACGAGCTTTCCCCTATCTCCTCCGACAGGCGGTCAAGATAGGGCTGGACGATCTGCGGCAGGGGCATGGTCGCAAGGCAGGCGGTCCCCAGCCGAAGCACGCGCAACGTCAGCGTGAAGAACTTTCCGTCATAATCCGCATAGCCCTGATGGGCCAGCGTCAGCAGGCAGCGCCGCGCCGTCGCCCGGTCCAGACCCGAGGCGGCCGCGACCTCGGCAATGGACTGGCGCGGACGCTCGGCGGTGAAGGTCTCGATCACCCTCAGCCCCTTGGCGAGCCCCCCCATCGTATCGCGCTCACTGATGCTCATGCCGGCTCCCGTTGTGCGATATGTGAACAAATGCAGCATATCGCACGAACTGCATGGACGGAAGCCGCGATGATTGTGTAACCCGGTGCGGAAATCTTGTGGCCCTGCGCCGCACAGGAGGATTCATGGACAAGACGCTTCCCGATCTTGCCGCCGCCGTGGCGGGGATCGAAGATGGCATGACGGTAATGATCGGCGGCTTCGGTGGCTCGGGCGCCCCGATCGAACTGATCCACGCGCTGATCGACCGCCATGTCGCGACCGGCCACCCGAAGAACCTGACGGTGGTGAACAACAACGCCGGCAACGGTCACGTTGGCCTTGCCGCGTTGATCGAACAGGGCATGGTCGCGAAGCTGATCTGCTCCTTCCCGCGTTCGGCCGACCCCCGCGTCTTTACCGAGCTTTACCTCGCCGGCAAGATCGAGCTTGAGCTGGTCCCGCAGGGCACCCTGGCCGAGCGTATTCGTGCAGGCGGCGCGGGCATCCCCGCCTTCTATACCCCGACGAGCTATGGCACCGACCTCGCCAAGGGCAAACCGGTCGAGGAATTCGACGGCCGCGCCTATGTGCAAGAGCGCTGGCTCAAGGCCGATTACGCGTTGGTCAAGGCCGACAAGGGCGACAAGCTGGGCAACCTGACCTATCGCATGGCGGCGCGGAACTTCGGCCCGCTGATGTGCATGGCCGCCAAAACCGCCATCGTTCAGGTCTCCGAACTGGTCGAGCCGGGCGCGATCGACCCGGAAGCAGTCATCACCCCCGGCATCTTCGTTCAGGGCGTCGTCGAGGTCGCGAACCCGGCGCAGGAAGAAGACCTGAACCGCGCCAACGCCGTCTACCCGGAGCCCGCAGCATGAC
>NZ_DATMFA010000034.1:0-19408 GCF_035556475.1 Paracoccus sp. (in: a-proteobacteria) | reverse complement strand
GTCGTCTGGGCGCCCGCGCGGATGGCGCGCGACGTGGCGGGTCTTGCGCCCGAACCCCATGCGCTGGCCGTCTGGCTGGCCGCCCGCCTTCAGGCCGAGCGCCTCGACTGGGCCTTGCCCGAGGGCGCTGAAATGCCGGATTTGCCCGCCGGCTTCTCCATCGCCTCGGACCGGATCTGAGCTGCCGCACGCTCTGCCCTCTGGGCACAGGAAAGACCAGTTGAATGACCAAGATCTATTACCGACCGATCCCCGTGGAGCATGGGCGCTGGCGCATCGCCGGGGGCTGGGCCCGCTTCTCGCAGGTGGAAATCCTGCGTCGTGGCGTCGCGCCGCAGATCGCGGATGACGCCCCGGAGGAGGTGATGCAGGCGCTGGCGGCCCCGCGTCCCGATGTGCTGGGCCTCGCGATGGACCGGCCCCGGATCATGGGGATCGTCAACGCGACGCCGGACAGCTTTTCCGATGGCGGCACTTATGACGGCTTGGCTCAGGCAAGGCTCCTGCGGGGACAAGGGGCCGAGATGCTGGACATCGGCGGCGAATCGACCCGTCCCGGCGCGCAGGAAGTGCCCGAGGCCGAAGAGATCGGGCGCGTGGTCCCGGTGATCGCCTCGGCGCGGGAATTTGCGGCAATCTCGGTTGATACCCGCAAGGCCGGGGTGGCGCGCGCCGCCGTCGCGGCGGGGGCGGGGCTGGTCAATGATGTCTCGGGCCTCGATTTCGACCCCGGCATGGCCGAGGCGGTGGCATCCAGCGGCGCGCAGCTTTGCCTGATGCACGCGCAGGGCATCCCCGAGACGATGCAGGACAATCCGGTCTATGGCGACGTCCTGCTGGATGTCTATGACGCGCTGGACATCCGCATCGCGCGGGCCGAGGCGGCGGGAATCCCCCGCGCGCGCATCGTGATCGATCCGGGCATTGGTTTTGGCAAGACCCAAGCGCATAATCTGGCCATCCTGCGGCGGATCTCGCTGTTTCACGGGCTGGGCTGTGCGGTCTTGCTGGGCGTCTCGCGCAAGCGCTTCATCGGCGCGATCGGGAGGGCGGAACGACCGGCGGACCGGGCATCGGGCACGCTCGCCGTGACGCTGGCCGGGATCGCGCAGGGCATACAAATCCACCGCGTCCATGACGTGGAAGAAACAAGGCAGGGCCTGGCGCTATGGCAGGCCGTGACCGGAGGGGGCGAATGAGCAGGAAACTTTTCGGAACTGACGGTGTCAGGGGCCGGGCGAACAGCTATCCCATGACCGCCGAAATGGCGCTGCGCCTTGGCGCCGCTGCCGGCCGCTATTTCCGCCGCAATGGCGAGGACCGGCATCGCGTGGTGATCGGCAAGGACACGCGCCTGTCGGGCTATATGCTGGAGAACGCGCTGACCGCCGGGCTGACCAGCACCGGCATGAACGTGCTGCTGTTGGGGCCGGTGCCGACGCCGGCGGTGGGCTACCTCACGCGCTCGATGCGGGCGGATGTGGGGATCATGATCTCGGCCAGCCACAATCCGGCGGCGGATAACGGCATCAAGTTCTTCGGTCCCGACGGCTTCAAGCTGTCGGACGAGGCCGAGGCCGAGATCGAGCAGATCGTGGCCGGCGACATCGCCCCGGCCCAGCCGGCGAATATCGGGCGCGCCAAGCGCATCGATGATGGCCGCGGCCGCTATGTCGAATATGCCAAGACCACCTTCCCGGTCGGGAACCGGCTGGAAGGGCTGAAGGTCGTGGTCGATTGTGCGAATGGCGCCGCCTATCGCGCCGCGCCCGATGTGCTGTGGGAACTCGGGGCCGAAGTCATCCCGCTGGGCGTGACCCCGAACGGGCACAACATCAACGACGGCGTGGGTTCCACCCATCCCGAGGCCTGCGCGCGGGCCGTGCTGGAACATGGCGCCGACATGGGCATCAGCCTCGACGGTGATGCCGACCGGGTGATGATCGTCGACGAAAAGGGGCAGGTCGCGGATGGCGATCAGCTCATGGCGCTGCTGGCGGGACGCTGGGCGGATCAGGGCCGGCTGCGCGGCGGTGCGCTGGTGGCGACGGTGATGTCGAACCTCGGGCTTGAACGCTTCCTGCAAGGGCGCGGCCTGCGGCTGGAGCGCACCGCGGTCGGCGACCGCTATGTGGTCGAGCGGATGCGCGGTGCGGGCTTCAATCTTGGCGGCGAGCAGTCGGGCCATATCGTGATGACCGATTACGCGACGACCGGGGACGGGCTGATCGCGGCGCTGCAATTCCTGGCCGCGCTGGCCGATAGCGGGCGCAAGGCCTCGGAGCTGGTGGCGCAATTCGATCCGGTGCCGCAGCTTCTCAAGAATGTGCGCTACAAGGCCGGGGCGGACCCGCTTTCGACCGAGGCGGTCCGGGCCGAGATCGCGCGGGCCGAGGCGCGGCTCAACGGTTCGGGCCGGGTGCTGATCCGCAAATCTGGGACCGAGCCGCTGATCCGCGTCATGGCCGAGGCCGAGGACGAGACGGTCCTGCGCGAGGTGGTCGACGGCATCGTCGCCGCGGTCGAGCGCGCGGCCTAGACCGCGGCGCTCGGGTCGTAGTCGTAAAGCCAGGCAAAGCGCCCGACCAGCTGGCCGGGCGCCAGCCGCGACAGCGTCCGCAATCCGGCATGGGCCACGGCCCGGGCCGGTCCCTTCAGGTGATAGTTCCGGGCATTGCCATTCGCCGCCTTGACGATCCGAAGGCAGCGCGGGTGCCGCAGCGCCTGAAAATGCGCCAGCGCCTCCGGCAACGCGCGACCCGAGGCGAGGCAGGCCGCGAGGATCCAGGCATCCTCGATCGCCATGACCGCGCCCTGCGCCATGAAGGGCAGGGTCGGATGCGCCGCATCCCCGATCAGCGCGACGGCGGGTCCGTCGCCCAGGGCGCGATACCAGTGCTGCGCGACCGGGTGGCGGAACAGGCCCCAGAGCGAGACATCCTCGGCCCGCGCCAGCCATTCCGGCACCGGCCCGCCAAAGCGCGCGAAGGCGGCCCGCAGGTCATTGGGATCGCCGGGCTGCGACCAGCCCTCATCCTGCCAGTCGGGACGCTCAAGCACCGCGACGATATTGCGCAGCCCTCCGGCCAGCGGATAGCTGACGAGATGCCGTTCCGGGCCCATGAAGACCTGCACCTTGGTCTCGGCGCCGGGTTCGAGGGGAATCAGCGCCCGCCACGCGCTCTGGCGGGTGAAGAAGGGCGTCTCGGGCCCGTTCAACAGGGGGCGGATGCGGCTTTTCACCCCGTCCGCGCCGATCACCAGTCCGCAATCGCCCGGCAGGGTCGAGACCTCTTGCCCGAGTTCGATGGTGGCCCCGGCTTCGCGGGCGGCGTCAACCAGCATGTCGACCAGACGGGCGCGATGGACGACGCGAAAGCGGCCTCCGGGCCGGTATCGCGCGAAATCGACCTGCGCCACCGCAGCACCCGAGGCGTCGCGAAGCTCGACCCGTTCGGTCGGCAGCGACAGCCCCCGGAAGCGGTTCCCGAGGCCGAGCCGGTCAAGCACGGAAAGAGCATTGGGGGAAATCTGCAGGCCCGCGCCAACCTCGCGCAGCGCATCCGCACGTTCGAGGACACGGACCGGGAAGCCAGCCTGCGCCAGCGCACAGGCGGCGGTCAGGCCTGCGACACCTGCACCCACAATCGTGATGGGAAAGGTTTGCGGACTGGCCATGTCCTTGTCCTTGAAAACAAAAAAGCCGCCCTCCGGCGGCGCGCGGCACCGCCGGTCAATGGGGGTGCAGAGCGATCAATCGTCGCGGTAGACGCGTTCCTTGCGCTCGTGCTTCTCTTGCGCTTCCAGCGTCATCGTCGCGGTTGGCCGCGCGTCGAGGCGCTTGAGGCTGATCGGCTCGCCGGTTTTTTCGCAATAGCCGTATTCACCCGTCTCGATCCGGCGCAAGGCCGAGTCGATCTTGCTGACCAGCTTGCGCTGGCGGTCGCGGGTGCGCAGTTCCAGCGCGCGGTCGGTCTCCTCCGAGGCGCGGTCGGCAAGATCGGGCACGTTGCGTGCGCTTTCCTGCAATCCTTCGAGCGTTTCGGCGGACTGGTCCAGCAGCTCCTGCTTCCAGGCGATCAGCTTGCGGCGGAAATACTCAAGCTGCCGCTCGTTCATGAAAGGTTCGTCTTCGGCGGGTCGATAATCTTCGGGCAGAAAAGTCTGGGCTTTCATCTTTCCTCCGGGAGCGGGTCCTGCATGCCCGCACCTTGCGGCCCCCATAAAGTATGGTGCCGGGTTTGTCACTAGCCCTTTCCGGCATGGCGGGATGCTGCGCTTGCACGGACACGCCCTGCCGCGTAGCCTCGCGCGGAATGCGCAAAGGACGGGCGGATGCAGTTTTCCTCGACAGAAACCTATGTGGCTCCGGCCGATCTGACGGTCGCGGTCAATGCCGCGATCACGCTGGAGCGGCCGCTTCTGGTCAAGGGCGAGCCGGGCACCGGCAAGACCGAGCTGGCGCGGCAGGTCGCAGCGAGCCTTGGCCTGCCGATCATCGAATGGAACGTGAAATCAACGACCCGCGCCCAGCAGGGGCTTTACGAATATGACGCGGTCTCGCGCCTGCGCGACAGCCAGCTTGGCGATGCGCGCGTGCATGAGATCGGCAATTACATCCGCAAGGGCAAGCTGTGGCAGGCCTTCGAGGCGCCCGAAAAGATCGTCCTGCTGATCGACGAGATCGACAAGGCGGATATCGAGTTTCCGAACGACCTGCTGCAGGAACTCGACCGGATGGAGTTCCATGTCTACGAGACGGGCGAGACGATCCGGGCGCGGCATCGCCCCATTGTGATCATCACCTCGAACAACGAGAAGGAATTGCCGGACGCCTTCCTGCGCCGCTGCTTCTTCCATTACATCCGTTTTCCCGATGCCGAGACGCTGAAGCGAATCGTCGATGTGCATTATCCGGGGCTGAAATCGCGCCTGCTGGACGAGGCGCTGAACCAGTTCCTTGAACTGCGCGAGGTGCAGGGGCTAAGGAAGAAGCCCTCGACCAGCGAATTGCTGGACTGGCTGAAGCTGATCCTGGCCGAGGATCTTTCGCCCGAGGATCTGAAGCGTCCCGCGGGCGAGATGCTGCCGAAGCTGCATGGCGCGCTGCTGAAGAACGAGCAGGACGTGGCGCTGTTCGAGCGGCTGGCCTTCATGGCGCGGCGGCAGCGATGATCCGCGAACTTCGCGCGGCGGACCGCGCCGGCTGGCAGGCGCTTTATCGCGGCTATCAGGCCTTCTACGGATTCCACGACCGGCCCGAGGCTTTCTATGACAGCGCCTTTGCCCGGCTGCTTTCGGGCGAGGCGCGGGATTTCCACGGGTTTGTCGCGGAAAAGGACGGCGCGCTGCTGGGCCTCGTCCATTACGTCTTTCACCCGAACCTGTGGCGCAAGGAGGGGGTCTGCTATCTTCAGGATCTGTTTACCGCGCCCGAGGCGCGGGGAACGGGTCTCGGCCGCGCGCTGATCGAGGCGGTCTATGACGAGGCCGACCGCGCGGGCGTCCCAAATGTCTATTGGCTGACGGCCGAGGACAATTACGCGGGCCGGATGCTTTATGATCGCGTCGGGGCGAAGTCGCCCTTCATCCGCTACAACCGCAAGCTCTGAACCGAAAAGGCGGCCCGCAAGGACCGCCCATCTTTCATGCTGCCGGGTTCGTCAGCGCAGGCCCGTCTCTTCCAGCAGGCCCTTTTTCTTGGCCTCGTAATAATAGCCGCGCGAATACCATTTCACCGCCGCATCCTGATTGCCGCCGGCAACCATGTAAGCGCCACGAAGGTATTTCACCCCGTATTTCAGGTTGGTTTCCGCATCCAGCAGGCCGTTTGCCGAACCCTGATAGCCCATGCCGCGCGCGGTGGCGGGCAGGATCTGCATCAGCCCGTAATAGGGGCCATTGCGGGCGCCGGGACGGTGATGCGATTCCCGGATGATGACGCGATGCACCAGTTCGACGGGAACCTGATACTCGGCCGAATACTTGTTGATGAGGCTGCGCAGCTCCGGCGTCTCATTGGCGTGGAGCCGCATCTGGGCTTGGGAGGCACGCGGTTCGACCAGATAGCGGCGATCGGGATCGACCGAGTTGTCCCCGCACGCGCCCAGTGTGAACAGCCCACCCAGCACAAGCAGACGGATCAAGGTTTTCATGGTTGCCCCTCGATTTTCGTTGGCTGGACTTTAGCCAAGGGTTCCCATGCGGCGAAATCATAAGATAAGGGCCGCCCTGTCCAGAGCGGCCCTTCGGCGGATTACCGCCGCCGTTTTCTGACGGTTCCGGTGAATTTTCGCCGATCAGACGCCGATCAGACGTGGATCGCGCCGCTGCCGCAGGCCAGCGCCGCCTCGCGCACGGCTTCCGAGCAGGTCGGATGCGCGTGGCAGGTCAGCGCGATGTCCTGCGCCGAGGCGCCGAATTCCATCGCGACGCAGACCTCGTGGATCATCTCGCCCGCGCTCGGGCCGATGATGTGGCAGCCCAGAACGCGGTCGGTCTCGGCGTCCACGATCATCTTGACGAAGCCCTCGGCCTGGAACAGCGCCTTGGCACGGGCATTGCCCATGAAGGGGAACTTGCCGACCTTGATCTTGCGGCCGGTTTCCTTGGCTGCTTCCTCGGTCAGGCCGACCGAGGCGACTTCCGGGGTGGTGTAGATCACGCCGGGGATGACCGCATAGTTCACGTGGCCATGCTTGCCCGCGACGACTTCGGCGACGGCCATGCCCTCGTCCTCGGCCTTGTGGGCCAGCATCGGGCCGGGAACCGCGTCGCCGATGGCATAGATGCCGGGGATCGAGGTCTGCCAGTGGTCATTGATCTTGACGAAGCCGCGATCGGTCAGCTCGACCCCCAGCTTGTCGAGGCCGAGGCCCGCGACATAGGGACGGCGGCCGGTCGCGACGAGGACGGTCTCGGCCTCGATCACATGCTCGCTGTCATCCTTGCGCAGCTTGTAGGTGACTTTCGCGGTGCCATTGTCGACCGAGGTGCCCGAGACGGCGGCGCCGAGGACGAATTTCATCCCCTGCTTGCTCAGGATCTTCTGGAACTGCTTTTGCACCTCGCCGTCCATGCCGGGGGTGATCGCGTCGAGGAACTCAACCACGGTGACTTCCGCACCAAGGCGGGCATAGACCGAGCCAAGCTCAAGCCCGATGACGCCCGCGCCGATCACGACCATGCTTTTCGGGATATTCGGCAGCGCCAGCGCGCCGGTCGAATCGACGACGGTGCCGGCGGCATTGTCGACCTCGACGCCCTTCAGGCTGGACGGCTCCGAACCCGAGGCGATGACGATGTTCTTGGTCTCATAGGTGGTGTCGCCGACCTTGACCTTGCCCGCCGCCTCGATCTCGGCCCAGCCCTTGATCCAGTCGATCTTGTTCTTCTTGAACAGGAACTCGATGCCCTTGGTATTGCCGGCGACGGTTTCGGCCTTGTAGCTTTGCATCTGCGCCCAGTCGACGTCGACATGCGCGTTCATCAGGCCCATCTTGGCGAAGTTGTCATGCGTCTCGTGCAGCATGTGGCTTGCATGCAGCAGCGCCTTGGAGGGGATGCAGCCGACGTTCAGGCAGGTTCCGCCCAGCGTTTCGCGCCCCTCGACACAGGCGACCTTCAGCCCAAGCTGGGCGGCACGGATGGCGCAGACATAGCCGCCGGGGCCTGCCCCGATCACGATCAGGTCATAGGTGGACATTCAGGTCTCCTTGCATCTCCGGCGTCGTTGGGGCGCCGGCTCGGTTCATGTGAATAGGCTGGTGACGATCATCACCATGGTTGCGAGAAAGCCGACAGCCCAGATGGCCGATCGCCATGGCGACCAGCCCAGGGCATAGGCAGGAATGTAAAGCAGCCGCGCCAGCAGATAGAGCCAGGCGCAGAGCGCGGTGACGAGGCTGTCCGTATCGGTGACCGTGACCAGCAGCACCGCGATGGTGAAGAGGATCAGCCCCTCGAAATGATTGTCGACCGCGCGACGCAGCCGGCCGGTCAGCGGCGAAAATTCCGGCTGGGTGTCGCGCGGGCTGGTGTTCCACTCGACCCCGGCATCGCGGTTCATCGAGGCGGCGGCAAGTCCGATCTGGACCGCCTGAAGCACCGCCGCCAGCGCAAGCGCCGTGGTCTCGGCGCTCATCAAGCGGTCTCCAGGAAGTGGTATTCGGTCGAGAGCACGCCGGCCTGACTGTTGAAGACCCCGGCCGCGCCGTCGAGATAGGCCTTTGCTTTCGCCGCGTCGGCGATCTGGTAAAGCGCCCAGGCCTGCGAGCCGGATTCGCGCCACAATTGCAGCAGCGACAATCCATTCTGGCCGCGATCCTCGGCATCATTGTCGAACTGGGTTCTGAAACGGTCGTAATCGGCGACATGGTAACGGGCGATCATCTGGGTCATGGCTTACTCCTCGGTTTTCGGCCGATGCCCGGTGAGCCGGATCAGCCGTCACGCATCAACGGGATCAGTCCGGAAAGAGTTGCGCTGCCCCGTGAAAGGGCCGCGCGCCTTGGGTGTCGCCCGGCACGAGGCAGGGCGGACGGGGGGCGGCAAGGGCCACCCCCGATCGAGGGATCAGAGATCCATCAGCAGGCGGCGGGGATCTTCCAGCGCTTCCTTGACGCGCACGAGGAAGGTCACGGCGCCCTTGCCGTCGACGATGCGGTGATCGTAGCTCAGCGCAAGATACATCATCGGGCGGATGACGATCTGGCCGTTCACGACGACCGGACGCTCCTGGATCTTGTGCATCCCGAGGATACCCGATTGCGGCGGGTTCAGGATCGGCGAGGACATGAGCGAGCCGTAGACGCCGCCGTTCGAGATGGTGAAGGTGCCGCCCTGCATCTCTGCCATGGTCAGCTTGCCGTCACGGCCCTTCGTGCCAAGCTCGGCGATTTCCTTCTCGATCTGGGCGAAGCTCTTCTGGTCGGCATCGCGCACGACCGGAACGACCAGACCGTTCGGGGTGCCGACGGCGACGCCCATATGGACGAAGTGCTTGTAGACCACGTCGCCGCCGTCGATCTCGGCATTGACCTCGGGGACTTCCTTCAGCGCATGGACGCAGGCCTTCACGAAGAAGGACATGAAGCCGAGCTTCACCTTGTGCTTCTTCTCGAACTGATCCTTGTAGGTGCTGCGCAGGTCCATGACGCCCGACATATCCACCTCGTTATAGGTGGTCAGCATGGCGGCAGTGTTCTGCGCGTCCTTCAGGCGGCGGGCGATGGTCGCGCGCAGGCGGGTCATCTTGACGCGCTCCTCGCGGGCGGCGTCCTGGGCCGAGGAGGGGGCGCGCGGCGCGGCTGCTGGGGCGGGCGCGACCGAAGGGGCGGGGGCCGAGCCGGCGCGGGCCACGTCTTCCTTCATCACGCGGCCATCGCGGCCGGTGCCGGTGACGGCATCGCGCGAGATGCCGGCTTCGGCCATGGCCTTCTTGGCCGAGGGCGCGTCCTCGACATCCTTGCGGCTGGTCACGGTCTCGGGACCGGCGCCGGGCGACTGGACGGCCGCGGCCTTCTTGGCCTCCGGCTCGGATTTCGCGGCCGGAGCGATGCTGCCCGCGGCGCCTTCGGTGATGATGGCGAGCCGTGCGCTGGCATCGACGGTCGCGCCTTCTTCGGCCAGGATCTCGGCCAGAACGCCCGCAGCCGGGGCCGGAACCTCGACCGAGACCTTGTCGGTTTCCAGCTCGCACAGCATCTCATCCTGCGCGACGGCATCACCGACCTTCTTGAACCAGGTCGCCACGGTGGCTTCGGTGACGCTCTCGCCCAGGGTGGGTACCATTACGTCAACGGATTTTCCGCTCATCTTCTTCTGTCCTTCCTGGGGCTTGATGCCCGTTTCTGCCTTGGGCAACATTTCCTCGGGGCCGGCATTGCCGACCTCCAAAATCTGGGCGAGCAGGGCGTTCGGCGTGACCGTCTCGCCCTCGGCGGCGATGATCTCGCCCAGCTTTCCGGCGACGGGTGACGGGACTTCGACCGTCACCTTGTCGGTTTCCAGCTCGCACAGCATCTCGTCCACGGCGACCGCGTCGCCCGGTTTCTTGAACCAGGTGGCGACGGTCGCTTCGGATACCGATTCCCCAAGCGTGGGGACGCGCAGTTCGACTGCCATGTCACTCCCCGATGGTGATGGCTTCGTTCACGAGGGCTTCCTGCTCGGCCTTGTGGCGCGAGGCGAGACCCGTCGCGGGCGAAGCCGAGGCGGCGCGACCGACATAGCGGGCGCGGCCGTGCTTGGCGCCGATCCGCGACAGAACCCATTCGATGTTCGGCTCAACAAAGGTCCAGCCGCCCATGTTCTTGGGCTCTTCCTGACACCAGATGATCTCGGCATCCTTGAACCGTTCCAGTTCCTTCGACATAGCCTGCGCCGGGAAGGGATAGAACTGCTCAAGCCGCAGCAGGTAGACATCGTCGGCCCCGGCGGCATCGCGCGCGGCCAAGAGGTCGTAATAGACCTTGCCGGACGAGATCACGACGCGGCGGATCTGGCTGTCGGGCTTCAGCTCCAGCTTCGAGTTCCCGCGCTCGGCATCGTCCCACAGCACGCGATGGAAGGTCGAACCGGTCTGGAAATCCTCGGCGGTCGAGACGGCCATCGGGTGACGCAGCAGCGATTTCGGCGTCATCAGGATCAGCGGCTTGCGGAACGGACGCTTCAGCTGACGGCGCAGGATGTGGAAATAGTTCGCCGGGGTCGTGCAGTTCGCGACGATCCAGTTGTCCTCTGCCGACATCTGCAGCCAGCGCTCAAGCCGGGCCGAGCTGTGCTCGGGGCCCTGGCCTTCGTAGCCATGCGGCATCAGCACGACGAGGCCCGACATGCGCAGCCATTTCTTCTCGCCCGAGTTGATGAACTGGTCGAACATGATCTGCGCGCCGTTGGCGAAGTCGCCGAACTGGGCTTCCCACAGGGTCAGCGCGTTCGGCTCGGCCAGCGAATAGCCGTATTCGAAGCCGAGGACCGCATATTCCGACAGCATCGAGTCGATCACCTCGTAGCGCTGCTGCCCGCCCCGGATGTGGTTCAGCGGGTAGTAACGCTCTTCGGTGGTCTGGTCGACGATGCCCGAATGGCGCTGCGAGAAGGTGCCGCGGGTCGAATCCTGCCCCGCGAGGCGGACCGGATGCCCTTCGACCAGCAGCGAGCCATAGGCCAGCGCCTCGCCGGTCGCCCAGTCGAAGCCCTTGCCGGTCTCGAACATCTGCTTCTTCGCGTCGAGGAGGCGGCCCACGGTCTTGTGCAGGTCGAACCCGTCCGGCACGCGGGTCAGCGCGGTGCCGATCTCGGTGAAGGTCTCCACTTCGATGCCGGTCGAGCCGGCGTTGTAATCGGCGCCCTCGGCCTCAAGCCCGGACCACTTGCCGTCCAGCCAATCGGCCTTGTTCGGCTTGAAGTTCTTGCCGACCTCGAACTCTTCGTTCAGATGCGCCTGGAACGCGGCCTTCATCTCCTCGATCTCGCCTTCCGGCACGAGGCCGTCGGCGACGAGGCGGTCGGTATAGAGTTGCAGCGTGGTCTTGTGGCCCTTGATGTTCTTGTACATCTGCGGGTTGGTGAACATCGGCTCGTCGCCTTCGTTGTGACCGAAGCGGCGATAGCAGATGATGTCCAGAACCACGTCCTTGTGGAACTTCTGGCGGAATTCGGTCGCGACGCGCGCGGCATGGACCACGGCCTCGGGATCGTCACCGTTCACGTGGAAGATCGGGGCTTCGACCATCAGCGCGATGTCGGTGCAATAGGGCGAGGTGCGCGAGAAATGCGGCGCGGTCGTGAAGCCGATCTGGTTGTTCACGACAATATGGATCGTGCCGCCGGTGCGGTGGCCACGGATGCCCGAAAGCTGGAAGCATTCCGCAACGATGCCCTGACCCGCGAATGCCGCGTCGCCATGCAGCAGGATCGGCAGCACCGCTTCGCGATAGGTCTGGTCGGAAAGCTGGTCCTGCTTGGCGCGGACCTTGCCCAGCACCACCGGGTTCACGGCTTCCAGGTGCGAGGGGTTCGCGGTCAGGGACAGGTGCACGGTGTTTTCGTCGAAGGTGCGGTCCGACGAGGCGCCGAGGTGGTATTTCACGTCGCCCGAGCCGTCCACGTCATCGGGCTTGTAGCTGCCGCCCTGGAATTCGTGGAAGATCGCGCGATAGGGCTTGTTCATCACGTTGGCCAGCACCGACAGGCGGCCGCGGTGGGGCATGCCGATCACGACGTCCTTCACGCCAAGCGCGCCGCCGCGCTTGATGATCTGCTCCATCGCCGGGATCAGCGCCTCGCCGCCGTCAAGGCCGAAGCGCTTGGTGCCCATGTATTTCACATGCAGGAACTTCTCGAAGCCCTCGGCCTCGACCAGCTTGTTCAGGATGGCGCGGCGGCCTTCGCGGGTGAAGGCGATTTCCTTGCCATAGCCCTCGATCCGCTCTTTCAGCCATGCGGCTTCCTCGGGGTTCGAGATATGCATGAACTGGATCGCGAACGTGCCGCAATAGGTGCGCTGCATCAGGTCGACGATCTGGCGGATCGTGGCGACCTGCAGGCCCAGCACGTTGTCGATGAAGATCGGGCGGTCCAGATCCGCGGCAGTGAAGCCGTAGGTCTCGGGCTTCAGCTCGCCATGGTCGGGAACCTCGCGCATGCCAAGCGGATCAAGGTCGGCGTGCAGGTGGCCACGGATGCGGAAGGCGCGGATCAGCATGATGGCGCGGATGCTGTCCAGCACGGCGCGCTTCAGCTGGTCGTCCGAAAGCTGGACGCCCTTTTCCCCGGCCTTCGCCGCGATCTTGTCCAGCGCCGCCTTGGCCTCGGCCTTGGGCAGCATCGGCCATTCGCCGGTCAGCGCCGAGGTCACCTCGTCGCTGGGTGCCGGCGGCCAGTCGGCGCGGCGCCAGCTTGCGCCCTGCGCTTCGCGGGTGACGGTCGTTTCCTCATCGCCGAGACTGCGGAAGAATGCGTCCCAGGCGGCGTCGACGGCAGCCGGGTCTTTCGCCCACTGCCCGTAGAGCTGCTCGACATAGACCGCGTTCTGGCCCTGCAGGAAGCTGGAATCGTGGAAGGTTGCGTTTGGGGATTGATCGTTCATTTCTGATCGTCCAGTTGCTTGCCGTCGCGCTCAGGCGGCTGGTGAAGTTGCAGGGCTTCGGCATGCGCCGTCTTCTGCTGGTCTGCGGGTCGTACATGTCCGAACATCGTGTCGCTCGGTTCACGCACAGATGATGTCGATTTTGGCTGCACCCGGATCGTCATGGGGGGCATCCAGCGGCAGCCGCACGATCTGTGCGACGGCCCGGCGTTCCAGTCCGCACAATGCCCGCGCGGCCTGCTGTTCGGCCCCCGCAGGCGCATGGGCCGGGTGATAGATCAGACGCCAGCCGGCATCGTTGCGGTTGACCGTCCGCACCGACTGCGCCGGCAGGCCGGTGGACTGGTGCAGGTTGGTTCGGGCAGGCACGCCGCCGGGCAGGATGTCCTCGGTCGGTGCGCGACCGCAGCCGGAACTCAGCGTCAGCAGCAGCGCCCCGGCCAGCGGCAATGCGCAGAGGCGCGACTGGGTGCTGCGCGGATCAAGGATGCCGCCGAACCCCTGTCGAGGGGCGGCGTGCATGTCAGCCTTGATCGCGTTGCGGTCCAATCCATCCACCTGCGGCGGTTCCGGTGAAGCCCCCTAAAGGTAGGGAGGGGCTCCACCTAAGTCAAAAGTCTTACGTTACGTTACCGGCCAAGGGCCTTCAGAACGGCTTCGCCCAGACCGGCGGGGCTGTCGGCGACGATGATCCCGGCCGATTTCATGGCCTCGATCTTCGATTCCGCGTCACCCTTGCCACCGGCGACGATCGCCCCGGCATGGCCCATGCGACGGCCCTTCGGCGCGGTGCGGCCCGCGATGAAGCCGGCGGTCGGCTTCCAGCGGCCCTTGCGCTTCTGCTCGGCCAGGAACTCGGCCGCTTCTTCCTCGGCCGAACCGCCGATCTCGCCGATCATGATGATCGACTCCGTCTCCGGGTCGTCGAGGAACATGCGCAGCACGTCGATATGCTCCATGCCCTTGATCGGGTCGCCGCCGATGCCGACAGCCGAGGACTGGCCGAGGCCCACATCCGAGGTCTGTTTCACCGCTTCATAGGTCAGCGTGCCCGAGCGCGAGACGACGCCCACCGAGCCGCGCTTGAAGATCGAGCCCGGCATGATGCCGATCTTGCACTCGTCCGGGGTCATGATGCCCGGGCAGTTCGGACCGATCAGCAGCGAGTTCGAGCCTTGCAGGGCACGTTTTACGCGCATCATGTCCAGAACCGGGATGCCCTCGGTGATCGCGACGATCAGCGGGATCTCGGCGTCGATGGCTTCCAGGATCGAGTCCGCGGCGAAGGGCGGCGGGACATAGATCGCGGTCGCGTTGGCGCCGGTTTTCGCCACGGCCTCGTGGACCGAGTTGTAGACCGGCAGGCCCAGATGCTCGGAACCGCCTTTGCCGGGGGTCACGCCGCCGACCATCTTGGTGCCGTAGGCGATCGCCTGTTCGGTGTGGAACGTCCCCTGCGAGCCGGTGATGCCCTGGCAGATGACTTTGGTGTCTTTGTTAACGAGAACGGCCATGGAAAATTACCCCTTCACCGCTTTGACAATTTTCTGGGCGGCGTCCGACAGGTCGTCGGCGGCGATCACGTTCAGGCCGGATTTGGAGATGATCTCCTTGCCCAGCTCGACATTGGTGCCTTCCAGACGAACGACCAGCGGAACCTGCAGGCCGACTTCCTTCACGGCGGCGATGATGCCTTCCGCGATGATGTCGCAGCGCATGATGCCGCCGAAGATGTTCACGAGGATGCCTTTGACGTTCTGATCCGAAGTGATGATCTTGAACGCCTCGGTCACTTTCTCTTTCGTGGCGCCACCGCCGACGTCGAGGAAGTTGGCCGGCTCGGCGCCGAACAGCTTGATGATGTCCATGGTCGCCATGGCAAGGCCAGCGCCGTTCACCATGCAGCCGATCTCGCCGTCGAGCGCGATGTAGTTCAGGTCGAACTTCGAGGCGGCCAGTTCTTTCGGGTCTTCCTCGGTCTCGTCACGCAGCGCGAGGATGTCGGGCTGGCGGTAGAGCGCGTTGTTGTCGAAGCCCATCTTGGCGTCGAGGCACTTGAGGTCGCCCTTGTCGGTGACGATCAGCGGGTTGATCTCCAGCATCTCCATGTCTTTTTCGATGAACATGCGATACAGGTTCTTGACCAGCGCCACGCATTGCTTGACCTGAGCGCCGCTCAGACCCAGCGCGAAGGCGACGCGGCGGCCGTGGAAATCCGACAGGCCCGAAGCCGGGTCAACGCTGAAGCTGACGATCTTCTCGGGGGTGTTGGCCGCGACTTCCTCGATGTCCATGCCGCCCTCGGTCGAGGCGACGAACGACACGCGCGAGGTCTGGCGGTCGACCAGCAGCGCGAGATACAGCTCGCGCTCGATGTCCGAGCCGTCTTCGATATAGATGCGGTTGACCTGCTTGCCAGTCTCGCCGGTCTGGTGCGTGACCAGCGTGCGGCCCAGCATCTGGCGGGTCAGTTCCTCGGCTTCTTCAACCGACTTGGCCAGGCGGACGCCGCCCTTTTCGCCAGCTTCGGCTTCCTTGAAGTGGCCCTTGCCGCGACCGCCGGCATGGATCTGGGCCTTGACGACCCAGAGCGGCCCGTCGAGTTCGCCGGCGGCGGATTTGGCTTCGTCAGCCTTCATCACCACGCGGCCGTCGGAAACCGGTGCGCCGTATTGGCGCAGCAGCGCCTTGGCCTGGTATTCATGGATGTTCATGCTACTTCCCCGCAATTATCGGTTGCCGGGCTTCTGGCATATCCGCGACGCGCTCTAAAGGGATTAGGCAGTCGGGAGAGGTAAAATCCGCTTGTTTGGCCGGTTTGTGATCACACTCATTCGGGCTGTGATCGCAAATTTTCGGGCTGTTAACGCAAGCACGTCCCAGAGCGAGTCTTTCCCGCAGAAAAAGAAAGATCCCGCGGCGTGAACCGCGGGATCCGTCATTCGTTCATTCGCAGGTGCGATCAGGCGAGCGAGCCGTCGATTCCCTTGCAGGCCGCGACGAGACCCTTCACCGCGTCGACCGACTTGTCGAACATCGCCTGCTCGTCCTTGTCGAGCTTGATGTCGATGACCTTCTCGATGCCGTTCGCGCCGATCACGGTCGGGACGCCGACATAAAGGCCGTTCAGGCCGTAGGGGCCGTCAACGTAAGCCGCGCAGGGCAGCACGCGCTTCTGGTCCTTGAGGTAGGCTTCCGCCATTTCGATGGCCGAGGTCGCCGGGGCGTAGAAGGCCGAGCCGGTTTTCAGCAGGCCGACGATCTCGGCGCCGCCGTCGCGGGTGCGCTGGACGATCGCATCCAGTTTCTCCTGCGTGGTCCAGCCCATCTTGACCAGGTCGGGCAGCGGGATGCCGGCGACAGTCGAATAGCGGGCCAGCGGGACCATGGTGTCGCCATGGCCGCCCAGCACGAAGGCGGTGACGTCGCGCATCGAGACGCCGAATTCCAGCGACAGGAAGTGGCGGAAGCGCGCCGAGTCGAGCACGCCGGCCATGCCGACGACTTTCTCATGCGGCAGGCCCGAGAATTCGCGCAGCGCCCAGACCATCGCGTCGAGCGGGTTGGTGATGCAGATCACGAAGGCGTTCGGAGCGTGCTTGGCAATGCCTTCGCCGACCGATTTCATCACCTTGAGGTTGATGCCCAGCAGATCGTCGCGCGACATGCCCGGCTTCCGCGGAACGCCGGCCGTCACGATGCAGACGTCAGCGCCGGCGATGTCGGCATAGTCGTTGGCGCCTTTCATCACGGCGTCGAAGCCCTCGGACGGGCCCGATTGCGCGATGTCGAGGGCCTTGCCCTGGGGGGTGCCTTCGGCGATGTCGAACAGGACGACGTCGCCCAGTTCCTTCATCGCGGCCAGGTGCGCCAGCGTGCCGCCGATCTGTCCTGCGCCGATAAGTGCGATCTTGGGTCGGGCCATGATTAACCTCCGATTTCCATGATAGGTTCGCGCGGTGGCGTATTCCCCTTGGATGGGAATCGCAAGCCTCGGCCCACCTCTCCAGCCGATTTTCGCTGCGGCGCGGCTAGAGGAGCGGCCGCATTTCATGCAGTTAGCGTTAGCACCCCGAGCGATTGCAAAGCGCCCGGTCATGTCCTAGTCGGGACGGGCAGTGCAAGGAGCGATCGTGGGACTGGATCTCTGGGGCTGGAGCTTGGGAATTGTCGCGGCCTTCGCGATCGGTCTGGCCAAGGGCGGGCTTGCGATGGTGGGGGTGATCTCGGTCCCGCTGATGTCGCTGGTCATGTCGCCGGTGCAGGCGGCGGGGATCCTGCTGCCGGTCTATATCGCCTCGGATATCGGCGGGCTGATCGCGTTTCGCCGCAATTTCGACCGAAGGGTGCTGGCGACCCTGCTGCCCGGCGCCATGCTCGGCATCGGTCTTGGCTGGGCCACGGCCCATGTGGTGAACGAGCGCTGGGTCACGCTGATCGTCGGCATCATCGGCTTTGTTTTCGCCCTCAACGCGCTGCTGCGGCGTGGACGGCCACCCACTGCGCGTTTCCCGAGGATGGCTGCCGGCTCGTTCTGGGGCGTCCTGTCGGGCTATACCAGCTTCGTCTCGCATTCGGGGGCGCCGCCCTATCAGGTCTATACCCAACCCCTGCGGCTGGAGCCGATGATCTTCGCCGGCACCACGACGATCTTCTTTGCGATCTGCAATGCGGTGAAGCTGGTGCCCTATGCTTTCCTCGGCCAGCTGTCGCCCCATAACCTCTCGATCGCGCTGGCGCTGATGGTTCCGGCCGTGCTGGGCGTGGTCTGCGGCCTCTGGATCCTGCGGCGGATGCCCTCGACGATCTTCTATGGCTTCATCACCTGGGCGCTCGCGCTGGTCTCGGCCCGCCTGATCTGGAGTGCGCTCTGACGCCGCACTGCGGCAAAGAATGCTTGCGATTCGTTCCGCTTCCATGCAGCGTTCGCCCGGAATTTCCAGTGAGGCCCGCATGACCCGACCTTACCGCTCCGTTCTCTATATCCCCGCGTCGAATGCGCGCGCGATGGAAAAGGCCCAGTCGCTCGGCGCCGATGCGATCATCTTCGACCTCGAGGATGCGGTCGCGCCCGCCGAAAAGGTGCCGGCGCGCGACCTGCTCACGCAGGCGCTGCTGGCCGATTATGGCGGGCGGGCGCGGATCGTGCGGATGAACGGCCTCGACACCGAATGGGGCGAGGGGGATGCCCGCGCCTTCGCGCAGGGGGCGGATGCGCTGCTGATCCCCAAGGTCAGCCGTTCGACCGATGTGGACCGGGTCGCCGACCTCGTGCCCGAAACGCCGCTCTGGGCGATGATGGAGACGGCGGAGGGGATGCTCAACGCCGCCGAGATCGCGGCCCATCCCCGGATCCGCGGCATGGTCATGGGCACGAACGACCTCGCGAAAGAGCTGAACGCGCGCTTCACGCCGGACCGGCTGCCGATGATGGCGGGGCTGGGCCTTTGCCTTCTGGCGGCGCGCGCGCATGGCCTCGTGATCATCGACGGCGTCTTCAACGCCTTCAGGGACGAGGAGGGCTTGCGCGCCGAATGCGAACAGGGCCGCGACATGGGCTTTGACGGCAAGACGCTGATCCACCCCGCGCAGCTTGCCATCGCGAACGAGGTCTTCGCCCCCTCCGAGGCGGAGCTGGACCTCGCCCGGCGCCAGATCGGCGCCTTTGACGAGGCGAAGGCCCAGGGCCGGGGCGTTGCCGTGGTGGACGGCCGGATCGTCGAAAACCTGCATGTCGTCACCGCACGGGCCATGCTGGCGCGTGCCGAAGCGATTGCCAGACTGGCCGGCTAGGTCCAACCTGCCCCTGCCACACATAAGCATCGAGCAAAGGAAACCAGCCAGATGTTGATCCTGATCCTCGGAGTCGCGCTCTGGTGGGGCGCACATCTCTTCAAACGCCTCGCACCGACGGCGCGGGCGGGTCTCGGCGAGGCGGGCAAGGGCGCGGTCGCGGGCGCGCTGATCGTCTCTGTCCTCCTGATGATCATCGGCTACCGGATGACCGACGGCCCCTATTGGTGGGGCGCCTCGGCCCCGCTCAAGGGGATCAACAACCTGCTGGTCCTCGCAGCCTTCTATCTTTTCGCCGCCGCCGGGATGAAGACCCGCGTGACCGCGCATCTGCGCCACCCGCAACTGACGGGCTTCTCGCTCTGGGCCGTCGCGCATCTTCTGGTCAATGGCGACCTGCCAAGTTTCATCCTGTTCGGCGGATTGCTTGCCTGGGCATTGGCCGAGATGGTCGCGATCAATCGCGCCCAGCCCGACTGGACCCCACCGGCCGGCCCCTTCTCGGTGCGCAAGGAAATCATG
>NZ_DATMFA010000033.1:0-10673 GCF_035556475.1 Paracoccus sp. (in: a-proteobacteria) | reverse complement strand
CCCAGCCCGGCGGCCTGCATCAAGGCCTCGGCCTCGACCCGCGCCAGCCGCTCGCGCCCCTCGCCGCGGATCGGGACGCGGCTGATCTCCAAGAGCAAGGGCGCGGCAAGGGGCGAGACGCGCGCCAGCATCCGATGCTCGCGCCGGGGCGAGCGTTCCAGCATCTCCTCGATCCGCCCGAAATCGACAAGGCCCCTGCCCGCCTCATCAGCCGTGATCCGCAGCAGCAGATGGCCGGGATCGTATTTGCGCAACGTGTCATAGAGGATGTCGCTGGAGAACGTCGCCTGCCGCCCCGACTTGCGTTGGCCCGGCATATTGCGCTGGATCAGCCCGGCGACGGTCGCGACATTGCGGAAGGTCCGCTTCATCACCGCGTTCTCGGCCAGCCAGTCGCCAAGCCCGGCGCGCAACCGCACGGCGTCAAGCAGCCGATCGGGCGCCGTCACGGGATCGACGGACCAGATCAGCAGCGCATAATCGGTCATCAGGAAGCCAAGCGGCCCCAAGCCCTCCTCCTCCATCTCGCGCGTCAGCAAAAGGCCCAGCGTCTGCAGGGCATTCCGCCCGGCAAAGCCGTAAATCGCGCAATGCCACAGTCCGGCATGGGGAAAGCTCTCGGACAGCAGTAGCCCCGGCTCGGGCAGGCGCGAGACCTCGGCCTGAAGCGCCAGCCAGTCCTGCGTGTCGGGCGGCAGGACGACATGGCGCGCGGGATCGCCGATCAGCGCCAGCACCCGATGGGCAAGCTGCGTCGACATGGCCAGCTTGACCCCGGAATAAACCGCGATCTTCGGCTGCTGCGAGGGGGCGGGCGTCACCTCGATCACCATTTCGCGCATTGCGTCCATGCGAACCACCTTGCCGCCGATCAGGAAACTGTCACCGGGAACGAGGCTGGCGGCGAAATCCTCCTCGACCTCGCCCAGAGGGACGCCGCCACGCCCGCGCAGGCGGACCTTGACCATCTCGTTCTCGACGATGGTGCCGATATTCATCCGCAAGAGCCGCGCCGCCCGCGGGTCGCGCAACTGCCAGCGCCCGTCCCGCAGCATCAGCCGTTGCCAGCGGTCATAGGCGCGCAGCGCATAGCCCCCGGTCGCCGCGAAATCGAGGCAGGCGTCGAAATCCACGCGCGAAAGGCCGCGATAGGGGCCGGCGGTCCGAACCTCGGCATAAAGCGCATCAGCCTCGAAAGGCGCGGTGCAGGCGGTCAGCAGGATATGCTGGCAAAGCACGTCCAGCGGCCCCGGCCCGCGCGGCGCGCCGTCCAGATCGCCCTGCTGCACCGCCTCCAGCGCCGCCACGCATTCGATCTGCTCGAAGCGGTTCGCAGGTACGATCCGCGCCATCGAGGGCGCGTTGTAGCGATGGTTGGCCCGCCCGATCCGCTGCACCAGACGCTTGACGTTCTTCGGCGCGCCGACCTGGATCACCAGATCGACCGCCCCCCAGTCGATCCCCAGGTCGAGGCTGCCGGTCGCGACCACCGCCCGCAACTCACCCGCCGCCATCGCCGCCTCGACCCGTGCCCGCTGCTCGCGCGCGAGGCTGCCGTGATGCAGCCCGATCGGCAGGTTCTCCTCATTCGCGGCCCAGAGCGCCTGAAAGAACAGCTCGGCCTGGGCGCGGGTATTGATGAAGATGATCGTGGTGCGGGCCTGCCGCACCGCTTGAAGAACCTCGGGAATGGCGTAGTGCCCCCCACCCCCCGCCCATGGCGCGGGCTCCTCGGTCGCGAGCATGGCAATATCCGGGTCGGGACCGGGATCGGCCTCAAGGATCGCGACAGGGGCGGCACCCGCCATGAAGCTCGCCAGCGCCGCCGGATCCTCGACCGTGGCCGAAAGCCCCGTCACGCGCAGCCCCGGCGCCAGCGCGCGCAGCCGCGCCAGCCCAAGCATCAGCTGGTCGCCCCGCTTGCTTTCCGCCAGCGCATGCAATTCGTCCAGCACCACCCGCCGGACCCCGCCAAAGATCACCGGCGCCTCGGGATAGCTCAGCATCAGGGCAAGGCTCTCAGGCGTGGTCAGCAGGATCTCGGGCGGGTCGACGCGCTGGCGGCGGCGCTGCGTCGCGCCGGTATCGCCGGTCCGATCCTCGACACGGATGCCCAGCCCCAGTTCCGCCACCGGCCGCGCCAGATTGCGCCCGATATCCGCCGTCAGCGCCTTCAGGGGCGAGACATAAAGCGTATGAAGCCCGCCCTTCGCATCTTCTCTGTTCCCCAAATACTCATCCCGCACCCGCGCCAACTCCACCAGCGAGGGCAGGAAGCCCGCCAGCGTCTTGCCGCCGCCTGTAGGCGCGATCAGCAGGCTGTCGCCCTCGGCCTCCAACAGGGCCAGCTGATGGGGATGCGGCTCCCAGCCCTGCCGGGCGAACCAGTCCTGAAAAGCGGGCGGCAGCTTCACAGCATCGCCTCCAGCGCCGAGAGGTGGTCGGCCTCTGCTGCGGGTTTGTCCCAGCGGATGCGGCTGATGCGGGGAAAGCGCATCGCGACGCCCGAGCGGTGGCGGCTCGACCGGTTCAGCCCCTCGAAGGCGACCTCGACGACCAGCTTCGGCTCCAGCGCGCGGACCGGGCCGAAGCGTTCGGTCGTATGCTGGCGCACGAAGCGGTCAAGCTCGCGCAGCTCCGCATCGGTGAAGCCGAAATAGGCCTTGCCGACCGGCACCAGCTCCTCGCCCCGCCAC
This sequence comes from Paracoccus sp. (in: a-proteobacteria), assembly GCF_035556475.1. Lineage (GTDB taxonomy): Bacteria > Pseudomonadota > Alphaproteobacteria > Rhodobacterales > Rhodobacteraceae > Paracoccus. Next base: position 7,977 of record NZ_DATMFA010000033.1, on the reverse strand, counting down.
AGGCCGAAGGTGAAGTCCGAATGAAAGCCCGAACGCTTGCCATGCCCGCGCTGCGCATAGATCAGCACCGCATCGACCACCATCGGATCGCGCTTCCACTTGAACCACGGCCCGCGCGGGCGGCCCGAGACATAGGCGCTGTCGCGGCGCTTGATCATCACGCCCTCGATCACGCTGGCGGGCGGGTCGGCGCGGAGCGCGGCCAGATCCTCCCATGTCGCGAATTCCAGCAGCGGCGAGACATCGACACGCGGCGAAGCGAAGGCCGCCCTCTCCAGCACGGCGCGGCGGGTTATCAGCGGCTCGGCGCGCAGATCCCGCCCCTCCCAGATCAGCAGATCGTAAAGCCGCAACCCGGCCGGGTGGCTCGACAGCAGCGACTTGCCGACGGTCTTGCGGTTCAGCCGCTTCTGCAACTCTCCGAACGGGGCGATGCCCTCGTCGCGGCGGACCAGCAATTCGCCATCGGCGGTGCCGTCGAAATCCATCGCCTCGATCACGTCGGGGAAGCTCTGCGAGATGTCCTCGCCCGTCCGCGAATAAAGCCTGCGCACCCCGCCATCGCTGACCGCCTGCACACGGATCCCGTCCCATTTCCATTCCGCGACATATTCGGACGGATCGAGGGCGCCGAGCTCGCCCAGATCGGTCGCGGTCGACAGCATGACCGGGCGGAACGGTGCCAGCGCCGCGCTTTCGGGAACCACCCCTCCGCCGATCCAGTCGAAAAGCGGCGCATAGGGCGGCGTCAAGCCGTGCCACACCTCCTCCATCTGCTGGACGGTCGGCGCGCCCATCCCGGCCAGCGCCATCCGCGCCATGCGGGCCGACAGCCCGACGCGCAGATTGCCGGTCGCGAGCTTCAGGAAGGCCAGCCGCTCGGACGGACCAAGCCGGTCGAGCATTCCGGCAATGGCGGCGGGCAGCCCCGCCTTGCCGGTGGACTGCAAAAGCGCCACCGCCTCGGACAGCGAGGGGTCGTCCTCGGCCCCGCCGGGCCAGATCAGGGCGATGGTCTCGGCCAGATCGCCGACGAAATCATAGCTCAGCGCGAAAAGCTGGTCGTCCACCCGCTCGGCCGCGAGGCCGCGCAGCAGCGAGGGCGTGACGGCCCGCAATTCCAGATCCCCGGTCATCGCGGCCAGCGCCCAGCCCCGGTCGGGATCCGGCGTGCGCTCCAGATAATGCTGCAAAAGCCGCAGCTTGGCATTGCGCGCCGGCGTGAAGGCAAGACGTTCGAGCAGCGTGGCAAAGGCTTTCATTCGGCCTCGTCCTCGTAACCGACCAGCCGCAGCGGGCGGGCCGGGATCTGCGCCAACTCGCACCAGCGGATCACGCCGTCCTCGGTCCCATGCGTGACCCAGACCTCCGAGGGTTGAAGCTCGGTCAGCGTCCCGGTCAGCATCGGCCAGTCGACATGGTCGCTGATCACCAAGGGCAGTTCGGCGCCGCGCTGCCGGGCACGGGCGCGGACCGCCATCCAGCCCGAGGCAAAGCCGGTCACCGGGTCACGGAAGCGCTGCACCCACGGGCTGGCGAAGGCCGAGGGCGGGGCGATCACGATCTGAGCGGGAACCTCGTCGGCGGTGGCCGGGACCAGCACGCCCAGATCGACGCCCGCCCGCATGTAATAGTCGCACATCGCCTGCAGCGCGCCATGGATGGCGATGGGGGCGTCATAGCCCGCCTCGCGCAGCAGCGCGATGACATGCTGGGCCTTGCCAAGCGCATAAGCCCCGATCAGATGCGGTCGATCGGGAAACCCGGCCATGCTGGCCAGCAGGCGCGCGATCTCGGCCGCCGGGTCGGGAAAGCGAAAGACCGGCAGGCCAAAGGTCGCCTCGGTCACGAAGACATCGCAGGCCACCGGCTCGAACCCGGCGCAGGTGGGGTTCGGGTGGCGCGAATAGTCGCCCGAGACCACGATCCGCGGCCCCTTCGCCGCAGTGACCGCGATCTGCGAGGAGCCGAGCACATGCCCCGCCGGATGGAAGCTGACCGAGACATCGCCGATCCGCACCTCACCCTCGGCCACCTGCGTCTCGCGCGCGAAATCGTCGCCCATGCGCAGGCGCATGATCTCCAGCGTCTCGCGCGTGGCCATGACCGCACCATGACCAAAGCGGGCATGGTCGCTGTGACCATGGGTGATCAGCGCCCGCGCGACCGGCCGCAGCGGGTCGATATGGAAATCGCCCGCGGGGCAATAGAGCCCGGCCTTGGTCGGAAACAGGATGGAATCGGCGCGCATCTCTCCAAGGTGTAGAACATTTCGTGAAAATCAACCCGGACCGGTGGCCGGTCCTTGCGTCAACGCCCGTCCCGCGCGCCGGATCCCTGACCCGACTGCCCAAGGCCCGCCTTCCGACCCCCGACATATTCGCGCAGCATCGCCACGCGCCGGGGGCGGAAACTGGCACCGGACAGCCGCATCGACTGGATGCGGTCGATATGGAACACCCGGAAATCCTGCCGCAACCGGCAATGCGCCAGGAGCATCATGTTGCTGTCGCTATAGGACAGGCCCAGCGGCCAGATTTCACGCGTGGTGGCGCGGTCCTGAAGGTCGAGATAGTCCATGATCAGGCCCTGCTCGTCCCAGAGCGCCTGGCGCAGCATGTCCATGTCGATCCGTAGCAGCGGCGGATGCCGGGTTTCGCGAAACAGCCGCATCGTCGCGTGCATGGCGTGGCGGCCCTGCGATTGCGGCAGGGTGGCGATGATGCGCGCCATCGCATCCTCGCCCGCCCGGACCAGCGCCTTGTCCCCCAGCGAGGCGAGGCCCGAGACCGCCAGAAGCAGCGCCTCGATCTCGAGCCGCGAGAAGCTTTGCGGCGGCAGGGCCGGATCCTCGGTCAGGGTATAGCCCAGCCCGGCCTCGCCATCGATCAGCGCCCCGCCGGCGCGCAGGGTGGCGATGTCGCGATAAAGCTGGCGGGGCGAGACGCCGGTTTCCGTGGCCAGCCGCCCCGCCGTCACCGGGGCAGGCAGGCGTCGCAGCGCGTCCATCAGGCGCATCAGGCGATCGGTGCGGGACATGCTGTCACCTTCTGTCAGCAGGGCAGGCGCATCCTGCCCCGATCAGAACAGGAGGCCAAGATGCTGACACTTTACCATGCCCCGCAAAGCCGCTCGGAAACCATCCTCACGCTGCTGGCGGAAATGGATCTGCTGGACAAGGTGCGGGTCGAGACCGTGACGATCCCGCGCCGCGACGGATCGGGCGGGCGCGATCCCGCGAACCCCCACCCCGAGGGCAAGGTGCCCTATCTGGTCAATGGCGACGACCATGTGCGCGAGCGGGGCGCGATCATCACCTATCTGACCGACATGTTCCCCGAGGCGGGGATGGGGCCTCTGCCCGGCGATCCGAAGCGCGGCGAATACCTTGGCTGGCTTTTCTGGTATCAGGGCGTGCTGGAGCCAGTGGTGATCCTCCGGTTCACCGAAATGAACCATCCGGCGCTGATGGCGACCTTCCGCGACTATGACACGGCGATCGGCGAACTCGACGCGGTGCTGTCACGCCAGCCCTATCTGCTGGGCGAGGATTTCTCGGCTGCCGATCTGCTGGTCGCCGCCCCGTTCATCTTTTTCGCGGACCAGATGCCCGCCACGCCAGCGATCACCGAATGGGTCGGGCGGATTCAGTCCCGCCCCTCGGCCACGCGGGCGGAGGCCGCGGGCGGCTGAGGCGTGCCCGCGCCCGGTATCCGGGCAAGCTGCACCATCAGGATGCCTCCGGCGACGATCAGCGCCCCGATCACGTCCGAGGCGCCGAATCTTTCGCCCAGCAGCAGCGCGGCGGTGGCCACGCCGAAGATCGGTGACAGGAAATGAAAGGTCGCGGCCCGGACGGCGCCGATGCGGTTGACCAGCAGGAACCACAGCCAGGTCGCACCGATACCCGGTGCCAGCACGGTATAAAGGAAGGCCCAGACCAACCGGCCGCTCCATTCCACGGGGCGGCCCCATTCCAGCACCAAGGCCGGGATCAGCAGGGTCAGCGCGCCGACCGCCATCTGCAGGCCCACGATGGTCATCATGTTCCGGCTGCCGCCCGCGCCGCGCGCCGCCAGCGTCGCCATGGTCAGCGCGACCACCCCGACAAGGCAGAGGAGCGTCCCGGGAATGTTCAGCCCGTGCTGCAACCTGACGCCCATGATCAACGCCACGCCCACGACGCCGGCAACCAGCCCGAGGATCGCGGCGGGGCGCAGCTTCTCGGAATAGAACAGCCAGCCGAAGAAGGCGACGATCAGCGGCATCATCGAGGCGATGATCGCGGCGGCCGAAGCCTCGACATGCTGCATCGCGATCCAGTTCAGCCCGAGGTAAAGCGCGTTCTGGCAGATGCCGAAGATGACGACCGTGCGCCATTCCGCGCGGCTCAGTCTGAAGTTCTGGCCCATCGCCAGCGCCAGCGGCAGGGCCACCACGGCCGAGAGGGCAAAGCGGATCACCAGCGCCGTCAGCGGCGGTGCAGCGGTCACGATCATCCGCGTCGTCGTGAAGGCCGAGGCCCACATCAGCGCGAAGCCCAACCCCATCAGGACCGCCTTGATGTCCATGCGCCGGTCCCTCCTTCAACCCTGCCATACTTGGCTAGCAGATGAAGTGGCGGGCGCAAGGCCAAAGGCGGACGCGCGCCCACCCCTGAAACGCGAAGGACCGCGCAGGTGATGCGCGGCCCCTCACTTTGCGATCAGCCCGAGATCAGGCGTTCACGCTGTCCTTCAGCGCCTTCGCGATGGTGACCTTGACCACCTTGTCGGCGGGCTTCGTCATCATTTCCTGGGTCTGCGGGTTGCGGACCTGACGCTCGGGGCGGGCGCGGCAAGCCACCTTGCCGATGCCCGGCAGGGTCACGGCACCGCCGTCGGCGACGGTTTTCGACACGACGGCCGAAAGCGCGTCCAGCGCCGCAGCAGCGGTTTTCTTGTCGCTGCCCATTTCTTCGGCGAGCGTGGCCACCAGCTGGGTTTTGGTCATCGGTTTAGAAGCGGCCATAGCCATTGTCTGTCTCCTCGTTGTTTCCCGTTCGGGAAATTTTCGGACGCCACCTTGGCGGCATGAAGGGCGCTACACAAGCTTTTTGCGAAAGGTGCAAGCCATTTTTGGCCTTTTCTATCAGCAAACGCAGCGAAACGCACGTCATCTGGACCCTTCAGAGAAAGGCCGTCTCGTTGAACGAGCGCAATTTGCGGGAATGGATGCGTTCCAGCGGCGTAGCGCGCAGCTTTTCCATCGCACGGATTCCGATCAGCAGGTGACTCGCCACCTGCGTGCGATAGAAGTCCGTCGCCATGCCCGGCAGCTTCAACTCGCCATGCAGCGGCTTGTCCGAGACGCAGAGAAGCGTCCCATAGGGCACGCGGAAGCGGAAGCCGTTCGCCGCGATGGTTCCGCTTTCCATGTCGAGCGCCACGGCGCGGGATTGCGAAAGCCGCTGGATCGGGCCGGACTGGTCGCGCAACTCCCAGTTGCGGTTGTCGATGGTCGCTACCGTGCCGGTGCGCATGATCCCCTTCAGCTCATAGCCCTCAAGCTGGGTGACTTCGGCCACGGCCTCCTGCAGAGCCACCTGCACCTCGGCCAGCGCGGGAATCGGAACCCAGACCGGCAGGTCGTCGTCAAGGACGTGATCCTCGCGCAGATAGGCATGGGCCAGGACGAAATCGCCAAGGCTCTGCGAGTTGCGCAGGCCCGCGCAATGGCCGACCATCAGCCAGGCATGGGGCCGCAGCACCGCGATATGGTCGGTCGCCGTCTTCGCGTTCGAGGGGCCGACGCCGATATTGACCAGCGTGATCCCGTCCCCGTCCGGGCGCTTGAGGTGATAGGCCGGCATCTGCGGGGTCTTGGCGCCGGTGGCCAGAATATCCTCGGGCCGCTCGAGGGTCTGGTTTCCGGGCCCGACAAATTCGGTATAGCCCGACTCGGGGTTGCCAAGCGCGCGGCGGGCGAAGGCCTCGAACTCGTCCACATAGAACTGGTAATTGGTGAACATGACGAAATTCTGGAAATGCTCGGGCAGGGTCGCGGTGTAATGCGCCAGCCGCGCCAGCGAATAATCCACCCGCTGGGCCGTAAAGGGCGCAAGCGGCTGGCTGCCATCCGGGTTCGGACCGGAGGTGCCGTTGACGATGTCGTCGTTCATCGTGTTGAGGTCCGGCACGTCGAACACGTCGCGCAGCGAGAAGTGGAGCACCCCCTCCTGCGGGACGTTCAGGTCGCTTTGCGTCGCCACCGCGAAATGGACGGGCATGGGCGTTTCGCTGTCGCCCACCGTGACCGAGATCTCGTGGTTCTTCATCAGCAGGCTGATCTGCTCGGTCAGGTAGCCGCGGAAAAGATCCGGGCGCGTCACGGTCGTCGAATAGCTGCCGGGCACCGGGACATGGCCGAAGGACAGGCGCGAATCCGTCTTGGTGTGGCTCGGCACGATCATGCGCAATTCGGGATAGAAGGCGCGATAGCGGGCAACGGGCCGACCGCCAGCCAGCGTCTTGACGAAACGGTCCAGCAGGAAATGCGAAGCCCGCTCGTAAAGCTCGATCAGGCGATCGACCGCGGCCGCGGGATCGGTGAAGGCGACACGCTGGGCTTTCTCGGGGGCTTCGACAGGCAACTGCCGATTGTCGGTCATCTCGCTGCACTCCTGCTTTTTCTGGACTGTGCCAGCGCCATGCCGCACTGGCAAGCAGCGACGGGGCACCCTATCTGCTGAGGCAAAGGAGTTACCCGGATGCAATTTTCGATACTTGATCTTGCCGTCGTGGCCGAGGGTTCCGACGCCCGCCAGGCCATCGCCAATTCCGTCTCGCTGGCCCGCGCGGCCGAGGACTGGGGCTATCACCGTTTCTGGCTGGCCGAGCATCACAACATGCCGGGCATCGCCAGCGCCGCAACCTCGGTCCTGATCGACCATGTCGCCGGGCAGACCAGCCGGATCCGGGTCGGCGCGGGTGGCGTCATGCTGCCGAACCACGCGCCGCTGGCCATTGCCGAACAGTTCGGCACGCTTGCGACCATCCACGGCGACCGGATCGACCTTGGCCTTGGGCGCGCGCCGGGCGGCGATGGCGCGGTCATGCACGCCCTGCGGCGCGGCATGTCCCGGAATGAGGATTTCCCGAACGATGTCGTCGAACTGCTGCGCTATTTCGGGCCGGCCGTGCCGGGCGCGCAGGTTGCGGCGCATCCGGGGCAGGATACCAATGTGCCGGTCTGGATCCTCGGCTCGTCGCTTTACGGCGCGAGCCTCGCCGCCGCGCTGGGGCTGCCCTATGCCTTCGCCAGCCACTTCGCCCCCGGCGACCTGGACGAGGCCGTGACACTCTATCGCGCCCGGTTCGAGCAGACGCCCTTCGGCGACACGCCCCGCTTCATGCTGGCGGTCAATGTCATCGTGGCCGATACCGATGCCGAGGCGCAGAAGCTGCGCACCAGCCAGATGATCAGCTTCGCGCGGCTGCGCCTTGGCACGCCGGGCCTGCTGCCTCCGCCGGTCGATGACATCCGCGACGCGGTTCCCGAAACCGTCATGCCGATGGTCGAGCGCGCGCTGTCGGTCAGCGCCGTCGGCGCGCCCGATACCGTCGCGGCGCAGTTGGACGACCTAATCGCCCGCTATCGGCCGGATGAGTTGATCCTCGTCGGGAATATCTACGATCAGGCGGCGCGACACCGCTCCTTCGCGCTGGCGGCGGATATCCTGCGGGCACGCGCATGAGGATGCTGGTCCTTGGCCACGGCTATTCGGCGGGCTTCCTGACCCCCCTGCTGCTGGCCGAGGGCTGGCAGGTCAGCGGGACCACACGCGGCGACACCGCCCGCGTGGCGGCCTTGGGCGCCACGCCCCTGCTCTGGCCCGGCGAGGAGACCGCGATTGCCGGGGAAATCGCCCGCGCCGATGCGATCCTGATCTCGGCCGGGCCGGAGGACGGCCGCGACCCGGCGCTCGCCGCCTTTGGC
>NZ_DATMFA010000032.1:0-20277 GCF_035556475.1 Paracoccus sp. (in: a-proteobacteria) | reverse complement strand
TCGAGCCCGCCACCGAGAGCCGAGCCGTGAATGGCGGCGCACCAGGGTTTTGCCGCGGTCTCGATCCGCTCGACAAGGTCGGGCAGATGCGGAGGAACCGGCGGCTTTCCGAACTCGGTGACATCTGCGCCGGCGATGAAGGTGCGACCCGCGCAGATCAGAACCACGGCCTTGGTCGAGGGGTCGGCATCCAGCGTCTCGACTGCTTCCCAAAGGCCCTGCCGCAAGGATTGCGACAGCGCGTTGACGGGGGGATTTTCCACGGTAACGACCGCGATCTCGCCCTCGCGCTCGATGCTGATAACCGACATGTGCAGGTCCCCTTCCTTTTGCGCAATGCCCCGGAGAGGCGCGCAATCATTCCGGCGCGCAAGGTGTCATGTGTGCCGCGCCGGGCGCAACCGCTGGAAATCGTGGAAAAGAACTGCAGCAATCGCATGACGGGTCATCGGCAGAGGGGGATATAGGATGCAATGACACGGGCGGCAGGAATGGGGACCGAAATGCAGGACTGGCTTGATCTGAAGGATGCGACCTGCATCGTGACGGGCGCGACCGGAGGGCTTGGCCGCGCGATGACGCTGGGTTTTCTGAAGGCCGGAGCACGGGTCGCAATGATGGACCGCACGGTCGAGATGGATGCGGATTTCGCGGCCGAGCTTGCCGATACCGGCAGGGAGTACCGGCTTTATGCGGTCGATGTGCGGGACGCGAACCAGATCCGCGAGGCTGTCACGGCCACCATCGCGCAACTCGGCACCCCGAGCGTTCTGGTCAACAATGCCGCCTTGTCGGCACCCGCGCCGCTTGCCGAGCTGTCGGCGGACAGGATGCAGGACCAGTTCGCGGTCAATCTGGGCGGCTATCTGCAATGCGCACAGATTTTTCGCGAGTTGCGCGACCCGCATCTTCCCGCTTCGATCGTGAATATCGCCTCGATCGCGGGACGGAACGCGCAGCCGAACTCGGGCGGCTATTCCTCGACCAAGGCGGCGATCCTGATGCTGTCGCAGCAGATGGCGGTCGAATGGGGACCGGAGGGCATTCGCACCAATAGCGTCAGCCCCGGATTGTTCCTGACGCCGCTGACGCAGAAATTCTATGCCGACCCCGATGACCGCCGCCGCCGCGAGGAGGTGGTGCCATTGCGCAGGATTGGCGATGCCGAGGAACTGGCAAATGCGGTGCTGTTCCTCGCTAGCGCGCGATCATCCTATGTCAACGGTGGCGAAATCATCGTCGATGGCGGGTTCTCGCAAACGTTGATGTCCCATATTCCCCGCGCCTATGGCCGGTGATGGGTGGTGCCTGATGTGAAGAAGGGCGCGGATCGCTCCGCGCCCTTTCCCGGTCCGGTGGCCGGAAATCACTTCAACTCGATGCCGCGTTCCTTGATGATCGAGCCCCAGACCTGCTGATCGCTGTCGAGTTGCTTTTGCAACTCCTCCGGCGCGCCCCCGACTGGGAATTGCGCGATATTGGCCAGGAAGTCGGTGGTGCGCTGTTCCTTCAGCACCTCGTCGATCGCGGCGCTGACTTCCTGGACCAGCGCGTCATCCATCTCGACCGGGGCGAAGATTCCGGTCCAGAACGAATTCGTCAGCGCGGGGTGCCCAAGTTCGGCAAAGGTGGGAACGTCGGGCAGCTGTGGAATGCGTTCCGCGCTGGCGACGGCCAGCATCTTCAGATCGCCCGACCGGATCTGCCCGATCACCCCGAAAGGCGAGGATACCGAGAAGTCGATCTGCCCACCGATCATGTCCTTGATCTCGTCCGCCGTGGTCTTGTAGGCAACCTCGGTCATCGGGAAATCCAGCTCGCGGTTCAGCAGGGCGCCGTAAAGCTGGCTGAGGCTGCCCGGTCCGAACGTGCCAAAGCGGTAAGGGTTCGGACCCTTCTGGGCAGTGGCGACGAAATCGTCCAGAGTGTCGTATTCTGCCGAAGCCGGCACGGTCAGCGCCATCGGGCCAAGCGCCACCAGCGAAACGGGCTTGAAGTCCTCGGCCTTGAAGGGCAGCCCCTTGCGGGTCATCAGGTTGACGGAAATCGGACCCGTCCCGCCCACGAACAGGGTGGTCTGCGGGGCGCGGGTGCGGGCGACATATTGCGCCCCGATGATCCCGTTTGCTCCCGGCTTGTTCTCGACCAGATAGGTGCGGCCGGTTTTCCGCGAAAGTCCTTCGGAAATCAGGCGGGCCAGGCCGTCGACCGGACCCCCTGCCGAATATGGCACGACCATGGTGATCGGCTCGGCCGCGATGGCGGTGAACGGAACCGATGCCAGTGAGATCGCGCAGGCGATGCCCGCGATCATGTTGCGCCGTGTGGTCATGCAAACTTCCCCCCGAAATGCATTTCAGTGGTGCACAATGGGTATTTTTCCGGGAGGGTCACAAGGACGGATTCCGCAGAACAGTTCAACCATATTTCGCAGGAATAGGGGTGGGAAACGCCAGAATGACGCGCTGAGCCTGGTAAATGGCGTTTGGTTTCAACGTGCTTCGGCCGCGTCGGGAATGTCGGTGGGGATGAGGATCTCGCCGCAGACGGCTCCTGCGATATTGGCGCGCAATCCCGGCTGCGCGGTCACTCCGGCGCCGTCGATCCGCAGGACATGCCCGTCCAGCGGCCCATCGGCCAGCAACCTGCCGCTATCCGTGATGGTGGTGACGAAGATCGTGTCGCCCTCTGGTCCCCCGATGCAGAGCGAGGCCGGATGCGCGACGGGCAGGTCGATGCGACGAACCAGCCGGCCCGTGGGATCGAAACCCGCAAGCGCCGAAGCGTGGACCAGTGCCGTCCACAGCACCCCGTCGTTGTCAAAGACGCATCCGTCAGGTGCCGAGTTGAGCTTGTCGGTCGTGGCGAAAATCGCGGGCGCGCCGAGCCGGAAATCCCCGTCAATCGCGAAGCGCAGGATCCGGCGCGCGGCGCTGTCTGCAACATAAAGGCGCCCGTCCGGTCCGATCCGGGGGCCGTTCGTGACCCCGATGCCCGTGGCCAGCTTTTCGGTCACGCCATCCGGCCGCAGGCGGTAGAGCCCGCCGAGCGGGGCCTCGCCCGCCTCCCGGAAGATATGCATCGTCCCGAAAAGGAAGCTGCCATCGGGCAGGACCACCCCGTCATTCAGGCGCAGGTTGGGATGATCGACCTCCAGCTCGGCCAGTTTTTCGATTTCCCCTGTTCGCGGGTCGAAAAGGATGATTTCGCGGCGGGCCGCAACGATCAGCCGGCCGTCCGCATTGATCGCGAAAGAGCCGAGCGGGGCAGGGAGTTCGATCCGCCTGCTGACCGCACCGCTTGTCGCGTCCAGCGCGACGATCAGTCCCGCCCGGCCGTCGACCAGCCAGAGAAGGCCCGTCTCGACGTCCCAGATCGGGCATTCTCCAAGGCGCGTCTGGATCTGGCCAAGCGGCGAAACCGTCATTGTCATGGTTTGCTGTCCCTTCCCTGCTTCTTTGGTGCCTGATGCGCGGCACTGCATTCCACCAATAGGTTGTTGCAGCGGCAACGTTATCCATGGCGATTGCGTCGTTTTCCTTGGTAATATCCCATTGATTTACCTGAAATCTGCAAAATCCGCAGAACTGTTCGACATCGGCCACCGGTTCCAAAGCCTCTGAATGGGTCGTAAGCCCGGCTCCAAGCGGGGCATTGGGAGGAGAGCATGTCTGAAAAAAATGTCTGTCTTGACGTCGAGAATTACGTCGCCGTCATCACCTTGCAGCGGCCTCCGGTAAACGCATTGAGCCGCGAGATGCGGCGCGAACTGATCGCGATCATCGACGAGGTGTCGGCGCGCGATGATATTCGCTGCGCCGTGCTGACGAATACCGGACATGTCTTCTGTTCGGGGGCCGATCTCAGGGATCGTCCCGATCCAGAAGTCGCGGGCGACTTCCTCGAACATAACCGGGTGACGCGCGAGACCGCGAACGCGATCCGCGAATGTGCAAAGCCTGTCATCGCCGCCGTGAACGGGACGGCGCTTGGCGCGGGCTTCGGCCTCGCCGCCGCTTGTGACATCATCTATGCCAGCGATAAATCGACCTTCGGCATGCCCGAGATCAATGTCGGCCTTGCCGGCGGGGCCTCGATGCTGAAGACGCTGTTCGGGCGTTCGACCCTGCGGCGGCTGTTCTTTACCGGCCAGCGCATCACGGCGCAGGAACTGGCCGAGCGCCACATCATCGAGGCGGCGCTGCCGGAAGAAGACCTGATGCCGACGGTCATGGCCCTTGCCACCGAAATCGCCGGTAAGTCACCGCTGGCGATGGTCTATGCCAAACGCGCCGCCAATATGGTTGACCTGATGCCTCAGCGCGATGCCTATCGCTTCGAGCAGGAATTCACCATGGCGCTGGCCCTGACCGAGGACGCCCGCGAGGCCCGCATGGCTTTCCTGGAAAAACGCCAACCCGTATTCAAGGGTCGCTGATCCATGCCCAAAGATATTGCCGGAATGCCCGGCCAGGGGCTGGATGCGTTTTTCCGTGCGGATGGCATCGCCATTGTCGGCGCGTCCGAGGATATCACCAAGATCGGCGGTCGCCCGATCCATCTGCTGAAGAAATACGGCTATCGCGGCCCGGTCTATCCGGTCAATCCGCGCGGCGGCGAGATCCAGGGATTGCCGGCCTATGCCTCGGTCCGCGACCTGCCGACCGCACCGGACCTCGCCATACTGGTCGTTCCCGCCCTCGCCTGCATCGACGCGCTGCGTGACTGTGCCGCGCGCGGGGTCAGGGCGGCGATCGTCCTTTCCTCGGGCTTTACCGAGGCCGGGAACGAGGGGCAGGCGCTGCAGGACGAACTGGTGCGGATCGCGCGCGAGGCGGGGATGCGGCTGCTGGGTCCGAACTGCCTTGGGACGTTCAGCGTGACCGGCGGGGTCATCGGCTCGTTCTCGATCGTTCTCGAGGAAAGCATGCCGCGGCCCGGCAATGTCGGCATCGTCTCGCAATCGGGCAATATCGGCAGCTTCACCGTCCAGAACGTGGCCTTGCGCGGGCTGGGGGTCAGCCATTTCATCGCGACCGGGAACGAGGCCGACGTCGATGTCGCCGACGGCATCGCGGCACTTGCCGCCGATACGGCGACCGAAGTGATCCTCTGCTGCATGGAAACCTGCCGCGACGGGACGCGTCTTGTCCAGGCGCTTGATCTTGCCCGCGCGAATGGCAAGCCGGTCATCGTCCTGAAAATCGGCGAGACCGAGAGCGGTCAGGCCGCCGCCGCCTCGCATACAGGCGCTCTGGCCGGGTCGGACGCGGTGGTCGATGCGGTGTTGCGCCGGCATGGCGCATTGCGCGTTCACAGCATCGAGGCACTTCTGGAAACCGGCCATGCCGCCTCGATCCTCGGCAAGGGCCGCCTGCCAGCGGGGGGGCGTGTGACGCTGGTTGCAGCCTCGGGCGGCTTCGGGATCATGATGGCCGATGCCGCGACCAAGGCGGGGCTGGCGCTTCCGGCGCTGAGCGAGGCGACAAAGGCCCGGATCCGCGATGCGGTTCCCACTGCAGGCACCAACAACCCGGTCGATGCCTCGGCGCAGATGTCGAGCCGCCCGGACATCCTCTACAAGATGCTGTCGGCCCTGATCGAAGAGCCGAATACCGATGCGACCATGCTTTTCCTGTCGCTGTCGCTTTACAACAAGCGGTTGCGCGGGGTCTACATGCAGGCATTGGCCGAAATCCGCGCGAGCCATCCCGACCGACTGCTGACCGTGATCGCCGCCGGTCCCGCCGATGCGGTGGCTGAAATCAACGATCTGGGCATTCCCGTCTTTTCGGGCATCGACGCCGCGGCGACGGGGCTTTCGGGTCTGGCAAGACTGAACCGGATGGGGCGCGAGGCATCGCGCGAAGATTGGAGCGGCGCGCGCGCGGCGATTGATCCCGCCGTTTTCCGAAACGAGCATGCCGCGAAACGGGCGTTGGCGGAAACCGGCATTGGCATCCTGCCCGAGGCGATCGTCTCGTCTGCCGACGAGGCTGTCCTGGCCGCCTCTGAGATGGGCTACCCGGTCGTGATGAAGGTCTTGTCCGAGGATATCCCGCACAAGACCGAAGCCGGCGGTGTCGCCCTTAACCTCGCCGATGCCGAGGCGGTCAGGGCGGCCCATGACCGGATCCTGCGCTCGGCCCGCAGCTACGCTCCCGAGGCCCGTATCGACGGCGTTCTTGTCACCCCGATGGCGGGCGAGGGCACCGAGCTGATCATGGGCGTATCGCGCGATCCGGTCTTTGGCCCCGTGGTGATGGTCGGAATGGGCGGGATCTTCGCCGAGGTTCTGGGCGATGTCGCCCTTGCGCCCGCCCCCGTCAGCGAGGCCGAGGCCGCGGGCATGATCCGCTCGCTCAGGATGTTCCCGATCATGGACGGGGCGCGGGGCAGGGAGCGCGCCGACGTCGCCGCCGCTGCGCGCACGCTGGCGCTCTTGTCGGAATTCGCCTGCCGTCACGCCGACGAGCTGGCCGAGATCGACCTCAACCCCGTGCTGGTCCGGGCCGAGGGCAAGGGTGTGGTGGCGCTTGATGCGCTGATGATCCCCTGTCCGAAAGGGTAAGACGATGACAATGATGTCCGATTTTTCAAAGCCGTTTCAGCCAATGAACAATGCCGATTACCGTTTGCACGCCCGAGGCTGGCTTGGCGCGAACCTGCCTGCGCATATGCGCATGGACAGCACCGACTGGCGCGCGCCGACCCTCGAGGAATCGCGGCTCTGGGAAGCGGCCATGTATCGTGCGGGTCTGGCCGGGATGACCTGGCCCACCGAATATGGCGGGCACGGCCTGACGCTCCGCGAGCATCTGGTGGTGAACAAGGAGATCGGGGCGATCTCGATGCCCGAAAGCGTGGGATCGATCGGCAAGGAGCTTGCCGGTCCCATCATCATGGCCGCGGGAACCGAGCAGCAGAAGCGCGCTTTCCTGCCCCGGATCCTGTCGATGGACGAACTCTGGTGTCAGGGCTTTTCCGAACCCGACGCGGGCTCGGACCTCGCGCGGCTGCGGACGCGGGCCGTTCCCTGCGAGGGGGGCTGGCGGATCAACGGGCAGAAGATCTGGACCTCGGGCGCTTCCAAGGCCGATTACTGCCTGCTGCTGACCCGGACCGGAACCATCGAGGACCGCCACAAGGGCATGCTGATGTTCGCGGTTCCGATGTCGACCCCCGGTATCCGCGTGGTCCCGATCAAGTCGATCGACGGCAAAGTGTCCTTTGCCGAGGTGTTCTTCGACGATGTGGTCGTCCCTGACGACGCGCGCCTTGGCGCCCCGGACGAAGGCTGGGACGCGGCAATCCGCGTGCTTTCGATCGAACGCGCCACGAACCGGATGTACCGCCCCTGGCGGTTCGAGACCGAGCTGCGCCAGCTGGTCCGGGGCCTCAAATCCGATCCCGAACTGGCCTTGCTGCTTCAGGATCCTTCCGTTCAGGACCGCATCGGCCAGATCGCGGGACAGATCGACGCGCTGAAGGGTTTCGTCGAAGGCACGGTCGAGCAGTTGATGAACGGTGCGTCCATCGGCGCGCGCGGGTCGCTGTCGAAGCTTTACTGGTCGGAATGCCATCAGGCTTTCGCCGGTCTGGCGCTTGATCTGGTCGGCAAGGTCACGCCCCAATCCAGCGCGCTGGCGCAGCGGACCCGTGATCATTTCACGACCGCCTATCTCTTTGCGCGGGCCGAGACGATCTATGCCGGCACGACCGAGGTTCAGCTGGACATCATCGCGCAACGCATCCTCAGGCTGCCGAAGGATCTGCAGAAATGAGCAACGAAGATCACGACCTCGTCCCGGCGGAACTTGCCGAGGCTGCCATTCCCGCCATCCTCGAAGCCGAGGGGAAGCCCGCCCGCGCTGCCGCTGCCATTCTGGCGGAGGCGGGTCTGACAGGCGTTTGCGCAAGCGAGGATGACGGCGGCATGGCGCTTGGCCTGCCATTCGCGCTGGCCATCGCCGAGGAGGCGGGGGCAAAGCAGCTGCGGTTCCCGCTGCTGGATCAGATCCTGCTGGCGCAGGCCTTTGCCGGGCAGGACATTGCCAGCCGGATCGCTGCGGGCGAGGCGATCGGCTTGATCGGCTGGGAGGGCGCGAATGGCGTCCTGCTGCGGCTGATGACCGATATCGAATGCGATGTCGTTCTGGTCCCCACCGAAAACGGGGCCGACCTGATCGCGCGGAGTGAACTTGCCGCCATCCCCGCGCCGGTGCTTGACCCCGATCAACCACAGGTCTGGCTGGACATTTCCGGGGCCGAGAGGATCGGATCGCTCGATGCCGGGCAGATGGCCGCGCTTCGCTGCGCGGGCGAGGCGCTTTACGGAAGCTTCGCGACGGGCGCGGCGGTCAATGCCCTTGCCGCCTGCTGCGAATATCTGGCCGCGCGGGTTCAGTTCGGCCGTCCGCTTTCGTCCAAGCAGGCCGTCCGCCATCACCTGTCCCGCATGAAGCTGCTGATCGAGATGAGCCGCGCCGCGCTTGCCCGTTCGTTGCGAGCGGACGAACTTGGCCAGGGTCGCGACGGCCGCCCGGCTTTCGCGGGGGCGATGACCAATGCGATCTGGTCGCTGGAAAAGGCGATCCACTTGCATGGCGGCATGGGGTTCACCTCGGAGGTGCCGCTGCATCGCTCGCTACGGGACATCCGCAAGATCGACATGGCGTTGGGCGGCGGGCGCACAGGCCGTCAGGTCGCCCACGATTTCATCGAAGCTGCTTGAATGCGAGAGAATATGTCCAAGGATTTTGAAGGTCGCGTCGCCCTGATCACCGGCGCGGGGAACGGCATCGGACGTCAGACCGCGCTGGAAATGGCGCGCCGGGGCGCGATCGTCGGCGTGAACGACCTCAAGGAAGAATTTGTCGAGGGCACGCTCGCGGCGATCCGGGCCGAGGGCGGGCAAGCTTTCGGCGTGGTTCGGAACCTGTCGACGCGTGAGGACATCTATGCCGCGGTCGATGTTGCCAAGGAAAAGGGCGGACGGCTCGACGTCCTCGTCAATAATGCCGCGTGGGTGCGCTATCAGGCGATACCGGACATTCGCCTCGATACGATGGACCGGATGCTCGACATCGGCTTCAAGGGCGTGATCTGGGGGATTCAGGCCGCCTCTGCCGCGATGGACGAGAAGGGTGGCGCGATTGTCAACGTGGCGTCTTCGGCGGCGATGCGATCGACCATGAACTCGGTGGTCTATTCCGGGATCAAGTCCGGCATCCTCGGGATCACTCGTGCGGCAGCGGCGGAGCTTGGCGGGCGCGGGATCCGGGTGAACGCGGTCTGCCCCTCGGCCGTGCCGACCGAGGGCACCGAGCGCAATCGCGACGAAAAGCGCGACGCCGCCCGCATCGCCCGCACCCCGCTGGGGCGTCTGGGAACCGTCGAGGACATCGCCCGCGTGATCTGCTTCTTTGCCGGCGAGGATTCGCGGTTCGTCACCTCGCAGGCGCTTCTGGTCGATGGCGGCACCACATTGACGAATATCTGATGCGCAAGGTCGTCATCACCGGCGCCGCCTCTGGCATCGGGCGCGAAACCGCCCGGCTGTTTGCCGAGGCCGGATGGTCCTGCGTGCTGCTGGACCTGAACGCCGACGGTCTGGCCGAAGTGAGGGCCGAGCTCGGCGGCACGTCGCATCAATCCGTCGCGATGGACCTGACCGACCCACGCGCATATGCCGCACTCGATGCCGTCACGGGTCCGGTTTCGGCGCTGATCTGCAATGCCGGCGCCTCTGGCACGCCGGGGCAGGGGATCGTTGATCTTTCGGAAGAAAAGCTCGACGCAGCCCTTGCCCTGAACCAGCACGCACCGTTCCGGCTGCTGGCCGCGTTGGGTGACAGGCTGGAGAAGGGCGCGCGTGTCGTTGCCGTGTCCTCTGGCGCCGGGCTGCGCGCGATACCACTGCGCGGGGGTTACAGCCCCAGCAAGGCGGGGCTGATCGCCGGGATGCTGGCGCTGGCCGAAAGCCGCAAGGATCTGGTCGTCAACATCTTGTGTCCGGGGTTCATCCGCACGGCACTGGTCGACAGGCTGATCGCGGGCGGGCAATTGGACCCGGCCCGCGCGGTCGCCAAGATCCCGCTGGGCCGCATGGGAACCCCGCGCGAGATGGCCGAGGCGCTTTCTTTCCTTGCCCAGCCGGACGCGCCCGCATTGCGCGGCAGCGTCCTCAGCGTCGATGGGGGCTCCTCGGTTTTCGGGGGAAGCGCCGCATATGCCGCCGGCGCGGCGACGGCCGGTCAGATCGCCACCGGAGCCGGATTTGACCTGCGTTTCGCGCCCGACTTGGCCGAAAAGCTGCCCCGGCAGGAACCCCGGCAAGCGGTCGTCGACGGTCGCGCGCTTGGCGCCACGACGCGGGCAGAGGCGATCCGCGCGGCTGCCGTGGATTTCGCAGGGACCGCGGGCGCAGTCAGCCTGACCTTGCTGCTGCCGGCAGACGATGACCCAAGCCCCGAGGCGCGTGCTCAGGCCGCAACCGCGCGCATGATGGTCAGAACGCTGGCCTGCGAACTCGGCCCATCAGGGCAACGTGTCAATGCGATCGAAGGCTATCCTGATCCGGCGCTGGTCGAATGGGTGGGACGCGCGGGCTTCCTGACCGGTCAGGTTCTAAGCGCGGCGAGGCAGGCCCGATGACCCCGCAGCAAAGCGCGATCCGCGACCATTTCATTGCCCGTCGCGGCTATTGGCGGCCCTGGGTCGAGGCGCTGCTTGAAGCCCGTCCCGATTTCGTGCGCGCCTATGCCGATTATGCGGGCGAGGCAGTCGCGCAGGGTCCGTTGACCGCGCGCATGGTCGAACTGATCTATGTCGCGCTTGATGCGTCAGCGACCCACCTTTATCCGGCGGGTCTTGGGACGCATGTGCAGCTTGCGCGCAAGGCCGGGGCCTCGGAGGACGACCTTCTGGACGTCTTCGCGCTTCTCTCGGCGCAGGGGTTGGAAAGCGTGCTGGCCGCTGCGGCGATCCTTGCCGAAGAGGCGGGGCTTCCCGGCTCGGGCGACGCTTTGGCCGACCTGTCGCCGGACTATGCCAGAACCGTAAGCGATTTCGAAAACGCGCTGGCCGCACCGGGCGGCTTGCAGCCTGTGGAGCGCGAGATCGTTCGGACTGCCCTTCACGCCTGTTTCACCGGCTTCGATGCCGGCGGACTTCGGCGCGCGATCCGGCGGGCATTTGACCTAGGAGCCACGAGAGAGGAGTTACTGCAGGCGATTCAGCTGGGAGCGCATCTGTCGGTTCACGGAACCGCGCTGGGTGCCTCGTTGATCGCGGGCGCAGAGCCCAAAATCTAGAATTAAGCGGGTCTGCCAGGGGGATGGCTGCCCGAGATTGGGAGGATGATATGATTGATCATACCCGCCAGCGGCTGCCCGATGTCATCGGTGCGGCCTTGGCAATATTGCTTGGCGTCTTTGCCTATGTGCAGGGCGCCGATTACGAGATGGGGACCCTGCGCGAGATGGGGGCGGGATACTTTCCGCGCATCCTGTCTGTCGGCCTCATCCTCATGGGGCTGCTCTATGGCTTCGTGGCTCTGCGTGCGGAACCCGTCCTGTTCGGCGAGGATCGACCGGCAATCCTGTCGATCCTGATCATCTGTGCGTCACTGATCGTGTTCGCGCTGCTGATCGAGCGGAACGGGCTGATCCCGGCGATCTTCTTCTCGACCCTGCTGTCGACGCTGGCGTCCGAGAAGCGCAACCTGCGCGTTTCGCTGCTGCTGTCGATCGCAACCGCGCTGGTCTGTGCGGCGATCTTCATCTGGGGCCTTAGCCTGCCCTTCAAATATTTCGCGTTCTGAGTGATATCATGCTTGAGAATATCCTTCTGGGTTTCGCGGTCGCTTTCTCGCTGAAAGGGCTTTTCTATTGCGGCGTGGGCGTGCTTCTGGGCACCGTCGTCGGCGTTCTGCCCGGGCTGGGAAGCATGGCGACCCTCGCGATGCTGATGCCGATTACCTATCACATCGACTCGAATTTCGCGGTCATCATGCTTGCGGGGATCTATTATGGCGCTGCCTATGGCGGCTCGACGGCGTCGATCCTGCTCAACCTGCCGGGAACGGTGACCAGCGTGGTCACGACGCTCGACGGCTATCCGATGGCCAGGAACGGCAAGGCAGGTCTGGCGCTTTTCATCACCGCCATCGCGTCCTTCGTGGGCAGCATGGTCGGTGCGGTGCTTCTGGCCGGGCTGACCGTTCCGCTGGCCAGCATGGCCATGCGCTTTGGCCCGCAGGAATATACCGCGTTGATGATCTTTGGCCTGATCGCGGCCTCGATGCTGTCGACCGGGCAGCCGCTTAAATCGCTCATCATGGTTTTCGCTGGTATGCTGCTCGGGCTCGTCGGCATCGACATGAGCAGCGGCGTGTCGCGTTATACCTTCGACCTGCCAGAACTTTTCGACGGGCTGTCGCTGGTTGCGATCGCGCTTGGCCTCTTTGGCCTGCCCGAGATCATCACGACCGCACGCGGCGGCCCCGAAGGCAAGGTGATGGACGAAAAGATCAGCCTTCGCTCAATGTTGCCGACCAAGGCCGAATGGAAGGAAAGCGCGGGTCCGATCATGCGGGGCACGGGCATCGGTTCATTCTTTGGCGCCTTGCCGGGCACCGGCGGCATGATCGCGACCTTCATTTCCTATGCGGTGGAAAGACGCCTCAGCAAGACGCCCGAGAAATTCGGCCACGGTGCGCTGGCCGGCGTCGCATCCCCCGAGGCGGCCAACAACGCCGCTGTCCAGACCGCGTTCATCCCCACGATGAGCCTGGGCATTCCGGGTGATGCCGTCATGGCGATGATGCTGGGCGTTCTGATGGTCCATGGCGTCATTCCCGGTCCGCAGGTGATCACCGAGCATCCCGACCTGTTCTGGGGTCTGGTCGCGTCCTTTGTCGTCGGCAACGTTCTGCTGGTCCTGCTGAACATTCCGCTGGTCGGCCTTTGGGTGCGGCTGCTGAAGGTTCCCTATCACCTGCTTTACCCGGTGATGATCGCCTTTGTCTGCGTCGGCATTTATTCGGTGCGCAGCTCGGTTCTGGATCTCTACATCCTTCTGGGGGCCGGACTTGTCGGCATCGTCCTGAAGCTTCTGCGGTTTGAATCCTCGACCCTGCTTCTTGGCTTCGTCCTTGGGCCGATGATCGAGGAGAACTTCCGCCGCGCGATGACGGTGACGAACGGGGATTTCTCCTCCTTCCTCAGCCGCCCGATCGCAGCGATCTTCGTTTTCGCGAGCCTCGCGATCGTCGGCTTCTTTGTCATTCGCTATGTGATGCGGCGTCTGATGCCGGGCCAGATCCAGCAGGCCAACTGATCGAAAAGAAAAACGGCGCGGCCCATAAGGGACCGCGCCGTTCACATTTCCGGCCCGCGGCGGGGCAGTCAGCTCAGGCTGGCGCGGCGCATCATCGACTTGGCGATCACGGTTTGCTGGATCTGGGTCGTGCCTTCATAGATGCGGAACAGGCGCACGTCGCGATAGAAGCGCTCGACCGCGTATTCCTGCATATAGCCCGCGCCGCCGTGGATCTGCACCGCGCGATCGGCGACCCGGCCCACCATTTCGGAAGCGAACATCTTGGTGCAGGCCGACTCTTCGGAAACATTCTGTCCCGCGTCCTTGCGGCGGCCGGTTTCCTCGATCATGCAGCGGGCGGCATAGGCCTCGGCGCGGCTGTCGGCCAGCATCGCCTGCACCAGTTGCTTTTCGGCAATGGGCGCCCCGAACTGGTTACGCTCCATCGCATAGCGCAGTGCGTCATCGATCAGCCGCTCGGCCGCGCCGACGCAGATGGCCGAGATATGCAGCCGCCCCCGGTCAAGCACCTTCATCGCGGTCTTGAAGCCGCAGCCCTCGACGCCGCCGATGATGGCATCCGCGGGCACCCGGCAATCCTCTAGGATCACATCGGCCGTATGCGCGCCCTTCTGACCCATCTTCTTGTCGCGGGGTCCGACCGTCAGTCCGGGCGTGCCAGCCTCGACCAGGAAGGCCGAGACGCCGGCCGCGGATTTGCTGGCGGGATCGGTGCGCGCGAAAACCGTGAAAAGACCAGCGCGCGGGGCATTGGTGATGAAGCGCTTGGTGCCGTTCAGGACATAGTGGTCGCCCTCGCGCCGGGCCGAGGTCTTGACCGAGCCGGCATCGGAACCCGCGCCGGGTTCAGTAAGGGCGAAAGAGGCGATCAGCTCGCCCGACGCCAGCCGGGGCAGATATTTCGCCTTCTGTTCAGGCAGACCGTCCATGACCAGCCCTTGCGAGCCGATGCCGTTATTGGTCCCGATCAGCGAGCGGAAGGCCGGCGAGGTATAGCCCAGTTCGAAGGCGATCTGGATTTCCTCGGACATGGTGAGGCCAATGCCGCCGAACTCTTCGGGGATGCTCATGCCGAACAGGCCCATCTCGCGCATCTCGGCCACGACGTCTTCGGGGATCTCGTCGGTTTCGGCGACGGTCTCCTCCAAGGGGATCAGCCGTTCGCGCACGTAGCGGCGCACCGTGTCGCGCAACTGATCCAGTGTTTCCTGATCCAAGGCCATCGCCTTCCCCCATTCCTGATATAGCAAGGGCCCTGACGCGGTGACCGCCGGTCAGGACGCCAGATTTTTCAAACCGCCTAGTCCTTGCGGATGAATGCGGCCGCGAGCCGGCTATCCGTAAGGCCGTATTCCTCGGCAATCGCGTCCGTGTCGCCCGCGAAGGACGGGGGCGATTTGCGATAGGTCGCGGGCGTGCGCTCCAGCTTGATCGGGCTGGCGGTGCCGCGATAGCCGTCCGGCAGGTCGACGATCATCCCGCGCGCATGGGTATGCGGGTCATCGACCACCTGGTCGATGGTGCGGACCGGGGCGCAAGGCACGCCGGACGTGACCAGCTTTTCCGAGACCTCCTGAACCGGCCATGCAGACAGTTGGGCCTCCAGCGCCTCGCGCAGCTCGGGGCGGTGTTCCTTTCGCAGCGCGTTCGTCGCATAGCGCGGATCGGCCTTTGCCTCGGGAATGCCGAGCGCGTCGCAGAGCTTGGCGAACTGGCCGTTATTTCCCACCGCGAGGAACAGATCACCGTCCTTGCAGGCATAGGTGTCATAGGGCGTGATGTTCGGATGCGCGTTTCCGGCAAGCTTGGGCAGGCCCCCGCCCAGATAGTAGTTCGGCAGATGCGGATGCAGCAGCGAGACGCCGCAGTCGTAAAGCGCCGCCTCGACAAACTGGCCGGTGCCGGATCTTGCCCGCTCTTGCAGGGCCAGCAGAACGCCGACCGCCGCGTTGAGGCCAGTGACCATGTCGACCACCGGGATACCCATTCGCGTGGGCTTGCCATCCGCCGCGCCGTTCACGCTCATCAGCCCGACCTGGGCCTGAATTGCGGCGTCATAGCCGGGACGGCCACCATAGGGCCCATCCTCTCCGAAGCCCGAGACGCGGCAATGGACGAGCGAGGGGAACTTCTCACGCAGGGCATCGCGGCCCATTCCCCATTTCTCAAGGGTGCCGGTCTTGAAGTTCTCGATAAAGACATCGGCGCGCTCCAGCAGCGCCAGCAGAACCGCCCGGCCATCTTCGGTCGAGAAATCCAGCGCGATGCCGTGCTTGTTGCGGTTCAGCCCGATGAAATAGCTCGCGGCATCGCCGTGGAAGGGCGGACCCCAATGCCGGGTCTCGTCGCCTTGGGGAGGCTCGATCTTGATGACCCGCGCGCCATGATCGGCAAGGATCTGGCCACAATAGGGCCCGCCCAGAACGCGGCTTGCGTCGATGACCGTGAGGCCGTCCAGTGCCCCGGCAACCGCTGCGTTTCCGGTCATGCCGCGCTCTCCATCTTGAGGCAGCGGATCTCGGCCCCGAAATTGACGAGGGGGTTGGCGCCGGTCCTGCTGCTGGCGCTGCGGATCGTTCCGACGAACAGCCGGTGCGAACCAAGCCGCCAGTTATGGACGATGTCGCATTCCATGGAGGCGACGGCATCCTGAAGGACCGGAATCGCGGCATGTCCTTCGGACCAGAGACCCTCACCGAAACGCGCCTTGCCCTGCGGTTGGGACAGCACCGTCTGAACCACCGCGCCATGTTCGTGACCAAGGATGCTGGCTGCGAATTTCTGGGCGCCAAGCAGGCGTCCCGCCATCGGGGAGGCTTCGTTGACAAAGAAGCCGACCATCGGCGGTTCCGCCGAGATCGAGGTCAGGCTGGACACGATCAGCGCCGCGGGGCCCTCGTCATCGGCCGTCGTGATTGCGGCGATCCCGGCCGGAAGCGCACGCATCGCCGCCTTGAAATCGTCGCCCGAAACCAGCTGGCGGTCGTCGAGCCAGGTCAGATGCGCGCGCACCATGCCCTCGGCGTTGATCCAGCCGGCCTTGGCGGCATAGGCAAGCATTCCGTCCAACCCGGCTTCCCATTGCTGGTCGCCCGCATGGCCCGAAAGAAAGCGCAGGATCTGGGGATAGAGCCAGACATGCCCCTCGCCCTCGCGCCGCCCGATCCGCGCGATCGCTGCTTCCAGACGGCCGTTGATCTGGGGATCGACCATGATGTCGAGCCGGCGGAAATCCGTCGGCTCAAGCATCGTGATCGCCCCGGAAACCCCCAGGTAGAGGCGCATGATCAGGCCGCTTGCTTCTGGGCCAGTTCCTTGCGGACCGCCGGGATGATCCGGTCGCCCCACAACTCGATCTGGCGCAGCATGGTTTTCTGGTCGAAGTCGCCCAGCTGGGTTTGCAGTGCGATATGCTTGGGCTTGAGGATCGAGATTTCCTCGAGCAGCTTGTCGATGACCTGGTTGACCGAGCCGACCGGCAGGTTCGCCTTCAGCTGTTCCATGGTCGGATCGGTTTCCGAGGGAACTTCCTTGACCATGTAGCCGTCATCAGACTGCGCACGGCGATATTTCAGGCTTTCCGAAATGCGGCGCTGGAAGCGGGCGCAGTCGAGATAGGCGTCGATCTCGGACTGGTTGTCCGAGGCAAAACCGCAGCGGAGGAAGCCGAAATGGACATCCTTGTCCAGATTCTTGCCCTCGCCCTCGGCAACCTTTTCAAGCCGCTCGCGCAGGTTGCGGATGGCGTCGTTGCCGTTCAGCAGAGAGGTGACGAACAGGTTGTGCCCCTCG
Source organism: Paracoccus sp. (in: a-proteobacteria) (assembly GCF_035556475.1). Classification (GTDB taxonomy): domain Bacteria; phylum Pseudomonadota; class Alphaproteobacteria; order Rhodobacterales; family Rhodobacteraceae; genus Paracoccus. The sequence continues at coordinate 3,141 of NZ_DATMFA010000032.1, read as the reverse complement.
CGCACGCCGCGACCCAGCGTGACCGGGTTGCCCGAGGTGATCCAGATAGGCGGAACCGGCTGCTGCACGCAGCGCACCGCGATGGAGCTGGGCAGAATGTCCAGGAACTTGCCGTGATATTCGAAAACCTTGTTCTCGAACGCCATCGGGATGACATCGAGGAACTCGCTGTAGATCTCGGCCGATTCCTCGATCTTGACGCCGAAGCGCTCGAATTCGAACTGCTGGTAGCCCGAGCCGATGCCCAGTTCCAGCCGGCCGTCCGACAGCGTGTCGACCAGCCCGACTTCGGCCAGGAAGCGCGCGGGATGATAGAGCGGCAGGATGCAAACCGCGCTGCCCAGACGAATGCGCGAGGTCTTTGCCGCGCAATGCGCCACCATCATCAGCGGCGAGGGCGACAGGCTGTAATTGTTGAAGTGGTGTTCGGCATACCAGGCATTATTGAAGCCGGCCTGCTCGGCCATCACGGTCTGCTCGACCGAGTTCATGATCACGTCGCGGGACGACTGATGATAGCCACGCTGCTGTGCCAGAATGAAAACACCGAAATCCATCTTAGCCGTCCCTCCACGACGATAAACTATTCACTTCTTGGCTACACTCCTTCAGTAAGGCACCGGAATACGCAGAATATGCGGAAGTATGCGTCAGATTTCGGGGGAATGATGGACAGGTTGCGGGCGATGGAGATGTTTCTGTCAGTGGCCAAGACAGGCAGTTTTACCGAGACGGCGCGGCTTTCGGCGACATCCGCCACCTCGGTCTCCCGCATCATCAGCGACCTCGAGGATTATCTGGGCGTTCAGCTTTTGCTTCGTTCGACGCGGCAGGTTGCCCTGACCGAAGCCGGCGACAGCTATGTCAGCCAGATCGAGCCGATCCTGTGGAGCATCGAGGAAGTCAGGAACGGGATCAGCGCCATCAGCACAAAACCCCAGGGCGTGCTGCGCATCCATTCGCGGACCATGTTCGGCTTGGGCGTCCTGACCCCGATGATGCCGCAATTCGCCGCCCTCTACCCCGATATCCGGGTGGAGTTGGCTCTGGGCGAAGAGAAGGTCGATCTGCGCCGTCAGGGCATAGACATCGACTTTCGCATCTCGCCTCCGGCCGAGGCGGGGCTGAAGCGGCGCAAGCTTTTTGAATCGCAACGGCTTTTGGTGGCGTCCGCAGCTTACCTCGCCAAGCGTCCACCGGTGCGCAGCCCGTCCGATCTGCTTGACCACGACCTGCTGGTCTATCTCCGGCCAGGGGACGCCTATTACTGGCGTTTCAAGGGAAATGACGGAGATCTGGATCTGGAGATCGCCCCTCGGCATGTGTCGAACAACGGGATGGTCCTGCTGGATCTTGCGCTTTCGGGGCTGGGGATAGCACTGCTTGACGACTATACGGTCGCCCATTGGCTGACGAAGGGCGACCTCGTTCAATTGTTGCCGGAGCAGAGTGTCACGAATGCGACTTTCGAGGAGGGGATCTACGCGACCTTCCTCGACACTCCGCTTGTTCCGGCGAAAATACGGACGATGCTCGACTTCGTCATCGAGCGCACTTCGGGCCGCCAGCGCCGGTTTGATGTGTGGCGCCAGCCCCTTACCGTCAGCCGTCCGTGAGGGTGCGGGGGGCTCTGCCCCCGATCCCTTTGGGATCTCCCCCGGAGTATTTGTTGAACAGAGAAGCTCAGAGTTTGGCGCTGAGTTCGGGGACGAGGGTGAAGAGGTCTCCGACGAGGCCGTAATCGGCGATCTGGAAGATCGGGGCTTCCTCGTCCTTGTTGATGGCGACGATGACTTTGCTGTCCTTCATCCCCGCAAGGTGCTGGATGGCGCCGGAGATGCCGACGGCGACGTAAAGCTCGGGTGCCACCACCTTGCCGGTCTGACCGACCTGCCAGTCGTTCGGGGCATAGCCAGAATCCACCGCCGCGCGCGAGGCGCCGACCGCGGCGCCGAGCTTGTCGGCGAGCGTCTCGATGATCGCGAAGTTCTCTTTCGAGGCGAGGCCGCGCCCGCCCGAGACCACGCGTTTGGCCGAGGTCAGTTCCGGGCGGTCGCTTTCCGCGACCTCGTCCGAGAGCCAGGCGGAGAGCGCCGGATCGGCCGCCGGGGCGGCATCGGTGAGCGCGGCCGCGCCGCCTTCGCCCGCGGCCTCGAAGCTGGCGGTGCGGATGGTGAAGACCTTTTTCGCGTCCTTCGACCTGACCGTCTGGATGGCGTTGCCGGCATAGATCGGACGCTCGAACGTGTCGGCGTCGATGATGGCCGAGACATCCGACAGCACCATCACGTCGAGGAGCGCCGCGACGCGCGGCATGACGTTCTTGGCATCGGTAGTCGCAGGCGCGGCGATGTGGCTGTAGTCGCCAGCGAGGCTGACGATCAGCGCCGCGGTCGGCTCGGCCAGGCGGTGGCCATAGAGCGGGGCCTCGGCCACCAGCACCTTGGCGACGCCGGCGATCTTCGCGGCTTCCGCGGCCGCCGCCTTGGCGGAGGCGCCGGCGCAGAGCACCGTGACCTCGCCCAGGGCCTTGACCGCGCCCACCGCCTTGGCGGTCGCGTCGCGGTTCAGCTCGCCATTGGTGACTTCACCCAGGAGAAGAACGGCCATCAGAGCACCCCCGCTTCTTTCAATTTCGTGACCAGCTCGTCGACCGAGCCGACCTTGATCCCGGCCTTGCGGCCCTCGGGTTCGCGGGTCGAGACCACCTCGAGCCGCGGCGAGACGTCGACGCCGTAATCGCCGGCGGTCTTTTCATCCAGGGGCTTCTTCTTGGCCTTCATGATGTTCGGCAGGCTCGCATAGCGCGGCTCATTCAGGCGCAGGTCGGCGGTGACGACCGCAGGCAGCGCCACCTCGATGGTCTGGAGGCCGCCATCGACCTCGCGCGTGACTTTCGCCTTGCCGCCCTCGATTTCGAGTTTCGAGGCGAAGGTCGCCTGGCCCCAGCCCAGAAGCGCCGCCAGCATCTGGCCGGTTGCGTTCATGTCATTGTCGATCGCCTGCTTGCCGGCGATGACCAGCTCGGTGCCTTCCGCCTTGGCGACTGCCGCGAGGATCTTCGCCACCGCCAGCGGCTCGATATCGGTCGCGACGTCATCGGCGGCCACCACCAGGATCGCCCGGTCGGCACCCATGGCG
>NZ_DATMFA010000031.1:0-37683 GCF_035556475.1 Paracoccus sp. (in: a-proteobacteria) | reverse complement strand
CACGGGCTGAACAAGGATCTGGGCTTTACCGAGACCGACCGGATCGAGAACATCCGCCGCGTGGGCGAGGTCGCCAAGCTGATGACCGATGCGGGGCTGATCGTGATTACGGCCTTCATTTCGCCGTTCCGGTCCGAACGCGACATGGTGCGCGGCATGATGCAACCCGGTGAATTCATCGAGGTCTTCGTCGATACGCCGCTGGAGGAGGCCGAGCGCCGCGACGTGAAGGGGCTTTACGCCAAGGCGCGCGGGGGTCAGCTGAAGAACTTCACCGGCATCGACTCGCCCTATGAGGAGCCGCATTCGCCGGAAATCCGCATCGACACGACGCAGATGAGCGCGGCCGAGGCGGCGGACCTGATCATCGCTCGGCTGATCCCGTAGATTGGCCTGAACCGATGCGGCCGCCCTGTGTCTGGGACCAGATCGTGGATCTGGTTCCAGACACAGGGCGGGCGTTTCGGGTTGCATGGGCCCGAATGCCAGCCTGAATATCTGGGTGCTTCATCGCAGCGATTTTGTGCCGCATCACCTCGGCCCGCGGCATCGATGCGTCCAACTGCGTCGGAATCCGCTTGCATCGACACACCCGGCCGCTGGGACCACTGGCCCCACCGAAAGCCTTTGGATCGGCCATGAAAATCCTTAGGTTGACCGAGGCACGAACTGCTCCGGGAACCAGAATGGAAGAGGTTGATTGCGTGGTGATCGGCGCAGGGGTTGTCGGACTTTCCGCGGCCCGTGCGCTTGCCGTCTCCGGCCGCGAAGTGCTTGTGCTCGAGGCGGCCGGGGCCATCGGCACCGGCACCTCCTCGCGCAATAGCGAGGTCATCCACGCCGGCATCTACTATCCGCGCGGCAGCCTGATGGCCCGGGCCTGCGTGGAGGGGCGGCGCAGCCTCTATGAGTATTGTTCCGCCCGCGGGATCAATGTCCGGCGCTGCGGCAAGATCATCGTGGCTACCGATGCATCAGAGGCGGAACAACTGACCGCGATACGGGTCCGGGCAGAGGCGAACGGCGTCGAGAACATCCGCATGCTTGCCTCGCGCGAGTTGAGGGAGATGGAGCCCGCGCTCGACTGTGTCGCGGGGCTGCTCTCGCCCGAGACCGGGATAGTCGACAGCCATGGGTTCATGCTGGCGCTTCGGGGTGATGCCGAGGCGCATGGCGCGGTATTCGCCTTTCACAGCCCGGTCCGATCCGGTCGGATAACCCCTGCCGGGATCGAGCTGGATGTCGGGGGCGTCGAGCCCATGACCCTGAGGACGCGCTCGGTCGTCAATGCCGCGGGACTTTTCGCCCCGGAACTGGCCGGCACCCTTGCAGGGCTGGAACCCGCGCATGTGCCACGCGCCTTTTTCGCCAAGGGTCACTATTTTCTCTTGCGGGGACGGTCGCCGTTTTCGCGGCTGATCTATCCGGTCCCGGTTCCCGGCGGCCTTGGCGTGCATCTGACGCTGGATCTGGGTGGACAGGCGAAGTTCGGTCCCGATGTAAGCTGGATCGAAAGCCCAGATTACAGCTTTGATCCGGGGCGCGAGGACAGCTTTTATCGCGCCATTCGCCGCTATTGGCCCGATCTGGCTGATGGCGCGCTGGAGCCGGGCTATACCGGCATCCGCCCCAAGATCGTCCCGCAAGGGGCACCCGCGCAGGATTTCGTGGTGCAGGGGGCCGAGACCCATGGCGTGCCCGGGCTGGTGAACCTCTTTGGCATCGAAAGTCCGGGCCTGACCTCGTCGCTTTTCCTCGGGGATCTGGTGGCAGAGCGGCTGCCGGCAGCGTGAAATCCACGTCGGGTGCGTCCCCTCGCTAGCCAAGGGGGCGCTTGCGCCGCGCAAGGGCCCGCTCAGCCAGCGCCTGTGATGCGTTAGCGTGAAGCGGCAGGCGGGTCGCGTCCTCCACCTCTGCCCGTGTCACACCGATATCCTCCAGAATATTGTCGTCCAGCCGAAGCAGGTTCAGGAACGCGGCCCGCCTGACCTTGTTGCGGCGATAGAGTTCAAACCGGCCTCGCAGCCGCAATATCAGCGCCCGTGCCGCTGTCCTTATCGACCGGTCCGGCGCGGATGAGTTCATGACGCAGGTTTCCTCAGTCATTGCCACCTCCATTGCTGGCCAACAGGGTGACACGCCGAAATTCGTCAATACAGCGCATAGATTTCATGGTATCGTTAAGCGAAATTGAACACTGGTGGCGCCATGCAACCCCAACAGCATACCCTTCTGGAAACCGACCTTCTGAACACGTTTGTCACGATCTCGGAAACCGGGAATTTCACCGCAGCGGCCAAGCGCGTGTTCAGGACGCCTTCGGCGGTCAGCATGCAGATCAAGCGCCTTGAGGATTTGCTGGGCCGGGCCTTGTTCATCAGGCATCCGCGGCATGTGGCCCTGACCGCAGATGGCGAGGCATTCCTCGTGCATGCCAAGGACATGCTGCGGATCAATGACGAAGCATTGTCCCGCTTTCGCGTGCCTCAGCTTGAGGGCCGGATCCGGTTCGGCGCGCCCGACGATTTCGGAGTGCGCTATCTGCCTGCGATCCTGTCCCGCTTTGCCTCCACCCATCCTCTCGTCGAGGTCGAGGTCTTTCTGTCGACGAGCGTTGGGCTGTCCAGGAAATTCGAGGCCGGCGAGGTCGACATGATCCTGACCGTCTCGGCACAGTCCGCCCCTTCGACGGGCCAATTGATTCATTCAGAACCGCTCGCCTGGGTCGGCGCCCGTGAGGGTGCCGCCTTCGCCAGAACGCCGGTGCCACTTGCCCTGTCCACTCATGGCTGCCCGTGGCGGGCCGCAGCCCTTGCCGCGCTTGACCGGAGCGGGCGCCCCTACCGCATCGCCTATACGTCCGAGACGGGCATGGGCCAGCTGGCTGCCGTCATGGCCGATCTGGCAATCGCACCTCTGCCCGTCAGCCTGGTGAATGAGCAGCATCGCAAACTGACCGAGAAGGACGGCTTTGGCGAGATCGGATCCTATCAGCTACGGCTGCAGAAAATCCCCGAGATAGGATCGGCCGGGCTGGCATTCGCGGAACATGTGCGCGAGAGCTTTGGCAAGTCCCTGTGATCGCGACCGGTCAAGCCACCCGAAGCTATGAGTTCGGCGGGGGAGAGCCTCTTGCTCCCCCCCATGGAACCGGGATTTCAGAAAATCGTAACCTGCGTGCCAATCTCGGCCACGGCGTAAAGTTGCGCGATATGTTCGTTGTAAAGCCCATAGCAACCGCTCGACGACTTGCGACCGATTTTGCGCGTGTCATGGGTGCCGTGGATCAAATAGGCGGGCCATGAAAGGTAAAGCGCATGGATTCCCAGTGGATTGTCGGGGCTGCCGCCTGCGACCCTTTGCGGCAAGGTCGGATCGCGCTCGCGCATGCTGGGGGTCGGGGTCCAGGACGGGCTTTGCGCCTTGCGCACCACCTCGGTCTTGCCGCGCTTCGTAAGCTCCTCGGAAACGGGGATCGAGCAGGGGAAAAGCAGATAAGTGCTCTCATCGGCCGACCAGAAATGCAGCGCGCGCGATGCGACATCGGCCAGGATCACGCCCTTGCCAAGGCTGGGGTAGAAGTCGCTCCAATGCCGCGCCCGGAATGAGGACTGGTTGCGGCGCGTGTCCTGTGTCGGATCGATCTGGTAGAGGCCCAGATCCGGCGCTTGCCCGGCGCTGGCCGTGCCATAGACGATTCGCCCCGTCGTCGGGTCGACAGTCTGGGCCGATGCAAGCCGCGGCAACGCAAATCCTGCGGCCAGCATCCCGCCCAGAAACACGCGCCTGTTGGCGCCCAGGCCGATGCGATTGTCTTTGCGGGATCGGCGCGGGCCGTGACGAACAGGTTGGTCCATTTGAATTACTCCAGTCATTCCGGGCGATATGCCCGTGCCCGACCCGATGCCCCACCCGGCTTAAGCCCAGCTTAAGGCGTGCCGCCTAGTGCCGGGTCTGCACCACCAAAGAGGGAAGCATGGCATCGCGCAGCGCAAACACACCAAACCGTCGGCATTTCCTGCGGATCGGGCTGACCACGGGCATCGCCTTGATGACCGGATTGCCTGCAACAGCGCAGGAGAACGAGATGCCCGCCCAGCTGCGGCAAGCCCTCGAGCGTGAGGAGTTGGGCGCGGTTCTGGGAAATCCCTCGGGCGATATCACCCTGACCGAGTTTTTCGACTATAACTGCCCGCATTGCCGCAGCATGGTCGGTGACCTGCATCAGGTTATCGCGGGTGATCCGAACCTGCGCGTGGTGCTGCGGGAATGGCCGGTCTTCGGGGCGGGTTCGCTTTACTGCGCGCGCGCATCGCTGGCCTCGCTGCGGCAGGGCCGGTTCTGGCAATTCCACACGGCGCTTCTGGGCATCGAGGGTGCGGCGGATGACAAAAGCGCGATGCGCGTTGCCGCCGAAGTCGGTCTGGACATCCCGCGATTGCGCGCCGACATGGAGGATGTCGCGATCGCCCGGCAGATCGAGCATTCCTGGCTGCTCGCCGAGCAGATGGGCCTTGTCGGCACCCCCAGCCTGATCGTCGGCAATTTCGGCGGCTTCGGCAGGCAATCGCGGGATCAGATGCACGAAATGATCGCCGAGGCGCGTCGCAGCCGCGCCTAGCGCAGATCCTCGATCCCGGACAGCAGCCGCGCGCGGGAAATCTCTCCCATATGCCCCGCGCGCAGCTTGCCGTCGCGGCCGATGAACAGGGTCGCGGGCAGGCCCATCGCCTGGAAATGCGCCATCATCTGCATCCCGGGATCCTGCAAGGCCGAAATCGCGATGCCTTCCTGCGCAAGATAGCGGCGGATCACCTCGGCCCCCTCTCCCTGATTGACGAACAGGATCGGGACTTCGGTTTCCCGCGCCGCCACCTCGGCCATCATGGGCATCTCGCGGCGGCAAGGCGGACACCAGCTGGCCCAGAGATTGATGACCGCTGGCCCATCCGACCAGTCGGACGAAGAAGCATGGCTGCCGTCGAGCCGCGTCAGTAGAATCGTGGCAGGCAGGTCGATATTCCCGCTGCGTGCCAGTTGGTCCACGAGGTTCCATGCCGTCGCGGCACAGGCCACGGTCGCCAGCGCCGGCAGCCAGAGCGGCTGCCTGCGCCGCAGGTGCCAAAGGCTGGCCAGCAACCCGCCTACGGCTGCGCCCCAGCCATCGAACCCGCCCTGCCAGAAGGCGAGGATCGTCCATGGCGCGCCGGCAAAGCCGGACCAGTTCAGCGCGACGAAGGTGATGCGACCCAGCAGTGCCGCCATCACCAGCACGGATAGAAGCCAGGCGTTCAACTCTGCTCCCACGCGGCGCGCCAGCAACCCGGCGACCAGCAGAGCGACCAGGATCGCCGCAAGCACCGGGGCGCGTTCGGCGGAAAGGACCAGCGGCCCCAGCGACAGGCCGCCCATCAATCACCACCCTTTGCGCCGGCAGTTGCATTGACCAGTTGGGCGGCGTTGATGCTGCCGATCAACCGGCTGCCTTCGACCTCGCGACCCATGGCGTCCAGAAAGATCATCGTTGGCGGGCCGGCCGCCCCCAGTTGCCGCATCAGTGCCTGCCTTTGGTCGTCGTTCCTGGACACATCGGCTTTGAGCAAGCGGACCCCTTGCAGCGCCTCGATCACGCTCGGGTCGGCAAGGACGCGGCGCTCGATCCCCTTGCAGGTCACGCACCAATCGGCTGTGACATAGATCATGCTGGGCCGGGCGGCGCCGCCAAGCGACTGCTGCATCCAAGACGGGTCCGAGATCGTCTCGAAGGCCAGCGCGGGGGCGCCGTCTCTTGCGCCCGCCGCGACCAACGGGGCAAGGGGACGCAGCGGCTCGGTCGCGCCAAGGGCTGCGCCGATGCCCATGACCGCCCCGCCCATCAGGGCGATGAGGCCTGCAGCACGGCCCAGCTGCCGCGCATTGGTTGCCGGGACCGCGCGGTCCAGAGCCCCCAGAAACACGCCGCAACCGACCATGAGCATCGCCCAAAGCAGCAGGACCAGCGGCCCCGGCAATAGCCTGCCCGCCAGCCAGATCGCCAAGCCCAGAAACACCACGCCGAAGACCTGCCGGATGCGCTGCATCCACGCGCCCGCACGCGGCAGGATACCTGCGCCGAATGTCCCCGCCACGAAAAGCAGTGCGCCTTGCCCCAGACCCAGCGCGAAAAGCGCCGCCGCACCCAGAGCCGCGTCACCGGTCTGGGCGATATAGAGCAGCGCCCCCGCAAGCGGGGCGGTCACGCAAGGCCCGGCGATCAGTGCCGAGGTAAAGCCCAGCGTCGCTGCCCCGATGACCGAGCCGCGGCGACCCGCTCTGCCCGACAGCCGGGCGGTCAAAGCGGCGGGCAATTGCAGCTCGAAGAGGCCAAAGCTCGACAGGGCCAGCGCCGCGAAAAGCAGCGCGACGGCGCCAACGGCCCAGGCCGATTGCAGCACCATTTGCAGGTTCTGTCCCGACCAGCCGGCCACCGCGCCCATCAGGGCAAAGGCTGCGGCCATCGACAGCACATAGATGCCCGACAGCTGCGCGCCCCGCGCTGGGGTCAGTGCCTCGCCCTGCCGCGCCAGCATCCCGGCGAGGATGGGGATCATCGGAAACACGCAGGGCGTCAGCGCCAGCGCCAGCCCAAAGCCGAAAAACGCCAGCAGAACCAGCGCCGTGCCGCCCCGCTGCGCCAGCCCCGAAATCAGACCGTCCTGCATCGAGAACTGCGGCGCTGCAGGCCGGTCAGGCGCGGGTCGCGCAAGCGCAGGCAGCTCCAGATCGCTGGTGACAGGGGCATAGCAAATGCCGTCCTCCTGACAGCCTTGCCATGTCACCTGCACCTTGCCGCCTGCCCGGGGCAGGATCGCCGAGGCCTCGTCATAATAGACCTCGACCGTGCCGAAATTCGGGTCGTCCTTGATCTTGCCAGCCGGGGTTTCAAGCGCGAGCGCGCGACCTGCCCCATCGGTTGCGGCGATATGCTCGCGATAGAGGTAATAGCCCGGCGCGATCTTCCAGCCGATCTCGGCGCGCCCATCCTTGACCGCGTGCAGTTCGATCCTGAACGCCTCGCGCGGGTCCATCGGGCGGTTGCCCTGATCCGAAAAGCTGAATTCTTGCGCGCTGGTCTGCCCAATCGGACCGGCCAGCGCAAAATGGATTGCCAGAAAAGCGATACGCAGAAGCAGTTTGGTCATGTGAAATCCGCGACGGCCCTCAGCCTTCGGCCAGAGTGGCGCGTCCGCGCGACACAAGCCCGCGCAATTCCGAAAGCGACTGCTTGCCGAACAGCCCCTCGTCCCCGGCGACGAAGGTGGGCGTGCCCATCAGGCCCATATGCTCGGCCAGCATCATCGACTGGTCGATATGGGACAGCACCTCCGGGGATTCCATGTCGGCATGCAACCGGTCCAGATCCAGCCCGACCTGCTTAGCGACAGCCGTGGCCGAGATCTGATCCGCCTTGCCGTCGATCCCCAGAAGCGCGGTATGGAACTGCCAGTATTTCCGCTGCTTCAACGCGGCGAGCGAAGCCTTGGCCGAGAACACCGATCCTTCGCCAAAGACCGGCCATTCGCGAAACACCACGCGCAGCGACTTGTCCTGCGAGATCAACCTGTGGACATCCCCGACCGAGGTTCGGCAATGCGGGCAGTTATAGTCGAAGAACTCGGTCAGTGTGATATCGCCAGCGGCATTGCCCAGAACAGGGGCGTTCGGGGCGCGCTCCAGCGCCTTGCGCAATTCGTCGGGCATGGGATTGTCACGCGCGACGGCGGGCAATGCGCCTGTGGCAAAGGCCCCGGCCACCAGCAGCCCGCCCTTGATAAGATTGCGTCTGTCGATCTGCTGCATGTCGGAATCCTTTCATTCTCTGTCGGCCGCGCACCGAAATTTGTCCGGTCCGGCGTGGCCCGTTTCGCGGGTCTGCCTTAAGCCAGCCTTAAGGCGGGCGGGCTATGCGCCCTGCAACTGGTTTACGGGTGGGTTTGATGCGCGTTCTGATTGTGGAAGATGACGACATCCTGCGGGATGGGTTGGCAGTCGGCCTGCGCCTTGCCGGATTTTCGCCCGATGCGGTGGAAAACTGTGCCGATGCGGCGGTCGCGCTGGCGGCGGGCGATTTTCAGGTGATGGTGCTGGACCTGATGTTGCCCGACGGTTCGGGCCTCGACCTGTTGCGGCGGTTGCGGACGGATGGCGTGTCCTTACCCGTGCTGGTCCTGACCGCGCGCGACCGGCTTGAGGATCGGGTCGCGGGCCTTGATGCCGGGGCCGACGACTATCTCGGCAAACCCTTCGAGCTTGAGGAACTGGCCGCAAGGCTGCGCGCGCTTCTGCGCCGCTTTCAGGGACGGACGGAAGGTGTGCTGCAATGGAACGGCCTGCAGTTGGATCCGGCCCGGATGCGCGGCACGCGCGGCGCCGAGGAGATCGCCTTTTCCAATCGTGAGTTCACCATCCTGCACGCGCTGATGGAACGCCCCGGCGCCGTCATGGCCAAGACCGCGCTGGAGGAACGGCTTTACGGCTGGCAAGAGGATGTCGAAAGCAACACGGTCGAGGTGCATGTCCACAAGCTGCGCAGCAAGCTTGGTCCCGATTTCATCACGACGGTGCGCGGCGTCGGCTACCGGCTCGCCGACGAGAGAGTGACGGCATGAGGTCGATCCGCACCCGCCTTTTCGTGATCCTGCTCGCGGCGACCGGGCTGGTCTGGCTGTCCGCCGTGATCTGGATCCAGCATTCGACCGAAACGCAGGTGGGGCAGGTTCTGGACCGGCGACTTGAGGAATCGGCCCGCATGGTCGCCTCGTTGATCGGGCGCAATCAGGGTGTCGTGACGCCGCACACGGCGGATATGGTCGGCGATGCCCCGGCCTTGGACGGAGGGCATGATTATGCCCGCCAGCTGATTTGTCAGGTCTGGGGCTTTGACGGCAAGCTGCGCAGCGCCTCGCAGGGGGCCCCTCAGGGCCAGCTTGCCGAGGGCGGCTCGGGCTTCAGCGAGCGTGCGGTGAACGGCGAGGTCTGGCGCGTCTACAGCCATGTGGACAAAGACCTTGGCATCCGGGTCATGGTGGGAGATTCCCTGCGGGTGCGGGACATGCTGGTCAATGATGTCGCGCTGGGGCTGATCGCACCTGCGGTTCTGATCCTGCCCGTCCTCGCGCTGCTGATCTGGTGGGCGGTGGCGCGTGGCCTGCGCCCGGTTGAGCAGCTGGCCGCCACGCTGGCGCAGCGTCCCGCGACCGATCTTGGCGCGCTGGACGAAATCGACGTCCCGACCGAGTTGCGGACGATGACCAGCGCGTTGAACGGTCTCTTCCGCCGTGTCGATCAGGCGCGCGACCGCGAGCGCAACTTTACCGCCTTTGCCGCGCATGAGCTGAAGACGCCCCTGGCCGGGCTGAAGATGCAGGCGCAGATCGCCGCCATCGCGCCCGATGATGCGACGCGGGACAAGGCGTTGGGGCAGATTGCGGCCGCCGTGAACCGAAGCGACCGGCTGGTCGGTCAGTTGCTGGCCATGACCGCGGCGGAAAGCGCGACGGTCCCCGAGCTTCCCGCGCAGGACGGCGCCCGGGTGCTGGCCGACGTGGCCGAGGCGATGGCCCCCTTGGCGATGTCGCGCGGGGTGCGTCTTTCCATCCGGTCCGGGGCAGGGATTTGGCGCACCGATCACGTCGCCCTGCTGACCGCTGCGCTGCGAAATCTGCTGGAAAACGCGATCCTCGCCTCGCCGCCCGATACCGAGGTCGAGGCGACGTTGCATCGAAACGGTGGGCGGATCGTGGTCGAGGTGCTTGATCGCGGTCGCGGCATTGCCGAGACCGACCGACCGCATGTGACCGACCGGTTCTATCGCGGGGCGGCCAGCCCTTCGGGCGGCGGCAGTGGGTTGGGCCTCGCCATCGTCGCCGCCGCGATGGAGCGCATGGAGGGCGAATTGACTCTGTCCCCGCGCGAGGGCGGGGGCGAGAGGGCCAGATTGTCGTTCCCGGCAACTTAGCCCGCTACCTTGGACCGGAGCGCCCCGGCGAAGGAATCGCGTTCGTCGATCACCCGATCATGCGCCTGCGCCCCTTGCGCATTGGTGAGACGCGTTACTGAAATCTGGAGTCTGAAAGGAACCGGCGTCCGACAAATCTCCGGTGACCGGCCATCCGCATAATCATTCGAATTCCATTTCGGAAAACACCACTCCCGCGTTCTTCGTGGCCAGTTCGTCGAACGTGTCCATCCATCTCCATTCGGATTGATCCACGTAATAGGCCTGCGACAAATCGCCCCCGTTTTCCAGATGCTCGGCGATCTTGGCGCGCAGATCCTTGAGGTAATCAACGGTCGCGTGCCGCACGGTCTCCAGATCGGTCGGGGAACCGTGACCGGGAACGATGATCGCGGGCTCCAGTGGTGCCAGCCTGGTCTCGAAGGTTTCGATCCAGCACAGGGTGCAGGTTCCTTCGAATATGGGTGGCATCCGCTCGGAAAAGGCGATGTCGCCGGCGATCAGCACCTTGCTGTCAGCCAGCCAGACCTGAGTGTCGCCGGGAGAATGGGCGGGACCAAGGTGCAGCACCTCGATCCGGGTGTCACCCATCTGGATCTCTCTTTGGTCAGTGAACGTCTCGGTGGGTTCGACGATGGTGGTGCCATCCGCGTTTTCCCCGGCATAGGCCCGCAATGCCTCAAGCCCGCGAGGCCCTTCCGTGTCGATGAAGTCCGCGACCGCGTCTTCGTGGGCCAGAATGGGCACGCCCTGGGCAGCCCAGTAGCTGTTGCCAAGCATCGAATGGCCCTGGCCGTTTTCATTGATGACCAGCCTGACAGGCTGGTCGGTAACTCTGAGGATCTCCTGATGCAGCGCCTCGGCCAGCTTCCATGACGCGCCCCCGTTTACAACGGCCACTCCGTCCGAGGTCACAATGAAGGACAGGTTGTTGTTATGGCCCGCATTCTCGAAGCTGGGCGGCTGGGTTGCGCCGATGGCGCTATAGACCCCATCGGCCACCTTGACCGGCGCGCTGTAGAGGACCGAACCGGGATAGGCGTCCGCGACATCCCCCGCCCAGGCGCCGGAGGCGGCACCTGCGATCAAGACGGCGGCAAGTCCATGCCGCGCGGTCATGCCCGGACCTCGAAGGCGTAGGCCTCGCCCGCGCGGCGGACCTTGCCGATCCCGCCCTGGGGCAGGTGATAGCCAAGGATGGTCCAGCCCTCATCCGCCAGACGCGCCAGCATGGCCTGCCGCGTCCTCGCGGCAAGCGCGGGGTCGTGGTCTGTCATCGCGCCGAGATCGGGCCGCGCGAAGCCGGTCAGCATCGTGACGAAATCGCCGGTCACGAAGAGGCCGTCGCCCGGAGTGCCGATCGAGAAGGACATATGGCCGGGCGTGTGGCCGGGCGTCATGATCGCACGGATGCCGGGCAGGACTTCGGCCCCATCCTCGAAGCGTTCGATCCGCTCGCCAAGCGCGGTCAGGCGGCGCATTGCTCCGGCCGCGAAGGACTGGCGGTCCTCGCCAATGGTGCCGATCGTGGCGGGGTCGGTCCAGTAGTCGAACTCGACCCGGCCCATCCTGTGGGTGGCTTCGGAGAACAGCGGCTCGTCGAAATCATCCAGCACGCCCCAGAGGTGATCGGGATGGCCATGGGTAAAGATCACGTCCGTCACATCCTCGGGCGCGACCTCGACGGCGGCCAGGGCATCGATCAGAGTCCCCGCCGTCGGCACGAAATCAGGGCCCGAGCCTACGTCGAACAGGACCACCCGGTCGCCCTGCCGCAGCAGCGTGACATTCAGCGGGCTGCGCATCACGGCCAGCGGATCGATGTCGAGGCTGCGCAGCAGCCCGTCCCGCTCGGCCTCGGGGATCATCGAAAACGCAAAGTCAGGCGGGAACTCGATATGGCCGTCTGATACGCTGTCGACGCGCAGATCGCCCGCAGTCATCGTGGTCACGGCCCAGCCACGCAGCGGCGCAAGCGGCAAAGCCGCTGCCGAGATCAATGCGGCGGTGCGGGTCAGAAAATGGCGACGGGCCACATGCATGGCGGTTCCTCCCTGTTAGGTATCATGGCGGGTCTGGCGGATTTATCGGGACAGCACGCCCCGGATGTCGCGCCCTGTTTCGGGGCCACCTGCCGAGGCCCATTCGAGAACCTTCAGCGTATCGTCGACGTCCATGACGCCCGGTATCACCGCCATGGCAGCGCGGGCCGCGTCGGCATCGGGCGGCAAGTCCGAGGGCAGCAGGATCAGCGCAGGCGTCAGCGCCACGCCCCATTTTGCCGCGGCACGCTTTTCGCTCAGAACCTCGCCATCCAGGTCGGTCAGTTCGGTCCCGTCGAACAGATTGATCTGCACCACGTCGAAATCCTTGCGGATCAGATGGTCGATGCGTGGGTCGGTCAGGACGTCGTTATGCAAACGGGCGCAATAGATGCAGCCCCGCTGCTCGACGATCAGCAGCAAGTGACGGCCGGCAGCCGCCGCCTCCTGATTGTCCTCTGCCAGAACCTTGAAACTGGTCTTCAGCCAATCCGGCTTGTGCAATCCGTCGTCGCCGATGGGCACCGGGTCCGCAAAGACCGGATAGGCCAGAAGCGGCAGCAGAAAGCCGAGGGCAAGGCGAAGGCGTGTCATTGCGTCGTTGCACTCCAATCCATGTTGTCCAGCATGACGGCTGCAATCCGGTTCACCCCGTCCGTGGCGATCAGCACCGCGAAGAGGATCAGCATCACCCCCATGACCCGCTCGACCATGCCAAGCATCCGCTGACGGCGCGCGACCCAGGCCATGAAGGGACGCGCGAAGAACGAGATGAGGACAAAGGGAAACGTCATCGCCAGCCCATAGACCAGCAGCAGTGTCGCCCCCTGCCAAAGGCTGTCTTGCGCCGAGGCCAGGAATAAAATTGCCGCAAGCGCCGGTCCGGCACAGGGCGTCCATCCGAACCCGAAGGCCAGGCCCATTGTATAGGCACCTGCCAATGTCGCCGGATCGGCCGAGGATTCCATCCTCGCCTGTCGATAGAGAAACGGGATGCGAATGACGCCCAGGAAATGCAGACCGAACAACGCCAGAATCGCCGCGGCGACCCAAGACAGCTCGCTCCGCCATCGGGAAAAGACCGATCCCAGGGCCGTGGCGCCGAGGCCAAGCATCACGAAGATCGTCGTGACGCCCAGTGAGAACGCGATCGCTCCCAACACCAGTCGCCGTTGTGCATGGGGGTCCATGTCTCGCGATCCGCGCAGTTCGCCGATCGAGATCCCCGCCAGATAGCACAGGTAGAACGGCACCATCGGCAGAATGCACGGCGACAGGAACGATAGAAGTCCAGCAAGGGCAGCGCCGCCAAACGAGATTTCGGGCATCGGCAAGCCTCCAGCCGGACCAGACAGTCGAGAGATCCCTTTCTCCAGACTTGCCATGAGAATTATATCATCATATTGGAATACGTATTGCTGTCCGTCAATGCGGTTCGTCATGGTCCTCAAGCTGCAACCGGCTCGTTCCTGCCTTTCCGCCATGGTCGCGGTGCTGGTGATGTTGTGGATAAGCGCCACTGTCGCCGCCGCCGCGCAGTTCCAGCTTCTGATGTTTGAACGCGACGGATGCAGCTATTGCCGGCAGTGGAACGAGGAGATCGGCCCGGCCTATCCCAAGACAGCAGAGGGCCGGGCCGCCCCGCTGCATCGGCTGGACATCAAGGATCCTCTTCCGTTGGGGATAACGTTGACCGGGCGGCAGCCGGCCTTCACACCCACCTTCGTGCTGCTGTCCGAGGGAACCGAGGTCGGGCGCATCGAAGGCTATGCCGGGGACGAATTCTTCTGGGTTTTGCTGGATCAGATGCTGCAAGATGCCGGCTGGTCGGCTGCTGAACCCGCCCCAAGCCTCACACCCGGTTCCGCGGCGCCCGGCCCTTGACCATCACGCCACACCAAAGCAGGAGCAATAATCTCATGACCAGAACAGCAATTTTCAAGACGGGCTGTGCGCTTTTGGCTTTCTCTCTGGCGGTGGGGCAGGCGGTCGCGCAGGATGCGGTCGCGCCGATCGCGCCTTATACCCGGACCGTCGAAGGATCATTCGAGGATATCACCTTCGCAGTCGAACAGACCATCACGAATGAAGGGCTGGTGATCGACTTGACCAGCCATGTCGGCGACATGCTGGCGCGCACCAAGGAAGACGTGGGTGGCACCAGAGATCTGTTCGCGCATGCCGATATTTTCAGCTTCTGCTCGGCCCGGCTCTCGCGCCAGGTGATGGAGGCCGACCCGACCAACGTCCAGTACTGCCCCTACGCCATCTTCGTCTACGAAACGGCAGACATGCCGGGGCAGGTCGTCGTTGGTCACCGCAGCTATCCGGGTGAAACCATGATGCCGGTCAATGAGATGCTGACCCGCTTGGTCGATACAGCCACCGAGTAAGCGACCCGCTAGATGTCTTCTGGCAGCAGCAGCCGCTGGAGGCCGACCCAGGCTCCGGCGGCAATGGCCAGCAGCGTTACCGGCCCGGACCAGGCCAGCAGGGCAGTGGCCGTCAGGCCCTGGCCGATGGTGCATCCCATTGCAATGACACCGCCGATCCCCATGAAGATCGCGCCGCCCAGTTGGCGACCCAGTTCCCGCGGGTCGTCGCAAGCCTCCCAGCGGAAGCTGCGCCGCCACAGGGATCCCGCGACCGCGCCGGCAAGCGTGCCAAAGACAAGGCCAACGGAAAAGGAAGGCAGAGTCCCCGTCGCCGTCATCAGATACAGGATCGTCCGGCCCACCGGGGCGGTAAAGGACGGTCCTTCGATCGGGATGCCGTCCAGACTGCGATCCGCCACGAAGGTCGTGCCGATCAGCGCAAGGGTCACCGAAAGGCCGACGCCCGCCGCACAGATGATCGTGACGATCGAGCCGCGCACCTGCGCATGTCGCAGGCCCATGGCGATCAGGACCAGCCCCAAAGCGGCCGCGATCCAGTTCGGGTCCAGATGAAGAAGTCCACCGATGTTGTCACTTATGCCAAAGCCGCCCAACGCCTCGGTCTGGGGGAAGATGGATATGCGCAGCGGTGCCAGCGGCCCGGCGAGCGTCGCGTAGGTCGAGATCCCCAGAACCACCACAATCAGGACCGAGCGGATGTCGCCGTCGCCCGCGCGAAGCAAAGCTCCAAAGCCGCAGTTTCCCGCCATGGCCATTCCGTAGCCGAACAGCAAGCCGCCGGCGACGCTGGCCACCGGGTTCCAGGCAATCGCATAGTAATAGGTGCGGCCTATGTCGATCAGGCCGGCGGCCTCGGCCAGATGCGTGGAAAGCACCGCTACACCAAGCGCGAGGCTCCAGATATGGACGCGGCGATAATCGCGGCCGATCACGGCCAGTTCAAGTGCGCCGAGCGTGCAGAAATCGCCCAATCTGGCGCATAGCCCCAGAAGGACGCCAGCCCCCAAGCCGACAGCTCCGGCTTGCACCCCGGCTGCGACGTCGGCACTCATCTCCGGGCCGATCACTAGGCAGGCCGATCTTGGCTATTGCCGAAAATCCGGGCGTAGCACATCAGCAATTCGCCTATCCGGGGATCGCGCAGGGAGTAATAGATGGTCTTGCCATCCCTGCGCGCCGTCACCAGTCCCTCGATCCGCAGGCGGGCCAATTGCTGGCTGACCGCTGACTGGCGCGCGTCCAGCATCCCCTCCAGTTCCCCGACGCTTCTTTCACCCTGGGCGAGGTGGCACAGGATCAGCAGGCGCCCTTCATGACCCAGGGTCTTGAAGATATTTGCGGCTTCTTCGATCGCTGCCGAACGTGCCGCGGGATCTGCTTGCGCTGTGGGAATATCCAGACCTGCCGGGCTCATGCGGCCGAACAGTAACGCGCCGAGGCTGAACCGGGCAATCCCTTCCGAGCCGCTCATGGTCACTCCTTCTGATCAGACAGGCCCGGTTGAGGCATTCTAGAAACATTCATGTATTGCAATATAAGCATTGCTTCCTCGAGCATAAACCCTAAAGTGATCGAAGCGTGAGTCGCAAGTGAGAGTGGCTTTCGCACCTTTGGGGGAGGACATATGCAGCATATCTTTGTGCTTACTGTCGTCATGGCACAGCTTGGAGCGGCGGCAGCAGTGGCGGCAGAGGTCACGCCCGCGCATGTCGCCTGGGCAGAGGATGGCTCGATCGAACAATCCCTGACCGGAACCCCCGGCAACCCCGATGAGGGCAGGGTCGTCATGACGACAAATGCCCTGGGCAATTGCGTTGCCTGCCATGCCATTGCGGCAATGCCGGACGTGCCCTTCCAGGGCAATATCGGCCCGCAGCTTGATGGTGCAGCAGACCGTTGGACCGAGGCACAGTTGCGCGGGATCGTGGTCGACGCAAAGCACACGTTCCCGGATTCTTTCATGCCCGGAATGTATAAGGTGGGCCCTTTCATCCGACCGGGGGTCGCCTATACGGCAAAGGCTCCCGAGAGGCCCGAAGATATCAAGCCAATCCTTTCAGCCCAACAGGTTGAGGATGTCGTCGCCTATCTGATGACGCTGAGCGAATGAACCGGGGATGCCCCGGCTTGGGGGCGTTCCAATCGCGACAAGAAAAAGGAAGAAAACCATGCTCATTTCACGACGCGGGGTCTTGTCTGCAGGTGCGGGACTGGCTGCATTTGCCCTGCTGCCCGTCGCCGTGCGGGCCCAGGGTGCGGCTGCCGCTCCAACCCAGACCGCCGATGAGGTCATCGCCGAATTCACCGGCGGTGCCGAAGTGGTCGATGGAGACGGGGTGAAGCTGACTGCTCCCGAGATCGCCGAGAACGGCAACACGGTCCCGATCTCGGTCGAGGCGCCCGGCGCGTCCGAAATAATGGTGCTGGCCGTGGAGAACCCGACCCCCGGAGTCGCCAAGTTCGTCTTTGGTCCGCTTGCCGCGACGCAGGCTGCTGCAACGCGTATCCGCCTTGCCAAGACCCAGGACGTGGTGGCGATCGCCAAGATGGCGGACGGCAGCTTCGTGCGGACGGCCTCCAACGTGAAAGTTACCATCGGCGGTTGCGGCGGCTGAGTCAGGCAGAAGGAATAGCAATATGGCAGACAACGTCAAACCACGCGTTCGCGTCCCCAAAACCGCCTCGAAGGACGAGGTCATCACGATCAAGACGCTGATCTCGCACCCGATGGAATCCGGTCAGCGCAAGGACAAGGACGGCAATATCGTTCCGCGGTCGATCATCAACCGCTTCACGGCAGAGTTCAACGGACAGCTGGTGATCGACGCCACGCTGGAGCCGGCGATCAGCACCAATCCCTATCTGGAATTTGATGCCAAGGTGCCGGAGACCGGTGAGTTCAAGTTCACATGGTATGACGACGACGGCTCGGTCTACGAGGATGCCCACAAGGTGGAAGTGTCCTGAAATCAGGGTTCCAAGCCGGTCGTGACCGCAGCCATCGAGAGTGGCGCGGCATGACACCGCCAGGGAGGAGAGACGGCAAGATGAAGCTGCAATTTACTGTAACGGCCGCGGCGGCTCTCGCAGCGATCCTTGCCCTGAGCGTGGCCCAGGCTGATCCGGTCGAAGACGACCAGCTCGTGATCAACGGGGAAGAGGAGCTGGCGACCCAGGCGCCTGCGCCGGACCATCTGCAGGGTGCTTTGGGCGAAACGGTCTATTCGGGCTGGTTGTTTCGCGACACCGAGACGCGCGCCATGCAAAAGGACGATTTCGACAATCCGATGTTCCTTTTTGTCGACGCCGGCCTCGAGGCCTGGGACAAGCAGGAAGGAACCGCCGGCAAGTCCTGTGCCGATTGTCACAACGACATCGGGGAGAGCATGAGGGGCGTGCGCGCCCAGATGCCCAAGGTGAACGACAAGGGCGAGCTTTGGTCGTTGGAAAACTACGTCAACGACTGCCGCACCAACCGGATGGGTGCCGAGGCCTGGGGCTGGAACAGTCAGGACATGAAGAACATGACGGCGGCGATCGGCGTGCAATCGCGAGGCATGCCCGTCGCGGTCAAGATCGACGGCCCGGCCGCGCCCTTCTGGGAAAAGGGCAAGGAGATGTATTACACGCGCTATGGTCAGCTGGAGATGTCCTGCGCCAATTGTCACGAAGACAATTTTGGCAAAAACATCCGCTCGGATCACCTGAGCCAGGGGCAGATCAACGGCTTTCCGCTCTATCGTCTCAAGGATCAGGGAGCGGTTTCCGCGCATCAACGTTTCGTGGGCTGCATCCGCGACACGCGCGGCGTTCCCTTCGAACCCGGCGGTCTCGAATTCCGTGAGCTGGAACTTTACGTGGCCTCGCGCGGGAACGGGCTGGCCGTCGAAACCCCCGCTGTCCGCCACTGATCTGGTCGCGGCATGACGCCGCGGCCGATCCTGCATGTCTAACATGTGAAATTATTCGAATACGATGAGGTGACTGTGGCTTCGCGCAGGGAATTTCTACAGGCCGGTCTGGCCACATCGGCAATCCTTGCCGGATTGGGCATGTCGAACTGGTCGCGGGCGCTGGCGCAGCAGGCGTTGACGCAAGACCAGCTGCTGCAATTTGATGATTTCGGAAACGTGACGCTGATCCACGTCACAGATGCGCATGCCCATCTGCGGCCCGTCTGGTTTCGCGAGCCCGACACCAATATCGGCGTGGGCGCGGCCGCCGGGCGCGTCCCGCATGTCGTAGGCGAAACCTTCCAGAAGATGTTCGGCATCGCGCCGGGCAGCCCCGAAGCCTATGCGCTGACCTATCCCGATTTCGAGGCCCTGGCCAAGACGTATGGCCGGATGGGCGGGTTTGACCGCATCGCCACCATCGTGAAGGCGATCCGTGGCAACCGCCCGGATGCGATCCTGCTGGATGGCGGGGATACATGGCACGGCAGCTATACCAGCCTCAAGACCAAGGGCGAGGATATGGTCCGGGTGCAGAACCTGCTGGGCATCGAAGCCATGTCCAGCCATTGGGAGTTCACCTTCGGGACCGAACGGGTCAAGGAGCTGATCGAGCAGTGCAATTTCCCCTTCCTTGGCGCCAATATCTATGACGTCGAATGGGATGAGCCAGCGTTCGAGCCCTATAAGATCATCCAGAAGGGCGATCTGGCCGTCGGCGTGATCGGGCAGGCTTTCCCCTACCTGCCCATTGCCAACCCGAAATGGATGTTCCCCGAATACAGCTTCGGCATCCGCGAGGAGCGCATGCAGCAGGTCGTGGACGAGCTGCGCGGCCAGAACGTCGATCTGGTCGTCTGCCTGTCGCATAACGGCTTTGACGTCGATCACAAGATGGCTGGTCGGGTGAAGGGTATCGACGTGATCCTGTCGGGCCATACCCACGA
Source organism: Paracoccus sp. (in: a-proteobacteria) (assembly GCF_035556475.1). Taxonomy (GTDB): domain Bacteria; phylum Pseudomonadota; class Alphaproteobacteria; order Rhodobacterales; family Rhodobacteraceae; genus Paracoccus. Next base: position 18,348 of record NZ_DATMFA010000031.1, on the reverse strand, counting down.
TGCAATCCCCGAGCCGGTGCTGGTGGGCGAGACGATCATCGTCGCTTCGGGCAGCCATGGCAAATTCGTCAGCCGCGTCGATCTGGACGTCCAGGGCGGTCGCATGACGGGTTTCCGTCACAAGCTGATCCCGGTCTTTGCCGACGTCATCGCCCCCGATCCCGACATGTCGTCGCTGATCAAGGAGGTCCGCGCGCCCTTCCAGGCGGATCTGGACACCGTGATCGGTCAGACCGACAAGCTTCTCTATCGGCGCGGAAACTTCAACGGCACCTGGGACGATCTGATCTGCCGCGCCGTTCTGGAGGAGCGCGATGCCGAGATTGCCCTCTCGCCGGGGGTGCGATGGGGCGCCTCGGTCCTGCCGGGCGACATCACCCGCGAGGATATTCATTCGGTCACCTCGATGACCTACGGGCAATGCTATCGCACCGAGATGACCGGCGAAACGTTGAAAACGGTCATGGAGGATGTGGCCGATAACATCTTCAACGAAGATCCCTATTACCAGCAGGGTGGAGACATGGTCCGCGTCGGCGGGCTGGCCTATACCATCGACCCGAAAGCAAAGATGGGCAGCCGCATCACCGACCTGCGGCTGATCGCCGAGGATGCGCCGATTGATCCCTCCCGCAGTTATGTGGTCGGCGGCTGGGCCTCGGTCAACGAAGGCACCGAGGGGCCGCAGATCTGGGATCTGGTCGAGGAGCATATCCGCCAGGGCGGAGGTGCGCGGCAGGATGCGCCAGTGTCAAATATTACCGTCAAAGGACTATGAAGGAGGTCGTAGCATGACCCTCAGATCGGGAACGACCAGCCGCCGGGCGTTTATACGCGCCGGACTGGCCGCCAGCGCAGCTTTGCCGGCAGCCGTCAGTGCAGCGCGCGGGCAGGGGGCACCTGACCCGTTGATCACCGAAGTGCAGGACTGGGCCCGCTATAGCGGTGACGGGGTGGACGCCACGCCCTATGGACTGCCCATTCATTTCGAATCCGATGTGATCCGCCGGAATGTGCCCTGGCTGACGGCCGATACGATCAGTTCGATCAACTTCACGCCAATCCACCGGCTGGACGGCACGATCACCCCGGCCGGCTGTGCGTTCGAGCGTCATCATTCGGGCGCGATCGAACTGGCCAAGCCGGATTACCGCCTGATGATCAACGGGCTGGTAGAGCGCGAACTGGTCTTCACCTATGATGATCTGGAGCGCTTTCCCCGCAGCCAGGGGGTCTATTTCTGCGAATGCGCGGCCAATACCGGCATGGAATGGGCGGGCGCGCAGTTGAACGGATCCCAGTTCACGCACGGCATGATCCACAACATGGAATATGTCGGGATTCCGCTGAAGACGCTATTGGCCGAGGTTGGCGTCAAACCCGAGGGCAAGTGGATCTATGTCGAGGGTGCCGACGCCTCGTCGAACGGCCGCTCGATCCCGATCGAGAAGGCGATGGATGACGTGATGGTCGCCTTCAAGGCCAATGGCGAGGCCTTGCGCAAGGAACATGGTTATCCCGCGCGCCTGGTCGTTCCGGGCTGGGAGGGCAACCTCTGGGTCAAGTGGCTCCGCCGCATCGAAGTGACTGCGGGTCCGGTCGAAAGTCGCGAGGAAACCTCGAAATATACCGACACCCTCGCCAACGGGATCTCGCGTAAATGGACCTGGGTCATGGACGCCAAATCGGTCGTGACCGCGCCCAGCCCGCAGGTTGGCATCAAGCATGGTCCCGGTCCGCTGGTCATTACCGGCCTCGCATGGTCCGGGCGCGGGGCAATCACGCGGGTGGACGTGTCGGTGGACGGCGGCAAGAACTGGACAACAGCGCGGCTGGCCCAGCCGGGTGTGCCCAGGGCGATGACACGCTTCTATCTGGACCACGTTTGGGACGGCGAGGAAATGCTGGTGCAATCGCGCGCCATGGACGAAACCGGCTATGTGCAGCCGACCAAGAACGCACTGCGCGAGATCCGGGGCGAGAACTCGGTTTACCATAACAACGGCATCCAGACCTGGTGGATCAAGAAAGACGGAAGCGCAGAAAATGTCGAAATCTCGTAAAGCTGCCGCGCTGCTGATCCTCATGGCCGCTGGCTCCGCCAATGCGGAGACTCCGACCGCGCCGTCTGACGCCACACCCGCTGTGGTCCAGCCCGTCGGACTGGGTCGGCCTGCTCTGCCCGAGGAAGTCGCGGCATGGAACCTCGATGTCAGCCCCGACGGCACCGGCCTGCCAAAAGGGTCGGGAGGAGTCACGGCCGGCGAGGAGATTTATCTGGAGCATTGCGCCGCTTGCCATGGCGACTTCACCGAGGGCCTCGACAACTGGCCCTCGCTGTCGGGGGGTGAAGGCACGCTTGACCGCGAAGACCCCGAAAAGACCATCGGCAGCTATTGGCCCCATCTGTCCACCGTCTGGGACTATGTCCACCGCTCGATGCCCTTCGGGAACGCGCAGGTTCTGACCGCCGACGATGTCTATGCGATCACGGCCTATCTGCTCTATTCCAACGGCCTCGTGGAAGACGACTTCGTCCTGTCGGACGAGAACTTCACGGAAGTCCAGCTGCCCAATGCCGACGGCTTTATCCAGGATGATCGGGCCAAGACCGAATATCCCATCTTTTCGACCGAGCCTTGCATGGAAAACTGCAAGGAGAGTGTCGAAATCACCATGCATGCCTCGGTGCTGGATGTAACGCCCGGGAGCGAGGGCGATGCGGCGCAGGATGCTCCCGCCGGTGCCAGCGTCGACTGAGACACAAAGCCAGCCACGCCCGGGCCTCGCGGCTCGGGCAGGATCCGCGATCACGCGGATTTCGCCATAACGATCACCAGACAGGAAGAACCATGAACTATCTCTCATGCCTCGCCATTCCGGCGACCCTTTTTGCCATGGCCGGAGCAGGCCTGGCTGCCGATCATCAGGTCCACATGCTGAACAAGGGCGAGGGCGGGGCGATGATTTTCGAGCCGGCCTATATCCGTGCCGAACCGGGCGATACGGTGACCTTCGTGCCCACGGACAAAAGCCATAACGTCGAATCCATCGCCGAAATCCTGCCCGAGGGTGTCGAGAAGTTCAAAAGCAAGGTGAATCAGGAATTCACCCTGACGGTAACCGAACCGGGCCTTTACGGCGTCAAATGCACCCCGCATTTCGCGATGGGCATGGTGGGCCTGATCCAGGTCGGCGAGGCACCTGAGAACCTCGAATCCGCCAAGTCTGCCAAGATGTCGAAAAAGGCGCGCGAGCGGATGGACGAGGCTATCGCCTTGATCGAATAGGCGTTTCAACGACGCAATGGACAGAAGAAAGGTCGGGCGAGGAGTGATCGCCCGGCCTTTTCTCATGTCTCGGCGGTGGTTACCCGGAGACGCCGCGAAGGCTTGTCAGGTGCGTGGGCTCATTCTCCTGCGGGGCAAGTGCCTGAACCGCCTGATAATGCGACAGGTGAACCTGTCCCGTCAGGTGGTGGAGGAAATCGCTGCGCTCCAGACGGTCCATGACCGGGCCTTTCACTTCGGAAAGGTGCAGGGCGATGCCCGCGTCGGACAGGCGGTGCATGACCAGCTCAAGGCTTTCAAGCGCACTTGCGTCGATGCTGTTGACGGCGGCGCAGTTCAGGACCACGTGGCGCAGTTGCGGGTGCGTGGCGACCTCCTGCTGGATGACGTTCTCGATCGCGCGGGCATTGGCGAAGAACAGGCTTTCGTCGATGCGCAGGCCCAGCACCTCGGGAGTGCAGATCACGCGGTGGCGAAGCACGTTGCGGAAATGCTGGGTGCCGGGCACCTGACCGATCACCGCCACATGCGGTCGCGAACTGGCCCACAGATGCAGCAGCACCGATACCGCGACGCCTGCCATGATCCCGGTCTCGACGCCGTCCAGCAGCGTCACCGCCAGCGTGGAGGCAAGCGCAACGAAGTCCGAGCGGGAGTATTTCCAGGTGCGCCGCAAAGCGCCGAAATCGGCCAGACTCAGCACGGCGGTTATGATGGTTGCCGCCAGCACCGCGATGGGCAGGTGATAAAGCAGCGGCGTCAGGAACAGCGAGGCCAGGGCAATGCCGATGGCGGTGAAGGCCCCCGCGGCAGGCGTGCGGGCGCCTGCGTCGAAATTGACGACCGAGCGTGCAAAACCGCCAGTAACGGGATAGCCCGAGGAAAAGGCCGCAGCGAGGTTGGCCATGCCAAGGCCGATCAACTCCTGATTGGGGCTGATCGACTGACGGCGCTTGGCGGCCAGCGTCTGCGCGACCGACACGGATTCCACGAAACCGATCAGCGCGATCAGAAAGGCCGCGGGCAGCAGCGTGATCCAGAGCCCGGGGTCGAAGCCCGGCAGAGAGAGCGGCGGCAACCCCTGCGGCACCTGTCCCACCACGGCCACCTCCAGATCCAGAAGGAGGACAGAGGCGATAGATGCCGCGACCACCAGAACGGGCCCGGTACGCGCCAGCATTGCGGCCGCAGAGAGGGGCACGCCCAACCGGATGAGCGTTGGCTTCAGATAGCGGCGTGACCAGAACAGGAAGGCCGTCGCCAGCGCCCCGACCGCCAGCGTCGGCCAATGAGTCTGAGACAGGTTTCCGAACAGCGAGGCGAGCATCGCGGGCAGGGTGCCACCATCGGCCTTGATCCCCAGCACATGCTTCAGCTGTCCCGTGGCGATCAGCAGGCTGGAGGCCGTGATGAAGCCGGAAATGACCGGATGGGAAAGCAGGTTTGCCACGAAGCCGAGCCGAAAGATCCCCATTCCGACCAGGATCAACCCCGACAGGAGCGCAAGCGCCAGCGCCGCCGCCAGATATTCGGGGCTGCCGGGCGACGCGACACCAGATGCGGCCGTAGCCGTCAGCAGCGAAACCACTGCGACAGGGCCGACGGACAGGGTGCGGCTGCTGCCGAAAAGCGCATAAACCGCCAGCGGCAGGATCGACGCATAGAGGCCGATCACGGGCGGCAGGCCGGCCAGCATGGCATAGGCCAGCGATTGCGGGATCAGCATGATCGTGACGATCAGGGCTGCCATCCCATCGCCGACGAGGTCGTGCCGGTCATAGGCACGACCCCATTGCAGGACCGGCAGAAAGCGGGCCAGCCTGTTCATGGCTCAGCTCTCGACCGGAAGGCCCCTGGCCTTCCAGGTTTCGAACCCGCCTTCGATGACCGAGGCCTTGTATCCCATGATGCGCAGGGTGTCGGCCACCAGCGCCGCGCGGGCACCGGACGCGCACAGAACATGAACGCATCCTGCCTCGCGCCGATCGGTCAGGCGCGGTTCCGCGGTCGTCGCGGTTGCATCGGCGCGGCTTTCCACCAGACCGCGGGGGATATTCAGGGCGCCGGGCACGCGCCCATGAGCCTCGAGTTCCCCCGACTCGCGCACGTCGAGGACGAGCGACCCTTCATCCCTGGCGGCATGTTCGGGCGAAATGGTTGCGACGCGGCTTAGCGCATCCGCGACCAGATCCTTCATCGTCGTGGCCTTCTTCTGTGGGGCGGGAAACCTGTTCACGGGGATCTTGAGATAATGGTTCCCGTCGCTTTCGGGTTCGGGCAGTCGGCCGCCGCGCAGGTTGACCTGCAGCGCAGCCAGAATCCGATCCGGCAAAGGCAGGGTGATGTCGCGGGCATCGCGGATTGCGATCCAGTCCTCGCGCCGGGTGCCGTCCTTGACGTGACGGTTCTCGGCGCGGTGGCGGGCGACCGTCGCCTCCCACATCGGCTCCTTGCGGCTGTCGGTGCCGTAGTCATGGCCGACGAACAGGCGCGTGTCACCGGGCAGGGACAGGATTGCCTGGATCGAATCCCACAGCTGTTCCGTGTCGCCGCCCGGGAAATCGGCCCGCGAAGTGCCGACATCGGGCTGCATCAGCGTGTCATGGACAAAGGCCGCATCTCCGCAGACATAGGTGACCGACCCCAGCGTATGGCCGGGCGACAGCATCACGCGCGCCTCGAGATCGCCGATGCGGAAGGTCTCTCCGGCCGTGAACAGATGGTCGAAGTTGTGGACCGGGTCGAAGATCCCCGGCAGGTTGTAGAGTCCGGCCCAGATCCCGGCGATGTCATGGACCTTCTCGCCAATGGCCGCCGGCGCGCCGGTGCGCTCCTTCAAGAGCGCCGAGGCCATGACGTGGTCGGCATGGGGATGGGTGTCCAGCACCCACTGGACCGTCAATCCGTTCTGCCGCACCAGATCAAGCACTTGGTCCATGCTTTCGGTCGAGAAGCGGTAGTTCTTGGGATCGAAGTTCCAGACCACGTCGATCAACGCGGCCTGTTTCGTTACGGGATCGGCACAGACATACTGGATCGAACCGGTATCGGGTTCGTAGATCCCCCAGACATCGGGGCTGCCAGCGCCGGTCGAGGGCGAATGGCGGACGACCCGCTCGGTCAGCTTGGACTTGCTCATGATGTCATTCCCTTTCCTTGCAGATAACCACCTGCCTTGACCCGGGCGCCAAGCCACAGGCCCGCCAGCATCGCGGGCAGAAAGATCAGCGTACCCGGCGCGAGGAGGGGAAGGGCGGTGAAGGCCGGGCCGGGGCAGAAGCCGCCGATCCCCCAGCCGATCCCGAACAGCGCCGCCCCGACAAGCAGAGGCCGGTCTATGGCGCGGTTCTTCGGAAGGTCGAAGGTCGGTTCCAGCACTGGCGCCCGGCGCCGCCAGACCAGGCGATAGCCGATGAACGCGGTCAGCATGGCCCCGCCCATGACGAAGGCAAGGCTCGGATCCCAACTTCCCGCGAGGTCGAGGAAGTTCAGCACCTTTGCCGGATTGGCCATGCCCGAGATCACCAGCCCCAGCCCAAAGACCAGACCTGACAGAAATCCCCACAATATCCGCATCATGCACCTCCCAGGATGTGGCGCAGTACGAAGACTGTCGCAAAGCCCGTCGCCATGAAGGCCGCTACCGCCGCGAAAGACCGGCCCGACAGCCGGGCCAACCCGCAGACCCCGTGCCCCGAGGTGCAGCCCGAGCCAAGGGCCGTGCCGAAGCCGACCAGCAGACCTGCAAGGGCCATGCCGGCGAAGTTGTCCGAAACGACCTGCTGCACTGTGCCGCCGAAGGCCACGATGCCAAGCGGCGCCACGACCAGTCCGGCCAGGAAAGCCCATCGCCAGTCGCGGTCTTTTGCCGCGCCGGGCAGTCCCATGGCCCCTTGGGCTATGCCAGAGATGCCCGCGATGCGCCCGAACAGCCCCATCACCATCACCGCGCTCAACCCGATCAGCATGCCGCCAAACAGCGAGGCCCAAGGCGTGAATGCAGTTTCGATCCCCATATTCATGCGCTTCCTCCGTAGTCATAGGGCACTTGCCCCAGGCGCCGTCGCGCTTTATATATTAAGCGTGCCTAAATCAGTCAATGCTAATATAATGGATATGAACAAACGTTCAACTCAAGCCTTGCAGGACCGCGCAGATTATGTCGCGGGGCGGCTGGCCTTGGTTGCCAATGCCAAGCGCCTGCTGATCCTGTGCGAGCTGGCAAATGGCGAACGCTCGGTAGGCGCGCTGCAGCAGGCCGTCGATCTGAGCCAATCCGCGCTGAGCCAACATCTGGCCAAGCTGCGCGAGGCTGGAATGGTCGACACCCGCCGCGAGAGTCAGACCATCTTCTACCGGATCAGCGACCCTGATCTGATGGTCCTGATGGCCGCGCTCTATGATGCTTTCTGCAAGGACGTTTGAGCAGGGTCTTTTCGGCCGCCGGGCTGGCATCCGATCCCGACATGGCAAAAAATCGCGGCGCAATCTTGCGCCGACCTGGCGATGAGAATGTCGCTGATTTGGTGAAGGGTTTCGTACCCTGATCCCGTGGTCATCTGTCCACTGATCGAGACGCCTAACGGTTGCCGTCCGATTGCGGAGCGGTCGCGCAGACGAGCGAATTGCGGAGCGGCGCTGCCGGCCGCTCCGCAAGGTTTCCGTCAGTACTCGTCGTGCAGGCGCACCCAGTTCATGGTGCCGGTCTCGTTGCGGCCCTTCGGGGTCAGATCGAGCCAGTTGAAGGCGCCGATCTGAAGCTCGTTGCCGCGATGGTAGGTCGAATAGGTGTGGAAGATGTCCCCGCTCTCATCCTTCGCAAAGATGCTTGTCCCGAACATGTCCGGGCTGTTTCGGATGACCGTCCCGTAATTATAGATGGCGCGGCCGGCCTCGCGATCCTCGGGGGTGAAGGAGACGGCGAAATCGAAGTTGAAGCTGTTGCGCGCAGAGGACAGCCAGGGAAAGGTCCACCTCATCCGTTTTTTCACCGCCTCGATCCGCTCTACCGGAACCCGCGAAATTGCGGCGAAGGAGAGGTCGGCTTGCTCGAAATGCTGCCGCGCTGCGTCGACGTGGTCGGCAATGAAGGAACAGCCCGAGCAGATGTGGTCCGATCCCGGTGTCAACATGAAATGGTAGATGGCCAGTTGGCTGCGACCGTCGAACAGGTCGCCAAGCGATCTCTCGCCGCTCGGGCCGTCGAAGATATAGGTCTTGTCGAGCCGGACCCAGGGAAGCTCGCGCCGCTGCGCCCGCAGCGCGTCCAGTTCGTGGGTCATGGCGCGCTCGCGGGCCAGCAGTGACTTGCGGGCGTCGAGCCATTCTTCGCGCGAAACGATTGCCGGTGTCATGGGTTATTCTCCGTTAATCTGGAATTGCGAGGGGAACCCGCCAAGCGGGCAATCAGCCGCAACCAGGGTGGCAGGTGAAAGACGCTCATCAGGAGGTACATCCCGGTCATGCCGCTCAGCGGCGAGGAGCCGGGTGCCGAGAGGCAGAGACCTCCTCCGTCCAACGCACTCATCACTGCCATCACCGCAAAGCTCGGCGATGCGGCCAGGGAGAGCCAACCCGCGTAATCCTTCGCCATTGTCATGTCTCGCCTCCTGCCTGATGGTGATGCGCAAGGTGAGGTTACGGCCGGTCGCGGACCGTGAGTGAGTAACAAACATGGCGGGATTGCGATGGATCCGGTGATCGGGGCTGCTGCACGGGCCCTTGCCTCGGGCGACGCATTGGGGGCCTTGAAGCGCGTGGCCCTGCGCGACGACCCCCATGCCCGCGCGTTGCGGGGGATTGCCATGGCGCAACTGGGCGATTTGCCGCGTGCCCGCGATCTGCTGCGCGACGCCGCCGGCGGTTTCGGTCCCGGCTCACCCCTGACGGTCGCCAGATGCAATCTGGCAATGGCCGAAATCTCGCTGGTGCTGCGCGATCTGGGCGGGCTGACGGAGCTGTTGCAGGACACGGGAAGCATCCTCGAGACACATGGCGACCGGTCCAACCTTGCCCATGCGACCTACCTGCAAGCGCGACTAGCCCTGCTTCTCGGTCGGTTGGATCAAGCCGAAGACCTTCTGTCCTCGATTGATCCCGCGATGGTGCCCGGCGTGTCGCGACCGGGCTATTGGCTTGTCGCGGTGGGCATCGCGATGCGCCGGGTCGAGGCCGGTGCAGCCCGTATCGCCCTGTCCCGGGCGGCCCATGCGGCGCGCCTTGCCTCAGTTCCGTCAGTGCTGGCCGAGGTGGAAACCGCCCGGCAAGCCCTCCGGGCACCGGCGGCCCGGCTGATCATCGAAGGAACGGAGCGCAGCCTTGGCCTCGCCGAGGTCGAAAAGGTTCTGGCCTCGGACCGGCTGGTGGTCGATGCGTGCCGGAACCTGCTGCGTCAGGGTCCGCATATCATGGATCTGAGCGGCCGACCGATCCTCTTCGGGCTGGTCCGCGCCCTGGCCGAGGCTTGGCCGAATGATGTCCCGCGCGAGCATCTGTTGCAGCGCGTCTTTCGCGCCAGGCAGGCCGATGACTCGCACCGGGCCCGCCTGCGGGTCGAGATTGCCAGGCTGCGCAAGATGGTTGCCCCTCTGGCCGGAGTTGCTGCGACGCGCCGGGGTTACACCCTGAAGCCGCAAAAAAGCATTCCTGCGGTCCTTGCCCCCCCGGTCGAGGGGCGGCATGCGGATATTCTGGCGCTTCTTGCCGATGGCGAATCCTGGAGCAGTTCGGGCCTCGCCCTCGCGCTGGATGTCAGTCCGCGCACGGTGCAGCGTATGCTTGATGCGCTGAGCCGGTCCGGTAAGGTCGAATGGTTCGGCCACGGCAGATCGCGGCGCTGGACATTCGCGGGGGTTCCGGGTTTCCCGACAGGATTGTTGCTCCCGGTGAGTACCCTTCGGGAGTAAGATGGAAACATGAAACACCAAGCCGAAATCCTCCGCGAATACGGTCCCTTTCCCGAGGCCGATGCAATCCACGGGGTCAGCTTCGATGGCCGGAGCGTCTGGGTCGCAACCGGCGATCACCTGCTCGCCATCGATCCCGAAACTGGCGCAGCCGGACAGATGCTCGATGTGCTTGCCGATGCCGGAACGGCCTTCGACGGCCGCCATCTCTATCAGATTGCGCAATCCCTGATCCGCAAGATCGACCCGGCCGATGGCAGGGTGGTCGCAACGATTCCGGCGCCGGGAGGCGGGCAGGCGTCAGGTCTGGCGTGGTCCGAGGGCTCGCTTTGGGTGGGGCAATATGACGGGCGGACGATCGTTCAGATCGATGCGGAGACCGGCGAGGTGCAGCGCGAGATCCGCTCGGACCGCTTTGTCACCGGGGTCAGCTGGGTCGAGGGCGAGCTCTGGCATGGCACATGGGAAAACGAGCAAAGCGAGCTGCGCCAGATCGACCCGCTCACCGGCGTCGTGCTGGAAAGCCTGAAGATGCCCGAGGGAAAAATCATCTCGGGTCTCGAATCCGATGGTGCTGAAAGGTTCTTCTGCGGCGGTGGAAACAGCGGCAAGTTGCGCGTCTTGCGGCGGCCACGGATGGCGAGATAGCCGTGGGTTCCCATGGGTAGGATCAGGCCGGAACATGGCGGCTTGAACCAGTTCTCGGGATGTTTGGAGGACATCGCACCCAAGTGACCAGCCCCGCCCGGGAGTGTCCCGATTTGCTGAAGGTTTCATGGCGGAACGCGCCATCGCGGGCGACAGCGTTGTGGATCTGCACGATCAGGCCTGCCCGCAGCGTCGTATCCGGCCATCGGAGTGCTCGACCGTGCCTTTCTGGCAAGCGTTGAGTTCCACCGAAGGTGGCTACAGCGATGCCCGATGCCGAAAACCTTCATCCTGACAAGCAGCGTCGTATCGCCATATTCCGCAACGATACCGCAGCGAAAACTACCGCCAGACCCGCCAGATCGAAGAGGCGATATCGCCCAGATCGCCAATCCGGGCCAGGATATGCTCGCGCTCAAGACCGGAGGCTTCCTGCCCCCGGTCCAGCCGGGCCAGCAGGCGAAGCAGGCGGCGCCGGTGGATGCCGGTCCAGACCTGAACAGGATCGGCGATGATCCCGGCAAAGGTCGTCACCAGAGACGCAATGACCGAAAGGACGATGCCCGTCAGGATGAGCTCCGTCGTGGAAAGGCTGCTCGGAAAAATGCCATACCAGAGGCCGCCCGCCCAGCGTCCCAAGGCGAAGCCGTCCACCGCCTGTGCATGCGCCCTCATCTCTGCGACCGGCAGGGCGAGCGAGAAGACGCCAAGCGTGGGCTGGTAGAACAGAAAGTATCCGGTCACGAGGACGAGCATCGAAGTGGTTATCTCGGACACCGCATTCCGGGTTTCAGCATAGCCGCTGATCGCGTTCTGGATCATCGGGGCGGGCGCTTGGGGGGCTGTCCCCATGGTTTCCAGACGCTCGACAAGTCCAGAAAGGTCCGTCCCGATCTGGCGGGCTATGTCGGTGGTCAGAAACACCTGCCGGGAGGCGAGCCAGGCAGAGGCGCGTCGCGCGCCGGACAGCCGAAGCAGCATCGCCACGATCCGCAGCAGCAGGAAGACCGGCGCGAGGGTCACATTGACGGGCGCCCGGACAAGATCTGCGCCAATGGCCGCGCGGTGAAGCCTCAGCGTGCCACGCGGACCATAACGCTCGCGGACGAAACGGCGCACCTCGTTCTCGCGCCGGGTCATCGGGCGGCTATCGGCTGGCGCGGGCGCCAATGACCTCGTTTCCGCGGGAAGCATCCGGCTGTTCCTCGGCGTTGAATTCCTTCCCCGACAATCTAGGGCGCCATCGCCGCAGGCTCAACCGGGCCTGTCGGACTGATGCCCTTCCGACCAATCACAGCAGCCTCATAATTGGGCAATCTCATACGGCCGTCGGAGGAGACATGAGATATATTCGTGTTATTACAATATGATGTCGGAAGCTTGCGGAAATTCGGAACGGTTTTCCGGCACCCCACGCGCCGTGGAAACCGCCTTCCATCCGGCATCCGAAGGTGGGGAAACCTGTCCTCAAATCAAGCAAACCTTTAAATCTCTATATACTCAGTAGTGATTTGGTGTATTCTCCTGCTGTGCCCAGGCGCGCGAATTGAACTGCCAAGCTGCTAGATGAGGAAAGGACGGACATGGCCATCCCCACTCCCCAAAGGATCAAGGTTCTCTGGTTCCTGCCTACCCATGGCGATACCCGCTATCTGGGAACGGCGGACGGAGGGCGGGCGGTGAATCTGCCTTATCTGCGCCAGATCGCTCAGGCAGCCGATTCGCTGGGCTATTATGGCGTTCTCCTGCCGACCGGCCGCAGTTGCGAGGACAGCTGGGTCGTGGCCGCGGCGCTCGCCTCGCAGACCGAGCGGCTGCGTTTCCTCGTCGCGGTGCGGCCGGGCCTTCAATCCCCTGCGCTTGCCGCTCGCATGACGGCGACGCTTGATCGCCTTTCGGGCGGACGGCTGCTGATCAATGTCGTGACCGGCGGCGATCCGGTCGAGAATGCCGGGGACGGCATCCACCTCGACCATGCCGAGCGTTACGAGGTCACGCGCGAATTTCTCGACATCTACAAGGCGCTTCTGGCCGGCCAGACGGTCAATTACGAAAGCAAGCATTTCAGGATCGCCGACGGCAAGCTGCTGTTCACCCCGCTGCAGGAGAATGGCCCCCAACTCTATTTCGGGGGCTCCTCGGATGCGGCGAACGAGGTCGCGGCCCGGCAGGTCCACAAATATCTGACCTGGGGCGAACCCCCGGCGCAGGTGCGCGAGAAGATCGAGGGCGTGCGTCGGCTGGCCGAGGCGCAGGGACGCGAGGTCAGCTTCGGCATCCGCCTTCACGTCATCGTTCGCGATACCGAGGCCGAGGCATGGGCGGCGGCGGACCGCCTGATCAGCAGGCTGGACGACCAGACCATCGCCAGAGCGCAGGAGACTTTTGCACGAATGGATTCAGTCGGTCAGCGCCGCATGTCAGACCTGCATGGCGGCAGCCGCGACAAGCTGCTTATCAGTCCGAACCTCTGGGCCGGCGTTGGTCTGGTGCGCGGCGGGGCAGGGACCGCGCTGGTCGGTGATCCCGAGACCGTGGCCGAGCGCATCGACGAATATCGACGGATCGGCATCGATACCTTCATCCTGTCGGGCTATCCCCATCTTGAGGAAGCCTACAACTTCGGCGAGCGGGTCTTGCCGCTTCTCCCGCTGGATCACGAGATCCCGAAGGCGGATCTCGACGCAAATATGGGCCCTTTCGGCGAGACGGTCGGCAACGACTATCGCCCGGTCCCGGCCAAACCACGGCCGGTTCTGGTGACGGGAGGTTAAGGCGATGAATATGGTTCAATCTCCGCGCCTTCGTGTCGTCATCATCGGCGGCGGCTTCACTGGCGCCTCGCTTGCCTGGCAGCTTGCCCGCATGGAAGTGCCGGCAATTATCACCGTGATCGAACCTCGGGCAGAGCTGGGGCGCGGGCTGGCTTATTCCACGACGGACCCATCGCACCGCATCAACGTCCCCTCGTCGCGCATGACGGTGGACCCGGAGCGGCGGGACGATTTCGCGGAATGGATCGCCGAGGCCGAGGCTCAGGGCCGGATCAACCCGGATCCCGAAAGCCTGACCGCGACGGGTGAGAGCTTTCCCCGCCGCGCGCTTTTCGGCGAGTATGTCGGCGACCGGCTTGCACCCCATCTGCGCGCCGGACGCATCCGCCATATCCGCGCCCGCGTCGGCGATATCGAGCGTGCGCCCGACGGGGCTTTGGTTCTGCTGCTGTCTGATGACAGCCGGATGCGGGCCGATCTTGTCGTGCTGGCGACCGGGCATCCTGCCCCCGCGGTGCCCAAGGTGTTGGCTGGTCTCAGCGGCTCACCCGAGCTGATCGCCGATCCCTATGACCCCGCCCGTATTGCGGCGGTGCGCCGGGATGCGCGGGTTCTTGTCCTTGGTGCGGCACTTGGTTCGGCCGACGTGATCGCGGCGCTGGAGAGGCAGGGTTTTGAAGGCAGCGTCACCTGCATCTCGCGCCACGGGCTCCGCTCGCGCGCGCATGGAACGATCGTTCACGACTGCCAGCAGGATTTCGTCGATCCGCCCATCACCAGCGTGGCCGAGCTGCTTCGCAGGGTCCGCCATTCGATCGTCGATGATCTGGCGAAGGGACAAAGCTGGCACGCCACCATGTTCCGGCTGCGTGCGCAGGGCCAGCAGATATGGTCGGCACTGGATGATGCGGGCCGCTCGCGGCTGCTCAGGCATCTGCGGACCTTCTGGGACGTCCATCGCTATCGGCTTGCCCCGCAGGTCAGCGACCTGCTCGATGCTCTCGAGGCCGAGGGGAGGCTGGAATATCAGGCCGGCCACCTGATCGCCGCCCAACGCGAATGGAACGGCGTCCGCGTCACCTGGCGTCCGCGCGGAGGACAGGATCTTGTCAGCGGCGTGTTCGACCAGATCGTCATCACCACCGGACCGGCCCAGGGGCGGTCGATCGACTGGAACCCCGCCTTGGGGGCGCTGGCCCGGCTGGGATTGATCACGCCCTGTCCGCTTGGACTGGGCCTCGCGACCACGGATACCTGTCGCGCCATCGACGCGCAGGGCAAGGCCAGCGAGCGTATCCTGATCGCCGGCCCCCTCGCGCGCGGCCACGTGGGTGAGCTGGTCGGCGCGCCGGAATGCGCGGCCCATGCCCGTGCGCTGGCCCACGAGATCGCGCGGCGCGCGATCCTTGCCCCGATCCTGCGCCATTCCGGCCTGCCCGATGACAGAGCCGTCAATCTGGCCTGATGGTCCTATCCAAACCAACCTGACAGGAGATCACATGTCGACCCTGACGATAGCCGGCTTTGCCGGCAGCTTTTCCTCGCCCTCGCGCACTCGCGCGCTTGTCGAGCATGCGGTTGATCTTGCGGCGGACCGCTACAATGCCGTCGGCCATGTCTTCGACCTTGGCGAACTTGGCCCGTCGCTGGGTGCTGCGCGCCAGCTTGGCGACCTTGAGCCCGAGGCGCTGGAACTGGTGACGTCGCTGATCCGCGCGGATGCCCTCGTCATTGCCAGCCCGGTCCACAAGGGCAGCTATAGCGGCATGTTCAAGCATGTCTTCGATCTGCTTGATCCCGGCATGTTGCATGGCAAGCCGATCCTGCTGGCCGCAACCGGCGGCGGCGATCGTCACGCCCTGATGATCGAGCACCAGCTCCGCCCGCTTTTCGGCTTCTTCGAGGCGCAGCCATTGGCGACCGGGATCTATGCCTCTGACCGCGACTTCGTCGGTGGCAAGCTGGCCGACGAGGCCGCGCGGGCGCGCCTTGGCCGGGCGGTCAACCAGTTCGCGCCGTTCTTTGCCGATTATCCCGTCCCGGCCTCGCCAGCAGAGGCCTCGCCAGTTCTCCAGGCGCTTTGAAAAGGCCGCGACGCCATGACGATATTGAACCGCCGCATGGCGCCTGCACCCGCGCGCCGTGCCCTGAAATGGAGCCCCGCTCATGCTGAACGCTGAAACCATGTCGAATGCCTTTCCTCTGCCACCGATGCTGCGCGACAATTCCGGCGCTGCGGTGAAGGTTCGCAATGTCTCGCGCAGTTTCGAGGGCAACCGCGTTTTGAACAATCTGGACCTCAACGTGCGCCCGGGCGAGTTCGTTTCGGTCCTGGGCAAGACCGGATGCGGCAAGTCGACCCTGCTGCGGCTGATCGCGGGGCTGGATCAGGCCACGGCAGGCAGCGTGACCATTGACGATACCCCCGCCGAAGAGGCAGGCGACCGGCTGCGCATCCTGTTCCCGAAACCGCGATTGCTGCCCTTGGCCTCGGTCGAGGAGAATGTGGCGGCGGGCCTGCAAAACGGGCCGGATCCCGGGTCGGTTGCCGAAACGCTGGCGCTGGTCCAGCTCTCGGACGAGGCCGGTTTCCGGCCCGCCCAGCTTTCGGGGCATCAGTGCCAGCGCGTGGCTCTGGCGCGTGCATTGGTCGGCCACCCGCAGCTTCTCCTCCTCGACGAGCCGCTGGGGGAGCTGGACGCACCGACCCGGCTCGCTCTGCAGAGCCTGATCCGCGACATTCATGCCAAGGCGGGCTTCACCACCATCCTTGCAACCCATGACGTTGCTGAGGCCGTGGCGCTTTCCGACCGGGTCATCGTCCTCGGTCAGGGTGGTATCACCCACCGCGTCGACATCCTGCGCGTTGGCCCGACCAGTCGCGGCAGCGCCGAACTTGCCGCGATCGAGGCCGAGATCATCGACGCCATATTTGCCTGATTATTGAACCCGACGGCGGCCGGTTGCACAATGCGACGGCAACAAGGCCGCCGGCCTCGTGCTTCTCGGCAGGCTCCGCGTTGCCTTTTGCGCCGCCACAATGGCAGGGCAGGGGCAAATCCGTCGGGCGGGACATGGAAAAGCGTCTTTCAATCATCATCGTTGAGCCGGACAAGGAACGCGCCCTGCCGATCGTCGACGGCCTGCGCGAGGTCGGCGACCACGACATCCGCATCATCTCGGAGGAGACCGGCCTTGCCCGGCAGATTGCCGAGCATCGACCGGATGTCGTCCTGATCGACCTCGCCAATCCGTCGCGCGACATTCTGGAGGAACTGGCCCTCGCCTCCGGTCCGACCGAACGGCCGGTCGCCATGTTTGTCGATCGCTCGGACGAGCAGCTGACGCGGGCCGCGATCGAGGCCGGAGTTTCCGCCTATGTGGTCGACGGGCTGCGACCCGACAGGATCAAGCCGATCCTCGACGCTGCCATCGCGCGGTTCCACATGTTCCAGCGGATGCGGACCGAACTTGCCGCCACCCGCGCCGCGCTGGAGGAACGCAAGATCATCGACCGCGCCAAGGCCGTCCTGATGAAGGCGCGCGGCATTGACGAGGAAGCGGCCTATGCCCTTCTGCGCAAGACCGCCATGGATCAGGGCAAGCGGGTTGCCGAGATCGCCCAGCAACTGGTGATGGCGGCGGGGCTGCTGACATGCCGCTGACCCGGTTGCGCCTTGGTTATCTGCCGCTGATCGACGCCGCGCCGCTGGTCATCGGGCACGAGATGGGCTTCGCGGCCGAGGAAGGGCTGGAGCTGGACCTCATGCGGCTGACCGCATGGGCGCAAAGCCGGGACATGCTGGGCGCGGGGCTGATCGACGCGGCGCATATGCTGGTCCCCATGCCCATCGGACAGGCGCTGCGGCTTGGCCCGGATCTGCCACCCTTCGATCTGGTGATGTTTCTCTCGCATGGCGGGCAGGCCTTTGCCGTCAACAGCAGGATCGAGACGCGGTTGCGCGCCCTCGGGCATGGCTTTGATTTCGCGGATGCGCGCGCGGCGGGCGAGGCACTCCGCCGCGCGGTGCCGGGTGTCCTGCGGGTCGGCGTGCCCTTCACCTTCTCGACCCAGTTCGAGCTGGTGAGCCATTGGCTCGGAGCCTGCGGCTTCTCGCATGACGAGCTTGAACTGGTCACCGTGCCGCCCCCGAAAATGGCCGATGCCGTGGCCGCGGGCGAGGTCGATGCAATCTGCGTGGGCGAGCCATGGGCCTCCTTCGCTGTCGAGCGCGGGGTTGCGGCGCTGCTGCTGCCGGGAATTGCGATCTGGGCCGCGCCGCCCGAAAAAGCGCTGGTCCTGCGCCGCGATTTCACCGAGGCCCGGCCGGACGAGACTGGCGCGCTGATGCGGGCGCTCTGGCGGGCGGGTCGCTGGCTCGATGATCCTGCCCATCGCGGCACCGCGGCCGAGATCCTGTCGCGGGCCGAATATCTCGACCTGCCCTCGGAACTGGCGGAACGGGGGTTGGCCGGCAAGCTGATGGTCGCCTCGGGCGGAGAGATGCGCGGGGCGCCCGGCTTCATCGCCTTCAATGCCGGTGCTGCGAGCTTTCCGTGGAAAAGCATCGCCGCGCTGATAGGGGGCAATATCGCGCGGCGGCGCGGCATTGATCCCGCATGGGCGATGCAGGCGGCGATGGCGCATTTCCGCACCGATCTCTACCGCCAGCACCTCCGCCCGGCCGGTGCGGCGCTGCCCGGCGCGTCGCTGCGGCTGGAGGGGATGCT
>NZ_DATMFA010000030.1:0-18266 GCF_035556475.1 Paracoccus sp. (in: a-proteobacteria) | reverse complement strand
GGCCGCGATCTCGGCCGCGTTGTCGATCCGCCAGCCGCCGAAGCGGTCAAGCGTCGCCAGCGCCAGGTTCTCGGTCAGGCCCTTCTCCAGCAGCAGCCCGGCCTCCTTCCGGTCCTCGGTCAGATAGGCAAGACCTGTCGCGAAAGCGTCCCGCAAGGTCGAGATGGTGATCGGGCGGCCGTCGATGCGGATCCCGGCCCGCGCCGGGCGCAGCCCGACCAGCCCCTCGGCGAGTTCCGTCCGGCCCGAGCCGACCAGACCGGCGATCCCCAGAACCTCGCCCTTGCAGAGCGTCAGGTTCACCCCATGCACCTCGCCCGGCACGGTCAGGTCCGAGACCTCCAGCGCCGGTTCGTGGCCGGGATTGCCCTTCGGCGGGTAGAAATCCTCCAGCTCGCGGCCGACCATGGCATTGGCCATGCCGTGTTCGTCCAGCTCGCCCCGCAGCGCCCGCCGCACCACCCGCCCGTCGCGCAGCACCGTGATACGGTCGGCGAGGCGGTCAACCTCGTCCAGCCGGTGCGAGCAGTAGAGGATGGCGACCCCGCTCTCCCGCAGGCGGTCGATCTGCTCGTAGAGCGAGCCGACCTCGCGATGGGTCAGGACCGCGCTCGGCTCGTCCATGATCAGCACGCGGGCATTGCGCGACAATGCTTTCGCAATCTCGACCATCTGCCGGTCGGGGACGGACAGGTCGCGGATCAGCGCGTCGGGGTCGATCCGGCTGTGCAGGCGCGACAGCAGCGCCGCTGTCTCGGCCCGCATCGCGGCATGGTCCAGCCGCCACCCGCCGGGCTCGCGCCCCAGAAAGACATTCGCCGCCACCGACAGGTCGGGGGCAAGGTTGAACTCCTGATGGATGACGACGATGCCCGCCGCCTCGGCCTCCGGCCCGCTGGCAAAGCGGCGCGGTGCACCGTCCAGCAGCACCTCGCCGCTGGTCGGGTCGAGAAAGCCGCCAAGGATTTTCATGATCGTCGACTTGCCCGCGCCATTCTCGCCAATCAGCGCATGGACCTCGCCCGGCTCCAACGCCAGATCGACGTCATGCAGGACCGCGATCGGTCCGAAGCTTTTCGAGACATTGCGCAGCGCAAGGACGGTCATGTCACCACCTCGGTCCAGGCCCCGTCGCTGGCCGAAGAAGCCTGCGCCGCCGCGATGAAGCCCATCCCCGAAAGCCCCGCCGCAAGCCCCGGCACACGGTCGATCCTGCTTTCATCGCCCCGGATGATGGCGGCAATATCGGTATAGAGGTTGGCGAAACCCTCCAGATAGCCCTCCGGGTGTCCCGGCGGCGTGCGATACGAACCCGAGCGGTCCTGCGCCCGCGTCAGGATTTGCGGCGGTTCGTCCTTCAGGGTCAGGATCAGCCGCTCGCAATCCGCAAGGTGCCATTCCAGCCCCGCCTTGTCGCCAAAGACCCGGAGCGAGAGGCGGTTTTCCTGTCCGACCGCGACCTGACTGGCCCAGATGCCGCCACGCGCGCCCGAGGCATAGCGCAGCGCGACCCGCGCGTCGTCGTCGATCGGCCGTCCCGGCACCATGCTCGACAACTCGGCCGAGACATGGCTGGGTGTCTGGCCGGTGACGAACTCGGCCAGTTGCCAGGCATGGGTGCCGATATCGCCAAGCGCGCCCGCCCCGGCCTGCCTTGGATCGGTGCGCCAGTCGGCCTGCTTGTTGTGCGTCTCGTCGGAGAGCCAGCCTTGCAGGTAATCGGCCTGCACCAGCCGGATTTTGCCCAATACACCATTCGCGACCAGCGCGCGGGCCTCGCGCGCCATCGGCAGGGCGGAATAGTTGTGGGTGATGAAGAACCGCGCCTTGCTTGCCGCGGCGGCCGCCGCGATCTCGCGCGCCTGCTCGGCCGTCGCGGTCAGGGGCTTGTCGCAGATGACGTGGATGCCGGCTTCGAGGAAAGCGACGGCGGGGGCTGCGTGAATATGGTTTGGCGTGACGATCGCCACCGCCTCGATCCCGTCCTCACGCGTCGCCTCGGCACGGGCCATTTCGCGGAAATCGGCATAGCTGCGAATGCCAAACTCGGCCGCGCTGGCCTCGGCCCGCGCGGGATCGCTGCTCAGCGCGCCCGCGACCAGATGGTAATGCCCGTCCATGCGCGCGGCGATGCGATGGATGCCGCCGATGAAGGCCCCCGCGCCGCCGCCCACCATGCCCAGCCGGATCGGTTTCATAACCCCAGAGCCCTTTCGATCGCGCCCTGGTCCACGGCGCTGGCGGCAAAATCGTCGAAGGCGTGCGGCGTCACGCGGATGATATGGTCGCGCACGAAGCCCGCGCCCTCGCGCGCGCCGTCCTCGGGATGCTTCAGCGCACATTCCCATTCGACCACCGCCCAGCCGTCAAAGCCAAATTGCGTCAGTTTCGAGAAGATCGCCCCGAAATCCACCTGCCCGTCGCCGAGGCTGCGGAACCGTCCCGCGCGTTCGACCCAGGGCTGGTAGCCGCCATAGACACCCTGCCTGCCATTGGGGCGGAACTCGGCGTCCTTGACGTGGAACATGCGAATGCGATCGTGGTAGATGTCGATGTTTTGCAGGTAATCGAGCTGCTGCAGCAGGTAATGCGACGGATCATAAAGCATGTTGGCCCGCGTATGGCCGCCGACCCGGTCAAGGAACATCTCGAAGGTCACGCCGTCATGCAGATCCTCGCCCGGATGGATCTCATAGCAGATATCGACGCCCTGATCCTCGGCCAGATCCAGCAAGGGCCGCCAGCGCGCGGCCAGCGTGTCGAATGCCGTCTCAACCAGTCCCGGGGTTCGCTGCGGCCACGGGTAAAGATAGGGCCAGGCCAGCGCCCCCGAAAAGGTCGCCATGGCCTTCAGCCCAAGCTGCCCGCTGAGACGGATGGCCTTGCCGACCTGATCCACCGCCCATTCCTGCCTTGCCCGTGGATTGCCCCGCAGGTTGGCGGGCGCGAAGGCATCGAAGCCCGCGTCATAGGCCGGATGGACCGCGATCAACTGCCCCTGAAGATGGGTCGAAAGCTCGGTCACCGCGACGCCGTTATCGGCGGCGATCCCAAGGAATTCGTCGCGATAGGCCTGAGATTCCACCGCCCGGTCGAGGTCAAGGATGCGCGGGTCCAGCGTCGGAACCTGCACGCCCGCATAGCCGCAATCCGCCGCCCAGCGGGTGATGTCCTGCCAGCTGTCGAACGGCGCGCTGTCGCCGATGAACTGCGCCAGAAACAGCGCCGGCCCCTTGATCGTCCGCATGATTGTCCTCTCTCCCTCCGGGTCAGGCTGCACTGGCATGAAATCGATTGCAAGAACTTCCTTTCATGGCTTGCTGACGGGTCACCGGCTGTCCTAGTCTGCCGCCATGGAGCGACTGGCCCTTCGTGTGAAACTGGCGGATGTGGCGCGGCTGGCGGGGGTGTCGGCCTCGACCGTCAGCCGCGCGTTGTCCAATCCCGATCTGGTGGCCGAGGCCACGCGCATCGCCGTCTTCGAGGCGGTCGAGACCAGCGGATACCGGATGAACCACGCGGCGCGGAACCTGCGCAAGCAGCGGACCGGCAGCGTCGTCGCGCTGGTGCCCAATCTCGGCAACCCGTTCTTCGCGAAGATCCTCGACGGCATGGGGCGGGAACTTGCGGCGGCGGGCTATGACCTTCTGGTCGCCGATACGGTGGACCGGCAGGGGCGCCACATCGCGCTGCAGCGTTTTCTGGATCCGTCGCGCGCGGATGGGATCGTGCTGCTCGACGGGCTGGTGACGGCGGGGGATCTGGCCGGCGGCGCGGGCCTTCCCCCGGTGATCACCGCCTGCGAATGGATCGAGGACACGGACCTTCCGCGCGTGATGCTGGACAACCGGCAGGGGGGACGGCTGGCCGTCACCCATCTGCGCGAATTGGGCCACCGCCATATCGGCATCGTCGGCGGTCCGGTCGGGAATGTCCTCCACAAGGCGCGGCTTGTCGGGGCGGAAGATGCAGCCGAGGGGGTGCGGCTTACGCTGTTTCCCGGCGACTTCACCTTGCAGGCGGGACAGGCCGCGGCGCTGCAATGGCAGGCCCTGCCCGAGGTCGAGCGGCCCGGCGCGATCTTCGCCTTCTCGGACGAGATGGCCTGCGCCTTTGTCGCGACGCTCCAACGCCTCGGCTTTTCGGTTCCGGGGGACGTGTCGGTCGTCGGATTCGACGACCTCGAGCTGGTGTCCCATCTCAACCCGGCGCTGACCACGATCCGCCAGCCCAAGCGCGAGCTTGGCAAGCAGGCCGCGCGCGTCATCCTCGACCGGATCGAGGGCAGGGCGGTCGCGCCCATGACCCTGCTGGAGCCGCAGCTGATGCTGCGCGAGACGACGGCGCGGGTCTAGCTAGGTTGCGTCGCCGTTGACCGCGCTGCCGATACCGGGCTGGCGCGCGATCAGCCGCGCCGCGTCCGCCAATGGCAGAAGCGGCGGCAACGAGGTCGGCGTCGCCAGGTAATGCGGCGTCCATTGCGGGTCGAACTTGCCCTTGAAGGCGCGCAGACCCTCGAATTTGTAGAAGCTGCCGCCATGGCGGAAGATCATCGAGCCGAAGCGGTCCCAGACCCGGCGCGAGCGGTTCGGGTCCAGCCCCGCCAGCGGCGCCATCCCCAGCGAGAAGAAACGGTATCCCTGCTGGCCCAGCTCAAGCATCAGGGCGGTGAACAGATATTCCATCGTGCCGTTCGGGGCGTCCGTCCGATGCCGCATCAGGTCGATCGAGGCGGTCTCGTGCCGGTTCGTCGTCATGACATTCGCGAAGGCGATGATCCTGCCGTTCTGGCGGACCAGCGCAAGCTGCCAATGATCCAGCCATTCCGTGTCGAAGCGCCCGATGGAATAGCCCTTCTCACGCGATTTCTTCGCATGGAGCCATTCGTCCGAGATCTCGCGCAGCTTTGCGATCAGCGCGGCGTCATGGGGCGGCTGGACGATCTCGATCGAAAGGCCGTCCCGCCCGGCGCGGGCATAGGTGGTCCGCAGCCGCTTGCGCTCGGGGCCGGCAAGCGAGAAGTGCTGCAGGTCGACCACGGCTTCCTCGCCCATCTTGTGGAGCGTCATGCCAAGGTCGAGCATCAGGGGCACGTCGGCCGGACCGACCTCGTAGAAGATCGGCCTCGCGCCCGCGCGGCGGGCGGCGTCGACGAAGCTGTAGGCGACCTCCTCGCTGGGCTCGGCCTCGCCCACCGGCGGGCCATAGGCGATCCAGGACGAGCCCGCGACGCCGAACATGAGGAACGCCGCCCGGTTGTCCGAGAACATGATGGCCTTGTCTCCGGTCAGGACGAAACCCGCATCGGGATTGGCGCCCTCCATAGCGATCTGGCCGGCGGTGGCAAGGGCGCGGGCATCGGGCGGCTCGGGCCGGAAGCGCGGGATGCGCAGCAGCAGGAACAGTGCCCCGAGCCCGACCGTCAGACTGCCGAGCAGGGCCGAGCGCAGCGCGCGCGGCGCACGCTCGTCCGTGGCGAATTGCCACCACAGCTCGTTCGAATAGGGCGTTTCCTTATGGGCGAAGAACAGCACGAAGCCGAAGCCCGCCACCGCCGCGACCATCAGCGCGATCCAGCCCGGCGTCAGCGCCGAATGGGTCAGCAGCGAGCGGCGGTGGAACGCGCGCCGGAACGGCAGCAGGATCAGCACCCCCAGGACCAGCGCCGCCGCCTGCTGAAGCTCGGCCCCTTCCAGAAGGGCAAAGACCGCGCCGGTCAGCATCGCCGCGATGGTGAGCCAGAAGGCCCCGAGGCTGCGCCGCACCACGCCCAAGGACAGCACGATCAACCCCGCGCCAAGCGCGCTGCTGAGCAGGATCGAGCCCTCGACGAAGGCCAGCGGGAAGATGGATTCGGCCAGTTCCGAGGCTTCGGTCATCGGCGGCAGCAGGGCCGAGACGCTCATCCACAGGCCCGAGCCAAAGACCATCACCGCAAGAAGAAGCGGCGCCAGCGGCGAGACGGCGCGCAATGCCGGCTCGATCGAGATCAGCGCGCGTCCCAGCGCGGTGCGGGGACTGCGGCTGCCAAGCAGCCTCCAGCCCTCGTAAAGCGCCAGCAGCATGAGGGCGAGGGCGAAGGGAAAGAGGTAATAGATCAGCCGGTAAAGCAGCAACGCCGCCGCGACATTGTCGATGGGCACGTCCGATGGCATGGCGGCGATGATCACGCTCTCGAACACGCCGACCCCGCCCGGGACATGGCTGAGAACGCCCGCCATCAGCGCGGCGGCGAATACCGCGAGGAAGGTGGGAAAGCTCATCCCCGCATCGGGCAGCAGGATATAAAGCGTCAGCGCCGAGAACACGATGTCGCCAAGGCAGATGACAAGCTGGGTGCCGAGGACCGACAGGCTGGGCGCATGAAGCCGGAAACGCCCGATCCGCAGCTCGCTTCGGGTCACGGCTGCCCAGAGCAGCGGAACCGAGACCGCGCAGACTGCCGCGATCGCGAGGAGGCGGATCGTCGTCTCGGGCAAGGGCAGGATCGGACCCAGCGCGCCGGGATGGACCGCGAGGGCGGTGAACCCGATCAGCGAGGCGGCGATCCCGAAGGAGGCCGCGGTAAAGGTCGAGATCGCGGCGATATCATAGCCGTCGAGGCCGAGGCCGGAATAGACCCGCCATCGGACCGCAGCGCCCGATATGGCCGAAAGCCCGATGGTATTGCCGAAGGCATAGGCCATCAGCCCCCCGGTCATTGCGACGGGCAGCGGCAGGGGCTTGCCGATATGGCGCAAGGCCGACCAGTCATAGCCGGCAAGGAACAGATAGCCCGCCACCGTGGTCAGCAGCGCGATTCCCGTGATGTGCCAGGGCGTGTGGCGGATCTGGGCCGCGACCTCGCGGATATCGACCGGAGCCAGCAGCCTGTTCAGCGCATAAAGCCCCGCTCCGAACAGCAGGAAGGCGACGACATAGGGCAGGAATTGCCGCCAGAGGGCGGGCGGCGCGAGGTCGTCCTCGGTGGTCTGGATCGGCCCGGTTCCCATGCGGGAGATGCTCACCTTCAACGTGTTTCAAAGGGTCCGCCTGCGCTCTTGTCGGTTGAGGCGACGGATTCCATGCTCCTTAATCCAGCCGCGCCGCCCGCGAAAGGTGCAGCCGCGCGTCAGATGGCAGGTTGGCCCGGCAGTTGCAGCATGGCGACCACCCGCGGATGAGGGCCGGTCGAGGAGGAATGCCATTGTCAGCCCCGGTTCCCGCGCTACTCTGGACCGCGCCGGAGGAGCGGCGTGCGAGGAGACGCAATGCAGATAGAAGGCCAGGTGTTCGTTGTTTCCGGCGCGGGATCCGGTCTTGGCGCGGCTGTCGCCCGCATGGCCGTGGCCGCGGGCGGCAAGGTCGCGATTCTCGACGTGAATGCGGGCGCGGGCGAGGCGATGGTCGCCGAACTGGGCCCGGCGGCGCGGTTTTTCCGCACCGATGTCACCAGCGCGACCGAGGGCGAGGCCGCCATCCGCGCCGCGCTGGAAGCCTTCGGTCGGATCGACGTCGCGGTGAACTGCGCGGGCATCGCGCCCGGCGAGCGGATCGTCGGCCGCGAGGGGCCGCACGCGCTCGATAGCTTTGCCCGCGCCATCAACATCAACCTGATCGGCACCTTCAACCTGCTGCGCCTCGCCGCGAACGCGATGACCGGAAACGCACCCGGTCCGGGGGGCGAGCGCGGCGTGATCATCAACACCGCCTCGGTCGCAGCCTTTGACGGGCAGATCGGGCAGGCGGCCTATGCGGCCTCCAAGGGCGGTGTCGCAGCGCTGACACTGCCCGCCGCGCGGGAACTGGCGCGCTATGGCATCCGGGTTGTCACGATCGCGCCCGGCATTTTCGCCACGCCGATGATGGCCGGCCTGCCGCAAGAGGTGCAGGACAGCCTTGGCGGCACCGTGCCCTTCCCGCCAAGGCTGGGCCAGCCGGCGGAATATGCCGCCCTCGTCCGCCATATCGTCGAGAACCAGATGCTGAACGGAGAGGTGATCCGCCTCGACGGTGCGCTGCGCATGGCCCCCAAGTAGGGAGAGAGACATGGATCCGATCGTCATCGTCGGCAGCGCCCGCACGCCCATGGGCGGGTTTCAGGGGGAACTGGCCGGGACCGATGCCGCGACACTGGGCGCGACCGCCATCCGCGGTGCGCTGGCCGGGGCCGGCCTCGCCCCCGATGCGGTCGAGGAGGTGATCATGGGCTGCGTCCTGCCGGCGGGACAGGGGCAGGCCCCGGCGCGGCAGGCCTCGCTCGGGGCGGGCCTGCCGCTGGCGACCGGCGCGACCACGGTGAACAAGATGTGCGGCTCGGGGATGAAAGCCGCGATGCTGGCGCATGACCTGATCCTTGCCGGTTCGGCCTGGATCGCCGTCGCGGGCGGGATGGAGAGCATGTCGAACGCCCCCTACCTTCTGCCCAAGGCGCGGAGCGGCTATCGCATGGGGCACGGGCAGGTGCTGGACCACATGTTCCTCGACGGGCTGGAGGACGCCTATGACAAAGGCCGCCTGATGGGGACATTCGCCGAGGATTGCGCCGAGGCCTATCAGTTCACCCGCGAGGCGCAGGACGAGTTTGCCATCACCTCGCTCACCCGCGCCCAGAAGGCCGTGGCGGGCGGCCTTTTCGCCGCCGAGATCGCCCCGGTCCGCATTGCCACCCGCGCGGGCGAGGTGCTGGTCGATACCGATGAGCAGCCGGGCAAGGCGCGCCTCGACAAGATCCCGACCTTGCGGCCGGCGTTTCGCGAGGGGGGCACGGTCACGGCGGCGAACAGCTCCTCGATCTCGGACGGTGCGGCCGCGCTGGTCCTGATGCGCGAATCCGAGGCGCTGCTGCGCGGCCTCAGCCCGCGCGCCCGCATCCTTGGTCACGCGACCCATGCGGACCGGCCGAACCTGTTCCCGACCGCCCCGATCGGCGCGGTCCGCAAGCTGCTGGACCGGATCGGGATGGGAACCGGCGATATCGACCTTTACGAGGTTAACGAAGCCTTTGCCGTGGTCGCAATGGCCGCGATGCGCGATCTGGGCCTTGCCCATGATGTCGTCAATATCAACGGCGGCGCCTGCGCGCTGGGGCATCCGATCGGCGCCTCGGGGGCGCGGGTCATGGTGACGCTGCTCGCCGCGCTTGAGCATCACGGCCTGCGTCGGGGCGTCGCCTCGCTCTGCATCGGCGGGGGCGAGGCAACCGCGATCGCCATTGAACGGCTGGACTGACGCCGGGGGCGATCCTGCTGCATGACGTGGTCCCGGTCCGCCCTAGGGGTGGGCCGGAGCGCAGGCAATCTGGAACATGGCGCGAACATTCATTGTGGTTCCTGAATACAGGCACTATCCACAACGTGATCGAATCCAGAGACTTCCCGACTGAACTTCATGCAAGACCATCTCATTTCCCCGCTTGTCGCCGCCTCCGCCCTGATCGAGGATGTGCCGAAGCCCCGGCTCGCAGTGACGGCGGAGTTGCGCGGCAAGGTCAATTTCGCCTGCTCGCAGAACGGCACCCCGGTTTTGCGCGGGCTCCGCATCACCAACACGGGAGAGGTGGCGGCGCGCGACGTCATCCTGACCCTCACGGCCAGCCCCGCCATCCTGCGCGACAAGGAATGGCGCATTGACGAGATCGCGCCGGGGGCGGAGGTCTCGCTGACCGATCTCGACACGCCTTTGGACACGCAGCTTCTGGGCGGGCTCGATGAGGCCGAGATCGGTCAGCTTTCCTTCCGGCTGACCGTGGGGGAGGATGTCGCGGAGGAACTCCGCCAGCCCATCGAGTTGCTGGCCCGCGACGAATGGGGCGGGCTGGCCGAGATGGAAAGCATCCTTGCCGCCTTCGTCTCGCCGAACCATCCGCAGGTCGCGCGCCTCTTGAAGGACGCCGCGCTGCTGCTGGAGGGCGCTGGCCATCCGGGCGCGATCGACGGCTATCAGGCGAAGGATCCGGGGCGGGCGTGGATGGTCGCGGGCGCGATCTGGTCGGCGGCGACGGCCCTTGGCCTCAGCTATGCGGTTCCCCCCGCCTCGTTCGAGAGCCGGGGGCAAAGGGTGCGCGACCCCGAGCGCATCGTCTCGGGCGGGCTGGCGACTTGTCTCGACACCTCGCTGTTCCTCGCCGCGGCATTCGAGGCCGCGGGGCTGAACACGGCGGTCCTGTTTGCGCAGGGACACGCCTGGGTCGGGGTCTGGCTGGTTCCGAAGGATTTCGGCCAGCTTCTGGAGCCCGACGTGGTCGCGGTGCGCAAGGCTTCGGTCGCGCGGGAGTTCGTTCCGATCGAGACGACATTGCTGACCCAGCGCCCCAGCGTCGGGTTCGAGGAAGCCGTGGCCGCGGGCCGCGACCGTCTTTCCGAGGCGATGGAGGCCGACTTCCTGAAGGCCGTGGATATCAACCGCGCCCGCACGGCCCGCATCCGCCCCCTTGCCAGCCATCGCGACACGCCCGCCGTGGACGAGGACGTCGATGCGGCGGCCCCCGCCGCCCTGCCGCGCCCGCTCGACCTTGGCTTGCTGCCGGGTGAGTTGGCCGAGGAACTGCCCACCACCGCGCCGGGCCGGATCGAGCGTTGGCAGCGCAAGCTTCTGGACCTCTCGCTGGCGAACAAGCTGCTGAATTTCCGCGAGACGCGGCTGAGCGTCCCGATGATCTGCCCCGACCTCGCCGCGCTTGAGGATCAACTGGCCGGGGGCCGGTCCTATCGCCTGCTGGCGCTGCGGGTCGAG
The DNA here is from genome assembly GCF_035556475.1 of Paracoccus sp. (in: a-proteobacteria). Taxonomy (GTDB): domain Bacteria; phylum Pseudomonadota; class Alphaproteobacteria; order Rhodobacterales; family Rhodobacteraceae; genus Paracoccus. The sequence goes on along the minus strand of NZ_DATMFA010000030.1, from coordinate 7,553 downwards.
AACGTCGTCGCCGGCCGCGACCTGCCCGCCGAGGAAGCGCGGCGGGTCGAGATCGACCTTGCCCGCGATGCGCTCGGCAAGGGCCAGATCGCGGTGCCGCTTGGGGCGGATGAAATGACCGCGCGCCTGACCGAGCTGTTCCGCAAGGCGCGGAGCGACGTGCAGGAGGGTGGGACCAACACGCTTTTCCTCGCCGCTGGGTTCCTGCGCTGGAAGCGCAGCGACAGTGAGGAGCGTCATTATCGCGCGCCCCTGCTGCTGATGCCCGTCCGGCTTGAACGCCGCTCGGCCCAGTCCGAATTCCGGCTGGCCCAGATCGAGGACGAGGTGCGGATCAACGCGACCCTCCTTGAGATGCTGAAGCGCGATTTCGAACTGCGCATCCCCGAGCTTGAGGACGACCTGCCCCGTGATGGAAGCGGGCTGGACCTGCCGCGCATCTTCGACATCATCCGCCAACGGGTGCGCGATGTCGCCGGTTTCGAGCTGGTCGAGGATTGCACGCTCGCGACCTTTTCCTTTGCCAAATACCTGATGTGGAAGGATCTGGTCGACCGCGCGGCCAGCCTGCGCGAAAGCCCTCTGGTCCGGCATCTGCTGGACAGCCCGACCGAGAGTTTCGCGGGTGCTTCCGAGCCTATGCCGCATCCCTCGCGGATCGACCGTCACCATGCGCCGGCCGACCTGCTGACCCCGCTTCCGGCCGACAGCTCGCAGCTTGCGGCGGTGCTGGCCGCGGCCGAGGGTCGGGATTTCGTGCTGATCGGCCCGCCCGGCACCGGCAAGAGCCAGACGATCACCAATATCATCGCCGACCAGCTTGGCCGCGGGCGGACCGTGCTTTTTGTGGCCGAGAAGGCGGCCGCGCTGGACGTGGTCCAGCGGCGACTGGAACGGCAGGGTCTGGGCGGCGCGGTGCTGGAACTCCATTCGAACAAGTCCGACCGCAAGACGGTTCTGGCCCAGCTTGGCCGGTCATGGGACCGCGCCAGCGGCGGCGAGGACGGCGACTGGCTGCGCGTGGCGGGGGATCTGCTCTTGTCGCGCGATGAACTCAACGCCTATGTCGAGGCGCTGCACCGGCCCGGCACGCAGGGGTTCAGCGTGTTTCAAGCCATCGGCAAGGTGGTGGGCGGGCCAAGGCCGCCCATGCTGCGCTTTGCCGGCAAGGACTGCCATGATGGCGAAAGCTGGTCGCGGCTCTGCATGTTGGCGCGCAATCTCGGCCAGCGCCATGCCATCGTCGCCGACCTCGATCCGGCCGGGCCGCTGGCGCTGCTGCAACCGGCGGAATGGTCCTATGCATGGCAGGACGGCTTCCTTGACGCCACGCGCCGCTTGCGCGCCGCGCTGGATGGGGTCGAGAGCACGCGGGCGGAACTGGCGCGCGCACTGGGGCATGATGCCCGGCCGGAGGGTGGGCTGGCCGCCGCGCTGGACAGGCTGCCCGCCCAACGCCTCGGCCGGCCGGGGGTCGAGGCTGCGACGCTGGCCGCACCCGGACCCCTGCGCGATGCGGCGGGCGCCTTGCGGGACATGATCGCCGATTGCCGGAAGGCGCGTGCCGGTCTTGCCGCGAGCTATGCCGACGAGACGATCGCGGGGATGCCGCTTGAGGCGCTGGAACTGCAATGGCGCGAGGCGCAGACGAAGTTCTGGCCGCTGAGTGCGCTTGCGCAGTCGCGCCTGAGGAAGCTCCTCCAGACCTATGCCAGTGCAGGTTCCGCCGACCCTGCGACGGATATCGCCGCGCTGCGTCGCCTTGCCCCCTTGTTGCCGCAAATCGCGGCCTCGCCCCTCGCCCCGCTTTCGGCCTTTGCCGGAGAGGCGACGGATCCCGACGCGATCGACGCGGCGCTGGATGCGGGCGAGGCCTATCTGGCGCTGGAGGAGGGGTTGGTTCTGGTCGGCCTTTCCGCCGCCGCACTGGCATCGCGTCGTGCGGACCTGAGCGCGGCGGATGGTGGCGAATTTGCCCCCCTGCTGCGCCGGCTGGAGGAAGCGCAGGCTTCGCTTGCCGCCGCGCGGGCCGGCTTCGACCTTGCGGGTGGCGATACGACGGGGCAATCCGACCTGCCGGAAATGCTGGCGGGGATCGAGGCGATGGCGCCCCGTTTCGCCGACTGGATGAAATGGCTGGACGTGCGCCAGCAGGCCGAGGCCGCGGGCCTTGGTCCTCTGGTCGAGGCGATCCTTTCCGGTGATTGCGCCGAAGACCCGGAGGCCGCGTTCGAGCGCGGCTATATGGCGTGGTGGCTGCGTCTTGCGATCGACGCCTCGCCCGAATTGCGCGGTTTCGCGCATTGGGAGCATGACGCGCTGATCCGGCGCTTTCGCGAACTGGACCAGTCGTTGACCGAACTTGCCTCGGCCGAGGTCATGCGCCGCCTTGGCAACGACCTGCCCGCGCGGGACAGCGTGCCGCGCCGGTCGGAACTGGGCGCGCTGCGCCACCAGCTTGGCCTTCAGCGCCCGACGGCCAGCATCCGCAGCCTGATCGGGCAGATGCCGGAAAACTTCCCGAGGCTTGCGCCTTGCGTGCTGATGTCGCCGCTTTCGGTCGCGCAATACCTGCCGCCCGGACAGGCGCAATTCGATCTGGTGATCTTTGACGAGGCCTCGCAGATCTCGACCTGGGATGCGATCGGCGCGATTGCGCGGGGGCGTCAGGCGATCATCGTCGGCGATCCGAAGCAGCTTCCCCCGACCAATTTCTTCGGGCGCAGCGACGACGGCGAGGATCAGGCCGAGATTGCCGAGCATGAGCGCGACATGCCCTCGATCCTCGACGAGGTCAGCGCGGCGGGTATCCCCACGCATCGCCTGAACTGGCACTATCGCAGCCGGGACGAGGCGCTGATCGCGTTTTCGAACCACAACTATTACGACGGCAGGCTGGTCACTTTCCCCTCGCCCGAAGCCACGGGGCAGGCGGTGCGGCTCCACCGGGTAAAGGGCACCTATCAGCGCGGCCAGCGGCGCACCAACCCCGAGGAGGCGCGCGCCATCGTCGCCGCGATCGGGCTGAGGCTGCGCGACTGGCTGACCCTGCCCGAGGCCGAGCGGCCGACGCTGGGGGTCATCACCTTCAACAGCCAGCAGCAGGGGCTGATCCTCGACCTGCTCGATGCCGAGAGGAAGGCCGCGCCGGAGCTCGAATGGTTCTTCTCGGACGAGCGCGAGGAGCCGGTGATCGTCAAGAACCTGGAAAACATCCAGGGGGACGAGCGCGACGTGATGCTGTTCTCGATCACCTTCGGACCGGACCCGGCGGGCAAGATCTCGATGAGCTTCGGGGCCTTGAACAACGAAGGGGGCGAGCGGCGGTTGAACGTCGCGGCGACCCGCGCGCGGGCCGAGCTGCATGTCTTCAGCTCGATCACGGCGGATCAGATCGACCTTGGCCGGACGCGGGCGCGGGGGGTGCGCGACCTGAAGGCGTTCCTCGATTTTGCCGAGCGGGGCGCGGTCGCGCTCTCGGCGCAGGACCAAGGCTCGCTCGGCGGGGTGGAATCTCCATTCGAGGCGGCGGTGCGCGATGCGCTTGCGGTCATGGGCTGGGAGGTTCACAGCCAGATCGGTGTCTCGGGCTTTCGCATCGACCTTGGCGTGCGCCACCCCGACCGGGCGGGGGCATGGCTTGCCGGGATCGAATGCGACGGCGCGGCCTATCACAGCGCGGCGACCGCGCGGGACCGCGACCGGATCCGGCAGGCGGTTCTGGAGGGGCTGGGCTGGACGATCCTGCGCATCTGGTCGACCGACTGGTTCCGCCAGCCGCGTGAAACGGCGGCGCGGATCGACGCCGCCCTGCGCGAGCGGCTGGAGGAGGACCGCGCCCGGCGTCTTGAAGAAGGCGTCGAAGATGCCGGAATGGGGCTACAACACGCGCCCGATCCGGGCCAAGCTGAGCCGCGAGACGAAGCTTCAGGAGGAACAGCCGCGTGACCGACACCCTTTCACCCGATCCGACCGATGCGGACCTGCTGGACCGTTGGGCGCGTATCCCGGTCCCGGTGATCGTCGATCTTGCGCCAGAATGCCAGATCGACATCGCGCTGCGCCCGCTGAAGCCGCGGGGCGCGCAGCCGGCGCTGTTCGGGCGGGCGGTCACTGCCCTCTGCCAGCCGCCCGATTTCGGCGCGGTGCTGCGCGCGATCGGGACGATGCGCCGGGGCGACGTGCTGGTCATCGCGGCAGGCGGGGCTGATGATTACGCGATGATCGGGGACGTTCTGGGCGGACACCTGCACCGGATCGGCGCGGCGGGCATCGTCTGCGACGGCGCGGTCCGCGACACGGGCGCGCTGGCCGGCATGGCCGGGCTTTCGGTCTATTCCCGCCACGTCAACCCGCGCGGCCCTGTCGGCGCGGCGCTGGGGCAGCCGAACGTGCCCGTCACCATCGGTGGCTGCCGCGTCGCGCCGGGCGACATCATCATCGGAGATGATGACGGTCTGGCCGCGCTGACGCCCCGGCACCTGAAGGAGCTGATCGGGAAGGCCGAGGCGAAGCTGGCGCTGGAGGCAGAATGGATCCGCCGCCTCGCCTCGGACGAGCCGATCGGGCAGATTTTCGGCCTTTCCTGAAAGCTGCTGCCCCGCCTGTTCAGGCCAGCAGCGGGTTCCGCCGCGCCGTATAGGGCTGGACCCGGTCATAGGCATGGCCCAGTTCCAGAACCGCGCGATCCGCAAGATGCGGCGCCATGATCTGCAGGCCCATCGCCGCGCCCGAGGGGCCGAAGCCCGCCGGAACCGCAAGGACCGGGATACCGGCGAGGCTGCCGGGAATGACCACCTCCATCCAGCGGTGATAGGTGTCCATTACCCGGCCCCCGACCTCGCGCGGCCATGGCTCGCGGGCGTCGAAGGGAAAGAGCTGCGCCGTCGGCAGCACGAGGAAATCATGCGTGCGGTAAAGGCCGCGCAGGTGGTTGAACCACGCGCTGCGCTCGACCGAGGCGGCATGGACCTGCATCGCGGTCAGGTTGCGCCCGCGCTCGATCTCCCAGATTGCTTCGGGTTTCAGCAGGTCGCGCGTCGCGGGATCGTCGTAAAGTGCGCCGAGCTTTCCGGCGACCAGCCAGCTTCTGAGCGTGATCCACGCGTCCCAGAGGCGCTCCATCGCAAAGCCGGTGCTGGCGGGCTCGACCACGCAGCCCAGCGTCTCGAAATGGGCCAGCGCCGCCTCGCAGGTCTCCAGAACGCCCGGTTCGGTCGCAAGGTAGCCGCCCAGATCGCCCAGCCAGCCGATCCGCTTGCCCTTGACCTCGGCATCCAGCGGGCGGGCGAATTCCTCGCCATCACCGATCAGGGACAGCGGGTCGCGCGGATCGTGCCCGGCCTGTGTCGCGAGCAACATCGCGAGGTCCGCGACATTGCGCGCCATCGGCCCGTCGCCGCTGAGCTGGTTCAGATACAGCTCCGGCCCCGCCGAGGGCACCCGCCCGAAGGAGGGGCGGAAGCCATAGACATTGTTCCAGCCCGCCGGGTTGCGCAGCGATCCCATCATGTCGCTGCCATCCGCCACCGGCAGCATCCCGGTGGCAAGCGCGACGGCCGCGCCCCCGGAACTGCCCCCGGCGCTGAGCCTTGTGTCCCAGGCGTTCAGCGTCGTGCCGAAGACCGGGTTGTAGCTATGCGAGCCGAGGCCGAATTCCGGCGTGTTGGTCTTGCCGATCAGGATTGCACCAGCGGCGCGGATGCGCTCGACCTGGATCGCATCGGCATGGGGAATGCGATCCTTCATCGCGGGCGAGCCCATGACCGTGAGAATACCGGCCGTATCGCTCAGATCCTTCGGCGCCTGCGGCAGCCCATGCAGCCACCCGCGCGAGCGTCCGGCGGCAAGATCGGCATCGGCGGCCCGCGCCTCGGCCATCAGCTTCTCGCGCGGGCGCAACGAGATGATGGCGTTGAAACGCGGGTTCAGCCGTTCGATACGGTCGAGATGGGCCGCCATGACCTCGGCGCAGGAGAGCTTGCCCGCATGAATCGACCTGCTGAGGTCGAGGGCCGTCCGGCCGGTGATCTGGTCGTCGGACGGGGTGGCGATCGCGGTCGTCATGGCAGGTTTCCTCGGGCCTTGGCTGTTCCGGCGGGCAGCACAGCAAAATTTGCCGGCCGCGACAAGCGGATCAGCCGAAGGCCCGCGCGATCGTGTCGGCGTCGCAGCCATTCGCGATCAGCGCGGCCAGAAGGATGCGCGCCTGTCCGGGCCGCAGCAGGCTGGAATGCACCGCGCCCGCCTGCCGCAGATCGTGGCCCCCGCCACCGCCACCATAGGCGGGCGCGAGTCTGCCCTGCGGCACACGGCTGCTGACGACGACCGGAACGCCCGCGGCATGGGCGCGGGCCACCGCCGCCACGACCTCGGGCGTCGCATTCCCTGAACCGAGCGCGGCGAGGATGATCCCCCTCGCGCCCGCGTCGAGGCTCGCGTCCAGATGGAGTGCATCCCCGCCCGGATGAATGGCGACGATATCGACGCGGGTGCCATCGACCGGACGGGACAGGGGCGGGCGGGGGGCGGCCTCCGCCTCGGGGTCCGCAAGGTTGAAGGCGTCGACCCGGTCCGCGACCGCCTTGTAGAGCCCCCATGCTGGCAATTCGCGCCCGCCAAAGACCAGCCGCACGCCGCTGCCCCGATTGGCCGCATGAAGCGCGGATTCAAGATTGCCGGGACCGTCCGCGCGCGGGCTGTCGGCCGGGAACTGCGCCCCGGTCAGGATCACCGGCTTGCCGCCGCCATGCTGGAGATGCAGCAGCAGCGCGGTTTCCTCCATCGCGTCGGTGCCATGCAGGATGACGACGCCAGCGATGGCCTGATCGGCAAGCTCGCGCCCGACGGTGTCGCTGATCCGCTGCATGTCGCCCAGCGTCAGGCACGAGGAATCCTTGGCCAGAAGCTCGATCACGCGCAGATCCATGGGCATCGGCGGCAGCAGGTCAAGCAGATCCTGCCCGTCCAGACTGGGACGCGCGGCGCCGGATTCGTCCTTGCGGCTGGCGATGGTGCCTCCGGTCGCGATGACGGCGACCAGCGGCTTTTCCTCGGGGGTCGTCACGGGCGGCACTCCTTCTCTCGGCGGGGCATTGCCCGCCGGCCATGACTGGAACGATGATCGGAATCGCGCCCGCTGTCCATGTCCCGCGCGGACATTGAAAATCCGCCGCAGCGCGGGGCTGCGGCGGATGATCTTCTGCTCAGCGACCGGAAGGGGCGATCACACCCGCTCGAGCGCGATGGCGATGCCTTGGCCGACGCCGATGCACATGGTCGAGAGCGAGCGTTTGCCGCCGTTCAGCTGCAACTCCAGCGCGGCGCTGCCGGTGATCCGCGCCCCGGACATGCCGAGGGGATGGCCAAGCGCAATGGCGCCGCCATTCGGGTTCACGCGCGCGTCGTCGTCCGCGATGCCAAGGTCGCGCAGCGTCGCGAGGCCCTGGGCGGCAAAGGCCTCGTTCAGCTCGATCACGTCGAAATCGGCTTGCGTGAGGCCCAGCCGCGCCATCAGCTTCTTCGACGCCGGCGCCGGGCCGATGCCCATGATC
>NZ_DATMFA010000029.1:0-22668 GCF_035556475.1 Paracoccus sp. (in: a-proteobacteria) | reverse complement strand
AAGCGCGGGCTGCGCAACCAGACCATTCAGGACGTGCGCCCGGTGCAGCGCAAGGGCCGGAACATGGTCGGCCCGGCCTTTACCCTGCGCTACATGCCAGCCCGCGAGGACCGCAACCCGATGTCGGTCTTCCGCAATCCCGACCACCCGCAGCGCGCCGCCATCGAGCAATGCCCCGAGGGTCACGTCATGGTCATGGACAGCCGCAAGGATGCCCGCGCGGCCTCGGCCGGCGACATCCTGATCACCCGGCTGATGGTGCGGGGCGGCGCGGGCGTCGTCACCGATGGCGGTTTCCGCGACTCGATGACCATTGGCGAGCTGGAGATCCCGGCCTATCACCACCGCGCGTCCTCGCCGACCAACCTGACGCTTCACGAGGCCATCGACATCAACGTGCCGATCGGCTGCGGCGATGTCGCGGTCTTTCCGGGAGATATCGTGGTGGGCGACGATGACAGCGTCATCATCATCCCGGCCGAGATCGCCGACGAGATCGCCGATGAGGCAGTCGAGATGACCGCCTATGAGGATTTCGTGACCGAGCGGGTCAAGGGCGGGGCCACGATCATCGGCCTTTACCCGGCGACGGATGACCGGAACCTCGAGCTTTTCGCCGAATGGCGCGAGGCCAACGGTCGCTGAGACCTGACGGGGGCGGCCCTCCGCCCCCTTGCCGAACCAGGAGGAACCATGCCCCAGATTCCGCAAAAGAAGCTGGCCGATTTTGGGCAAGCTTTGCTTGCCGCAGCCGGAATGGAGAAGGACAAGGCCGAAATTACCGCCCGTGTGCTGGTCGAGGGCGACATGATCGGTCACGAGACCCATGGTGTCGGCCTGCTGCCCTGGTATCTCGACGCGCTGGCCGATGGCTCGCTGCGCGGGACGGGCGAATACGAGGCCGTCCGTGACAAGGGGGCAAGCTTCGTCTGGGATGGGCGGTTGCTGCCGGGCGCCTGGCTGCTGACCCGCGCCTTGCAGCAGGCGGCGGAGCGGGTCGCGGATCATGGTGTCGTCTCTGCCGCGATCCGCAATGCGCATCATACCTGCGCGCTTTCGGCCTATATGCGCGAGATGACCGAGCGGGGGCTGATCGTGCAGATTTCCTGCTCGAACCCGGCCGCATCGCGGGTCGCGCCCTATGGCGGGACGAAGCCGCTGCTGACCCCGAACCCGATTGCGGCGGGCTTCCCCACTTCCGGCGATCCGGTGCTGGTCGATGTGTCCTCGTCCATCACGACCACGACGATGACGCAGACGCTGGCCAAGGCCGGCGAGAAATTCCCCGAGGCATGGGCGCTGACCGCCGCGGGCGAGCCGACGGACGATCCCTGCGAAGTGACCGAGCGCGGCGGCTCGCTGCTGCCTTTGGGCGGCGCATTGAAGGGGCACAAGGGTTACGGTCTTGGCCTGATGGTCGAGATGCTGGGGCAGGGGCTTTCCGGCAAGGGTCGCGCCAATACCCCGCCCGGTCCGCTGGCGCAAAGCGTCTTTCTGCAGGTGATCGACCCCGAGGCCTTTGCGGGAATCGACGCCTTCCGCGAGCAATCCGACTGGCTGGCCGAGGCTTGCCGCACCAATCCGCCCGGTCCCGCGACGCGTGGCTCGGTGCGCGTGCCGGGGGATTCCGCCTCGCGCCATCGCAGGCAGGCGTTGGTGGCAGGCGTGCCGGTCGCCGAGGCCACATGGTCTGTCCTTGCCGCAAGGGCAGGCGCGTTGGGTCTCGCCCTGCCGGATCTGCCCGCCGAACCGATGGCCTTGGGCTGAGGTCCGCCGAGGCCCCGAGCAGCGTAAGGTCATTCAACCAGTATGGTAGATTTTGGTTTGATCTCACCAAAGTCATCATGCAAATATGTGATACGTTTGGGAGGACGTCTAAACATGTCATATAAGTCGAACGGACCCCGGACATGATCCCCAGCGACAGCCTGCCCCTCTCCGGTGGGCGTCGCGTGCTTTGGGCCGCCGCCGGCATGATGCTTGCCGCGACGGTGCTGAATGCCTGCGATGGGGTCATCATCCGCCTGCTGGCGGGTGAGGTACATCCTTTCGTCATTGGCTTCTTCCGCGCCAGTTTCGGGCTGATCTTCCTGCTGCCGTGGATCTTGCGTCGCGGCGATCTGATGGCCTCGCCCTATCGCTGGATGCATGTCCTGCGTGCGGGGCTGAAACTCGCCTCGTTGCTGGCGCTGTTCGTGGCCTTCGCCAATGCGCCGCTGTCGGATGTGACCGCGATCAGTTTCACGACGCCGCTTTTCCTGCTGCTCGGGGCCTGCCTGTTTCTGGGCGAGGGGCTGACCCTTGCCCGCGTCGCCTCGGTCGTGATGGGGTTTGTGGGGATGCTCATCATCCTGCGGCCCGAGGCCGGAGGCTTCGATGGCGCGCTGCTTTTCGCACTGGTCGGGGCGGTGCTGACCGCGACGATTCAGTTGATCCTGAAGGGCATGTCCGGCCATGACCGGGCCGACCGGCTGGTCGCATGGAACCTGATCGCGATGGTGCCGCTCGCGCTGATTCTCGCGCTGACGGTATGGCAGACACCCAGCCCGCGGGCGCTTGGCCTCATGGCCATCCAAGGCGCGCTGGGGGCGGCCAGTCAGGCGCTGGTCACGCGCGCCTTTTCGCTGGCCGATGCTTCCTTCCTCGCCCCGCTCGACTTCCTGCGCCTTCCGGTGATCGCCCTGATGGCGTTCGTCTTTTTCGGCGAGATCTCGGGGACTGCGACATGGATCGGCGCGGGCGCGATCGTCCTTGCGGTGCTGCTTGGTGCTTTCTCGAAAGGAGGCAAGAAACAGGGTTCTCAAAGATTGTAGTTCAACTAATATATCAATCAAACGAGGGTTGATTCCAAGCGCCACGGAGGGCGCCGACCCGAAAAACAAGATCCCATGGGAGGAGTAACCATGAAAACGACCCTGATCGGCGTCCTTCTGGCCAGCACCATCACGGCCGGCGCAGCCTATGCGCAGGACAAGACCGATGTGACAATCGTGCTGAGCGAAGAGCTTGAGCTGATCGACCCCTGCATGTCCTCGCAGTCGAATATCGGCCGGGTTCTGCTGGGCAATGTCAGCGAGACGCTGACCGTCTATGAACCCGCCACGGCCACCCTGAAGCCGCTGCTGGCCGAAAGCTGGGAGGAGACGCAGCCCGGCACCTGGCGTTTCAAGCTGCGGCAGGGCGTGAAATTCTCGGACGGCACCGATTTCTCGGCCCAGGACGTGATCCATTCGCTTGAGCGGACCATCAGCGACAAGATGACCTGCGAGATCGGCGGCAAGTATTTCGGCGGCTTCAAGATCACCGCCACCAAGGTCGACGATTTCACCATCGACATTACCACCGACCCGGCCCAGCCGATCCTGCCGCTGCTGATGTCCTCGCTGACCATCGTTCCCGAGGAGACGCCGCTGGAAATGGTCCAGCAGCCCGTGGGCACCGGCCCCTATGCCATGACCGAGCGCAATATCGGCCAGAGCATCGTGCTGTCGCGCCGGGACGATTACTGGGGCGAGCAGCCGGTCGTGACCAAGGCCACCTATGTCTTCCGCGATGACAGCGCCGTTCGCGCCGCCATGGTCGAGGTCGGCGAGGCCGATATCGCTCCGGTCATCAGTGAACTGGACGCGACCAATCCCGAGACCGATTTCTCCTATCCGAACTCGGAAACCACCTATCTGCGCACCGATCACGCGACCGCGCCGCTGAGCGATCGCCGCGTGCGCGAGGCGATGAACCTTGCGATCGACCGCGACGCCTTCATCGGCACGCTGGTCGCCAAGGATGCCGAGAAGGCGGTCACCGTGGTGCCGCCGACCACGCTGGGCTACAACAAGGAGCTGACGCCTTACCCCTTCGATCCCGAGCGCGCCAAGGAACTGCTGGCCGAAGCGAAGGCCGATGGCGTTCCGGTCGATCAGCAGATCCTGATCGTCGGTCGTCTGGGCATGTTCCCGAACATTACCGAGATCCTCGAAGCCATGTCGCAGATGCTGAACGACGTGGGCCTGAACACCAAGCTCGAGATGAAGGAAGTCGCGGAATACAACACCTACTACAACCGCCCCTTCGCCGAGGGCCGTGGCCCGCAACTCGTCGCCGCCCAGCATGACAACGCCAAGGGAGACCCGGTCTTCTCGATGTATTTCAAATATGGAACCGAGGGGCTGCAATCGGGTCTGGTCTACCCGGAACTCGACGCCAAGATCGCCAAGGCGACCGAGGCCAGCGGCGACGATCGCGCGGCGCTTTGGTCGGACGTGATGAAGGACATCCATGAGAACCTGATCGGCGATGTCGAGATGTTCCACATGGTCGGCTTCAGCCGCGTGAACCCGCGCCTCGACTTCACGCCGACCATCTCTACGAACAGCGAACTGCGCCTGTCGGAAATCGGCTTCAAGTGACATGACTTCGGGGGGCGGTGCGAACCGTCCCCTTTCCTTAACGACTGGCCGTACGGCCCCCGGTCAAGGAACCCAACATGAAAAGCTTCATTGGCAAGCGGGCCATGGCGAGTGCCATCTCACTCGTGGGCCTTGTCATCCTCGTCTTTTTCCTGTCGCGCCTTACGGGCGACCCCACCGATCTTTACCTGCCGATCGACGCCACGCAGGAGATGCGCGACAAGTTCCGCGAGTTGCACGGGCTGAACGATCCGCTGGTCGTGCAGTTCGGGCGCTATGTCTGGGATCTTCTGCATTTCGATTTCGGCGACTCGATTCGGCAGGCCCGCCCTGCGATGGATGTCGTGCTGGAAGGCTTCCGCTGGACCCTGACGCTGGCCGTGATCACCATGACGCTGGTTACGGTCGCAGCCATCGTCATCGGCTCGCTTGCCGCCTTCAAGGTCGGAGGGGTCTTTGACCGGATCACCAGCTTCTTCTCGCTGATCGGCGCATCGGCCCCGGATTTCTGGATCGCCATCGTCGGCATCGTGATCTTCGCGGTGCATCTGCGCTGGCTGCCGACCTCGGGCACCGGGACGGTCTGGCACTGGATTTTGCCGATTTCTGTGCTGTTCATCCGGCCCTTCGGCCTGATCCTGCAAGTCGTGCGCGGCTCAATGATCACGGCGTTGAGTTCGGCCTATGTGAAGACCGCCAAGGCCAAGGGCGTGCCGCCGCGCCCGATCATCTTTGTCCACGGGCTCAGGAACGCCATGCTGCCGGTCATCACCGTGATCGGAGATCAGGCCGCCGGTATCCTGAACGGGGCGGTGGTCGTCGAAACCATCTTTGGCTTTCCCGGCATCGGCAAGTTGATGATCGACGCGATCATGCAGCGCGATTTCGCGGTGATCCTTGCTGCGATCATGGTCTCGGCCGTGGCCATCTTCATCATGAACCTCCTGATCGACCTCGCCTATGCGATGCTCGATCCGCGCATCCGGTATTGAGTCCATGACCATGAGCCAAACAAACACCACCGCTTTCAAGGAGCGCGGCCGGTTCGGAACCTTCATCCGGTTGCTCTGGGCCGACAAGTTCGCCTTCTTCGCCGCGCTGTTTCTGCTGGTGGTTGTGCTTTGTGCGATCTTCGGCCCGATCTGGCTGTCGGACGAGGCGACGCGCCAGAACCTGCGCGGCCGCAACGCGCCACCGTTCGAGCTGTCGCGCGGCTTTCTCTATATCCTTGGCGCCGACCAGTTGGGCCGTCCGCTTCTGCCGCGCATCATCGTCGCGGCGCAAAACACCATGGCCGTCGCCGCCGGCGCTGTCGTCTGCTCGATGATCATCGGCTCGTCCCTCGGGCTGGTCGCGGGCTATTCCCGCTCGCGTTGGAGCGGGGCGATCATGCGTCTTGGCGACGTGATCATGTCCTTCCCCTCGCTGCTGCTGGCGGTGATCGTCCTCTACATGCTTGAGCCTTCGGTCGCGAATATCGTGCTGGTCCTCGCCATCACCCGCATCCCGATCTATTTGCGCACCACCCGCGCCGAGGTTCTGGAGGTGCGCGAGCGCATGTTCATCTCGGCCGCCCGCGTCATGGGCACGTCGGATCGTCGCATCGTCTTTCGGCATATCCTGCCGGTGGTGATGCCGACGCTGATCACTATCGCGACGCTGGATTTCGCCTTTGTCATGCTGGCGGAAAGCTCGCTGTCCTTCCTTGGCATCGGCATCCAGCCGCCCGAGATCACCTGGGGCCTGATGGTCAGCCAGGGCCGGCCCTATCTGACGAATGCGTGGTGGCTGTCCTTCTGGCCGGGCCTTGCGATTATCCTGACCACGCTTTCCCTGAACCTTCTGTCGGCATGGATGCGGATCGCGCTGGATCCGGTGCAGCGCTGGCGCCTTGAAATGGGGGGCCGCAAGAATGGCTGAACATCTGCTTGAGGTCAGGAACCTCTCGGTCGATTTCCACACCGCCGCCGGAACCGTCAGCGCCGTCAGGAATGTCAGCTGGCATCTGGACCGGGGCGAGACGCTGGCCATTCTGGGCGAATCCGGTTCGGGGAAATCCGTCTCGGCTTCGACGATCATGAACCTGATCGACATGCCTCCGGGCGAGATCACCTCCGGCGAGGTCCTGTTCGAGGGGCGCGACCTGCTGAAGATGACCGACGAGCAACGCCGCGAGTTGAACGGCTGCCGTATCGCGATGATCTTTCAGGACCCGCTGAGCCACCTGAACCCGGTCTATACCGTCGGCTGGCAGATCTGCGAGATGATGACCGTCCATGACGTCTCCGGCGACGAGGCCAAGATCCGCACGCTGGAACTGCTGCGCCGCGTGGGGATCCCGAACCCGGAAGCCGCGATGGGGAAGTATCCGCACGAGTTTTCGGGCGGACAGCGGCAGCGCCTGATGATCGCGATGGCGCTGGCCCTGAAGCCTGACATCCTGATCGCGGACGAGCCGACGACCGCGCTGGATGTGACCGTTCAGGCGCAGGTTCTGGCGCTGCTTGAGGAGTTGCAGCGCGAGACGGGAATGGGGCTTTTGCTGATCACCCACGATCTTGGCGTGGTGGCCGAGATCGCGGACAGGGTCGTGGTGATGAACCGGGGCGAGATCGTCGAAAGCGGCGATGCGGCCGAGGTCTATCGCAACCCGAAGCACCCCTATACCAAACGCCTGATCGACGCGGCGCCCGGCAAGGGCGAGCCGCGCGAGGAGGACGACCGCCTCGGCGATCCCCTGCTGCGCGTCGATCGCCTGCAGCAGCATTATGGCGCCTTCCACGCGCTGAAGGGGGCTAGCTTCTCGATCATGCCGGGCGAGACGGTGGCGATCGTCGGTGAATCCGGCTCGGGCAAGTCCACCATGGCCCGCGCCATCCTGCGTCTGGATGAACCCAGCGGCGGCAAGGTGGTCTGGAAGGGTCGCGATCTGTTGCAGATGACCCCGAAGGAGCTCTTCGCGATCCGCCGCGACATCCAGATGGTGTTTCAGGATCCGACCCAGTCGCTTAATCCGCGCATGACGGTCTATCAGATCATCTCGGAGGCATGGGTCGTCCATCCCTCGATCCTGCCGAAAGCCCGCTGGAAAGAGCGGGTTGCGGAACTGCTGGTTCAGGTCGGCCTGCAGCCGGACATGGCGCGGCGTTATCCGCACCAGTTCTCGGGCGGGCAGCGACAGCGCATCGCCATCGCCCGTGCCCTCGCGCTGGAGCCGAAGCTGATCATCTGCGACGAGGCGGTGTCGGCGCTCGACGTCTCCATTCAGGCGCAGGTAATCGAGTTGCTGGACGGGCTGCGCCGCGATCTGGGCCTCAGCTACCTGTTCATCGCCCATGATCTGCCGGTGGTGCGCGATTTCGCCGACCGCGTGATCGTGATGAAATCCGGTGAGATCGTCGAGGAGGGCCATGTCGCCCAGATCTTCGACGCACCGCGAATGCCCTATACCAAGGCGCTTCTGGCGGCATCCCTCGACCCCGATCCCGAGGTTCAGGCCGCCCGCCGCGAAGCCCGCAAGTCAGAAGGACTTATCCCCGCATGAAGCAAGATGTGCTGGTCTGCACCCCGATCCGCCCCGAGAAGCTGGCGATCCTCGAGGATACCTACAACGTCTTTCCGCTCTACAAGCTGACCGACACGGCCGAGCGCGAGGCGCTGATCGACGAGGCAGGGAAATCCTGCGTGGCCATGGTCAGCAATGGCCATTTTCCGGCGGACGAGGCGTTCCTCGCACGCCTGCCCAAGCTCCAGATCGCGGCCTGCTCTTCGGTGGGCTACGAGACGCTGGATGTGGACGCCATGACCCGTCGCGGCATCCGCTTCACCCATACGCCCGACGTGCTGACCGATGACGTGGCCGATATCGCGATCCTGCTGATGCTGGCTGTCCGGCGCAATCTGATCGCGGGTGACGCATGGGTCCGTTCGGGCGATTGGGGGCGCAAGGGGATGCTGCCGCTGACCCGCACCACCTCGGGGCGCAAGGTCGGCATCGTCGGCCTTGGCCGGATCGGCGCCGCCATTGCGAAACGCTGCGAGGCGCTGGGGATGGAGATCGGCTATTTCGGCCGCGCGCCAAAGCCCGGCATCGCCTATCGCTATTTCAGCGACGTGACCCAGATGGCGGGTTGGGCGGATGTGCTGATCGCCGCGGCCTCGGGCGGACCCGAGACGCAGCACCTCGTCTCGGCCGAGGCGCTGGAGGCGCTGGGGCCGGAGGGCAGCTTCATCAATATCTCGCGCGGTTCGGTGGTCGATGAGGCGGCACTGCTCGACGCGCTGGAAAGCGGTCGGCTGGGCTCGGCGGGCCTTGACGTCTATCTGAACGAGCCGAACCCCGATCCGCGCTTTGGCAAGCTCTCGAATGTGGTCCTTTATCCGCACCACGCGAGCGGCACGGTCGAGACGCGGGACAAGATGTCGCAACTGGTCGTCGACAACCTCGCCGCGCATTTTGCGGGCCAACCTCTGCTGACGCCGGTCAACTGAAAGGAGCCATCATGCCTCTAGCCATCATCACCGGTGCCGGCAGCGGCATCGGGCGGGCCGTCGCGGTCGAACTGGCGGGACGCGGCTGGGACATCGCCCTTGCCGGTCGCCGCCGCGAGGGGCTCGAGGAGACCGCGCGTCTTGCCGGGCGTGGCCTTGTCGTGCCGACCGACGTGTCCGATGCGGCATCGGTCGCCGCCCTCTTTGCCGCCGCGAGGGCCGAATATGGCCGCCTCGACCTGCTCTTCAACAATGCGGGAACGAATACCCCCGCCGTCCCGTTCGAGACCCTGACCTCGGAGGCGCTTTCCGAAGTCATCGCCGTCAACCTGACCGGCCCGCTGCTCTGCGCCCGCGAGGCGGTGGCGATGATGAAGGCGCAGGAGCCGCAAGGCGGGCGGATCATCAACAATGGCTCAGTCTCGGCCTACGGTCCGCGGCCGCATAGCGTGGCCTATACCGCGTCGAAGCACGGGATCACCGGGCTGACGAAAAGCCTGATCCTCGATTGCCGGGATTTCGGGATTTCGGTCTGCCAGGTGGATATCGGCAATGCCGCGACCGCGCGCACCGACCGGATGAGCCAGGGCGTGCCGCAGGCCAATGGCACCACCGCGATCGAGCCGCGCATGGATGTGGCCATGCTCGCCCGCCATATCGCTGGGCTCGCGGACCTGCCGGCCGAGATCATGGTCCCGTTCTCGACGATCATGCCCACCACCATGCCGCTTTACGGCCGGGGGTGAACCGCGGGGGCGGGTTATCACGACCCGCCCTAGTCCTTTTTGTCCGCCTTGGGTCAGGCGACCTTCGCCGTCCTCTGCGCGCCGATGATTTCCTCCAGCTCGGCGCGTTCGGTGGGTGCGAGGGCAGGGACGCCGGGCAGGCGGACCGCGCCGACCTGATAGCCAAGGATCGACAGCGCCTCCTTGACCACGGTGACGTTGGCGCCGTTGCGATGATGGGTGCGCAACTCCTCGAACCCGGCGAAGCGGTCGATCATCTCGCGGGCCTGCGCGAAATCGCCACGGACCAGAGCGGCATGGACGGCCAGCGAAATCTCGGGGAAGACGTTCACGAAGCCCGAGGTGAAGCCCTGCGCGCCGATGGCGTAGAAGGCCGGGGCCCAGGCTTCGGCAAGGCCGCAGACCCAGATTGCGGGCAGATCCCTGGTCTGGCGGATCACATCGGCTAGCAGCATCAGGTTGGGCGAGGCGAATTTGACGCCGGCAATATTCTCATGCGCGCCCAGACGGCGGAACTGGGCGACCGGGAAAGTGTCGGTGCGAACATAAGCGATCACCGGAACCGTCGAGGCCTCGGCCAGGTCGAGGAAGTAGTCGACCTGTGCCTCGGGACCGGCAAAAGGGTCCATCGGGTGATGGCCCATGATCGCGCCGCAACCCGCCGCGATGGCATCGCGGGCCAGTGCCTTGGCCTCGGTCAGCGAGCGGCCGACCGCCGCGCTGACAAGCGACCTGCCCGCCGCCTCGGCGGTGACGGCATGGACGCGGCGGATCTCATCCATGGTCAGCGAGAAGAACTCGCCGGTATTTCCGGCCGCCATCAGGTTGTGGATGCCCGCATTGGCGAGGCGCGCGATCATCTGCGCCAGCAGCGCCTCGTTGATCGCGCCAGTCGCGTCATAGGGCGTGACCGGGACGCCGGAAATGCCGGTCAGGGTCTGGCGGATCGACTGGATGGTCTTGGTCACGATTGTCAGTCCTTGTCTTTGCGGAAAACGAGATCGAGATAGGTTTCGCCCGCACGCAGGACATGGGCCTTCATCGCGGCCTCGGCGGCCTTGGCGTCCTGTGCGATCACCGCCCGGCCGATGGCGTCATGCTCGGTCAGGGCACGCTCGCGCTCGGCGGGGTTGGAATGGATGACGCGGCGGGCGTTGGAATCGTAGACTTCCTGCCGGTCGTTCAGAAGCCGCAGGTAATTCGCGCGCGCGACCGAACGGATGTGGTTGTGAAAGACCTCGTTCAGGCGCACCAGTTCCTCGGCCCCGCTGTCGCGCGTGGCGCGGCGCATGTCGCCAAGAATGGCCTCAAGCACAGGCTTTTCGGAGGCGGTGATGCGCTGCGCGGCCAGTCGCGCGATGGTCGATTCAATCGCCGCGCGGGCAAGGATCATCTCCTCGGCCCAGGCGTAGTCGAAATTCACGATGACCCCGCTGCGCGGCTTGGTGCGCACCAGACCGTCTGCTTCCAGAAGACGCAGCGCCTCCTTCACCGGGGTCGTGCTGACGCCAAGCTGCTCGGCGATGCTGCGTTCGTTCAGCCGCGCGCCCGGCGCGTATCCCCCCGAAAGGATCGCCTGCCGCAAGGCCCGGTGCACATGTTCGCGCAGCCCGGCAAGGGCCTGCGGATCAAGCGGCGCGAGCGCCGTTTCGGCAGAGGGCATGAGTTTTTCCGCTTTGGAACCGTTGAGTCTGAAATTTGATATATCACATTTCAGCGGACGTCCATCCGCAGATAGATGTCAGGGGAATGAAAAGAGGGCGCCGCGGCGCCCTCATCATCATCGTGATTCGTTCGGCTGTTACTGGCTGCTGCTCGCTTCGGTCGCCGGGGCGCCTGCGTCCGGCCTTGCGCGATCGAACTGCGTCGGATGCACCTGGCCCAGCCAGGTTTCGGTCAGGGGAACCCCGTCATGCTGAAGGTAGGCGCGGATATCGGCGGTCTCGACACCTTCCGCTGCGATGTCGAAGATCACCCTCCAGCGGCCTGTCCCGACCACGGGCAGGGCATAGGCCTGCACCACCTCGACACCTTCGGGGACGCTGACCACGGGCTCGACACCGTCCTGCTGGCCAAGCTTCTCGATCCCCGCACCCTCGAAATCGAGGGCGATCTTCAGATGACCACGCGGACGCGGCAGGCCGGGAACCCCACCCGCCCCGATGCGAGTGGCGACCGTCCGTGCCAGTGGTTGCGGAACGGGGGCGTCATTCATCCAGGTCATCGTATAATCGAAGTCGAGTTCCTGCCCGGCCTTGGGCTTTTCGGCAGGATTCCAGAAGGTGACGATATTGTCATAGATCTCGTCATCGGTCGGGATTTCGACCAGCTGGATCTGTCCATGACCCCAGTTGCCCTTTGGGGCGATCCAGACCGAGGCGCGCTTCTCATAGAAAACGCCGTCATCCTCGTAGTTTTCGAAGCTGCGGTCGCGCTGCATCAGGCCGAAGCCCTGCGGGTTCTCGGTCGCGAAGCTGGAGGTGACGACGCGGGGCGGGTTCATCAGCGGCCGCCAGATCGCCTCGCCATTGCCCATGACCATCATCAGGCCGTCGGCATCGTGCACCTCGGGGCGCCAGTCAAAGCCAAGGACGCGGTTGGTTTCGGAATACCAGTACATCGAGGTGAGGGGAGCGATCCCAAGACGCTCGACCGGGTTGCGGAAGAAGAGCCTGGTCGAGATCTCCATCTTCTGGCCTTCGCCCGGCGTTCCCTTGGTGATGTCCATCCGGTAGGCCCCGGCGACCGAGGGGCTGTCCATCAGCGCATAGATCGTGATGTCGGCGGTGCCGTCCTTGGGCTTTTCAATGAAGAACTCGGTGAATATCGGAAATTCCTCCGGCTCGGTCATACCGGAATTGATCGCAAGTCCCCGCGCGGACATTCCATATTGCCCGTGGGGACCGGAGGTGCGGAAATAGGACGCGCCGAGGAAGCTGATCCAATCGGTCTTGAGATCCGTATTCATCAGGCGGAACCCGGAAAATCCGGTGCCGCGGATCAGATCCTTGGCGGGGCTGTCCGCCGGCATATCGAAGAAGCGCGCATCATATTCGATCTCGCGCGATTTTCCATTCTCGACCGTGCTGATTTTGACCGGGTTTCGGAAATAGGTTCCGAGGTGAAAGAACTGGACCGGAACATCCCCCACCTTGACTGTGCTGTCGGGCCGGAAGCTGATCCGCCAATGGGCATCGTAATCGATCTTTTCCAGAACGTCGGGCTGCTCGACCTTCGGCGCGACATAGGGGGCGGCCGCAAGGCGTCGCGCCCGCCCGGCCAGGTCGTCGAAGCTGAAGGGCTGGGACTCGCTGAAACTGGCCGCGAAGGGCGCCGTCCCCTCCTGAGCGAGGGCGGTGTTCGGTGGCAGAAGCGCCTGGCTCAGCGTAACGGCCAACGCTGCGGCAATGAGGGCGGCGGGTCTACGAAGGCGCAAGATATTAACTCCGTCTCGTCTGCAAGAAATGGTGCCGGAAAGGCAACCTTCATCGTCCAGACATCGCTATGTTAGTCTGCCTATCTATGGCAAGGCCCTTGCTTCTGTTCGCCCTTTCGGCGCGAACTCTCGCCACTTCGGCCACTGCCGCGGCATCTCGCAAGGGCGTGGATCGCCCGCGAACCGGATGCCAAATCGACCTGTCCAAAACGACATGTCGTCGAGGATTGGCAGGTTCGCGCATCGCGGATATGAAGAGAATACACCCGGTCGTTGTATATTCGACCAGGTGAGGTGGTCGGATTTGTTCGATTTCACAGTTCGGGGGCAACTCGACGATCTTGGGCAATATCTCCATTGGTACTTGCGACGTCTTGCTGTTGAGGCGTCTGATATAAATGGTATGGTGGATTTTAATATGGCTATATACTCTTTTTACATTCTTCCTGCATGGTCATTCACGAGCGCGTCCGGTTCCTATCAACCGTTCAATGACGCATATATACCGAATGATGGTTCATCATGGGCGAATGCGACCGGAACGTTCACCTATAGCCGCGAGCTTGCGCAGCAGGTGACTATTAATGATACGGATGCGGACGGCAGCATCCTGAATGACTATGATGCGGGGGAAAATACCCAGCAACTGGTCTATCAACTCGACACGTTTCCCGCAGGCACCGTCGGCGAGAGCGAGTTCCAGATCACCGTCACGGCCGAGGTTGACGGTGTCCTCAAGGAATATCGCCTGGTTGCGCTGAGTGCGGATGGCAATGTCGTCGCCTATACGTTCCAGGGGGAATGGCCGCCCGAGAACACACCTCTCACGCCCGTCTGGCAGGGGGTCGAGGATGCCGATCACCAGTCCTTCGACCCAGCGAACAGCCTATTTCCCTGCTTCACCCGCGGCGTGATGATCAGGACGCCCGGTGGCGAGGTCGCCATCGAGGATCTGTGCGTGGGGGATCTGGTTCTGACCCAGGATCGTGGTCCGCAGGCGATCCGGTGGATCGGCGCGCGTCGCCTCGATGCCGGGGCGCTGGCCGCGGACGAAAAATTGCGGCCTATCCGCATTCGGGCCGGGGCCTTGGGCGCCAATACGCCCGCCGCCGATCTGCTGGTCTCGCCGCAGCATCGGATCCTCGTGCGCTCGAAGGTGGCGATGCGGATGTTCGGCACGACCGAGGTTCTGGCGGCCGCGAAGCAGCTTTTGCAGATCGATGGCATCGACATTGCCCACGACCTGCCAGAGGTCGAGTATTTCCACATGCTCTTCGACCAGCATGAGGTCGTCTATTCGAACGGCGCTGCGACCGAGTCGCTCTATCCCGGGCCGCAGGCCTTGAAATCCGTAGGTCGCGCCGCGGTCGAGGAAATCTACACACTGTTCCCGGAATTGCGCGACGCGGCGCATGTCCCGGTTGCCGCGCGGCCGCTTCTTTCGGGTCGCCAATCCCGCAAGCTGGCGGTTCGCCTGGCGCAGAACCACCGGCCGGTCGTCATGGAGCATCTGGCATGAAATGAGGGGGCGCGCTGCGACGCGTCCCCTTCTGCCGGTTCGCGTGAAGGCAAGCACGGACACGCTTTGCCGGACATGGATCAATGGAAATCCCGGCTCGGGAAAAGCCTCTTGGCCTGCTCGCGCGGATGTTGGGCGGCTGGGCGATGGCGTGGCGGGCGCGGCGCGTCATCGGCCTCGGGCCGGGTGATGCCGACAGCCCCTTCCAGCGGGTGGCCCAGTTCCGTCAGCAGATGCGACATGTCCTCGATCTTCTGCGCGATCAGATGGACGACGATGCCCTCGCGCTGCAGGGGGCCGGTCACGCGCAGAAGCCGTCCGCCCATCACGGCCCGGCGGAAGCGTTGATAGATGGCGGGCCAGACCACCACATTGGCGACCCCGGTTTCGTCCTCGAGCGTCAGGAAAATCACCCCCGATGCCGTCCCCGGCCGCTGGCGGGTGATGACGAGGCCGCAAACGCTGGTCGGTTTCAGCGGTGCGACGGCAAGCCGGTCATTCGGGACCAGCCCCGGCAGTACCGGACGCAGCAGCTCCATCGGATGGGCGCGAAGCGTCATCCGCATCGAGACGTAATCCTCGACCACTTCCTCGCCCAGATGCATCGCGGGCAGTTCGACTGCGGGTTCGGTGATGCTCTCTCCGTCGATCGGGTCGTTGAAAAGGGGCAGGGGGGCTTGCGCCCGCAACGCCCGGACCTGCCACAGCGCATCGCGGCGCGTCAGTCCCAGATCGGCAAAGGCATCCGCCTCGGCCAGTGATTGCAGCACGGATGCCTCCAATCCGGCCCGCAGCCACAGGGATTGGGGGTCGCGATAACCGTTGCCACGTCGGCTGACGATCAGGGCCGCATCCTCCTTGCGGAAGCCCTTCACCTGACGAAAACCCAGACGGAGGGCCAGCGCGCCGTCCGCGCGGCGTTCCAGCGTATTGTCCCAGTCACTGGTATTGACGCAGACCGGCCGCACCTCGACCTGATGTTCCCGCGCGTCGCGGATGATCTGGGCGGGGGCGTAGAAACCCATCGGCTGGGAATTGAGCAGGGCGCAGGCGAAGATTGCCGGATGATGGCATTTCAGCCAAGCCGAGACATAGACCAGCATGGCGAAGGCCGCGGCGTGGCTCTCGGGAAAGCCGTAATCGGCAAAGCCCTCGATCTGGCTGAAGCAGCGCTCGGCCACCTCCTGACTGTAGCTATTGGCCAGCATGCCCTGAATGAACCTGTCCCGGAACGAGCCGATCGTCCCCATCCGCCGGAACGAGGCCAGCGAGCGGCGCAGGTGATCGGCTTCCTCGGCCGAGAAACCCGCCCCGACCATGGCGATCCGCATGGCTTGTTCCTGAAACAGCGGCACGCCCAGCGTGCGCTTGGTGACTTCCTCCAGATCCGGGCCGAAGGGTTCGGCCTTTTCCAGCCCCTGCCGCCGCTTGATATAGGGCTTGACCATGCCGCCCTGGATCGGGCCGGGGCGGACGATCGCGACCTCGATCACCAGATCATAGAAGGTCTTGGGGAGCATGCGCGGCAGGAAGTTCATCTGCGCCCGGCTCTCGACCTGAAAGACGCCGATGGCATCGGCCCGTTGCAGCATCTGATAGGTCGGCTTGTCCTCCTGCGGGATGCTGTGGAGGGTCCAGCTCTCCCCCCGGTGCCGGACGAGCAGGTCGAAGCTGCGGCGGATGCAACTCAGCATCCCCAGCCCCAGCACATCGACCTTCATGATGTTCAGCGCGTCGATATCGTCCTTGTCCCATTCGATGAGGGTGCGATCCTCCATCGCGGCATTCTCGATCGGGCAAAGCTCATCCAGCCGGCCGCGTGTGATCACAAAGCCTCCGACATGCTGCGAGAGATGCCGCGGAAAGCCCATGATCTCGCGGGTCAGGCGGATGGTCTGGGCCAGTCGCCGGTCGGCGGGATCAAGGCCCAACTCGCGCAGGCGCTGCTGCTCGATCCCTGAGGAGGAGATACCCCAGATCTGCCCCGAGAGGCTTGCCGTCACGTCCTGCGACAGACCCATGACCTTGCCCACCTCGCGGATCGCGGCGCGGCTGCGGAAATGGATCACCGTCGCGCATAGCCCGGCGCGATGGCGGCCGTATTTGTCATAGATCCACTGGATCACCTCCTCGCGCCGCTCATGCTCGAAATCGACGTCGATATCGGGCGGCTCGCCACGGTGTTTCGACACGAAGCGTTCGAAGACCATGACGATCTGATCCGGGCGGACATCGGTGATGCCGAGCAGGTAGCATAGGATCGAATTGGCCGCCGACCCGCGCCCTTGGCAGAGGATGCCCCGGCTGCGGGCATATTGCATGATGTCATAGACGGTCAGGAAATAAGGAGCATAGCGCAGCTCGGCGACCAGCGCCAATTCCTTCTCCATCGTCTCCTGCACCTCTCCGCTCGCCCCGTCGGAATAGCGGCGCTGCAATCCTTCGCGCACCAGTCGCTCCAGCCGTTCCTGCGGCGTCCCTTCGCCCGCACACTCGTCGGGATATTCGTAGCTGAGTTCGCTGAGGCAGAAGGAACAGCGCGCCGCGACCTCGACGCTGCGGCGCAGGGCGGCGGGGTGGTCGCGAAACAGCCGGGCCATATCCTGCGCGCCCTTCAGCCGCCGTTCGGCATTCGGCAGGGCGCGGGTGCCGATCTGGTCGATGGTCAGGTGCTCGCGCATGCAGGTCAGCACATCGGCAAGCTGCCGGCGGTCGGCACGGTGCATCAGCACGTCACCCACTGCCACCATTGGCGTCGAACATTCCAGCGCCAGCCGCGCCGAGGCGGCAAGATGGGCCTGATCCGAGCCGTCATAGCGGGGTGCGGCGCCCAGAAAGACATGGCCGGGAAAACGCCGCCGGACCTGCCGCAGATGCGAGGCCGTCTGGTCGAGCGGGCCTTGGGGCAGGCCGATCAGGATCATCCCGGCGCAGCCCTCCAGAAGATCCTGCAGCAGAAGCGTGCATTCACCCTTCTTCGCGCGCCGCTTGCCCAGCGTCAGCAGGCGCGTCAGGCGCTGATAAGCCGCCCGGTCGCGTGGCAGCGCCACCCAGTGCAAGGGGCTGTCCTGCAAGACCAGCCGGCAGCCGATGATCAGCCGGGGCAGGCGCGGCGCCTCTGGCCGCTCGATCGGGTGGAGGTCGCCGACCTCCTGCCGCGTATTGGGATCGACGCAATGCTGCGAGCGGATCTGGATCGCCTCCTCTGCCTCGCGGCGCAATTCCTTCAGCGCGGAATAGGCGCGGACCACCCCGGCAAGCGAGTTGCGGTCGGTAATGGCGATGGCATGAAGCCCAAGCCTTGCCGCGCGCGCCATCATCTCCTCGGGATGCGAGGCCCCGGTCAGGAAGGTGAAATTGGTGGTGACGCAAAGTTCGGCATATTCCGCCTCGGCAGGGGACTGCGTGCCATCGGGCTGATTGCGGGGACTGCTCATGCAAATTCCCCCTGCACGAACCAGCCGGGCGTCTGCGGGGTGTGAAACAACCACAGCCTGCGGCCCTGCCTCGTCTCGACATGCCAATAGTCGCGCAGACCGCTTTGCCAGGCTTCGTCCTCCAGCCACCATTCGGGGGCGATGCGCTCGGGCCCGGTGCTGCGCGCGACCGAAAGCGGCATCCGCCGCCAGCGGAAATTCCGGGGCGGCTGCGGGCCGGTCCCGGCGATCGGCTCGGGCGGGAAGATGCGCAAGGGACGCGGCCGCTGGCCGTTCCAGTTCCCCCCCGGCTCGGAGGCGGCGGCGGGGGCGACATGAAAGCTGCGCTCGGGGATATGGCTGTCGGCGGGCAGGAAGCGCCGGATGTTCTCCAGCCCGATGCGGGTGCCGATGCGGGTGATCAGGTCGTCCAGCCGCTCCTTTTGATCCGAGACGACATGGCTGGCCTGCTGCATCGGCAGCGGCTCGACCTCGACCGCTTCCAGCCGCAGCTGGTCGATGCCGAAACCTGAATCGATCTCGGCTACGCCGCGTGCAAAGAGGGGCAGGATACGGCCCGGATCGCGCAGCGGACGGGCAAGCCGCAGATCGACCGAGCGGCAGTCCTGATCGACCCGGCGCAGCGTCAGCCGCAGTACCCGCGCCCCGGTTTCCTGCGTGGTGAGCTTTTCGCAGAGCCGGTCGAGCAATCGTCCCGCGCCGGCCATCACGTCATCGCACAGCCCGATCGGCTCGGGCAGGGTCAGGCGGACCCCGTAATGGGGCGGATCGGATAGCGGTTTCACCGACTCGGGTTGCTGGCCCAAAGCCTGATCCAGTCGCATCAGCAGATCCGCGCCAAAGCGCCGGGCAAGGGACGGACGCGGGGTCCGCACCAGATCGCCGATGGTCCGCAGCCCCAGCCGCTGGAGGGAGATGTTGACCTGCTCCTCCAGCCGCAGCGCCGCGACGGGCAGGGGCCGCAGGGCATCGAGCGGCTCGCCGGACGGGGCCACCCCTTCGGCGAAATGCGCCAGCGCCCATGCCGCCCCGCGCGTATCGGCCAATCCCAGCCTGACGGTCAGCCCGGCCCGCCCGAGCCTTGCCCTCAGATCGGCCATCATCGCTGCCTCGCCGCCGACCAGATGGGCCGAGCCGGTGATGTCCATGACCAGTCCGTCCTCGTCCTCGATCCCGACCCAGGGACAATAGCGCGTGGCCCAGCGGCGCAGCGCATGCAGAAATGCCCGGTCCTGCACGGGGTTCGCGGGCCGGCTGGTCAGTTCGGGGCAGAAGGCGCGGGCGTCGGAATAGGACATGCCCCGCGACAATCCCTGTCGTTCGGCCGCGAGGTTCAGGCAATAGAGCCGGTTGGCATTCCCCTCGTGCAGGGTCAGGGCAAAGGGGCCGTCAACCGGGCATGTCCGCAGAACCCGGTCGCTCGCCAGCCGGGGAAACCACATGGAGATGATGCGTCGTCTTATTCCATCGAACATGCCAGGCGCCTAATGTTCCTGATTTGTTCTTGATAAGGGACCAGTGCTGGAGAGTCGAGTCTTCGCCCGCCGCGGCAGGGTCGAGGACCGGGGTGCAATGCCAGCGCGTCTCGGCCGCGTTGCTGCCCATCCCCTCGGGAATGAGGCAAAGTCCCGTCGACCCGCCGGCTTGCGCCGCAAGTTGCAACCGCCGCCCCTTGGTCAGATTGAGCGGGCGGCTGAGTTCCATGACGACCAGCGCCACCGACCCGTCGCGCAAAGCCTCCTCGGCCACGGCCAGGGCCTCGTTCTGGTCCCTGACCCGGACGAGAAGCAGGCGCGCCGGGTCGAAGAAGTCATTCAGCCCGCGCGGATGCAGCCCCTCGCCCTGCCAGCCCTCCTGCACCCACATCACCTCGCCCGGAATGCAGGCGGCAAGCATGGCGGCAAAGGCGGGGGCGGCGGGGCCACAGGCCTCGTGGACGCGGCCGGTCCGCAGGGGATAGCTGGGCAGGGGATCGGTTGACATGGCGCCAATCTAGCCCCGGCCGCGCGCGGGTTCAAATGACGGCAAGCTGCGCTGCATCTGCCCCCGCAAACCCCTGATTTCGCTGGAGGCTGCGTGGAGCGCCGCGACGATCGCTCCATCGGATCTTCGCAAAAACGTCACCCTATCCTTAACCCATCGCCACATTCGGGGCGCAAACGCCACGCGACTTCAATGCAATGAAGCCCCAGTAAGCGAGAGGGAACAATGCTCATCAACCGCCGCCAAAGCCTTGGCCTGTTCGGAGCCGCCGCCGGCTCGCTGATCCTGCCGCGCCGCCTGATGGCGCAGGGCCAGCGACGCGAGATCACCGTCGCAGTGCAGAAGATCACCAACAACAACACGCTCGACGTCTGGAACGAACAGTCGAACGTGGGCGAGCGCGTGTTCTTCCCGAACCTGTGGGAGGGCCTGATCCTGCGCGACTGGATGGGCAACCAAGGACCGGTGCCGGGCCTTGCCACCGAATGGCGGCGCCTCGACGACAAGACGATCGAGCTGAAGCTGCGCGAGGGCGTGCGCTTCCACAATGGCGACGAGCTGACCGCCGATGATGTGGTCTTCTCTTTCTCGGACGAGCGGCTGTTTGCCGGGACCGAGCCTGCGGGCGGCAAGACGCTTTACGAGGAAAACTTCAGGCCGCAATCCGCGAAGGAACTGCCGGCGAACATCCCCGGCATCGCCCGCCGCCTCTGGCCCGCGCTGCGGGGTGTCGAGGCCATCGACAAGTATACGGTGCGCTTCCACAACGCGACGCCCGATGTGACGCTTGAGGGCCGCCTCTATGCTTTTGGCTCGCAGATCGCCAGCAAGCGCGCCTGGGACGAGGCCGCGACCTATGCCGAATGGGCGGCAAAGCCTGTGACCACCGGTCCCTATCGGGTCGAGGAGTTCCGCCCCGACGTCTCGCTGACGCTGGTTGCCTTCGACGACTATTGGGGTGGCCGCCCGCCGCTGGCCCGCATCCGCTTTGTCGAGGTGCCCGAGGTCGCGAGCCGGGTGAACGGCCTTCTGTCGGGCGAATACGACTTTGCCTGCGACCTGCCGCCCGACCAGATCGCGACGATTCAGGGCGCGCCGGGGCTTGAGGTGCAGTCCTCGACCATCTGGAACCACCGCGTCACCGTCTTCAACAAGCAAAACGAGTTCCTTGCCGATCCGCTGGTGCGCCGCGCCTTCACCCATTCGATCGACCGTCAGGCGATTGTCGAGGCGCTCTGGGGCGGTCAGACCGCTATTCCGGCCGGGCTGCAATTCGACAGCTTCAAGACCTCGGACATGTTCGTCGAGGGCTGGTCGGTGCCGGAATACAATCCCGACCTCGCCCGCGACCTTCTGAAGCAGGCCGGCTACAAGGGCGACGCGATCCCCTATCGCCTGCTCAACAACTACTACACCAACCAGACGCCCACCGCGCAGATCCTGGTCGAGATGTGGAAGCAGGTCGGCCTGAACGTCGAGATCGAGATGAAGGAGAACTGGGGCCAGATCCACGACCCGGCGGGCGTCAAGGGCGTGCGCGACTGGTCGGCCTCGAACAATATCAACGACCCGATCACGCCCCTCGTCGTGCAGTTCGGCCCGAATGGCGAGGCTCAGCAGAAGCGCGACTTCTGGAACGACGAGGTGAACCAGCTTTCGATGGTCATGGAAACCTCGACCAACCACGGCGACCGCAAGAAGGCGATCACGCGCCTTCTGGAGATCTGCGAGCGCGAGGATCCGGCCTATACCGTCCTGCACCAGAACGCCGTGTTCACCGGGATGAAGTCCGAACTGAACTGGAAGGCCGCGCCCGCCTTCGCGATGGATTTCCGCGCCGCGAACTGGAACGTCTGAGCATCGACAGGCAGGGCGGGTCCGCATGGTCCGCCCCGTTTTCCTTTCCTACCCAGCAAGACAGGAGGGCGGCGCGATGACGTTCGTCTCCATCAGGGATCTGAGGGTCGCATTCGACGGCGTCCCGGTCCTGCACGGCATCAACCTGCGGATCGGGCGGGGCGAGGCGGTCGGCCTTGTCGGCGAAAGCGGCTGCGGCAAGTCCGTCACATGGCTCGCGGCGCTGGGGCTTCTGCCCGGCAAGGCGCGCGTCACCGGCTCGGTCATGCTGGAGCGGCAGGAGCTGATCGGCGCACCCCGCGCCTCGGTCGAGGCTGTGCGGGGTGCCCGGATCGCGATGATCTTTCAGGATCCGTCCTCCTCGCTCAACCCCGTCCACCGCATCGGTCGCCAGATCGGCGAAAGCCTGCGGCTGCATCGCGGCTTGCGTGGCAGCGCCGCAAGGGCCGAGGCGGTGCGGCTTCTGGACATGGTCGGCATCCCATCGGCTCGGACCCGGATCGACCTTTACCCGCATGAGTTCTCGGGCGGGCAATGCCAGCGCGTGATGATCGCCATGGCCCTTGCCGGAGCGCCTGACCTGCTGATCGCGGATGAGCCGACGACGGCGCTTGATGCGACGATTCAGGCGCAGATCCTCGATCTTCTCTCGGGGCTTCGCCGCGAGACGGGCATGGCGATGGTCTTTATCAGCCACGACCTTGGCGCGGTCTCGGCGGTCTGCGACCGGACGGCGGTGATGTATGCCGGGCGCATCGTCGAAGAGGGCGACATCGCGACCCTTTTCAGCGCG
>NZ_DATMFA010000028.1:0-2512 GCF_035556475.1 Paracoccus sp. (in: a-proteobacteria) | reverse complement strand
CAGTCGCTTTCGCAAGAGGCAGCCGGTCAGACCGGCACAGAAGAGAAGGGAACGTCCTGATGCGGCGTGCGGTAGTTCGGGGCACGGGGCACTATCTGCCCGAGCGTGTGGTCGAGAACAGCTGGTTCGAGGACAAGCTGGAAACGAGCGATGAATGGATCCGCTCGCGCACGGGGATCGAACGCCGGCATTTCGCGGCCGATGACCAGCGCACCAGCGATCTCGGCATCGCCGCGGCCAAGGCGGCGCTGGACAAGGCCGGGCTTGCGGCCGACGATATCGACGCGGTGATCGTCGCCACCTCGACCCCCGATTTCACCTTCCCCTCGGTCGCGACCATGGTTCAGGCCGGATTGGGCATGAAGCGCGGCTTTGCCTATGACGTGCAGGCGGTCTGCGCGGGCTTTGTCTTTGCGCTGGCCAATGCGGATGCGATGATCCGCGCCGGTCAGGCCGACCGCGTGCTGGTGATCGGGGCCGAGACCTTCAGCCGGATCATGGACTGGACCGACCGCGGCACCTGCGTCCTTTTCGGCGACGGCGCCGGCGCCGTGGTGCTGGAAGCCGCCGAAGGCGAAGGCACGCCCGCGGATCGCGGCATCCTCTCGGTCGACCTGAACAGCGACGGGCAGTATCGCGACCTGCTTTATGTCGATGGCGGCGTCGCCTCCACCGGCACGGCGGGGCATCTGCGGATGCAGGGCAACCTCGTCTTCCGCCACGCGGTCGAGAAACTGGCCGATACCGCGCATCGCGCGATCGAACGGGCTGGCCTGACCACCGATCAGGTGGACTGGCTGGTGCCCCATCAGGCCAACCTCCGCATCATCGAGGCGACCGCGAAGCGGATGCACCTGCCGCTGGAAAAGGTCGTGCTGACCGTGGCGGATCACGGCAACACCTCTGCCGCGTCGATTCCGCTCGCACTGTCGGTCGCGGATGACGAGGGCAAGTTCGCGCCCGGGCAGGTCATCGTGGCCGAGGCCATCGGCGGCGGTCTGGCCTGGGGTTCGGTCGTCCTGCGCTGGTAATTCTAGCGCAGTTGCGAATCCTTCGACCCGCGCCGGTTGATTCCCGCCTGCGGCCGCCAGTCCCGGTCGCGCCGCGACTGGCAGGCGACGCATAGACGGACGCCGGGGATCGCCTCGCGCCGGGCGGGTGGAATCGGCTCGTCGCACTCCTCGCAGAACTCGGCGCTGTCCCGCGCGTCGCGATGCGCCTGACGCGCCCGCACGCGCTGGATCGCTTCCTGAGTCGAGACGTCGATCTGGTCGTTTACCGCCTCGTCACGGGCCCATCCCCCTGCCATTTTGCAATCCTCCGAATTGTCTGCCAATGCGTCAGATGGGGAGGATCCGGGCGGTTTCAACGCAACCGGACCGGGCATTGGCCAGTAAGACCCGAATAAATTGGAACAAAATTGCTTAGTTTGGAACCTTGGCGGGGTAGCGCATGTTGACACACCGTGGCAAAAAAATCATCCTTGCTTCAAGAGAGAGGTCCCCGAAATGAGCGACTCCACCCTGACCCGCATGGATCTGGCAGAAGCAGTGTTCCGCGAAGTCGGCCTGTCCCGCCACGAATCCGCCCAATTGGTCGAAAGCGTGCTTGGTCATATCTCCGACGCGCTGGTGCGGGGCGAACAGGTCAAGATCTCGTCCTTCGGCACCTTTTCCGTGCGCGACAAGAATGAGCGTATCGGCCGTAATCCCAAGACGGGTGAGGAGGTGCCGATCACGCCTCGTCGCGTGCTGTCCTTCCGCCCCTCGCATCTGATGAAGGATCGCGTCGCGGCAGGCAACAAGTCTCCGCGCTGATGGACAAGTCGCCCGACGCCTTTCGATCCATCGGAGAGGTGTCGCGCCTCGTCGGCGTCGCGCCGCATGTCCTGCGATACTGGGAGACCCAGTTCAGCCATCTCTCGCCGGTCAAGCGCGGCGACGGCAGACGCTACTACCGGCCCGAGGACATCAAGCTTGTCGCCGGGCTTTGCCAGGTCATGCGCGAGGAAGGGCTGAGCATCAGGGGCGCCAAGCGTCTGATCTCGGCCGACCGGGGCGCCAGCCTGCGCCAGATCGGCGCCGCGCGGCTTGGCGGCATCCTGCGGGACTTGCCCCGCGAGGGCGAGGCGCCCGAATCCGCAGCAACCGCAAGTGATGCCGCGGACACCCTTCGCAGCCCCGAGGTGAAGCGGCCTGCCCCGCAGCGTCGCCAGCCCGACCCGGAGCCGGAGCGCGATTCCCTGCCCCTCTTTCCCGAACCGCCCCCGGCAGAGCCCCGCGACCTGCTGGAGCGGCTCTGCGATGCCGCGCAGGGGTTGCGGCGGCTGGAACGCGAAGGGGTGGCCCTGCCCCCTCAGGCGCATGCCCTGCGCGAGCTTCTGCGCGCCCAGATCTAAGCCGGTGATCGCGCCCGGTTTTTCGGCGGCGAGGCATATCTTCGAAGGGCTTCGCATTATTGTCGAAAATTCCTTCTACCACCCCTTGTGCTGGCCGCCCGCTTCGCTCTATAT
>NZ_DATMFA010000027.1:0-41177 GCF_035556475.1 Paracoccus sp. (in: a-proteobacteria) | reverse complement strand
ACCTTGCGCGCGGACGCTCGACCTTCATGGTCGAGATGGTCGAGACGGCGGCGATCCTCAATCAGGCCGACGACCACGCCCTGGTGATCCTTGACGAGATCGGGCGCGGCACCGCGACCTGGGACGGGCTTTCGATTGCATGGGCGGTGATGGAGCATCTGCATGCCCGGAACCGCTGCCGCGCGCTCTTCGCGACACATTACCACGAGATGACATCGCTTTCCGCGCGGCTCGAGGGGGTCGAGAACGCGACCGTCGCCGTCCGCGAATGGGAGGGCGAGGTGATCTTCCTCCATGAGGTCACCAAGGGCGCGGCCGACCGCTCCTATGGCGTGCAGGTGGCGCGGCTGGCGGGACTGCCTCCCTCGGTCGTCGATCGCGCGCGAGAGATCCTGCACCAGCTTGAAAGCGGCGAGCGCGAGGGCGCGGGCAAGCCCGCCGCGCTGCTGGACGACCTGCCGCTGTTCCGCGCGGCGCCGCCTGTCCCGGTATCGGCGAAGCCCGCCCCCTCGGCGGCCGAGGAGCGGCTGCGCGCCATCAATCCCGACGACATCACCGCGCGCGAGGCGCTGGACCTGCTTTACGAATTGCGCGGCATGGTCGCGGGCCAGCCCTAGATCAGAACCTTGCCGAAACTGTCGCGCAAGGCCGCCGACCAGGCCGAGGACATGGCCATGAAGGCCGGGTCGCCCTCGAGGATGCGGCGGCGCTGCGAGACGCGCAGTCCGTCCCGCTCGATCACCGCCAGATCCAGCGGCATCCCGACCGAGAGGTTCGAGCGCAGCGTCGAATCCATCGACAGCAACACCGCCTTTTGCGCATCGGCAAGGCTGGTCTGCGGCGTCACCACCCGGTCGAGGATGGGCTTTCCGTATTTATGCTCGCCAATTTGCAAAAAGGGCGTGTCATCGGTCGCCATGATGAAATTGCCCTGCGGATAGATCAGGAACAGCCGCATCTCGCCGTCGCGGCGCTGGCCGGCGACGATCATGCTGGCGCTGGCCTGCTGGTTCAGGTCGCGGGTCAGTTCGGAAATCTCGCGCCGGGTGCGGTTCAGCGTCTCGCCGATGATCGTCGCGACCTGCAGCATCGACCCGGCCTTCATGATCGAGGTGGTCTCGTCCGAATCCGGGTCTTCGACCGCCTCCTGCAACCGGCCGAGCGCGGTCTGCGTGACCGAGAGGCTACCCGCCGTCAGGATGGCGATGACACGCTCGCCGGGCTCCTCGAAGAAATACATCTTGCGATAGGTCGAGATATTGTCGAGCCCCGCATTGGTCCGCGTATCAGAAAGCAGAACCAGCCCGGCATCCAGTTTCAGACCAACGCAATAGGTCATGCGGCACCCCTCCCCCGCCTCATCGGAGAGTTACGATGCCCGGCAAGGCAAGGCAACGGCGATACGCGGCTATTGCTGGACCTCCTCGACATGGACGCGCACGGCAAGGCTTTCGGTCCCGAAGCCGAAGGCCATGCCGCGCACCGGCGCCGCATCCTCAGCGTCATAACCCGAACCAAGCCTGACATAGCGGTCATCCGGGCAGCAGGCATTCGCCGCGTCGAAGCCGACCCAGCCAAGCGCGCCGACATGGATCTCGGCCCAGGCATGGGCGGCGTCATGCGGCTTTCCATCGGCAGTCGAATGGAGATAACCCGAGACATAACGCGCCGGCAGGCCCAGCGCACGGGCGCAGGCGATCAGCGCCTGGGCGAAGTCCTGGCAGACCCCCTGTCCCAGCGCGAGGGCCTCCGCCGCCGAGGTCGAGACGGCGGTAGCGCCCGGAACGAAGGCGATCGCCCGGTGAACCTCCGCCGACAGCCGGTGCCCGAGGTCGAGCGCATCCTCGCCCCGGACCGAGGCGGCAAGCGCGCGCAGCGCCGCGTCGGGCGTGGTGGCGGGGGTGTCGCGCAGGTAGACCAGCGGGCTTACCGTCTCGCGGTGGCCGCGCAGGACGCCGGCGGTGTCCCGCGTCTCGATCAGGCCCTCGATCGAGACCTTCACCGTCTCGATCGGGCCGCGCACGGTCCAACCCTCGATCCAGTCGCCCGCGCCGTCGCGGAAGGCCGCGCCGCGCTGGCCGCCGCTGACCGTGATCCGCCATTCGCCGACGCGCTGCCCCTCATGGACCGAGGGGGTCAGGCGCAGGCTTTGCACCAGCGCCTCGACCGGCGTGTCATAGCTGTAGCTTGTCTCGTGGGTGATCTTCAGCCTCACCGGACCCCTCCCTACATCCTGCCGCTGAAATAGTCGTCATGCACGGCATTCGAGATGCTGGCGATCTCGCCGATGAACCATGAGAGGAACTCGTGCAGCCCCTCGTCGAAGATCGCCTCGATATCGCGCGACATCAGCGCATCCAGCGTTTCGCGCGCATGGACCGAGGCCGTCGCGGGCACGCCCTCGCCATAGCGGCGGGTCAGCCCGTCGAGGTTCCAGACCGCCTCGTAAAGCGAGGTCAGCAGCGATCGTGGGCTTTCGCCGTTCAGGATCAGGAAATCCGCGACCTTGGCCGCCGTCACCTCGCCGCCATAGGCCCAGTGAAAGGCGCGATGGGCGGAAAGCGCGCGCAGGATCACTTGCCATTGATAGTTGTCGAGGCCCGAGCCGATGAACTCGACCCGCGGCAGCAGCACGTAGTATTTCACGTCGAGCAGGCGCGAGGTCGCGTCCGCCCGCTCCAGCGAATAGCCGAGATTGATGAAATGCCAGCCATCATTGCGAAGCTGGCTTGCATTGATCGCGCCGCGCACCGTCGCGCCATGGCGGGTGGTGAAATCGGTCAGCATCGCGGTATCAAGCTGGCTGCGCGCCCGGCCCTTCAGCTGCCGCAACTCCTGAAAGGCGATGTTCAGCGCGTCCCAGACCTGGTTCGTCAGGGCGGTGCGGACCACCCGCCCCCCCTCACGCGCGCGTTCGATGCAACTCGCGACCGAGGCCGGGTTTTCGCTGTCGAAGAACAGCCAGGACTCGACATTCTCCTGATTGATCTCGGCCCCGTAACGCTGGGCAAAGGTCAGTTGCGCACCCGAGGCGCGCAGAAGCGATTCCCATTCGTTGCGATAGCCTTCCTCGGTATTCGGCAGAAGGGTGATGCGCGCGCCCACATCCAGCAGACGGGCGGCGGTTTCGGCGCGTTCCAGATGGCGACCCATCCAGAACAGGTTGGCGGCGGTGCGGCTGAGCATCTGCGACCCCTCCTATTCCGTCAGAACCCAGGTGTCCTTGACCCCGCCGCCCTGCGACGAGTTCACGACAAGCGAGCCCTCGCGCAGCGCAACGCGGGTCAGCCCGCCCGGCACCAGCTCCACCCGGTCGCCGCAAAGGCAGAAGGGGCGCAGGTCGACATGCCGGGGCGCGATACCCTGATCGACGAAGGTGGGGCTGGTCGACAGCGCCAGCGTCGGCTGGGCGATGTAATTGCCGGGATTGGCTCTGATCCGCTCGGCAAAGGCCTCGATCTCGGCCTTGCTGGCCTTGGGGCCGATCAGCATTCCGTAGCCGCCCGAGCCATGGACCTCCTTCACCACCAATTCCTTGAGATTGGCCATGACATATCGGTAATCCTCGTCCTTCCACAGCGTCCATGTCTGGACGTTCTGCAAAAGCGGCTCCTCGCCCAGATAGAAGCGGACCATCTCGGGAACGAAGGTATAGACCGCCTTGTCATCGGCCACGCCCGCGCCGGGGGCCGAGGCGATGGCGACCCCGCCCGAGCGATAGACATCCATCAGCCCCGGCACGCCCAGCATGGAATCCTTGCGGAAACACAGCGGGTCGAGGAACGGGTCGTCGATCCGGCGATAGATCACGTCGACCCGCTTCGGCCCCTGCGTCGTGCGCATATAGACAAAGCCGCCATCGACGAACAGGTCGCTGCCCTCGACCAGTTCGACCCCCATCAGGTTCGCAAGGAAACTGTGTTCGTAATAGGCGCTGTTGAAATGGCCCGGCGTCAGGATCACGACGGTCGGCGCGCCCTCGCATTTCGCCGGCGCGACCGAGGCGAGGGTCCGGCGCAGCAATTCGGGATATTGCTCCACCGGCTCGATCCGGTTGTTGCGGAAGAGCGCGGGGAACATGCGCATCATGATCTCGCGGTTTTCCAGCATGTAGCTGACACCGGAGGGGGTGCGGCAATTGTCCTCCAGCACGAAGAATTCATCGCGGCCGGTGCGCACGATGTCGATGCCGACGATATGGGAAAAGACGCCGCGCGGCGGAACGAAGCCCACCACCGCCTTCTCGAAAGCGGCGTTCTGAAAGACAAGCTGCGCCGGGATGCGGCCCGCCCGCACGATCTCGGCCCGTGAATAGACATCGCGCAGGAAGGCGTTCAGCGCCCGCGCCCGCTGCTTGATCCCGCGCTCCAGCTTGCGCCATTCGCTTTGCAGAAAGACACGCGGCATCATGTCGAAGGGGATCAGCCGGTCCGGGTCGCCCCCCTCGCCATAGACCGCGAAGGTGATGCCGATGCGGCGGAACAGCGCCTCGGCCTCGGCCTGCTTCATCTGCCTGATCTCGGCCGGCATGGTTTCGACCCAGTCCGACAGCATGGCATAGGGCGCCCGGACCTGCCCGCTTTCCATCATTTCATTGTAATGCATCACCACCCCGGCTTCCCTCGTCACTGCCTGTGATCTTGGCACTCGGCCCGCCGCTGTCCATCGGAGGAACAAGGAATGCCGGGCGCAAGTTCCCCGCTGTCACCCGAGGAAGCAGCCCTGCCTAAAAACCGACCAGCCGCGCGGCCTGCGAAGTGCCGCCGCTGTCGCAGGGCATTTTATGCAAATGCGGGGAAAAGACCGCCGCCAAGGCCGGCCGCGCTAACCCCGCGCTAAGGATTGCGGCCTAAGCCTTGGGCATCACGATCAGCGAGGTAGGATGATGCAGCTCAGCTTGCTGCCCCAGGACGACGGCGTCACGATCAGGGTCGAGGAAAAACGCCTCGACGCCGCGGTCGCACTGGCCTTCAAGGACAAGGTGCGCGGCCTCGTCGCCCATGGCGGCGCGCGCGTCACGCTGGACCTCAGCCCGGTCGATTTCATGGACAGCTCCGGCCTCGGCGCGGTCATCGCCATCTTCAAGCAGATGCCCGCGGGCCGCAGCCTCGTGCTTTCGGGCCTCACCCCGAATGTCGAGCGGGTGTTCCGACTGACGCGCATGGACAAGGTCATGACGATCATCCCCGGCCCGGCATGGCACGACCGCGAGAGATGAGGGCCGAAACCCTCTCTCAGCGCCAGCCCATGCTGCACCGTATCTTCCGCGCCGACCCGATGACCGTGCGCCATGCGCTGAACTTCCTGCACGAAAGATTCGACGGCAGCGCCGGAGAGGAGGCGATCTTCCGTGTCGAACTGGCGCTGGCCGAGATTCTGAACAACATCTGCCAGCATGGGGGAGAAGGCGGTGCCGAAAGGCCGGGCGGACAAGGCCATGCGCCGCTGATCCATCTTTGCGTCATCCGCCATGTCGGGGGCATCGCTTGTGCGGTGACGGATGACGGGATTCCGCTGCCCGATCACTGCCTTGGCCCGCGCCTTCCCGGTGCGCCCGCGACGGGCCAGCGCGATGCCCTGCCCGAAGGGGGGTTCGGCTGGTTCCTGATCCAGGATCTGACCGCCTCGCTCAGCTATTTCCGCGAGGGGAGGCGCAACTTCCTCGCCTTCATCGTCCCGGTGGGGGACGCAGGCTCAAGCGGTCAGTTCAGCCCGAATTGCAGCGGATAGCGGCCATCCTCGAACTCGCCGAACATCTCGTCCACCTCGGGATGTTCCAGCGGCTCGCCCGAGACATCCGGGACGAGATTTTGTTCCGAGACATAGGCGACGTAATAGGTCGCTTCGGTCTCGGCATAGAGGTGGTAGAAGGGCTGATTGCGGGACGGGCGCGACTCTTCGGGGATGGACTCGTACCATTCCTCGGTATTGGCGAATTCGGGATCGACGTCGAACACCACCCCCCGGAACGGATGTTCCCGGTGGCGCACGACCTGCCCCAAACTGTATTTCGCCGTCTTGGCCGGAATCCGCATCGTCATGTTCCCGTTTCGCCGGGCTCAATAGCGCGGCGGACCGCCCGTGTCCACCAAAGCCGTCGCAATCGCCCCTGCAGCCGATCCCCACGGCGGCCGGATCGTCGCGACACTATGCGGGATTTCCCGCGGGAATCAGGGGCCGGGCGCCTCGTCCGGCTCCAGCGCGACGGTCGAGAGCGCCATCTTGGCCGAGCCTTGTGTCACCTGATTGCCATGCGAGAGATAGATCAGCACATGATTCTTCTCGTCATAGATCCGCTTCACCCGCAGCGACTTGAAGATCAGCGACCGCGAGGCCGAGAAGACGTCCTCGCCAGCCGGAGCACGCGCGATGTCGCCAATCGTGATCGGTCCCGTCCGCACGCATTCGATGGCCGAGTTCGACGGATCCTCGAACCAGTTCCCCTGTTTCAGGCGGTCAAGCATCGAGCGTTCGAAATAGGCCAGATGACAGGTCACGCCCTCAACCTCGGGATCGGCGATCGCCTCGACCAGAATGTCGTTGCCGACCCAGTCGACGCCCACCTTGCCGACGATCTCGGCGCGGGCCGGCATCGCGGCCAAAAGCAGCAGGGCAAGGGCGAGCCGCATGGAACCTCCACGGAAAGAACGGCTCCAGCATGGCGAGGACCGACCGGGCTTGCAACCCGGTCCGGGCTCAGGCCGGCAATGCCTCGCGGTGAATGGGCGCCCTGCCCTCCTCCGTCAGCAATTGCGGCTCCCCGCCGTCAAAGACCACGACGCTCAGCGGCCCGCCATAGGCGGCGCCGGTATCGATGGCGAGGCGGTTGCCGAAATGCGTCACCTGGTCGACCACGGTATGGCCATGGACGACAAGGATGCCGTGATCGGTCGCGTCGTCCAGAAAACCCTGCCGGATCCAGACCAGGTCATGCTCGGTCTGCTGCGACAGGTCGACATGCGGGCGGATACCGGCATGGACGATCAGCGCCTCGGGAATCAGATGCCATAGCGGCAAGCCGTCCAGCCAGCGCAGATGCGCCTCGGGCACGGCGCGGATCGTGTCGGCCAGAATATCCGCGTGGTCGCGCGTGCCCCGCGTGACGCCATAGGAGGCAAGGGTCGGCCCCGCCCCCAGATTGGCATGATCCAGCCAGTGCCGCCCCGAGGCGAGGCCGGGATCGATCCAGTCCGGCTCATTGACAAAGCGCGGCAGGAAGCGGTCGTGATTGCCTTTCAGCACCGTCCAGGGCCGCCCCTCGGCCTGCCCGCGCATCAGATAATCGACGACGCCGCGCGAATCCGGCCCGCGGTCGATCAGGTCGCCGACATGGACCACCCGCCCGCCGCCGCCATGCGCCGCATCGTCACGGCCGATCCGCTCATGCACCGATCGCAGCAGGTCGAGCTGCCCGTGGATATCGCCGATGACATAGGTGCGCATCACGCCTCCGCAATGAAAAAGGCCCCGGAGCGGGTCCGGGGCCGGTCGTCAGGTCCTGATCAGACCTCGAAGTTGATCGGACGAACCTGCAGGAACTTGCCCGTCGCCCGCAGCGCCTCGATTACCTCAGGCTTCAGCTCCTCGTCCAGATAGAGGATCGCGATGGCGTCGTCCCCGGTCTGCGTCCGGCCAAGGGTGAAGTTCGCGATGTTCACGCCCAGATCGCCAAGGATCGTTCCCAGCGCGCCGATGACGCCCGGCACGTCCTTGTTGCGGGTGTAAAGCATGAACTCGCCGATCTCTGCATCGACATTGATGCCGCGGATCTGGATGAAGCGCGGCTTGCCGTCGCTGAAGACCGTCCCCGCGATCGAGCGTTCGCGCGTCTCCGTCACCACCGTGACCTTGATATAGCCGTCGAAGATCCCCGATTTGCCCTGCGTCGTGGTCGCGACCTGGACACCGCGCTCGGTCGCGAT
Organism: Paracoccus sp. (in: a-proteobacteria); assembly: GCF_035556475.1. GTDB lineage: Bacteria > Pseudomonadota > Alphaproteobacteria > Rhodobacterales > Rhodobacteraceae > Paracoccus. The sequence goes on along the minus strand of NZ_DATMFA010000027.1, from coordinate 33,255 downwards.
GACCGGGGCCGAGACCATGTTCACATCCGGGTTCGTCGCCTTCATGACACCCGCAATGACCGAGGCGTTCAGCGCCTTCAGGTTCATCTCGGATGCGACGCCGTCGTAAAGGACGTTGATCGCCTTGATCGGCTCGTCGGTCATCTGGCCGATGAAGGCGCCAAGATGCCCCGCCAGCTTGATCCACGGACCCATGACGGCCGCTTCCTCTGCCGTCACCGAAGGCATGTTCAGCGCGTTCTGCACCGCGCCGGTCAGCAGGTAATCCGACATCTGCTCGGCCACCTGCAGCGCGACATTCTCCTGCGCCTCATTGGTCGAGGCGCCCAGATGCGGCGTCACGACGACATTGGGCAGATTGAACAGCGGGCTGTCGGTCGCAGGCTCGGTCGCGAACACATCCAGCGCCGCCCCGGCGACATGGCCCGACTTCAGCAGCTCGGCCAGCGCCTCCTCGTCGATCAGACCGCCACGCGCGGCATTGATGATGCGCACGCCCTTCTTGGTCTTGGCGAGGTTCTCGCGCGACAGGATGTTACGGGTCTTGTCGGTCAGCGGAACATGCAGGGTGATGAAATCGGCCTTGGCCAGCAGCTCGTCCAGCTCGACCTTCTTCACGCCCAGCTCCACCGCGCGCTCTTCCGACAGGAAGGGGTCATAGGCCAGGACCTTCATGCGCAGCCCCAGCGCCCGGTCGATCACGATCGAGCCGATATTCCCCGCGCCAATGATGCCCAGCGTCTTGTTGAAGACCTCGACGCCCATGAAGCGGTTCTTCTCCCACTTCCCGGCATGGGTCGAGGCGCTGGCCTCCGGCAATTGCCGCGCCACGGCGAACATCAGCGCGATGGCATGTTCGGCGGTGGTCACGCTGTTGCCGAAGGGCGTGTTCATGACGATCACGCCCTTTTTCGAGGCGGCGGGGATCTCGACATTGTCGACCCCGATCCCGGCGCGGCCAATGACCTTCAGGTTGGTGGCGTTCTCCAGCAGCTTCGCCGTCACCTTGGTGGCCGAACGGATGGCAAGGCCGTCATACTGGCCGATGATCTCGGCCAGCTTCTCCTTGTCCTTGCCGACATCCGGCAGATAGTCCACGTCGACGCCGCGATCGCGGAAGATCTGGACGGCGGTTTCCGAAAGCTTGTCCGAAACAAGAACCTTGGGCATCTCTCTATCCTCTGGATATGCTGGGGCCGCGCGGGTGCCTCCCCGGCCCCGCGCTTTGCCCTTCATCGTTTCACAAATACCCCGGGGGGTGCGGGGGGCAGCGCCCCCCGTTCAGATCAGGCCAGCGCGGCCTGCGCTTCGATCTCTGCGTTGAACGCATATTCGATCCACGGCATCAGCGCGGCCACGTCCGAGGTCTCGACGGTCGAACCGCACCAGATCCTCAGGCCCGCCGGCGCGTCACGATAGGCACCCGCGTCCAGCGCCACGCCGTCTTTTTCCAGACGCTTGGCGACGGCCTTGGCAAAAGCCGCCCCGTCCTTGATGCGCGGATCGGTGAATTTCAGGCAGACGCTCGTGGTCGAGGCCGTCGCGGGATCCTCGGCCAGATCGGCGATCCAGTCCTTGCCGGCGATGAAATCGCGGATCGCGCCAGCATTCGCGTTGGCGCGGGCTTCCAGCGCCTTGCGGCCGCCCAGCGATTGCGCCCATTTCAGCGCGACCAGATAATCCTCGACGCAGAGCATCGAGGGCGTGTTGATCGTCTCGCCCTTGAAGATCCCTTCGATCAGCTTGCCGCCCTTGGTCATGCGGAAGATCTTCGGCATCGGCCAGGCGGGGGTATAGCTCTCCAGACGCTCGACGGCGCGCGGGCTCAGGATCAGGACGCCATGCCCGCCCTCGCCGCCCAGCACCTTCTGCCAGCTGAAAGTCACCACATCCAGCTTGTCGAAGGGCAGGTCCATCGCAAACGCGGCCGAGGTCGCGTCGCAGATGGTCAGGCCCGCGCGCTCCGCCGGGATCTTGTCGCCATTCGGCACGCGCACGCCCGAGGTGGTGCCGTTCCAGGTGAAGACGACGTCATTGTCGAAATCGACCTCGGCAAAATCGACGATCTGGCCATAGGGCGCCTTGCGGGTCACGGCGTCGAGCTTCAGCTGTTTCACCACATCGGTGACCCAGCCTTCGCCGAAGCTTTCCCAGGCCAGCATCTCGACCTTGCGCGGGCCAAGCAGCGACCACAGCGCCATTTCGACAGCGCCGGTATCCGAGGCAGGAACGATGCCGATGCGGTAATCGGCGGGAACACCAAGGATCTCGCGGGTGAGGTCGATGGCCTCGGCAAGCTTCGACTTGCCGATCGCGGCACGATGCGAGCGGCCGAGCGGCGCGTCAGCAAGCATGTCCAGCGAGAAATTGGGGATCTTGGCACAGGGGCCAGACGAAAAGCGCGGATTTGCCGGCCGCGCAGCCGGAGCATTGATGCTCATATGTGTAGCCTTCCAGCTAGATAGCGCCGCGTTGGGGCGGCGTGTCCCGCTGACGGCGATATACCGCGCCCGGCCTTCAGGCAAGAAAAAATTTCGCGCCGTTCCGCCGGCCCCTTCCCTGCCGCCCCGATTGAAGCCGCGGGCGGTTTTGGCTAGTGCTGCGCCAAATCCCTCGCGCCCCGGAGATCCCATGTTCACCGTCACCATCCTCGCTGCGCCGGAACGCGCCGATCTCGCCGCCTCGCTGGTCGAGGAGCTGCGCAAGGATTGGGACGGCGGCCATGTCCTCTGGCTCAACCCCGGAATCGCCGCGGAATTTCCGGTCGAGGCCGTCCCCAGTGATTTCTGGAAGGCATGGGAAATCCTTCAACAGAAGGGCTTCGACCTCGCCATCCAGCCGACGCAAGGCCGGCGCAAGGCGGTGCTGCTGGCCGACATGGATTCGACCATGATCCAGCAGGAATGCATCGACGAACTCGCCGATGTCGCCGGCGTGGGCGAGCGCGTCGCCGCGATCACCGCCCGCGCCATGAACGGCGAGTTGAATTTCCACGAGGCCCTGACCGCCCGCGTCGCCCTGCTGGCCGGGCTTTCCGAATCGGCCATCGGCGAGGTGCTGGACAGCCGCATCACCCTTGCGCCCGGCGGCAAGGAACTCGTCGCGACCATGCGGGCGCAGGGGGCCTATACCGCGCTCGTCTCGGGCGGCTTCACGGTCTTTACCGGCCCGGTCGCCGCCGCCCTCGGCTTTGACGAGCATCGCGCGAATGAGCTTCTGGCCGATCAGGGCGTCCTCCTCGGCACGGTTGGCCTGCCGATCCTCGGCCGCGAGGCCAAGGTCGAGGCGCTCGAAGAAATCACCGCCGCCCGCGGCCTTACCCCCGCCGATGCGATCGCGGTCGGCGACGGGGCGAATGACCTCGGCATGTTGAAGCTCGCCGGCACCGGCGTCGCGCTTCACGCCAAGCCCGTCGTCGCGGCCGAGGTCGATCTCAGGATCAATCACGGCGACCTGACGGCCCTTCTCTACCTGCAGGGTTACGCCGCGGAAGAATTCGCGAACTGACACCCCCGCGTTCACGAACTTGCGAACTCGGCCCATCGGTGAGAGAAGCAGAGGATGAAAATCCGCTTCAAGGCCCTTTCCGTCCACCTGCTGACCGCCACCGGCGCGGTCCTGTCGATGCTGGCGCTGCTGGCGGCGGTGAATGCCGAATGGTCGCAGATGTTCTTCTGGCTCGTCGTGGCGCTGATCGTCGACGGCGTCGACGGCCCGCTGGCACGCCGCTATCAGGTGACGATCAACTGGCCGACCTATGACGGCGTGTTAATGGATCTGATCATCGACTATCTCACCTATGTCTTCATCCCGGCCTATGCGCTTTTCATGTCGGGCCTCCTGCCGGGCTGGACGGGCTGGATCGCGATCATCGCCATCACCTATGGCAGCGTGATCTATTTCGCCGATACGCGGATGAAGACAAAGGACAATTCCTTTGCCGGCTTCCCCGCCTGCTGGAACATGGTGGTGCTGGTCCTCTTCGCGTTGAAGCCGAATTTCTGGGTGATTCTCCTGATCGTGGTGGCGCTGACGCTGACCATGTTCACCAATGTGAAATTCATCCATCCGGTGCGGACTGGGCGCTGGCGCGCCATCTCGCTGCCGGTGACGGTTGGCTGGGTGGTTTTCGCGGTCTGGGCAGTCCTCGACGACTTCCACCCCGACAGCATCGCCCGCTGGGGCCTCCTCGTCACCTCGCTCTGGCTGATCGGCGCGGGCGCCGCACAGCAACTGACCGAGAAGCGGACTTGATTCCCCCGGCATTTGCGCGAAAACCTGCCTGACCGACCCGAAGAAGCAGATGGAGGCGGAATGCTTGGCAATTTCATGCGCGGTGCGGCGCTGGCAATACTGACGGCGACGCCGGTATTGGCGGCGCAGGATACGATCACGCTGGGCATGGTGCTTGAGCCGCCAAACCTCGACCCGACCGGCGGCACCGCCGCCGCCATAGACGAGATTGTCTATGCCAATGTCTTCGAGGGCCTGACCCGCATCGCGCCCGATGGCAGCACCGTGCCCGGCCTCGCCTCCAGCTGGGAGGCCGAGGACGGCGGCAAGGCCTATCTGTTCCACCTTCGCCCCGGCGTGACCTTCCATGACGGCAGCGCCTTCGACGCCGAGGACGTGATCTTCTCGCTCGACCGCGCCCGCGCGCCCGACAGCACCAATGCGCAAAAGGCGCTCTTCGAGGGCATCGAGACGGTCGAGGCGCCGGATCCCCTGACCGTGCGCGTCACGCTCAAGGCGCCCGATGGCGGCTTCCCCTTCAAGATGGCCTGGGGCGATGCGGTCATGGTCGACAAGGCCAATATCCCGGAAATCGCGACGAAACCCGTCGGAACCGGCCCCTTCCGTTTTGATGAATGGGTGCAGGGCGACCATATCCGGCTTGCCGCCTATGACGGCTACTGGGGGACGAAACCGGCGCTGAAAACCGCGACCTTCCGCTTCATCCCCGACCCGACCGCGGCCTTCGCGGCGATGATGGCGGGCGATCTCGACGCCTTCCCGATCTATCCCGCGCCCGAGACGCTGGCGCAGCTCGAGGCCGATCCCCGCTTCAAGGTTCTCGTCGGCACCACCGAGGGCGAGACCATCCTCGCCATGAACCACAAGAATCCCTCCCTCGCACTCCTCAAGGTCCGCGAGGCCATCGCCCATGCGATCAACCGCAAGGACATCATCGACGGCGCCATGTTCGGCTATGGCACCCCGATCGGCAGCCATTTCGCACCGCATAATCCCGATTACACCGACCTGACCGGACTCTCGGAATACGACCCCGAACGCGCAAAGGCCCTGCTGGCCGAGGCCGGCGTCAAGGATCTCACCCTGCGCCTCGCGCTCCCGCCCACGCCCTATGCCCGCCGCGGCGGCGAGATCGTGGCGGCAGAGCTGCGCGCCGTCGGGATCGAGACGCGGATCACCAATATGGAATGGGCGCAATGGCTCGAGCAGGTGTTCAAGAACGCCGATTATGATCTGACCATCATCAGCCATGTCGAGCCGATGGATATCGGCATCTACGGCCGCGACGGCTATTATTTCAACTACCAGAACCCGGCCTTCAACAAGGTGATGGGGCTTCTCGACGCCGAGACCGACCCGGCGGCGCGCTCGAAGCTCCTGAAACAGGCGCAGGAAATCCTCGCCAATACCTATGCCAATGTCTTCCTCTTCCAGCTCCCCAAGATCGGCGTGGCCAAGGCCCAGATCCAAGGCCTGTGGGAAAATGCCCCGATGCCCGCCAATGATCTCAGCCAGGTGCACTGGACCGAATAGCGCCCGCGTCTTCTTCGTTCCTCAAATACTCATGCGGCGCTGCCCCCGGGCGGCGCCCTTTCAGTTCTTCAGCACGATGCAGCGCCCACCAAAGCTGCGCAGCCGGGTGCAGAAGGCATGGGCCTCGGTCTTGGAGGAATAGCCGATCTGCGCCGTATAGACCTTGCGCGGGCCGCCCGAGATCTTGCGCCGCACATAGCTGACGCGCTTGCCGCCAAGGATCGGCCGCAGGGTCTTGTTCAGGCGCGACACCTGGGTCGTGACGCCGGACTGGCTCGGATGGGTGGCGACGATCACACCCCAGGGCCAGGGATGCTCGGGCGTGCGGAACTCGCGCAGCTTGCGGCTTGCCGCAAGATCGACGCAGGCGGCATAGAAAGGCCGCTCCTTGTCCAGCCGCAGGTCGGCGGTCTGCGCGGGGCTGTCGCGCCAGCTTACGGCGGTCAACCCGGTGATCGCCTGGACATAGTCCTGCGTCTCCCAGGGCAGGCCGCCATCCTGCGCGATGAAGCGCGCGGCGCGGTTCTCGCCACCATTATAGGCCACGGCGGCCAGGCCGACATTGCCGAACCCGTCGGTCAGCGACCGCAGATAGCGCGCCGAGGCCGCGATCGCCTTCGCCGGGTTGAAGGGGTCGTCAAGCCCGACCATCTCGGCCGTGCCGGGCATGAACTGGGCAATGCCCATCGCGCCGACCGGACTGACCGCCCCCGGCTCGAACAGGCTTTCCTTCCACAGCAACCGGGCGAAGAAATGCGGGTCGAGGTCGTTTTGCCCCGCCGCGCGCTCGATCACCGTGCAGACATCGGGAATGTAATTCGCCAGCGAGATGCAATAGAAGCCGTCATCCGTGCAGCGGCTCTTGGCCGAGAAGGCGCGGGGCGCGCTCAGGCCGTGGATCGCATCGACCGCCTCATAGGCCGAAGCGGGGCTGAGGACCAGCGCGGCAAGAAACCCAAGAACCAGACGACGCATCGGCGACTTACTTGCAAAGGATGGTGCGTCCGGGGAATAGCAATTCCGCCTCGACTTGGAAACCATCTAGGTAAGGGCCGGCGGTCCGTCGCCCGCGCAGTGTGGCTTGTCGGCCCGAACGAAGGAAAAGGCCCCGCCCTTCTGAGGGCGAGGCCGAAGCTTTACTGGGCGGCGGCGGTGGTCGCCGGAGTCCCCGCGGGCTCGAGATAGCCGTTCGGCAACTGGACCAGCGGACCTTCCAGCGCCTCGCTTTCGCCGCGCGAGCGGACCTTGACCCGCGTGCCGGTCGGGATCTCGCCAAAGAGGTCCATGATGTCCTGGTTGAACATACGGATACAGCCGGCCGAGGTCGCCTTGCCGATCGAGGACGGATCCATCGTGCCATGGATCCGATAAAGCGTGTCGCGCCCGCCCTGATAGAGGTAGAAGGCCCGCGAACCCAGCGGGTTGTCGATGCCGCCCGGCAGGCCATTGCGCAGCGGGCCGTAAAGGTCGGGCATGGTGCGCACCATGTTCGCAGTCGGCGTCCAGCTCGGCCAGGCCTGCTTGCGGTTGATCGAGGCCCCACCCTGGAAGTTCTTGCCGGCCTGACCCACGGCCACGCCATAGCGCATCGCCTCGCCCGGCGCGATCACGTGATAGAGAAAGCGCGCATAGGGATCGACGACGATCGTGCCCGGCGCTTCCGAGCCGTTATAGGCGACGCGCTGGCGGGTATTGCGGTCGGTCAGATAGGCCTTGCGGACGGCATGGATCTCGATCGGCTGGCCGTTCGGGCCACTGTCGGTGCGTGCGCCATAGACGCCACTCCCGACAGACGAGGTGGTGGAGGTCGGGGTCGTGGGTGCGCAGGCAGCAAGGCCAAGCCCCATCGCCAGCATCAGCGAGGCAAATCGCATCTGAGTTTCCCTTTGTAACGGCTGCGCGCAGGGGCCGCAGCCGAGGCAGCATTCAAGGCGTCAAGTCGCGGAATGCCACCGAGCAGGAGGGCGGCCGCGACTCGGCTGACTCCAGAAGTCTCCGCGCCGCCCGAATCCGTCAAGGGCAAGCCTCCGTGATCGGGCGAATCTGGCGCGGACTGTTGCCGAATGGCAGGGAATTTCGCGGCAATCGGCACTTTCTTGATTTCCCATGGAACCTTGCGGGCGACCGCTCGTTACTCCGCCGACCGCGCGAAGGCGCATACCTCCGCCGGTCGAACAGACAAGGGACCCGAAATGACCATCACAGCTCTTATCGTCACGTTGCTGATCGGCGCCATCGCCGGCTGGCTCGCCGGGCTGATCGTCAAGGGCCACGGACAGGATCTGCTGACCAATATCGTCGTCGGCATCGTCGGCGCGATCATCGCCAGCTTCCTGTTCCCGGCGCTCGGCCTTGGAATGAGCATAACGAGCCCGATCCTCGGCTCGATCATCTTCGCCACCATCGGCGCGGTGATCCTGCTGGTGATTTTGCGGCTGATCAGACGCGCTTGAGGGCGCCAGGCCTCCTCTCTCGCAGAGGAGGCCGACGAATAACCGCCGCGCCGGAATCTCCGGTTCGGGACGAGCCGAAATGACCTCGGGGGCATCGGACGGCGGGTCGCAAGGAAGGGCAATTTCTGCCCTTCCTTCCATATTTCCCGATCAGGCCTCGGCCGGGCGCAAGGCCCCGGCAGCCTTGGGCTTCGCCCCCCGGACATAGCGGGCATAGCCCAGATCGTCCGTCTCGATCTCGGGACGACGACCCGAGATGAGGTCGGCCAGCACCCTGCCCGAACCTGCCGACATCGTCCAGCCCAGCGTTCCATGCCCCGTGTTCAGATAGAGGTTCGGGATCGGCGTCGCCCCCACGATCGGCGTGCCATCCGGCGTCATCGGACGCAATCCGGTCCAGAACAGCGCCTTGTCGGGATCGCCCGCGCCGCCGAAAAGCTCGCCGACCGACTTGGCCAGCGTCGCGCGGCGGCGGTCGTTGAGGCTGAGGTCATAGCCCGCGATCTCGGCCAGGCCGCCCACGCGGATGCGGTCGCCAAGACGGGTGATCGCGACCTTGTAAGTCTCATCCATGACGGTCGAGACCGGGGCGCGGCCCTCGTCCTCGATCGGGATGGTCAGCGAATAGCCCTTGAGCGGATAGATCGGCAGCTTCAGCCCCAGATGCCGCACCAGTTTCGGCGAATGCGGTCCCAGCGCCAGCACATAGCGATCCGCGACCATCCGGCCCTGACTGGTGACGACGCCGCTGATCCGCCCGCCCTCGGCTTCGAGCGCCCGAATATCGACGCCCCAGCGGAAGGTCACGCCCAGCGCCTTCGCCATCTCGGCAAGGTTGCCGGTGAACTTGAAGCAATCGCCGGTCTGGTCGCCCGGCAGGCGCAGCCCGCCCACGATCCGGTCGGCCGAGGCGGCAAGCCCCGGTTCGGCCGCGACGCAGCCCGCACGGTCAAGCACCTCGAAGGGGACGCCATCGGCGCGCAGCACCTCGATATCCTTCGCCGCGCCGTCCATCTGCTCCTGCTTGCGGAAAACCTGCAGCGTGCCCTGCAACCGCTCGTCATAATGGATGCCGGTCTCGGCCCGCAGCTCGTCAAGGCAGTCGCGGCTGTATTCGGCGATGCGCACCATCCGGCTCTTGTTCACGGCATAGGCGGCGCTGGTGCAGTTCGCCAGCATCCGCGCCATCCAGCCCAGCCGCTGCATGTCGAGGCGGGGTTGCAGCACCAGCGGCGCATGGCGCTGGAACATCCATTTGATTGCCTTCAGCGGAATGCCGGGCGCGGCCCAGGGCGAGGAATAGCCGGGCGAGACCTCGCCCGCATTGGCGAAGCTCGTTTCCTGCGCCGGACCCTGCTGGCGGTCGATCACCGTGACCTCATGGCCGGCCTTGGCCAGATACCACGCTGAAGTGACGCCGATGACACCCGCACCCAGAACAATGATCTTCATCTATCCGCACCCTTTGAAAGAGATTGTCCGGCAGGATAGCGGCCTTTGCGGAAATGAAATCCCGATCTTCGCCGATCTTGAGGCGAATGAGGCAAATTTCTTCGTCAAATTTCAGATTATGAGATGGAATATTCGTTCATATCTCGATTATTGGAAAGATATATCCCTCCAGACCAAAGCAGCTGACGCGGAAATGACTCGTGCGGGAGTTGCCGCCCCCAGACAGCCTGCCTAAGCTGGCCGGCGAAGCACAGGTAGCAGTCCATGCCCCCAGAGAAACGCAAGAGCGCATTTGCCCCGTTCCGCCACGGCGACTTCCGCTTGCTCTGGTCGGCCACGCTGATCTCGAATTTCGGGGGGCTGGTCCAATCCGTCGGCGCGGCATGGATGATGACGCAGCTGACGGATTCTCCGACGCTGATCGCGCTGGTGCAGGCATCGAACACCCTGCCGATCATGCTGTTCGCGCTGGCCTCTGGCGCGCTGGCCGACAATTTCGACCGGCGCACGCTGCTGCTTGGCGCACAGGCCTTCATGGCCTCCGTCTCGCTGGTGCTGGCGGTGCTGACCTGGCAGGGCTGGATGACGCCGATGCTCCTGCTGTCGCTGACCTTCCTGATCGGCGTCGGGCAGGCGGTCTACAACCCGCCGTGGCAAGCGAGCATGGGCGATCTGGTCCCGCGTGAGGATCTGCCTGCCGCGGTGACGCTGAACTCGGTCGGGTTCAACCTGATGCGCAGCGTCGGACCGGCAGTGGGCGGGATCATCACCGCCGCCTTTGGCGCGGCCGCGGCCTTCGCGGTGAACGCGGCAAGCTATATCCCGCTCCTGGCCGCGCTGCTGCGCTGGCACCCGACCACGCCCGAGCGACTGACCGCGCGCGAGCCCTTCATCTCGGCCGTGGGGGCGGGGCTGCGCTATGTGGCGCTGTCGCCGAACCTGGTCCGCGTCCTGTCGCGGGGCGCGCTTTTCGGCTTTTCGGCCATCGCCATCCTTGCCCTCCTGCCGCTGGTCGCGAAATCCCACGCAGAGGGAGGGTCGCTGCTGTTCGGCCTGCTTCTGGGCTGCTACGGGCTGGGCGCGATCATCGGGGCGCTGGTGAACCCGCGTATCCGCTCGGTCCTGACCAATGAATATGTGGTGCGGCTGGCCTTTCTGGGCTTCGCGGGCGCATCCCTCGTCCTCGCGCTGACGGATCAGGTCTGGCTGCACGCAATCGCAATGCTGCCCGCCGGGGCAAGCTGGGTTCTGGCGCTGTCGCTGTTCAATGTCACGGTCCAGCTTTCGACGCCGCGCTGGGTGGTGGCGCGGGCGCTCGCGCTTTACCAGACCGCGACATTCGGCGGCATGGCGGTCGGGGCCTGGGTCTGGGGCGAGATCGCGTCGAATCAAAGCATCGACGCGGCGCTGATCTGCGCGGCGATCCCGCTGATCCTTGGCGCGCTGATCGGCCATTGGTTCCGCGCGCCCGAGTTCAGCAATCTCGACCTCGACCCGGTGAACAGCTTCCGCGAACCACAGCTGAAGCTGGACCTGCGCGGGCGGTCCGGGCCGATCATGGTGCTGATCGACTATCAGATAGATCAGGAGGACGTGCCCGAATTCCTGCGCCTGATGGCGCGGCGCCGCGACATCCGGCGGCGCGACGGGGCGCGGAACTGGGCCTTGCTGCGTGACCTCCAGCACCCCGAACAATGGTCTGAAAGCTATCACATCGCGACATGGGACGAATATGTCCGCCACAACCTGCGGCGGACGAAAGCCGATTTCGACAGCTATGAGGAGCTGCACAAGCTGCATCGCGGCGACGCCCCTCCGGTGGTTCATCGCATGATCGAGCGGCACAGCGTCGACGCAAGCGACGACCTGCCGCTGATCGGCAAGCTGGAACTGCCGCAATAAGCCGGCAAGCCGTTGCCGTGAAAGGCTTTACCGAATCCCGGCCGCCGTCTAGTTTTGCGCCATGCAGCGCTATGCCCTCCGTCGACTGATCATCCTGTGCCTCAGCCTCGCTGTGGCATCGGTGGTGATCTTTTCGGTGGTCGCACTGGTGCCGGGCGATCCTGCCAGCTTCATGCTGGGGACCGGCGCCCAGCCCGAGACGGTGGCGGCGCTGCGCCAGCAACTCGGCCTCGACCTGCCATGGCCGCTGCGCTACCTCGACTGGCTCGGCGGCGTGCTGACCGGCGATCTGGGGCAGAGCTTTACCTACAAGACGCCGGTTGCGGGCATGATCCTTGACCGGCTTCAGGTCTCGCTGCCGCTGGCGCTGATGGCGCTGGCGCTTTCGGTGGTGGTGGCGGTCCCGGTCGGCCTTTTCGCCGCGTCGCGACAGGGGCGCGCCGGCGACGGCATCACGATGGGCCTTACGCAGATCGGGATCTCGCTGCCGAATTTCTGGTTCGCCATGCTGCTTGTCCTGCTGTTCGCGGTCCGGCTGCGCGTCCTGCCGGCGGGCGGCTTTCCGGGCTGGTCCCATCCGCTGCTGGCGCTGAAATCGCTGCTGCTGCCTGCCGTCGCGCTGGCGCTGCCGCAGGCCGCGATCCTTGCGCGGGTACTGCGCTCGGCATTGGTCGAGACCATGGCGCAGGACTATATCCGCACCGCGCGGGCCAAGGGACTGACCCGCGGACAGGCGCTGCGCCGCCACGCGCTGCGCAATGCGCTGATCCCGGTCCTGACCATCCTCGGGATGCAATTCTCGTTCCTGCTCGCTGGCGCCATCATCATCGAGAACGTGTTCTACCTGCCCGGTCTCGGTCGCCTGATCTTTCAGGCGATCACCCAGCGCGACCTGATCGTCGTGCAAAGCGCGGTCCTGGTGCTGGTGGCGGCGGTCATTCTTGTCACCTTCCTCGTCGATCTGGGCTATGCGGCGGTCGACCCAAGGCTGCGGCGCAGATGAGGGTATCGCTGGTTCTGGGGGCCGTTCTGGCCGGGCTGGCCGCGATCGCGGCGGGCCTGTCGTTCTTCTGGACGCCGGGGGACGTCCTGCAACTCTCGGTGGCCGACAAGCTGCAACCGCCTTCGGCCGCGCATTGGCTGGGGACCGACCATCTCGGCCGCGACATGCTGTCGATGATCATGGTCGGCGCGCGCACCTCGATCGCGGTGGCGCTGGTCGCGGTGGGGATCGGCATGGGCCTTGGCGTGCCGCTGGGACTGGCGGCGGCGGCCAATCGCGATGGCTGGCTCGACGAGGTGATCATGCGCGGCAACGACCTGATCTTTGCCTTCCCCAGCCTCGTCATCGCCATCCTGATCACCGCCGCGCTGGGGCCATCGGCGCTGAACGCGATCATCGCTATCGGCATCTTCAACATCCCGGTCTTTGCGCGGGTGACGCGCGGCTCGGCTTTGCCGATCTGGACGCTCGACTATATCCGCGCGGCGCGGGTCTCGGGCAAGGGCGCGGCGCTGATCAACCTCCAGCATATCCTGCCCAATGTGGCGAGCGTGCTGATCGTTCAGGGAACGATCCAGTTCAGCCTTGGCATTCTGGCCGAGGCCGGGCTTTCCTATGTCGGGCTGGGCGCGCAGCCGCCGACGCCAAGCTGGGGGCGGATGCTGGCCGAGGCGCAGACGATGATCTCGCTTGCGCCGCATGTGGCGATCGTGCCGGGGCTTGCCATCGTGCTGACGGTCCTTGGCCTCAACCTGCTGGGCGACGGGCTGCGCGACGCGCTGGATCCCAGATTGCGCGGGTCGCGATGATCGAGGTCGCGGAACTAAACGTCACCCTTGGCAGCCTGCAATTGCTGCATGGCATCGACCTGCAACTCGAGCCGGGGCGCATCACCGCGCTGGTCGGCGAAAGCGGCTCCGGCAAGTCCCTGACCGCGCTGGCCATCATGGGCCTGCTGCCGCCCGAGATGCGGGTCGAGGGCCGGGTCGAGCTTGATGGCGACGACATCCTTGCCCTGCCCGAGCGCGAGCTTTGCCGCATCCGGGGCAAGCGCATCGGCATGATCTTTCAGGAGCCGATGACGGCGCTGAACCCCCTGATGACCATTGGCGATCAGGTGGCCGAGGTGCTGCGCCAGCACCAGCGCCTCCCCCGCGCAGTGGCATTGGAACGCGCGCGCGAACGGCTGGACCGTGTCGGCCTGCCCGAGGCGCGCTTTCCGCTGACGCTCTATCCGCATGAACTCTCGGGCGGGCAAAGGCAGCGGGTCGCCATCGCCCTCGCCATCGCTGAGCGGCCCGAGTTGCTGATCGCGGACGAGCCGACGACCGCGCTGGACGTCACCACGCAGGCCCAGATCTTCGATCTGCTGAAGGGGCTGGTCCGCGAGGAGGGCATGTCCCTCCTGCTGATCACCCATGACCTTGCCGTCGTGGCCGGGCTGGCCGATCGCGTCGCCGTCATGCAGCGCGGTGCCGTCGTCGAATATGCGCCGGCCGCGCAGATCTTTGCCGGCCCGCAGCACAGCTATACCCGCGAACTGCTTGCCGCTGCGCAGGCGCGGCCCCGCCTCGTCCTGACGCCGGCAAATCCGCCGCCGCTGCTGGAGGTCACGGATGTCGTGCGCACCTACCCCGCCCGCAGCCAGCGCGAGCGGGTGCGGGCCGTCGACGGCGTCAGCCTGACCATCCATGACCGCGAGGCGGTGGGACTGGTCGGGGAATCGGGCTGCGGGAAATCCACCCTGACCCGCGCCATCCTTGGCCTCGACCCGATCCAGGGCGGCAGGATCGCGCTGGACGGCCAGCAGATCCGCGCGGGCCAGCGGATGCCCCGCGCGCTGCGGGCGCGGATGCAGGTGGTGTTTCAGGATCCGTTCGGCAGCTTCGATCCGCGCTGGCGGGTCGAGAACCTTGTCGCCGAGCCCTTCCACCTGACCGGCCGCCCCGCCGACTGGCGTGAGCGCGTGGCCGAGTCGCTTTACGACGTCGGCATCACCGGCGACGCGATGCGCCGCTATGTCCATGAGTTTTCAGGCGGCCAGCGGCAAAGGATCGCGCTGGCCCGCGCCCTGATCATCCGGCCCAGCCTGATCATCCTGGACGAGGCGGTCAGCGCGCTCGATGTCCGGGTGCGGGCGCAGGTGCTTGAGCTTCTGGCCAGCCTGCGCGTGCGGCATGGCCTCGCCTATCTGTTCATCAGCCACGATCTGTCCGTGGTGCGTCAGGTCACGGACCGGGTGCTGATCATGCGCGACGGCAAGATCGTGGAATCCGGCCCGACCTCGCGCGTGCTGGAGGCGCCCGAGCATCCCTATACCCGGACGCTCCTCGACGCGACGCCGCGTCTGCCTCACGACTGCGACAAATCGGCGCGATCCTAGGCCCCGGCGCTTGCGGATCGGCCGACCGCTCATTACTTGCTGCATGCTTCGAAAGAAGGAAGGCAAGGAAGGAGTTTCGCGATGGGAATCGCGGTCAATCGCGCCATGATCGGTGATGAAGTCAGGCCAAAGCGGCGATCCGCCGCCGAGACGCTGATCTCGGCCTCGCGCGCCGCGCAGGAGGAGCTTGTCCAGCAGACAGGCGTTCCGGTGATTCCCGCCGTCGCCGAATCACCGATTCCCGTCCTTGCCCCGCGAAACCGCACGCCCGATCCCCGTCACGGCACGGGCCGGACGCCTCGCAAGGCCGGGTGACCGGCAGGACATTCGCCGCGACCGATCGAACGGCCGGCAGAGACGCATATATTACAAAAGATTTATCAAGGTTTTAAGACAGACGAGACTATTTCTGACCTCTGAAAGTAGACAGGCCCCGCTTGCCGCAGGGCCTGTCACTCCTCCCCGTGATGGCGGCCAAGCCTCCCCGAATGGCCGCCCAGGTATCTCGCTGCAGCACAGGCGCTCATCAGCTTTGCCTGTCTGCTGGTCATTTGTGCCCGACTAATTGACGCTATGTCAACTGGTCTACTTTCGCATACCGTCATTCGAGGGGTCTGCCTTGCAGTGCCCGCAACGATATTTCGGTCGCGTTGCGGGGAAAGATAGATAGTTGCGACTTTTGCAGCAAGTTCATTCTGCATCGCACTCCCCTCCCCTTGTCTGTCTTGACGCTTCGCCGCTTTCGGCGCAGGACGCCGAACAGGCCGCTTCAGCAGAAAAAGGAGAAGAAGATGACCCGCACCGTCTATCTGAATGGCGAGTACCTGCCCGAAGCCGAGGCCAAGGTGTCGATCTTTGACCGTGGTTTCGTGATGGCCGATGGCGTCTACGAGGTGACGAGCGTGCTGCAGGGCAAGCTTCTGGACTTTCCGGGCCATATGAAACGCCTCGCCCGCTCGCTCGCCGAGCTTGGCATGGGCAATCCGCTTTCGGACGAGGAATGGACCGCCGTTCACCGCAAGCTGGTCGAACTGAACGGGATCAACGAGGGGATGGTCTATCTGCAGGTCACGCGCGGCAATCCTGGCGACCGCGACTTTGCCTTCCCGCCGGCGGATACGCCCCAGACCGTGGTTCTGTTCACCCAGTCGAAGCCCGGCCTTGCCGCGAACCCGACCGCCAAGACCGGCATCAAGGTGATCTCGGTCCCCGATCTGCGCTGGTCGCGCCGGGACATCAAGACGGTGCAGCTTCTCTACCCCTCGCTCGCCAAGATGGAGGCGAAGAAGCGGGGTGCCGACGACGCATGGCTGGTCGAGGACGGCTTCGTGACCGAGGGCACCTCGAACAACACCTATATCGTCAAGGACGGGCGGATCATCACCCGCAACCTCTCGACCGACATCCTGCACGGGATCACCCGCGCCTCGCTGCTGCGCTATGCGGCAGAGGCGCAGATGCAGATCGAGGAACGCCCCTTCACCATCGAGGAGGCGCAGCAGGCGGATGAGGCGTTCTTCACCTCGGCCTCGGCCTTCGTGCTGCCGGTGGTCGAGATCGACGGCGCCAAGGTCGGAAACGGCACGCCCGGCCCGGTGGCGGCGCGCCTGCGGGAACTCTATCTGGAAGAATCCCTCAAATCCGCGCTCTGAGCGCGAAAACAGCGGACGCGCGGCGGTTTCCCGTCGCGCGCGCCATGCAGATCAGGTGGTTTGCTCGCGGACCAGATTGATGCCGCCAACGTCATCGACCTGAGTGGCCTTCAGGACGGCCAGCACCTCGCCATTCACGACAAGCTGCACGTCGTCACCTTCCTGCACCAGCTCATATTCTTCCTCGCCGGTATAATCCTCGGCAAGCGTCACGGTGATCCTGTCCGAGCTGCCATAGGTCACGACCGCCGCACCGCCGGCATCGCTGCGCAGTACGATCAGGTCGGACCCGTCGCCCGCATCCACGATGTCATTCGCGCCGGCATGGATCGTGTCATTCCCCTCGCCGCCCAGCAGCGTATCGGGCGCGTCGGGATCGGAGGCGTCGGGCGACAGGATCAGGTCGTCATCCTCCTCGCCGTCGATATAGACGGTGCCGCCATTGTCGATGATAGTATCGTCATCGTCGCCGCCGGTGATCGAATGATTGCCCGAATTGGTGATGATCGTATCGTCGCCATAGCCGCCGTCGATCGTGTCATTGCCCTCGTCGGCGCCGAGGTCATAGGCGCCGTAAAGGTCATCGTCATAGCCCAGATAGATTTCGTCATCGCCGGCATCGGCGGTCACGGTATCATCGCCATAGCCGGTCCAGACCAGATCATTGCCGCCCCCGGCCGAGACGAGGTCATTGCCGTCGAAGGACTGGAAGGCCTCGTCCTCGTCGGTTCCGACCAGCGTGTCGGCCTCGTCCGTGCCCTCGGTCAACTGGCGGCCGCCAAAGGGATCGTCCGGCGGCGGATCCAGGGATTCGTCGTCGTCATTGCTTGAAACGAGCGAGCCGATTCCGACAATGCCCAAGAGGCCCAACAACAGGAAAACGGTCTGATTCATCTGCTCACTCCAAGCTCGTCGGGCGGCAAGATAAACCGGGCACCTCCCTTCCGGCAACACGGCACGCGCGCAACTGACGCGGATGTGGCCTCATTGCCGCCCGTGCGCCCGGACCGCGCGTCCTGTTCAGTGGCCAAGGATCTGGCTCAGGAACAGCTTGGTCCGCTCGCTTTGCGGGTTGTTGAAGAACTCGTAAGGGGTGTTCTGCTCGACGATCTGGCCCTGATCCATGAAGATCACGCGATGCGCCACCGCCTGCGCGAAGCCCATCTCATGCGTGACGCAGAGCATGGTCATCCCGTCCTCGGCCAGTTCGATCATCGTATCCAGAACCTCCTTGATCATCTCGGGGTCAAGGGCGGAGGTCGGCTCGTCGAAAAGCATAATCCGGGGCCGCATGCAGAGCGAGCGGGCAATCGCCACGCGCTGCTGCTGTCCGCCGGAAAGCTGGCCGGGATATTTCAGCGCCTGCTCGGGGATCCTGACTTTTTCGAGGAAATGCATCGCCGTCTCCTCGGCCTGCTGCCGGGGCACCTTGCGGACCCAGATCGGGGCAAGGGTGCAATTCTCGAGGATGGTCAGATGCGGGAACAGGTTGAAATGCTGGAACACCATCCCGACCTCGGACCGCACCTTGTCGATGTTCTTGAGGTCGGTGGTCAGTTCGGTGCCGTCGACGACGATCTTGCCGGCCTGATGCTCCTCCAGCCGGTTGATGCAGCGGATCAGCGTCGACTTGCCCGAGCCGGAGGGGCCGGCAATGACGATCCGCTCTCCCTTCCTGACATTCAGGTCGATGTCGCGCAGCACGTGAAAGGTGCCATACCATTTGTTGAGCTTGGTGATCGAGATCGCGGTCTCGTCAAGCGGTGACCGGGTCTGTGTCTGGACTGCCATGATGACCTCTCAGCGATGGTCGCGCTTCAGGCGGCGCTCGAGATGCATCGAGTAGCGCGACATGCCGAAGCAGAGGATGAAGAAGATCGAGCCGACGAAGATATAGGGCTCCCAATAGGCGCCCTTCCATTCGAAGCTCGCGCGGATGGTGTCGGACATCGCCTTCAGCGGGTCGAAAAGGCCGACGAAGGTGACAAGCGTGGTGTCCTTGAACATGCCGATGAAGGTCGAGACGATGCCGGGGATAGAAATTTTCAGCGCCTGCGGCAGGATGATCAGCCGTTGCGCCTTCCAGTAATCGAGGCCGAGCGCGTCGGCGGCCTCGTATTGGCCCTTGGGCAGGGCGGCAAGGCCGCCGCGGATCACCTCGGCCATATAGGCCGAGGCGAACAGCGTCACCATGATGATGACCCGCAGGATGATGTCGAAATTCGTCCCCGGCGGCAGGAAGTAATTGAGCAGCAGCGAGGCCACGAAAAGCAGCGTTATCAGCGGGACGCCACGGATGAACTCGATGAAAAGCACCGCCATCATCTTGATCACCGGCAGGTCGGAACGCCGGGCGAGGGCAAGGATGATGCCCAAGGGCAGCGACAGCGCGATCCCCGAGACGCCAATGGTGATCGACAGCACGAACCCCCCGAACTGGTCCGATGACACCGGCGTCAGCCGCATCGGCAGGATGGCGGCAAAGCCGCGCGCCGCGTAATCCGACAGGACCAGCCACCACAGCGCCGCGACGATCACCGCGGCGGCAAAGGCGAACATGCCGAAGCGCGACAGGGCCTGCCAGACGACAAAGCCGATCAGGAAGCCCGCAAGCGCCATGACCGGCCCCCAGATCGTGCCGCCCCAAAGCAGCCAGACCGCGAGGAACGGATAGACGAGGGTGGCGACCAGCGCCCAGTCCCGCCTGCGCTCGATCAGCAGGAGCCAGCCCAGCAGCAGAAACAGCATCGCGCCAAGCTCGGCCCCGGTTGCGCCAAGCACCTGCGAGGCCGCCAGCGTCACCACGAATGCCACTCCGGTCACGATCCAGCGCGCCTTGCGGCTGTCCGAGAACAGCACCGGCGCCAGCGCGAAGAAGAGCGCGCCGAAAGCCAGCACCGGCCGCCAGTAGAGATCGACCGGATAGAAGCCGAAGACGAACTGGTTCCAGCGATGCTTGATGATGGCAAAGCAGGCACCGGTCGCGTCGGGTCCATGCGCCTCGGCGATGATCTTGCGGCATTCGGCCATGCTGTTCGCATTCCAGACCGCGTTCGAAAGCCAGGGCCAGACGGTGCTGAAGATGGTCCAGAGGATCCCGAGGCCAAGCAAGGTCAGCGCGATGTTCAACGGCCCCGAGAGCAGGTTCTCGCGCAGCCAGAGGATTGCTCCCGAGCTGCGGACCGGCGGCGGTTCGGGCGGCAGGATGTCTCTGCGCACAAAGGCGATGGTCTGGGCTTCTGTCTCGCTCATCTCAGCGTTCCTTCAGCTTGACGCGGCTGTTGAAGACGTTCATCCCGCCCGAGATGATGAGGCAGAGCAGCAGATAGATGCCCATCATCAGGACCATGCATTCCATCTCGCGCCCGGTCTGGTTCAGCGTGGTCCCGCCCAGCGTGCCGCGCAGGTCCATGTAGCCCACCGCGATGGCGAGCGAGCTGTTCTTGGTCAGGTTCAGGTATTGCGAGATCAGCGGCGGCACGATCACCCGCAACGCCTGCGGCAGAACCACCAGCGCCATGGTGCGGCCGGGACGCAGGCCCAGGGCGAATGCCGCCTCGGTCTGGCCGCGGCTGACGGCAAGGATGCCGCCGCGCACGATCTCGGCGATGAAGGCCCCGGTATAAAGCGTCAGCGCCAGCCAGAGGACCACGAAGGCATTGTCGAGATTGGTGCCCTCGGCAAAGTTGAAGCCGCGCAGGACCGGCGGGATCAGGTGCAGGCCGAAATACCAGGTCAGCACCAGCAGCGGCAGCAGGAACATCGCCAGCGTGATCCACCAGGTCGTCGGCCGCTTGCCGGTGCTGTCCTGAATGCGCTGCGCCCGCTTCCTCAGGAAATGGCGGCCGGTAAAGGCCAGCGCCAGCACCACGACATAGGCGACCAGAGCCCAGCTTATGCCTTCGCGCCCGATGGCGATGACGCCGGGCGGGTTGGTCATGCCAAGCGACGGCACCGCGGTATAGCGGTTGGTCGGCGCGATCAGGTCGAAAAGGATCATCTCGGCCGCCGGATTCTCGCCACGATAGGCGTTCGGGGGCGGCATGATCTCGGTGAAGATGGCGAGGATGACGAGGATCCACAGCAGCAGCGGGATGTTGCGGAACACCTCGACATAGACCGTCATCAGCCGCGCGATCAGCCAGTTCGACGAGAGCCGCAGCACGCCGACGATGACGCCCACGACGGTGGCCGAGATACAGCCGAGGATCGAGACCTGAAGCGTGTTCAGCAGACCCACGACGGCGGCGCGCAGATGGGTGTCGTCCGAATTATAGGGGATCAATTGCTGCGGAATGTCATATCCCGCCCGCCTGAACAGAAAGTCGAAGCTGAGCGTCTTGCCCATGATGGCAAGGTTTTTCAGCGTATTGTCGATGAGCCAGCTTGCCAGAAGCATGACCAGAATGAACACGACCGCCTGGATCGTCAGTGAACGATAGCGCCGGTCGTAAATCAGCATCGACAGGCGGAAAGGCGGACTGGCCGCGCCTGGATAATCTACCATATTTTATCCCCTGTTGGCCGGCGGTAGGGTCTGACGCCCTGATGTCTTGCCGGCGCGTGGCGAAACGGGCGGGGATTTCCCCCGCCCGTTCCCGTCTGGCTGCGATTACCGGAAGGGCATCGCGTACATCAGACCGCCTTGGGTCCATTGCGCGTTCAGCCCGCGGGCAAGGCCGATCGGCGTCTGCTCACCGATCGTGGCGGCAAAGATCTCGCCATAGTTGCCGCTGGCTTTGATGGCGCGCTTGGCCCATTCGGCGTCAAGACCGATCATCTTGCCCAGATCGTCCGAGCTGCCCAGCAGGCGCTGGACTTCCGGGTTCTGCGAGGATTTCGACAGCTCGTCGATATTGGCCGAGGTGATGCCGTATTCCTCGGCCGCGACCAGCGCGAAGAGGGTCCAGCGCGCGATGTCGCCCCAGTTGTTGTCGCCGTGGCGCACCGCCGGCCCCAGCGGCTCCTTCGAGATGATCTCGGGCAGGATGATGTGGTTTTCCGGGTCGGCGAAGGCCGCGCGCGTCGCGGCAAGGCCCGAGGCGTCGGTCGTATAGGCGTCGCAGGCGCCAGCCATGTATTGCTGCTCGCCCTCGGCGTTCGAATCGATATTGACCGGCTGATAGGTCATGTTGTTGGCCTTGAAGTAATCGGCCAGGTTCAGCTCGGTCGTGGTGCCGGTCTGGATGCAGATCGTCGCGCCATCCAGTTCCTTGGCCGAGGACACACCCAGATCCTTGCGGACCATGAAGCCCTGACCGTCGTAATAGTTCACGCCGATGAAATCGAGCTTGAGGTCGGTATCGCGCTGGAAGGTCCAGGTCGAGTTCCGCGCCAGCAGGTCCACCTCGCCCGAGGACAGCGCGGTGAAGCGCGTCTGCCCGGTCGTCGGCACGTATTTCACCTTGGTCGCATCGCCCAGCACGGCCGCGGCCACGGCCTTGCAGAAGGCGACATCGAAGCCCGACCAGTTGCCATTGGCATCGGGTGCGGCGAAACCGACGAGGCCCGTGTTCACGCCGCAGTTCAGCACGCCGCGGGCTTTGACCTCTTTCAGCGTGTCGCCTTCAGCGGCCATGGCACCGGACGCCAGAAGGGCGAAGGCGGTGGCAGAGCCGACGAGTGCAGATTTCTTCATGGGGTTCCTCTCTGTTGTCTTCCGATCCTTGACGGATCGCTTGGAAGCTGGGGCCGTAGGCTAGCCCGATTGAGCCATGCGGGCAGAATTCACTGCCCCCATAAGCGGCATTGTGCCGATGAAGTTCCCTCCGTCAAGAAATTAGGGGGCTGGTTCAGCCGGCCCTGCTCAGCCGCCAGAAACGCTGGGCATTGCGCATCTGGTCGAGGCGGGCGGCTGCCGCAGCGTCAGCTTCCTCGTCACGGCCCCAGTTTGCGCTTTGATATTCCTCGTCAATCCGCGACAGCGCATGTGCGGTATCGGCGTCGATCCGGCCCTTGACCACCGCCAGTCCAAGGATCAGCGACCCCGGCAGCGTCACAAGATCATGGAGCGCGGTCAGGCCGAATGCATCGAGGGCAAGGACTTCTGCTTTCAGTTTAATCAATGCCGGCTCGGGCTGGGGCACCGGCACGACGCCATGCGTGATCCGCAGCGGCGCGCCAAGCGCGGTCGCGGCCCAGTCGATCAGCGGATCCCAGCCCTCGGCCTGGGCCTGAACCAGCGCCTCCGGCCCCTCGGCCCGGTAGGAGAGAAGATCGGTGCCGCCATATTCGGCAAGCATCCCCGCGACCGCGTCGAATTGCGGGGCCACACGCTCGACCGCCGAGTTCGCGGCACGGGTCAGCGGCATGGTGTTCGGGTCGATGATGTCCGACTGGGCGTCCCATTCGGCAGCGATGGCCTCGGCCAGCGCCGCGGTCGGCAGGATCAGCGGCAGCTTGCCGGGGGTGCGGACCGGGCGGCCGTCCAGCGTAACCTCCCAGCCACCGTCGGCCTCGCGCAGGGCCGAGGACGTCCAGAACCGCCGTGCCTTCCATTCGCTGCTCATGCCGCCTGCTCCTTCCCGGCCCAGTCCAGCAGGGCCTGCGTCAAGGTCGGGTAATCCGGCGCGACCAGCGCCGCCCCCGCCCCGAGAAGATCCGCCGAGGGGTGATAGCCCCAGTCGACGCCATAGCCCGCCACGCCGGCCGCGCGTGCCATCTCGATGTCGAAAACCGTGTCGCCAACCATCACCGCATGGTCCGGCTCCAGCCCGGCATCGAAAAGCGCGCTTTGCAACATCGCCGGATGCGGTTTCGAGGGATGGCCGTCCGCCGTCTGGCGGGTGAAGAAACGCCCGGTCAGGCCATGCGCCTCCAGCACGGCGGTCAGCCCGCGCATCGGCTTGCCCGTGGCGATCCCCAGCAGCACGTGATCCAGCGAGGCCAGCGCATCGAGGCAGTCGAGCGCGCCGGGATAAAGTGGCGGCACCGCCCCCTTGGCACGCGCGGCGACGAAAGCCTCGCGATAGCCCGCCACCACGCGGTCATGCATCTGGGCCGAGGCGCCCGGCAGCAGCCGCGCCACCGCGACCGGCAGCGACAGGCCCACGATCGCGAGGATTTCGGCCGGCTCCATCTCGGGCAGGCCCGCACCGCTGAGGCCCTGATTCATCGCGTCGGCGATCTCGTGCTGGCTGTTGACCAGCGTGCCGTCGACGTCAAAGACGACCAGCCGCATCAGTCGTCCTCGAACGGGTCTTCGGGCACGTCACTCTCGTGCCAGCCCAGCGTTTTCCAGGTCCGTTCCATGTGATCGGGCAAGGGCGCGGTGACGGTGATCAGCTTCTTGGTGATCGGATGCTCGAACCGGATCAGGCGGGCGTGCAGATGCAGCTTGCGGCTGATCTCTCCGCCAAGCTGCGCGCCCCAGCCGTCGCCAAGGTTCTCCTGCCCCGAGCCGCCATATTTGCCATCGCCGATGATCGGATGCCCCATCTCGGACATATGCGCCCGCAACTGGTGGGTGCGGCCGGTAACCGGCACCATCGCCACCCACGAGACCCGGCCGCCAAGCGCCGACAGCACCGAGTAATCGGTATGCGCCCGCTTGGCGCCCTCGGTCTCGGCCACCTGCGAGGGGTGGACCGCGACCATCTTCTCGCCCTCGCCGCCCCGGCCACGGCCGGGAGCCTTGACGAGGCCGTATTTGATCGACCCCATGCGCGGATGCGGCACGCCCGCGACGGCGGCCCAATAGATCTTGCGCGTCAGGCGGTGGCGGAACGCCTCGCTTAGCGCCCGCGCGATCCGGTCGGTGCGGGCCAGCAGCAGCACGCCGGAAGTGTCCTTGTCGAGGCGATGGACCAGCTTCGGCCGGTCCTTGTAGCCGAACATCAGCGCCTCGGTCAGCCCGTCGACATGCCGGTCGCCCTGCCCCGAACCGCCCTGCGACGGCAGACCCGGAGGCTTGTTCAGCGCGATGATATGCTCGTCGCGCCACAGGACGCAGGACTGGATCATCTCGGCATCGGATTGCTTGACGCGGGCTTTCGCCGCGACCGGCGGCGGGGCGCCCTCGGGCAAAGGCGGCACGCGCACCTCCTGCCCGGCCTCGATCCGGCTGTTGGCCTTGACCCGGCCGCCATCGACGCGCAGCTGGCCGGTGCGGCACATCTTCTCGACCGCGCCCTGCGTCAGTTGCGGGAAACGCTTCTTCAGCCAGCGATCAATGCGCTGATCGCCCTCGTCCGCGCCAATGCGGATGGTCTGGACACCACTCATACGAACAACCCCCGGCCAACGGCCAATCCGGCGATGACCGCCAGCAGTGAAATCACAACGGAAGCGAGCACATAGCCCGCGGCGGTCAGGACCGCGCCACGCTCCCACAGAACCATCGTGTCCAGCGCGAATGCCGAAAACGTGGTGAAACCGCCCAGAACCCCGGTCAGCAGCAGGGGCGCCAGATGCTGCCCCCCGCGCAGAGCAAGCATCGAGGCGAGCAGACCCATGACGAAGCAGCCGACGATATTCACCGTCAGCGTTCCCAGCGGAAAGCCGGCGGTGATCCGCCCGGCCAGAATGTTGACGCCGTAACGCGCCATCGACCCCAGGGCGCCACCCAAGGCGACCTGAAGGAATGCATGGTTCATGTCTTGCCCTCTATGCGCCGCTTTTGACGGAGGCTGGCGAACCATTCAACGCGCTTTTTCAGGTCACGCTCGAATCCACGCTCGACCGGCAGGTAAAGGACGGGACGTTTCATACCCTCGGGGAAATAATCCTGCCCCGAGAAGGCATCCTCGGCATCGTGGTCGTATTGATAGCCCGCGCCATAGCCCTGTTCCTTCATCAGCCCGGTCGGCGCGTTCAGGATATGGGCGGGCGGCATCTGGCTGCCCGAGCGTCGCGCCAGATCGCGCGCGCCCTTGTAGGCGGCGTAGCCCGCATTCGACTTCGGCGCGAGCGCGAGATAGATCACCGCCTGCGCCAGCGCCAGCTCGCCCTCCGGGCTGCCGAGGCGTTCGTAAAGCGCCCATGCGTCGAGGCAATGGCGCTGCGCCGCCGGGTCGGCGAGGCCAATATCCTCGACCGCCATGCGGGTGATGCGCCGCGCGAGGTAGCGCGGATCCTCGCCCCCCTCCAGCATCCGCGCGAACCAGTAGAGCGCCGCGTCGGGATCGCTGCCGCGCACCGATTTGTGCAGCGCCGAGATCAGGTTGTAATGCTCGTCCCCCGACTTGTCGTATTTCGCCGCCCGCCGCATCAGGCGCTTGGCCATCCGGTCGGTGTCGAGCTTTTCCGTGACCTTCCATGCCATCACCTGCTCGATCAGGTTCAGCACCGCGCGGCCATCGCCATCCGCCATCTCCAGCAGACGTTCCCGCGCCTCGGCAGTCAGGGGCAGCGGCCGGCCCAGCTCCTGCTCGGCGCGCTGGGCGAGGCGTTCCAGATCGGCGAGGCTCAGGCGTTCCAGCACGATGACCTGCGCGCGGGACAGAAGCGCCGCGTTCAGCTCGAAGCTGGGATTTTCGGTCGTGGCCCCGACAAGGACGATGGTGCCGTCCTCCATATGCGGCAGGAAGCTGTCCTGCTGCGCCTTGTTGAAGCGGTGGATCTCGTCCACGAACAGCAGCGTGCCCCGCCCCTGCTGGCGGCGCAGGCGGGCGCTGTCGAAAACCTTGCGCAGTTCCGGCACGCCCGAAAAAATCGCCGAGATCTGGACGAAGGCCAGGTCCGTCTCATGCGCGAGAAGGCGGGCGATGGTGGTCTTGCCCACGCCGGGCGGCCCCCACAGGATCAGCGAGGACAGCCTGCCCGTGGCAAGCATCGCGCCCAGCGGCCCGTCGGGGCCCAGGACCTGCTCCTGTCCCACCACATCCGAAAGCCGGGCCGGGCGGATGCGATCCGCCAGCGGTCGGTTGGTCTCGGAAGCGGAAGCGTTTGGTTCGTTGTCGAAAAGATCTGCCATGTGGGCGGCATGTTACGCCGCCCCAGACATGCGCGGAAGTCCCCTCCGCACAGACATGATCAGTGCATCTTGGTCGCAAGATTGATCGACACGCACTGGAAATAACCGTCGTCGATCCAGATCACCGGGCCCATCGCCTGGGCTTCCAGACCAGCGGGCACCAGCCAGCGCGGCCAGGTCGAAGCGACAAGGCAGACGAGCTTCGTCGCGCCCAGTTCCCGTGCCGAATTGGTCATCTCCTTGACCAGTTCCAGATGGACCCGGCGGCGCTGGCTCTGGCGGATGGTATGGTCCACGAACAGGCGGCTCGCCTCCCATGTGCCGGGCTCGACCGGGGCAGCGTCGGACAGCAGGTTTTGCGGGATAGATCCCCCCAACAGGTCAAGCTGCGCATCCCGAATCATATAGGAATACATGCCGCAGCGCGCGGTCGTGGGCGTCAGGCGAACGCCGGCAAGGACTTGGCCCCGCTCATGGATGGCGACCCAACGGCTCATCGGGGTGTCGTACTGGTCGAACTCCATGTCATCCGTCTGGGGCAGATCCCAGCGTTTCTGGATGATGAAGCTTTGTTTCCGGGCGCGGAAGATATTGGCGAACAGTTCGCCGTGGTTGTGGAGGTTAGCGAACGAAAGCGTGGTGGTCTGCATGGTAGTCTCCTGGGGTGTGGTGGGTGGTGGCCCCCAGGGTGTAACCGCGCGAATAGTGAACCGTCGTCTTACAGCAAGCGGTAGTCCTTGGCTCTCTGCAGCGCCTCGGCAGTCGTGCGCGCCATGAGACGTTCGCGCGCCGATATGAGACGAGCCTTGAATGCGCTTTCGGTAATACCAAGTTTTGCCGCCGCCGCTGCGTGCCGATCTCCTTCTGCGATGCACCTAAGGGCCTCTTGCTGAGCCTTGGTCAGGCTCTCCGGCGGCTCGGTTATGTCATGAAGCCGTCGAATCGTTGCCGAGATCGCTTCGATCTCGTCATCCGTGAATTCCCGCTTGTCATGGGCGAAGGCCGCGATGGTGCGCGACTTGATGGGTCCGTGGGCCACGACAAGGCCATAATTCAGCCCGTGATCCGCTGCATCCTGCAGGATCGAGAACGGGTCAGGAATAGGCAGCACGCTCCAGCGGCAGGCACCGGTGGTCGAGAAACCCCAGGCGATCGTGGGATCGCGCAGGGCATAGGCGCGCTCGGCATAACGCAGGGACCATTCCTTGTTATAGGTCTGGAACTGCATCAGCGGAGCAGCAAACCGGATGTGCAAGCCGACAAAATAGCCGGCAGGAGCAAGCTTTCTCAGCTTGGCGAGTGCTGCATTGATATCCGCGCGAGACGACATGACTATTTGGACAGATTGAGTTTTCTATAAGCACGGCCATAAATGGCGTGAGGACGAGTGTATTCAAGCGTAGTTGGTTTTGCGAGCGGTGTTTTTTGAAAACCCACTTTCAGAGCCCAGTTGTATTTGCAGATACGACGCTTATGCAAAATCGCCTGCACAGGCGTATCGGCACTGTATTTCCACTCAAAAGCAGCAACCTGCGCCAAGATCGCAGCCGACACGTCACGGTTGTTCCGTTCATTGAGCCACCTGCAACTGTTGCAAAAAACCCGCAGCCGTTCTTTCGGCCGCGGGTTCAATGTCGTCACATAACCCTAAGAAAGGATTAAGAATCTTACGCTTCTTCGTCGGCTGCCGATTCGGCTTCCAGACGGGCGCGGTCAGCGGCGCCTTTGGCGTTGGTGTCGCGCTCGACGAATTCGATGATCGCCATCGGAGCCATGTCGCCATAGCGGAAGCCGGCTTTCAGGATACGGACGTAGCCGCCCTGACGGTCCTTGTAGCGGGCACCGAGCACTTCGAACAGCTTCTCGACATGCTGGTCCTGCTTCAGCTGGGAAGCAGCCTGACGACGGGCGTGCAGGTCGCCGCGCTTCGCCAGCGTGATCAGTTTTTCAACGATCGGGCGAAGTTCCTTGGCTTTCGGCAGGGTCGTCTTGATCTGCTCATGTTCGATCAGCGAGCCGGCCATGTTGGCGAAAAGCGCCTTGCGGTGCTCATGGGTGCGGTTGAGGCGGCGATAGCCACGTGCGTGACGCATGATATTTCTCCTTTACGTCTTTTACTTTGTCCGGCGACCCTGCGTGGGGGCCGCTCTCCTTGGGGCGGAATGCCCGGGTAGTGCCGGGGGCGGCGGGTGACGCCCCCGGATAATCTCTCAGAACTGGTCGTCGAAGCGTTTCGCAACGTCTTCGATGTTTTCCGGCGGCCAGTCCACGACGTCCATGCCAAGATGCAGGCCCATGCCCGAGAGCACTTCCTTGATCTCGTTCAGCGACTTGCGGCCGAAGTTCGGGGTGCGCAGCATCTCGGCTTCGGTCTTCTGGATCAGGTCGCCGATATAGACGATGTTGTCGTTCTTCAGGCAGTTCGCCGAGCGGACCGAAAGCTCCAGCTCGTCGACTTTCTTCAGCAGGCGCGGATCGAACTCCAGACCGTCTTCCGCGTCCGAACGGGTCGCGGCTTCCGGCTCGTCGAAGTTGACGAAGACGGCAAGCTGGTCCTGAATGATGCGCGCGGCATAGGCCACGGCGTCTTCCGGGGTCAGCGAACCATCGGTCTCGACCTTCATCGTCAGCTTGTCATAGTCGAGAACCTGGCCCTCGCGGGTCGGGGTGACTTCATAGCTGACGCGCTTGACCGGCGAGAAGATCGCGTCGATCGGAATCAGGCCGATCGGCGCATCTTCCGGGCGGTTCTTGTCGGCGGCGACATAGCCCTTGCCATTGGCAACGGTCAGTTCGACATGCAGCTCGGCGCCTTCATCCAGATGGCAGATCACGTGATCGCGGTTCAGGATGGTGATGCCGGCGGTTTCCTGGATGTCGCCTGCCTTGACCTCGCCCGGCCCCTTGGCCGAGAGTGCGAGGCGCTTGGGCGCGTCGACATCCATCTTCAGCGTCACGCCCTTGAGGTTCAGGACGATGTCGGTGACATCCTCGCGAACGCCCGGAACGGACGAGAATTCGTGCAGGACATTGTCGATCTGGACCGAGGTGATGGCCGCGCCTTGCAGCGACGACAGCAGCACACGGCGCAGGGCATTGCCCAGGGTAAGGCCAAATCCGCGCTCGAGCGGCTCCGCGACCACCGTGGCGACGCGGGTCGAATCAGCACCCGGCTTGATTTCAAGCTGAGTCGGCTTGATCAGTTCAGCCCAATTCTTGTGGATCATGCGTTTGCCTCCATACCTGTTTCCGATCCATGACCGGTGATCGGAAACGCCCGAGGTTGAATGCGAAAGTCGCGCCCGCGCCGAAAGGGCGCGGAACGCGTCGTAATTGCGGGTGTCAGACCCGGCGGCGTTTCGGCGGGCGGCAGCCGTTATGCGCGATCGGCGTCACGTCACGGATAGCCGTGATGTTGAAGCCGACGGCAGCCAGTGCGCGCAGCGCGGATTCGCGGCCCGAGCCGGGGCCCTGAACTTCGACCTCGAGGGTGCGAACGCCGTGCTCCTGAGCTTTCTTGCCAGCGTCCTCGGCAGCCATCTGCGCGGCGTAGGGGGTCGACTTGCGCGAGCCCTTGAAGCCCATGGTGCCAGCCGACGACCACGAGATCGCGTTGCCTTGCACGTCCGAGATCAGGATCTTGGTGTTGTTGAAGGACGAGTTCACATGCGCCACGCCCGTGGCGATGTTCTTGCGTTCCTTACGCTTGATGCGGGTTTTATCGCGTGCCATTACCTCAGCCCCCTCTTACTTCTTCTTGCCGGCGATGGGTTTCGCCGGGCCCTTGCGGGTGCGGGCGTTGGTGTGGGTGCGCTGACCGCGGACCGGCAGGCCACGACGGTGACGCAGGCCACGATACGAACCCAGATCCATCAGACGCTTGATGTTCATTTGCGTCTCGCGGCGCAGGTCGCCCTCGACGGTCAGGTTGGCGTCGATGTATTCGCGGATCTGAAGAACTTCGGCATCCGAGAGTTCGTTCACGCGACGGGTCGCGTCGATACCGACGGCCGAGATGATCTCGTCCGCGAATTTCGGGCCGATCCCGTGGATATAGGTCAGTGCGATCGGGACGCGTTTCCCGGTCGGAATGTTGACGCCAGCAATACGAGCCACGCGCTTTTCCTTCTCATGTTGCGGTTCCGTAGCACCGGAACCTTTTTTCACAACCAAAGACCCGAAAGCCATGCCTTCGGGCCTAAAGCCACACCTGATATCAGGTGATTCTCATGCGAGATGCTGCGGATTAAGGTATTCGAAGGGTTTCGTCAACCCTTACCCCCTGCCCCGTCCAGAACCTGCGCGATCGACGTCGCGACCTCCTCGATCTCGGCCAGACCATCGACGGGGTGCAGGTTCCCCTTGCAATAGTAATACCCGATCAGCGGAGAGGTCTTCTTGTAATATTCCATCAACCGCGTCTTGAGGCTTTCCTCGTTGTCGTCGGCCCGGCGCCGCAGGTCGGTCGAGCCGCAGACATCGCATTTGCCCTCGACCTTCGTGGGCTTGGTCACGTCATGATAGACCTCGCCGCAATTGCCGCAGGTGTAGCGGCCCGAAATGCGCGAAACCAGCGCCGCGTCATCGACCCGCATCTCGATCACGGCGTCGATCTGCTGGCCCTCGTCCCTCATCAGCTCTTCCAGCGCGTCGGCCTGAGCCAGCGTGCGGGGGAAGCCGTCGAAGATGAACCCCTTGCCACCCTGTTCGATCTTTTCCTTGATCAGGCCGATGACGATATCGTCTGTGACGAGTTCGCCGCGATCCATGACCTTGGCGACGCGCAGGCCCATCTCGGTCCCGGAGCTGCGCGCCTCACGCAGCATGTCGCCGGTCGAGAGCTGGACGAGGCCGCGTCCCTCGATCAGCAACCGCGCCTGAGTGCCCTTGCCGGCCCCAGGGGGGCCCAGCAGAATGATGTTCGTCGCCATATTCGTCCCTCTTCCGCCCGCTTCGGGGCCTCTCTCCCAATCAGCGACGCGCCGGAGCCTTGCGCGGGCGCGGTGTCCCCGGTTTCCGTTTGCCACGAAGCTGCGATTTCTCAATCAAACCTTCGTATTGATGCGCAAGCAAGTGGCTTTGCACCTGGTTGATCGTATCCATCACGACGCTGACCACGATCAGCACCGACGTCCCGCCGAAATAGAAGGGAATCGAGAGTTGGTGGCGGATGATCTCGGGCAGCATACAGACGGCGGCCAGATAGGCCGAGCCGATGACCAGCACGCGCGTGACCACATAGCTCAGATAATCCTCGGTCCGCTTGCCCGGCCGGATGCCGGGAATGAAGCCGCCCTGATTCTTCAGGTTCTCGGCCACGTCATCCGTCTTGAAGCTGACGTTGAACGTGTAGAAATAGGCGAAGAACACGATCATCGCCGCAAAGAAGATCAGGTAGAGCGGCTGCCCCGGCCCGAAATACGCGAGGATCGTCGACATGACCGGGCCGGTCTGGTTGCCCGAGAAGGTCGAGATCGTGACCGGCAGCAGCAGCAGCGACGAGGCGAAGATGGCCGGGATCACGCCCGCCGGGTTCACCTTGATCGGCAGGTGCGAGGACTGGCCGTCATAGATCTTCATCCCGACCTGGCGGCGGGGATACTGGATGTGGATCTTCCGCAGCGCGCGTTCCATGAAGACGACGAAGGCGATCACGGCAATGACCATCACGATCACGCCAAGGATCACCGGGGTCGAGACGGCGCCCGAACGGCCCTGCGCCAGGAACTGCGCGAGGTGGCCCGGAATCTCGGCCACGATGCCGACGAAGATGATGAGCGAAATGCCGTTACCGATGCCGCGGGCGGTGATCTGCTCGCCCAGCCACATCAGGAACATGGTGCCGCCGACCAGCGTGATCACGACCGAGGCGCGGAAGAACATCCCCGGCTCATGCGCGAGGTTGCCATGCTCGAGGCTGACGGCCAGGCCCCAGGCCTGGAACAGCGCCAGCGCGACCGTGCCGTAACGGGTATATTGGTTGATCTTCTTGCGGCCCGACTCACCCTCTTTCTTGAGCTGCTCAAGCGAGGGCACCATCGAGGCCAGAAGCTGCACGATGATCGAGGCCGAGATATAGGGCATGATGCCAAGCGCAAAGACACCCATGCGCCCCAGCGCGCCGCCGGTGAACATCGAGAGGATGCCCCCGATGCCGGCCTGCGCCTGGTCCATGAAGTTGCGCAGCGCCGCGCCGTCGATGCCCGGCACCGGGATATAGGTGCCGAGGCGGTAGATGATGAGAAGTCCGAGGGTGAACCAGATCCTCTGGCGCAGCTCGGTCGCCTTGCCGAGCGCGCCCCATGACAGGTTCGCGGCCATCTGTTCTGCGGCTGACGCCATTGCATGTGCCCCTTCATGGCAACGCCGCCGGATCGTTTCCCGATCCCGCGGCGCCTGGAAAACTTGACAGCTATCTATTGGGCGCGGGCGCGTCCTTCAACAGCTTATTCGGCCGCGGCTTCTTCTTTCACCGGGCGGGACAGGGCGATCTTGCCACCGACCTTCTCGATCGCCTCGATCGCGGCTTTCGACGCGCCGGCGACGGAGAGGTTCAGAGCGGCCTTCAGCTCACCCTTGGCCAGCACGCGGACACCGTCCAGCTTGCGGCGGATGACGCCCGACGCGACCAGCGCGTCCTCGGTCACGTCAGCCTTGGCGTCCAGCTTGCCCGCATCGACGAAAGCCTGCAGCTGGCCCAGATTGACCAC
>NZ_DATMFA010000026.1:0-2081 GCF_035556475.1 Paracoccus sp. (in: a-proteobacteria) | reverse complement strand
TTGTAGCGCCTCTTGTCGTATTTCACCGCCTTCTTGCGAGACTTTCGGCCTGGGATGCAAACCTTTATCCCCTTGTCTTTCAACGCTTCTCTGAACCAATCGGCATCATAGCCTCGGTCTCCCAGCAGCCACCCCGCCTTCGGCAGGCTGCCCAGCAGCGCCGCCGCGCCGGTGTAATCGCTGACTTGGCCAGCCGACATGAAGAACCCGATCGGCCGCCCCTTTGCATCGGCGACGGCGTGCAATTTGGTGTTCATGCCACCATTGGTCCGCCCGATCTGACGTTCACGCCCCCCTTTTTGACCCGCAGTGAACACGACGTGCTGGCCTACATGTCCTTCCCGCGCCAGCATCGAACCAAGCTTCACAGCACGAACCCACTGGAGCGATTGAACAAGGAAGTGAAGCGGCGAGCCGATGTCGTCGGGATCTTCCCAAACGAGGCCTCCATCATGCGCCTGATTGGCGCGGTGCTGTTCGAGCAGAACGACGAATGGCAGCCCGCAAGCCGCTACATGATGGTCGAGGCCTTTGCCCAGATCGACAAGGAGGAGATCGACCCCATCCTCAGCATCACCACAAAGGCCGCCTGATCATGACCTCAGGCCACTTGGGAAATTACACCAGCTTGACGGACGTGACCCTGGACCTTGCGCGCCAATGGCGAGGCCTATCGCGGCATCAATGTGTTGATGCTCTGGCTTGCGGCCTCGGCGCAGGGTTACGGCAGCGCCTATTGGTTCACCTATAAACAGGCCGAGGCGGCAGGTGGTCAGGTCCGCAAGGGCGAGAAAAGCGCCATCGTGGTCAAATATGGCACTCTTGCGCGGGAAGATGAGGAGAGCGGTGCCGAAAAGCGCATCCCCTATCTGAAGAGCTATCGCGTCTTCAATGGCGATCAGATTGATGGCTTGCCCGAGGAGTTTTATGCCGCGGCTGCTGAACCGGTCCGCGATCTCGGTACTCAGCCCGATCCGCGCCTTGACGCCTTCTTCGCGGCGACCGGGGCCGAGATCCGCGTGACCGACGAGCCGCAGGCCTATTACAATCCGCAGGCGGATTACATCCATATGCCGCCGATCTCGAGCTTTCATGACGCGACCGGGTTCTATGCCACGCTGGCGCATGAAGCCTGCCATTGGTCT
This sequence comes from Paracoccus sp. (in: a-proteobacteria), assembly GCF_035556475.1. Taxonomy (GTDB): domain Bacteria; phylum Pseudomonadota; class Alphaproteobacteria; order Rhodobacterales; family Rhodobacteraceae; genus Paracoccus. The sequence goes on along the minus strand of NZ_DATMFA010000026.1, from coordinate 936 downwards.
GGCCACGGCTCGCGCCTTGACCGATTGAGCCGCTTTGCCGAGCGCAAGGCCTATGCTTTCGAGGAGTTGATTGCCGAGATCGGCAATTGCATGCTCTGCGCCCAGCTTGGCCTGATCCCGGATTTTGGCCAATCCGCCGCCTATGTCGAAAGCTGGCTGCGCGCCATGCAGCATGATAAGCGGATGATCTTCAAGGCTGCGACCGAAGCACAGAAAGCAGCAGATTTCTTGCTGGCTTGTGCGGGTCAGGTGCAGGCATGCGGCGAGGACGAGGCCGCTTGATGCCGAGCGCCCAGTTTCAAAAGGAGCCCGTCGCGCCCGCGGCGGGCCTCTGCAGGGAAGCGGAAAATCCGGCTGGGGCCGGATTTGAGCCTGTGCCACCCGCGCCGGGCTCAAGACGATCCGATCGCGGTCAATCCGCGCGTGAACGCGGTCGTTTACGTCGGAGCCTGACCAGACATCCCCCGCCAAAGACGCAGCGGCGGAGGACTCCAGGGGGGGCCGCGTTCTCGACCGACGGCCCAGAATTAGCCAGCGCACTTGTATCGAAAATTTCGAGCACGCCATGCCCGGACGCCTGGATCAGTCCGCCGGTTCCTGGAATGGAGCATAGAGGGCGCCACCCTCGCGGAATTTCTCGGCCATTGCTGCCATGCCCTGTTGCCGTTCGGCTTCGGCCCGAATGTCGTGGCTGATCCTCATCGAGCAAAATTTGGGCCCGCACATCGAACAGAAATGTGCGACCTTATGCGCCTGCGCCGGCATGGTCTCGTCGTGCATGTCGCGCGCGGTATCGGGATCGAGGCTCAGGTTGAACTGGTCTTGCCAGCGGAACTCGAACCGGGCCCGCGACAGGGCATCGTCGCGCATCTGCGCGCCGGGGTGACCTTTGGCGAGATCGGCGGCATGTGCCGCCAGCTTATAGGTGATGACCCC
>NZ_DATMFA010000025.1:0-29148 GCF_035556475.1 Paracoccus sp. (in: a-proteobacteria) | reverse complement strand
CAACCGCATTGAGATCATGTTCGGCCGCCTGAAGGATTGGCGGCGCGTCGCGACCCGATACGACCGGTGCCCGGAAACCTTCTTCTCTGCGATCTTGCTAGCCGCAACCGTCTTGTTCTGGCTCCGAAACTCAATGAGTCTGGACCCTAGCGGCGCCGGTGGCCAGATCGTGAAGGGTGTCCTGAACGCAGAAACGATCGAATTCAACCCGGCCGATCACAAGGATCTCGGTCCGGGACCGACCTCGCCGGTCTGGTTGTATAATCCGACCGACGCGAACGGGCGGATCGACCGGACCTGCCCTGCCTGCGGGCAGGCGCGCGGTCTTCTCCTGTTCGGGATGCGGGCGGCACGCCTGACGACCGGCATCACCGGTATCCTTTACACATCCGAACAGAACGAAGAGCGCCCCGAGGCGAAACCCCGTTTCCTGATGTTTTCGGACTCGGTTCAAGACGCAGCGCACCGGGCGGCTGTGGCCGAAACCCGAAATGCACTGTCGGTCTACCAGAAGGCTCTCTACGGTGCACTTCGGTCCGCGGAAACGGGCGCGATGACCCTGCACGAGGTAATCGAGGACGTCCCACGTGCCCAATTGAATGAACTCGGCCCAGACGGGTTCACCGCGCTTTTCATCCCGAAAGAGCTGACCTGGCGCCGCCGCTACCGGGAGCTGGTCGAAAACGGGACCACCATCACGGACCCGGTGTTCCTCGACCATATTCGGATCCGGCTCGGGTGGGAGTATTTTGTCGACCTGAGCTACCGGGCGCATTTCAATCATACGCTTGAGTTGAACGGGATGGCGGCGGCGGACGTGCCAACGGATCTGCTGTGCCTGTCCGCGGAGCGGCTTGCACGGGAGCTGCGAAACGACCTGCCGGGCGCGCCAGAGTTCGACCGGGACCTTCTGACCCGGCTCCTCGCCGGGGTGACCCAGCGGATGCGGCGCCAAGGGTCCGTGGCGCACCCCTATCTCGAGAGCGCGATCGCGAACGGGAAAGGAAACTATGGGCTGAACTGGTACGCAGCCGCCATCCAGGTGGGCGTGGGGAAGACCGGTTCCCTGCCGAACCCGGACGGCCGGCGGGGTCTCGCGCCGATCCCGGTGACTCTCGGTGCCGCCCCAACCGGGTTTGAGCGTATCACCCGGACCGGAACCGCGAGTTGGTACCGGGACTGGCTGTTCCGGCTGATCGGACCGTCTAACCTACGCTACGGTGCGGACGCAGACGCGATCTACCCGCTCCTCCTGCGGCGGCTTGAAGCGGACGCCATCGTCCGGCGCGTGAACGGCCCGGAGGGGCAAAACCGGCATGCCTGGCTCCTCGTGCCGGAACGGATCACCGTATCCACCACAACAATCGGACTTTGCTGCGACTTGTGCGGTCGGCGCGAGACCGGGCTTTCGGAAAACGCAGATGTCCTCATCGGCTCCCCCTGCACGCGGATCGGCTGTGACGGGCACCTCGCCGCTGTCGACCAGCCTGACCGGCCCGCCCTTCGCCGCGCCCTCCGCTCGGACCGAAATCACCGGGTAGTGGCCCGAGAGCATACCGGTATCCTGGAAACGGATGAACGGCTACGGGTCGAGACTGGGTTCATCAAGAGCGAAACCCGCTGGGCCCCGAACCTGATCTCGGCCACCCCGACCCTGGAGATGGGCATCGACATCGGGGACCTGTCCACCCTGCTCTTGAGCTCGGTCCCCCCGGAAGAGGCGAACTACGTCCAGCGGATGGGGCGGAGTGGGCGGCACGACGGAAACGCGCTGAACATGGTGCTGGCGAACGCACGCACCCATGACCTCCAGTTCTGGGAGGACCCGACCCCAATGCTGGCGGGCCAGGTCCGCCCTCCGGGCGTGTTCCTCGCGGCCGAAGAGGTGCTTCTGCGCCAAGTGACCGCCTTCACCCTCGACAACCTATGTGGGCGCATCAAAGGAGAGCGGGGATTACGGGAAGGTCCGGGACGTCCTGAAGCGCCGAGCCTCCGGTGCGACCGAGGGGTTCCCGGTCGAATGGCTTGAACTGGTCCGGGAAACCGGACGGATCTGGCGGACCGGATCCGGTCTTACCTGACCGGAACGGACTTGAAATCGATCGGCTGGCGCGTCGGGGAGGCGTTCGACGCGGCCACGACCGAGCGGGCCCGGCTGGTGGAAAAGCGCGACGAGGCGACCAAGGAACTCGGTCGGCTCAAGAAGCGCCGAGCCGAGCTGACCGATGAAGAATATGAGCGTCGCGAGCAGGACCTGACCCGGGACCGGACCGAGATCAACCACTTGATCCGGAGTGGGATCGACGAAGTGCAGGTGATCAAGTTCCTGACGGACAAGGGGATCCTGCCGAACTACGCCTTCCCCGAAGAGGGGGTGAAGCTGACTTCGATCCTGTCGCGGCGCAACGACGGCACGACAGCACGAGACGAGGACGGGCTTCTGCACGTCGAATACTCTCGCCCGTCCAGCTCCGCCCTGTCGGAATTCGCGCCGGGCCAGTTCTTCTACGCCAACGGGCGCCAGGTGCAAATCGACCGGATTGAGATCGGCAAGGAAGATCTGAATCGCTGGACGTTCTGTCCGGCCTGTTCCCATGTGGCACATCGGATTGAGGGGGCGGAGACCCGCACCTGCCCGCAATGCGGAGACGAGATGTGGTCGGATAGCGGATCCGAGCATGACGTGGTCCAGCTCAAATCCGTAATCGCGATCGACAGCGAGGAAAAGGCGGCGATCCGGGATGGGGATCAACGGGACCAGCGACAGTTCGATCGGGTCCTCATGCCGTTCCATGGACCGGAAGACATCGCCTCCTCCTGGTTCACCAGCCGGGAAAACGGCGCCCCGTTCGGCTTCGAGTTCCTGCCCCACTGCACGTTTCGGGACTTCAACTTCGGCACCAAGTCCACCCTACCCGGGCCGCGGATCGCGGGAGAACGTCGTCCCGCGCAGCCGTTCCGGATCTGTCGTCACTGCGGGTCGCTTCAGGGTCCCCCCCGTGGCGAGGATGATCGGGGCACCCACCCGCCGAACTGCCTTGTGATGCGGAACGAGGACCTGCTTCGGGACCAGTGGGAAACCGGCGTGTTCCTGATGCGCAAGTTCGACACAGAGGCGATCCGGATCGTGATCCCGGTGGTCGGGGACGCGGATGACGATGATCTGAAAAGCTTCGTCGCGGCGATCAACCTCGGGATGCGGCGTCATTTCGCGGGAAAGGTAGACCATATCCGGTCCACCATTTTCCAAGCGCAGTTGAACGGGATGACCACTGTTCGCAGCCTCTACCTCTACGATTCCGTCCCGGGCGGGTCAGGCTATCTGCGTCAGATCGCGGAACATCCGAGTACGATGCGCGAGGTTGTCAGCCGCGCGGCGGAGGCGCTTCGGGACTGCCCCTGTAACCAGGAGCCGGACCGGAACGGGTGCTTCCGCTGCGTGAAGCCTTACCGGTCACAGTTCGGGCCCGGCGAGCCGGATCGGGATCGCGCGCGGCAGATGATGGAGGCGATCCTCCAGAAATGGGACAGCCTGACCCAGACCGAGACCGGGATCGATGCATCAATTCGGGGGGCGCTGGTCGAAAGCGTTCTGGAGAAGCGGCTGCTGCGGGCCCTCTCCGGCTTCTACGGAGACGCGGCGCTGACCCCACAGGTGCTGCCGGGTGGACGGCGTGGGTTCGTCCTGCGCGCAGGGCGGCCGGACACACCGCGCCTCTGGACGATCGAGCCGCAGGTGCAGATTGATGCACGGTTCCGGAGCCTGCCCCGCAAGCGTGTTGACTTCCTGTTCACCCCGGTTGGCCGCAGCGGCGGTCTGCCGATCGTTATCGAAATGGACGGGATCGAGTATCACGCGGGTGCGGTCGCCCAGGATCTGCTGGATCGGATGTTGATGATCAGGTCTGGTCAGGTGCGGGTCTGGACCCTGTCCTGGCGCGACCTTGACCCGGAGGAAAAAGGCTATCTGAACCCGCTCTCCGAAACCGCCCTCGGGACGCATATGACTGGGCCGCTTGGACGTGCGTTGGCGCACCCGCTGCTCGCTCCACATGCTGAGGTGGTCCGGGCGCTGCAGACGATCAGCACGCTCGATGCGCTGAGGCGCCTTCTCGATGGAGACACGGACGGGGATGCGGTAATCCGGTCCATCCTGATCCGGGGCCTCGTGAAGGGCGGGCGTCCCATCGACCAGCTGCCCCGGCAGGCTGCCATCTCCGAAGCGGGGCGTCTGTTCCTCGCCGGCACGGAGGCGGCGGAACAAGTCGGGGTCGGGGCGATCGACCTCTATCTGGCCTGTAAGAAGATATCGCCGATCAAATGGGCTCAGTCGGACCGGGACCTCCGGCTTTTGCTCCGGGCGGTCCTACCGGAACCGGGCGAGGTCCCGGCCGCGAAAACCCTCTACACGGACGCGTGGCGCGGGCTCTGGCGGATCGTGAACCTGTTCCAGGGCGCGCGTGGTCTTCATGTCGAGTTCGACGGGCTCGATACGTTGGCCCCGCCCGACATGGCAGACCCGGTCTACCAGGGGGATCAGGGCCCCCGGTTGACCGCATGGGAAGAGGCACGCGCGCTGTGCGACGACGCGTTCCACCCGCTGATTGACGCGCTGATCGCGGCTGAGGCGCCCGGGCCTGACCACTTCGGGGACGATCTGCTTGCGGACGGGCGCGTGGTGGGCGCGATGGAATTCGGATGGTCGAACACCCGCGTCGCCGTTGCCGAGACATCCCATGAGAGGGTCGGCTGGGCGCTAATCCCATTTGATCCGGAAACCGACCAGATCGGGGAGACGGTCTCGAGAATTATCACGACCCTTCAGGAGGCTCGGACATGACACACACAATGAACAAGCGGGTCTCCTACGACATCGGGTGCATGAAGAGCCTGCGGAAACTTCCGGACCGGGTTGCGCTCCGTTTCATGGACCTGATGACCAAGTATATGTCGGACCCGTCCGCGAATGGGCTTAATCTGGAAACGGTTGAGGGATCGAAGGACAGCTCGATCAAGTCCTTGCGGGTCGACCAAGGATACCGTGCTATCGCCTTCGAGGTCGGTCGCGACATCATGTTCGTGCACGTCAACGAGCACGACAAGGCCTACCGATGGGCGGCGGGGCGACGGGTCAAGCTCGACCCGGAAACGAACCGGATCCGGGTGATCGAGGAGGTGGACGCGGTTATTGAACCGGTGGCAACACCGGACATTTCCGCTCCTCGCCTCTTCGATGAGATGACTGACGCACGGCTGCGCGCCCTCGGTGTGCCGGAGGAGGAGCTGACGGCCGTCCGCCAGATTCCCACGATTGAGGCACTGGAAGGCGCGGAGGACCGGTTCGATCCGCTCACCTATCAGATCCTTTACGCGGTCGCGGCTGGTTATGCGGATGAGGAAATCCAGGCCCTGACCGGGGTCGGCGCGGAACCGGACGCGGAGCCGCCGCAGCCCGCCGCAGAGTTGACCTTCGGGAAGCTGATCGAGACGGAGCAGAGCCGTCAGACCATCTTTATCCCCGAAAGCGAGGCGGAACTGCGTCGCGTCTTCGAGGAGGGGCTTGAGGGGTGGCGCGTTTTCCTGCACCCCGAACAGCGCAAGATCGCCTACCGGGACTACAACGGGCCGGTTCTGGTCCGGGGCGGGGCCGGTACCGGCAAGACCGTCGTCGCGATGCACCGGGCCAAGCACCTCGCGGACCAGATCGAAAGAGACCCGACCCGGGCGGGTCAACGGGTCCTTCTGACTACCTTCACGACCAGCCTGGCGCATGACATCGACGCAAACCTCCGGACCCTGTGCCCGGCGCATCTGGACGTCCGCCCGCCCCGGATCGAGGTGATCAACCTGGATCGGTGGGTGTCGCAGTTCCTCAAGCGCAAGAACTTCGCGCGCGAGGTCGCCTTCTTCGGTGAGGCGCGCGACCGGCTGGACCAAGTCTGGCGGGAGGTGTTCGACGATCACGAGCTGCCCGAGGGGCTGTCCGATCCGCTCGTCCGCGCGGAATGGGCCCAGATCGTGCAAGCAAAGGGCCTGACTGACAAAAAGGGTTACCTGAAGGCGTCCCGGGCCGGGCGGGGCACTCCGCTTGACCGCAAGAAGCGGGCGGTGTTGTGGGACATCTTCGCCGATTACCGGGCCCGGCTGATCAGCGAGGGGCTTGCAGAACCCGATGACGCCTATCGTGAGGCGACCGAGATCCTGACCGCAGAGGCGCCGAACCTGCCATATGCAGCGGTGATCGTGGACGAAGCGCAGGACATGGGCGAACAGGCGTTCCGCCTGATCCGCGCGATCGTGCCGGACACCCCCACCGGGGATCGCAACTCCCTCTTCATCGTGGGTGATGCGCATCAGCGGATCTACGGGCGGCGGGCCGCCATGTCCGCCTGCGGGATCAATGTGCGCGGCCGCTCAAAGCGACTCCGCCTCAACTACAGGACGACGCAGGAAATCCGGGCTTGGGCGGTATCGGTTCTTGAGGGGGTCAGAGTCGACGATCTTGATGAGGGAACAGACACCCTGCGCGGTTATGTCAGCCTCATGCGCGGGGTCTCACCAGAGCTGATCGGCTGCCGGTCCGAGCCGGAAGAGCTCGACGGGTTGGTGGCCTGGGTCCGGGTCCTGCCGCCCGACCAGATCCGGCTCTCTGATATCGGGGTCCTCTGCGCGCGCCGCGCCGACGCGGACCGGGTTCAGGTGGCACTACGCGCGACAGGCATTGAGACGGTGATGCTCCAGTCCGGCGCGGATGACCGGTCCGTTCCGGGGATTCGGATCACAACGATGCATCGGGCAAAGGGACTCGAATTCTTCGCAGTAGCGATCCCTTTCTTGTCCGATACAGCGTTTCCTCCGCCGGGCGCCCTACGCACCGCGGTCGACGGGGCGGACCGGGAAGACATCTTAGCCCAGTACCGATCCCTTCTTCATGTGGCAGCGACGCGAGCAAAGAAAGCTCTCCGCATTTCTTGGTCGGGGACGCCTACTGGCATGATCAAGGGCTAGGGGTGCGTAGCAGTTTTCTGTCAAAGTATTAAGCAATACCTCGTATGCCGCCGTTCTCCGGTACGGTTGATGGTGGCGGAGCAGGTCGTCCAGAAGCATAGTGGGTCGCCACCGGCGACGATCGGTACCGCAGTTCTGGTCGAAGCCGAAGACGGGAGCTACCAGGTGTCATGCGAGCGCGCTGATCTGGCTGGATCGTATCAGGTTGCGCCAATCATGAATCGGGCGAATGGGAGCATCGGCTTTCCTGTCTATGATGCCGTCGGTGAGGTCCTGCGCGCAGATGACCGGAGGACGTTCATCATCGAGGCGCGACCTCGCCGCTTGCACCAGCTGAATCCGGTGCTACAGTGTCACACAGGAATGTCACACTGCGGTCTTGCCCTCAATTTAAATTGTAGCAATATCAACGCACTAGCGCACGGGGAGATTTCACTCCACCCCCTACCGCCGGAGCCAAAACTTCCGCAAAGCGTTGAAGTTGCTACGATAACGACCTGCGGGTCCGTATCCCTCTTTCGTTCTACTCGACATGATCGGCCACCACGCGGGCAATCTCGCGCAGCGGCGCCTCTCCGCCGAGATGCGATTGCGAGAGCATGGCCGATGGACGCCCCGGTTTCGACGTATTAGGAATGATACAAAACATCTGCACGCAGGAATCAACCTAAGCGTGTAGACAGCGGGCAGAGACGGGCGTGCAGATACAGGATTCCAAACACTTGGCGGGCCAGAAGCTCGCGACGGTCAAGCCGGTGCAGATTCGCGGGCGCTTCTTTACCGCCATCGCGCTGCATCTGACCGGCCCGGCAGACCGCGATTTTCTGGCGGCGCTGGACGACAGGCTGCGCCAGACGCCGCTGTTCTTCGAGAATGCCCCCCTCGTCCTCGACCTCGAAAAGGCGCAGGGGCTGGAGAGCGAGCGCGACCTTGCCCTGCTGGCCAAGGAGATGCGGGCGCGCCGGCTGTCGATCTTCGGGATCCAGAACGGAACCGCCGGACAGGCCGCCGCTGCCGCTGCGGCCGGGCTGATCTCGCTGCCGGGGGGACGCAATGTCCCCCTCGACCGGGTGAACCGTCCCGAACGCGCCGCCCCGGCGCAGGCCGCGCCCGAGGTCGAGAAGGAAGCGCCCCCGCCCGCGACCCGGCTGATCGACCAGCCCGTCCGCTCGGGCCAGACCGTCTTTGCCGATCGCGGCGACCTGATCATCATGGGCCCGGTCAGCTCCGGGGCCGAGATCATCGCGGCGGGCAATATCCATGTCTACGGGCGTCTGCGCGGGCGCGCGCTGGCGGGGGTCAATGGCGACACCTCGGCGCGCATCTTCTGCCACAGCCTCGACGCCGAATTGCTGGCCATCGCCGGCCTCTACCGGACCAGCGAGAATCTGGGCCCGGATATCCCACGGGAACATGTGCAGGTCTGCCTTGAAGGCGAGAAACTGCGCGTCCTGCCTCTGAAGTAACACTGATCGAAAGGAAGCCTGACGTGAGCAAGGTCATCGTAGTCACCTCGGGGAAAGGCGGCGTCGGCAAGACCACCTCCTCGGCCGCCATCAGCGCAGGGCTTGCCATGCGCGGACACAAGACGGTCGTGATCGATTTCGACGTGGGCCTGCGCAACCTCGACATGATCATGGGCTGCGAACGCCGGGTGGTCTTCGACTTCATCAACGTCATCCAGGGCGACGCCAAGCTGAAGCAGGCGCTGATCAAGGATCGCCGGCTCGAGAACCTGTTCGTGCTGCCGACCTCGCAGACCCGCGACAAGGACGCGCTGACCAAGGAGGGCGTCAAGGCGGTTCTGGACGAGCTGCGCGAGGAGTTCGACTACATCATCTGCGACAGCCCCGCCGGGATCGAGCGCGGCGCGCATCTGGCGATGTATTACGCCGATGAGGCCGTGGTCGTGACCAACCCCGAGGTGTCCTCGGTCCGCGACAGCGACCGGGTGCTGGGCCTTCTGAACAGCAAGACCTTCCACGCCGAAAAGGGCGAGGGCGCGGTCAAGTCGCAGCTTCTGCTGACCCGCTTCGATCCGCAGCGCTCGGCCTCGGGCGAGATGATGAGCGTCGAGGACGTGCTGGAGATCCTGGCCATCCCGCTTCTCGGCATCATCCCGGAAAGCACCACGGTGCTGAAAGCCTCGAACGAGGGCACGCCGGTTTCGCTCGACGAGAAATCGCCGGCCGGCAAGGCCTATATCGACGCGGTCGGCAGGCTGGTCGGCGAACAGATCGAAATGCGCGTGAACCCGGCCGAACGGCGCGGCTTCCTGCAGCGGCTCCTCGGGCGGACGGCCTGATCATGTTCGGTTTTTCCTTCCGCCCGCGAAAGAACGGCAGTGCGCAGACCGCCAAGGAGCGTCTGCAGATCCTGCTCGCCCATGAACGTGCAGGGGGCACCAGCCCGGACTTCCTGCCGACGCTGCAGCGCGAGATCCTCGAGGTGGTCCGCCGGCATATGGAGATCGACGGCGATGCCGTCGATGTCAAGCTTGAGCGCGGGGCAGAGCTTTCCAGCCTCGAGATCAATATCGAGCTTCCATCCGGCTCGAAGCCCGCTGCACAGAAAAGCAATTGAGGGAAAACGAAAGGGCCCGGACATGAAAGTCCGGGCCCTTTTGGATCTGGCTTGCGGTTCGGGTCAGACCTCGTCGCGGCCCGATGCCAGGATGCAAATCAGCGTGATCACCGACGCGGCCAGCATGTAATAGCCGACATATTCAAGGCCGTAGGTCTTTTGCAGCCAGGTCGCGGCATAGGGCGCAAGCGAGGCGCCAAAGATGCCCGCGAAGTTGAAGGTGATCGACGAGCCGGTATAGCGCACCCGCGTCGGGAAGGGTGCGGCCAGCGCCGCGCCGATCACGCCATAGGTCAGGCCCATCAGGAACAGGCCCAGCGTCACGAAGACATAAAGCTTGCCCTCGCCCCCGCTCATCAGCGGCGCGAGCGCGAAGGAGAACGCACCGATCAGGATGGTGACGACGATCAGGAACGGACGGCGGCCATAGCGGTCGGCCAGCTTGCCCGCGATCGGGATGGCGATGCCGAAGATGACCGAGCCGAAAAGCTGGATCTTCAGCGCGTCGAGGAACGGGATCTCGAGCACCTTGACGTTGTAGGACAGAAGCCAGGCCGAGCAGATATAGAACAGCACGAACGTCACCAGCGCGACGAAGGTGCCCAGGAACAGGCTGCGCTTGAAGTTCCTGAAGACTTCGACGACAGGAACCGCGACGCGCTTGTCCTTCTTCACCGCCTCGGCGAACTCCGGCGTCTCGGTGATCGAGAGGCGGACCCAGAGGCCCAGCACGATCAGCACGATCGAGGCGAGGAAGGGCAGACGCCAGCCCCAGGCCAGCAGGTCCTCCTGCGACATGAAGTGCAGGATCACCCAGAAGAAGCCCGAGGAGAGGAACAGCCCGACCGGCGCGCCAAGCTGCGGGAACATCCCGTACCAGCTGCGCTTGCCCTCGGGGGCGTTCTCGGTCGCCAGCAGCACCGCGCCGCCCCATTCGCCGCCAAGCCCGAAGCCTTGGCCAAAGCGGCAGAGCGCCAGCAGCGCCGGGGCCGCCACGCCGATCTGGGCGTAGGTCGGCAGAAGGCCGATCACGACGGTCGAGACGCCCATGGTCAGCAGCGCCGCAACCAGCGTGGCCTTGCGCCCGATCCGGTCGCCGAAATGGCCAAAGACGATCGCGCCGAAGGGTCGGGCAAAGAAGGCGATAGAGAAGGTCGCGAACGAGGCCAGAAGCGCCGTGGTCGCGTCCGAGCCGGGGAAGAACAGCGCCGGGAACACGAGAACCGCAGCCGTCGCATAAACGTAGAAGTCGAAGAATTCGATGGTCGTGCCGATCAGGCTGGCAAGCAGGACGCGTGCTGGCGAGTTGATGGCGGTCTTGGCGCGCGTCCCTGAGGTCGCGCCGATTGTCTGGTCTGTCATTATTCTTGTCCGCAAATTCGCGAGGAAACGGGCATCGCGCCGATGCGCCATCGCGCGCCATATCCCAGACCCGTGGCGAGGGAAACACCCGCAGGTCAGAAAATTGCGTTTGCATAGCCGGTTTGCGAAAGGGAATTAGCCCCACCCCGGATAGGTCAGCAATTATTACATATATTCCGCCCTGTCCAGCCCGATCCGCAGCCGATCCTTGCGCGGGGCGGGGAAAGCCGTTATCAGCCTCGGCTTTCCCGGCACCAGGGGCGCGACCATGCAGGACGATATTCTCGCCATCGACTTTGGCACCTCGAACAGTGCCGCCGCCATTCTGGACGGGGGCCGCATCCGGCGCATCCCGATCGAGGACGGGGCCGAGACGCTGCCCACCGCCGTATTCTTTCCGCTGCGCGGCGGCGGCATGAAGATCGGCTCCGCCGCCGCCCGCGCGCTGATCGACGGCGACGAGGGCCGCTATATGCGCGCGCTGAAAAGCGTGCTCGGCACCTCGCTCGTCCATGAAAAGCGGCTGATCGGCGGCAAGCGCCGCTCGGTCGCCGAGATCATCGCGGAGTTTCTGGCCGAGGTGAAATCCCGCGCCGAGGCCGCGACCGGGCGGCGCTTCCTGCGCGCGCTGTCGGGGCGTCCGGTCCATTTCCATTCGCGCGATCCCGAACGCGACGCCCGGGCCGAGGACGACTTGCGCGCCTGCTATCTCGCCGCAGGCTTCGAGGAGGTCGCCTTTCTCGTCGAGCCGGAGGCGGCGGCGCTCGCCTCGCACGGGCTGGGGCGCAGCGGCGGGCTGGGGCTGATCGTCGATATCGGCGGTGGCACCTCGGATTTCTCGGTCTTTCGCAGCAAGGGCGGCGAGGTCGAGATCCTTGCCAATCACGGCATCCGGCTGGGCGGCACCGATTTCGACCATGCCGTCTCGATGAGCCATGCCATGCCCGCCCTTGGCCATGGCGGCGAGCTGCGCCGCGAGATGGGCGAAGGGCTGCTGCCGGTCCCGAACGCGATCTATGCCGAGCTTGCGACCTGGGCGCGGATCCCCTTCCTCTATACGCCCGAGACGCGGCGTATGGCGCAGGACATGGCGAAGCTGGCCGTGGACCGCCCCGCCATGAACCGCCTCGTCACCGTCCTTGACGAGGAACTGGGCCACGAACTCGCCTTCTCGGTCGAGCATGGCAAGATCGCGGCGAATAGCGGCGCGGATGACGCGCGAATCGCCATGGGCTTCATCGAGCCCGGCCTTTCGCGGCCCGTCACCCCGCAATCGCTGGGAAATGCCCTTGCAGGCTATCGCGACGATCTGCTGACCGCCGCGGCCGAGACCCTCGGCATGGCGGGCCTCGCGCCCGACCGGATCGAAAGCGTGATCCTCGTCGGCGGGTCGAGCCTGATGGGGTTGGTGACGGATATGGCCGCCGACCTTTGCCCGATGGCCGATCAGACGCGTTCCGAGGCGTTCACCGCCGTGGTGGACGGGCTTGCGCTTGCGACGACGCGGATCGGGCAGCCGGGCGCCATGGTGGTCTGAGGCCACGGCGCGGGATCACGGCCCCTTCACCATCCCGTCATCTTGCCGGGCCATTCTGGGCCCGCGCCGCTGCCGGGGCAATCCGCACTTGCAGCCCATGGCGATCTGTTATGATGTGAGGCGGCATATCCCGGACGAGATCAATGAGCACAGCCGAGGCAGCCGACCGCACTTCCAGCAGGACCAGCACCCCCGCTTCGGGGATACGGGCAACCGGGCTGCGGCCGCATCGCCAGCCGCTTCTGACCAATCTCTCGGCCGCGCGCTGGCTGCTGCTCGCGATCGTGCTGGCCTCGATCTATTTCTTCCATGGCTTCCTTGTCCCGGTCCTCGCCGCCGCAGTCATCGCGCTGGCAAGCTGGCCCTTGCGCGACAGGGGCGTCCACCAGATGGGCGCGGGCCGGACGCTGACCGCGGCGGTCATGGTGCTGATTCTGGTCTGCTTCCTCGTCATCCCGATCGCCATGGCGCTGGTCTATGCCTTCCGCGAGTTGCGGGCGTGGATAAGCTGGGGGATCCTCGTGAATGCCGCAGGCGCGCCGACCCCGCATTGGATGGTCGAGCTGCCCCAGATCGGCCCCTGGCTGGACGAGAACTGGCGTAACTATATCGGCCATCCCGGCGGCATCAGCGAGATCGTGCAAGCCATCTCCGGCTCGAATATCGGGACCATCTATCGCGGAGCCGTCACCGCGGGCTCGCTCGCCTTCAACCTGGCGCTGACGCTGCTTTTCATGCTGATCACGCTTTTCGTGCTTTACCGCGACGGCGACCGGCTGGTGGCGCAGCTTGACCGGGTCGGCAGCCGCATCCTGCCCGAACGCTGGGACCGGATGTCGCGCGTCGTCCCGGCCACGATCAGCTCGACCGTCACCGGGATGACCCTGATCGCCATTGGCGAGGGCGTGATCCTCGGCGTCGCCTACTGGATCGCGGGCGTCCCCTCGCCCGTGACCTTCGGGGTGATCACCGGCTTCATGGCGCTGATCCCCGGCGGCGCGCCGCTTTGCTTCACGCTGGTCTCGATCTATCTCGCGGCCAGCGGGACGCCCGTGGCGGGGCTTGCGCTGTTCCTCTGGGGGACATGCGAGCTTTTCGTCGTCGACAAGACCATCCGCCCGATGCTGGTCGGCGGGCCGGTCAAGCTGCCGTTCCTGCCGACCTTCTTCGGGCTGATCGGCGGGGTGAAGACCATGGGCATCGTCGGCCTGTTCGTCGGCCCCGTCCTGATGGCGCTGCTGGTCTCGATGTGGCGCGAATGGCAGCGCGAGATATCCGAGGACGAGGCCCGCGCCGCCGTCCCGCCCCCCGAGCCGCCCGGCACGCCCTGACGGCGGCTGCCGGAGGGATTGCACTCCACAGCGATCCCGCAGAAGCAGCACCGCAAGTCCCTTCCCGCGATCCGCGCGCTGATCTCATGGCAGGTCAGCAGAGAGCGTAGCCGCTCCCTACCCGCAGAAAAGACGCCGCCCCTCACCCGTTGAAGCACAGCAAAAAGGGCGGAGCCTTCGCCCCGCCCTTCTGTCTGTCGATCGGATCGCCCGGATCAGTTCGCCGGCGGCACCGCCGGGACCACGGTTTCCGATTGCGGCGGTGTGGCAAGCGATTCCGGCATCGGGGTCAGCGTCACACCGGCGGCCTCGCCCAAGGGCTGGCCCTCGCGGTTGGTTTCGCCGCCCACGACCGGCTCCTCGGTCTCGGGCTCGATCACGGCGGTGCCGGTCACGACCGAAAGCGCGGCGTTGCTGGCAGCGGGAACCGGGTTCGCGCGATCCGCGCCATCGGTGCGCAGATAGTCGAAGAACTGCCCCTCGGGCTGGATCACCAGCGAGCTGTTCTCGCCCTTCAGCGCGCGCTCATAAGAGGTCATCGAGCGGGTGAAGGCAAAGAACTCGGGGTCGCGGCCGAAAGCCTCGGCATAGATCGAGTTCCGGCGGGCATCGGCCTCACCGCGCACGATCTCGGCCTTCTTGCGCGCTTCCGAGGTCAGCTCGACCACGGTGCGGTCCGCTGCGGCGCGGACGCGCTGCGCCGCCTCGCCACCACGGGCGATTTCATCCGCGGCCTCACGCTCGCGCTCGGCCCGCATCCTCGCATAGGTCGCGGTCAGGTTCTGCTCGGGCAGGTCGGTGCGGGTCAGGCGCACGTCGATGATGCGCACGCCAAGATCGCGCGCATTCTCACGCGCGAGGTCGCGGATCTGGTTCATCAGCGGCGTGCGGTCATCCGAGAGCACGGTAGTCGAGGGCACCGAGCCCAAGACCTGACGGATCGCGTTGGTCACGATATCGGCCAGACGCTGCTGGGCGAACTGGATGCCGCCCGCGGCGGTGGCACGGCGGAACTGCACCACATCGGTGATCTGCCAGCGCGCGAAGGCGTCGACGACAAGGCGGCGGTCGTCAAGCGGCGTCACCTCCATCGGGGGCGTCGGGATGCCGAGGATCCGCGCGTCATAGCGCATGACATTGTCGATGAAGGGAACCTTCAGCCCCATGCCCGGATTCTCGCGCACGTCGACGACTTCGCCGAAGCGCAGGACCAGCGCCTTCTCGCGCACGTCGACGATATAGACCGAGGCCAGAACCAAGAGCGCCACGACCGCGATGAAGGGCAGGATCAGAATGGAAATCGCGCGACTCATTACTGGTTCCCCCCGTTCGCGGTGCCGGTGCTGCCGGTCGTTGTCGTTGTCGTCGCCGGCCGGGCGCGAAGCTGGTCGAGCGGCAGATAAGGCACGACGCCCTGCCCGCCCTCGCCGTCGAGGATGATCTTGTTCGCCTGACCCAGCACCTTCTCCATGGTTTCCATATACATGCGGCGGCGGGTCACTTCGGGGGCCTTGATATATTCGTCATAGACCGAGTTGAAGCGCGCGGCCTCACCCTGGGCGGTGTTGACGGCCTCGGCGCGATAGCCCTCGGCGCGTTCGATCACGGCGGCGGCCTCACCGCGCGCGCTTGCCAGCACGCGGTTCGCATAGGCGTCGGCCTCCTTCTCGAGGCGGTCACGCTCCTGCTGGGCGGCCTGCACCTCGCGGAAGCTGTCGATGACCTCGCGCGGGGGGTCGGCGCGGTCGAGGTTGACCCGGACCACGTTGATCCCGGCCTCATAGGCGTCGAGCGTGTTCTGCACCGAAAGCTTCAGATCCTCGCCGATCGTGCCACGGTCGCGGTTCAGGATCGGGGCGAGTTCCGAGCGCGCGACGATGTCGCGCATCGCCGATTCCGCGACGGCGCGGATCGTGTCCTCGGGGTCGGCAAGGTTGAACAGGTACTTCTCGGGGTCCGAGATGTTCCAGACCACCTGATAAGCCATGTCGACGATGTTCTGGTCGCGGGTCAGCATCAGGCCGCTGTCCTGCGGGCCGGCGCGGCCGGTGCCGATCTCGGTCGTGCGTTCGCCCGAGACCGAGACGACCTCGGCGCGGACCACCGGCCAGGGGGCAAAGTTCAGACCCTCCTCGCCCGTGGCGAAGGGACGGCCGAACAGCAGCTCGACCGAGCGTTCCTCGGGGTTGACGGTATAGAAGGACATGAAGGCCCAGACCGCGACCGCGCCAAGCGCGACGAGGCCCCAGCTTCCGCGACCCATGGACATTTGCGGGCCGGGCCGGCGCGGACCGCCGCCACGGGGGCCGCCCGGACCCTTGCCGCCCATCAGCACGCGAAGGCGGTCCTGGCCCTTGCGGACGAGATCCTCGATCTCGGGCATCTGGTCGCCCCGGCGCGGACCGCGCGGATCCTCGTTCCGATTTCCGCCGGCATTGCCCCAGGGGCGCTGGCCCCCTTGGGGCGGCTCCTTGCCGCCCTTGCCGTCATCTCCTCCGCTGCCCCAAGGGCCTTGTCCCGCCATGCGTCTCGTGCCTCGTCTGATACTCGTGCGTCTATTTCAGGTTTTAACTGGTGCCGGAGCGATAAAAATCAAGCCGAACCAACGGTTTTGTCAGGATGCGCGCCGCCAATGTAGCGGACGGGCTTGCGCATCGTCACCAATTCTTCGGCCAGCGTCGGATGGACGGCGACCGCAGCGTCGAAATCGGCCTTGGTCGCGCCCATTCCCATCGGGATGGCGACAAGCTGGATCATCTCTCCGGCATCCGGGGCAAAGATGTGGCAGCCCACGACCTTGCGGCTTTCGGCCTCGACCAGCAGCTTCATCATCGAGCGCGCGTCCGATCCCGCAAACAATGTCCGCATGGCCCGGAAACTCGCAAGGAAAACCTCATGCGGGCCACGGGCGGCGGCCTCCTCCTCGGTCAGGCCGATGGTCGCGACCTCATGCGGGCGCAGATAGACGGCCGAGGCGACAAGGCTGTGATCCATCTTACGGGGGTTTGCGCCAAAGAGCGTGTCGACAAAGCTGTGGCCCTCGCGGATCGCAACCGGGGTCAGGTTGACCCGGTCGGTCACGTCGCCGACGGCAAAGATCGAGGGGACCGAGCTTTGCGACCATTCGTCGACCAGGATCTCGCCCTTGGCGCCCAGCTTGACGCCCACTTCCTCAAGCCCGAGGCCCTTGCTGTTCGGCACCCGCCCCGTCGCGAACATGACCGCGTCGAAGGTGTCGGAGCCGCCGTCGGGCCAGAGGACGCGCACACCCGTCCCGTCACGCTCGAGCGCCTTGGGGGTCACGCCTAGCTTGAGCTCGACCCCCGCGACGCGCAGCTGTTCGGTCGCGTGGCGGCGCAATTCCTCGTCAAAGCCGCGCAGGACGGCATCGCCGCGATAGGCCAGCGTGGTTTCCGAGCCGAGGCCGTTCAGGATCGTCGCAAATTCGCAGGCGATGAAGCCGCCACCGACGACCAGCACCCGGCCCGGCAGTTCCTCCATCAGGAAAAGGTCGTCCGAGATCAGCCCCAGTTCCTCTCCGGGGATGCCAGGCCACTGCGGCTGGCCCCCGGTCGCGATCAGGATATGCTTTGCGGTCACGCGTTCGCCATCCGCCAGCTCGACCGTATGCGGGTCGAGGACGCGGGCGCGCTGCTTGTGGATTTCGACATCCGCCGCGACGAGGCCGCCGGTATAGGCACCCTCGAGCCGGGTCAGTTCGGCGTCGAGCTTGTGGTGGAACATCGCCCAGTCGAAAGGTCCGGCGCTGGCGGTGGTCCAGCCATAACCCCGCGCCTCGGCGGCCAGCGCCTCGGCCTGCGAGGCGAAGATCATCAGCTTTTTCGGCACGCAGCCCCGGATGACGCAGGTGCCGCCCATGCGGCTTTCCTCGGCCAGCCCGACACGCGTGCCGTGCTCGCTGGCCGCGATCCGGGCGGCGCGCACGCCCCCCGACCCGCCGCCGATGACGAAGAGGTCATAGTCGAATGTCATTCCAGATCCTCGCGACGCAGCTCCGATACCGAGCCATCGGGACAGCCGATGATTGCCAGATTGCAGATATTCAGGAAAAGCCCGTGTTCAACCACACCCGCAATCCCCGAGAGCGCGCGCGCCAGCGCCGGGGCGTCCTGGATCCGCTCGAGCGCCAAATCGAGGACCAGATTGCTTTCGTCGGTCATCACCGGCTTGCCGTCGCGTTCGCGCAGGATGATGGGCCGCCCCTCCATCTCCAGCTCGGCCAGCGCGCGTTCGATATGGGTGCGGGTCGATTGCCAGCCGAAGGGGATGACCTCGACCGGCAGCTTGAACCGGCCAAGGCAATCGACGACCTTGCCCTGATCGGCGACGACGACCATCCGGTCCGAGGCGGTGGCGACGATCTTTTCGCGCAGATGCGCCGCGCCGCCGCCCTTGATCAGGTTCAGGTCGGGATCGACCTCGTCCGCGCCGTCGATGGTCAGGTCGAGCCAGCCGAGATCGTCCAGCTCCTGCACCACCAGCCCCAGCTTGCGGGCCTGATCCGCCGTCGCCTTCGAGGTCGAGGCACAGCGCAGGTCCATCCCCTCGGCATGGACGCGCTCGGCCAGGCGGTCGACGAAGACCTTCGCGGTCGAGCCGGTGCCAAGCCCCAGTTTCATGCCGTTTTCGACCAGAGCCACGGCGGCGCGGGCGGCCGCGTCCTTGGAAAGGTCGATGGTGACGGGGTCGGTCATGGCGGCAGCCTCCGGGCGAGAGTTCTTGTTGCGGGAGCGGCCCTTGCGGGCGGTCCCGATCCTTATACGCAGAAGCCTCGGCATGGGCCACCTGCCGCGGCACGAAAACTGATCCCCCTCAGGGGCAAGGTGTCGCAGCACGCGCGATTGCCTCGGCGCGCGGCCTCGCCTAATCATGCGGCCATGAAGATACCTGACACATATGCCGTGGTCATCACCGCCGCGGGTCGCGGGACGCGGGCGGGCGGCGACGTCGCCAAGCAATGGCGCGTGCTGGACGGCCGCAGCGTCGTCCAGCGCAGCATCGAGGCATTCGCGGACTTTTCCCGCATCATCGTCACCCTGCCGCCCGAGGACATGGCCCGCGGGGTCGAGGAACTGGCCGGCCCGGTTGTCCTTGTCGCCGGTGGCCCGACCCGCAGCGCGAGCATCCGCGCCGCGCTCGAGACGCTCGAGGGCAGCGGCGTCACCCATGTGCTGATCCATGACGGCGCGCGCCCGCTGGTTTCCGGGGCGGTGATCCAGGGCGTCGTCGCCGCGCTGGAGGCCGGGGCCGAGGCCGCCGCGCCCGCCCTGCCGGTCACCGATGCGCTGTGGCGGGCCGAGGACGGGCGCGTCACCGGAACCGCCAGCCGCGACGGGCTTCTGCGCGCGCAGACCCCGCAGGGCTTCCGGCTGGACGCGATCCTTGCCGCGCATCGCAGCTTTCCCGAAGGTGGGGCCGATGATGTCGAGCTTGCCTTGCGCACGGGCCTTTCCGTCCTTGCCACCCCCGGTGACGAGGACAATCTGAAACTGACCTGGCCGCCCGATTTCCGGCGCGCCGAGCGTATATTGGGGGCCCCGATGGACATTCGCCTTGGCAATGGTTTCGACGTCCACGCCTTTACCGAAGGCGATCATGTCTGGCTTTGCGGGGTGAAGGTGCCGCATGACCGGGGGCTGCTTGGCCATTCGGATGCCGATGTGGGCATGCACGCGCTGAATGACGCAATCTATGGCGCGCTGGCGCAAGGCGATATCGGGCGGCATTTCCCGCCCTCGGACCCGCAATGGAAGGCGGCGCCCAGCCATATCTTCCTGCGCCATGCCGCCGAGATGATCCGCAGCATGGGGTTCGTGCTGTCGAATGCCGATGTCACGCTGATCTGCGAGCGGCCCAAGATCGGCCCCCATGCCGGCGCGATGCAGTTGCGCCTGTCCGAGATCCTCGGCGTCGATCCCGACCGGATCAGCGTCAAGGCCACCACCTCGGAACGGCTGGGCTTCACTGGGCGCGAGGAAGGCATCGCCGCCATCGCCACCGCAACGCTGGTCAGGGGATAAGCATGGAACGCCAGATCGCGACATTCTTCGGCGTGGGACTGATGCGGCCGGCGCCCGGCACATGGGGCTCGGCGGCGGCGGTGGCGCTGGCGGTTCTGGCCTGCGAGCTTGGCGGCGCCTGGCTGGTGCCGCTGGGCTTCGTTCTGGCGACGCTGCTGGGCTTCTGGGCCGTGCCGCGTGTCATCGCGGGCAGCGCCGACAAGGATCCCTCGGAAATCGTCATCGACGAGGTCGCGGGACAATGGCTGGCCATGTGCTTCACGGTGATCCCGCTCTGGCGGCACGGGGTCTCGATCCTCGACGCATGGCCCGCCTTCGTCGCGCCTTTCCTGCTGTTCCGGCTCTTCGACATCTGGAAGCCCTGGCTGGTCGGGCGGGCCGACCGGCGCGGGGATGCGCGGGGCGTGATGCTCGACGACCTTTGGGCCGGGCTTTTCGCCGGCATCGTCTCGGTGATCCTCGCCGGGCTTTACCATGCGGTGCTGGAGCCGATGCTGTGACCGACGCGGCCGAAGTCCTGAACCTTGCCCGCGCGCGGGGCGTGATGATCGCCACGGCGGAAAGCTGCACCGGCGGGCTGATCGCTGTGCGGCTGACGGATGTGCCGGGTTCCTCGGATGTGGTCGACCGGGGCTTCGTCACCTATTCCAACGCCGCCAAGGTCGAGATGCTGGGCATCCTGCCTGCCACGCTCGACACCCACGGCGCGGTCAGCGAGGAAATCGCAGCTGAGATGGCCTTGGGGGCGCTGACACGCTCAAAGGCCGGGATCGCGGTTTCCGTCACCGGCATCGCCGGTCCGGGCGGGTCGGAGATGAAGCCCGAGGGCCGGGTCTGCTTTGGCATCGCGGATGCCGCGGGCGTGCGGACCGAGACCGTCGAATTCGGCGCGATCGGCCGGGCCGAGGTGCGCGAGGCGACGGTTGATCACGCGCTGGCCCTGCTGGCCGCCGCGCTGCGCTAGGCGGCGCCCCGCAGCAATTCGAGGAACCGCCCGACATCATCCTCGCGCGTGGCCCAGCTTGTCACCAGACGCACGGTGACGGGCTCGCCCTCTGCCGGCGGCTGGTCCTGCCAGATGTGATAGGCGGCGCCATGCGCGCGGGCGTGCGCGTGGGCCTCGGCCGGCAGGCGGACAAAGACCTCATTCGCCTGAACCGGCGCGACCAGCTCTCCTCCGGCCTGGACCGCGCCCTGTCCCAGCCGCGCGGCCATGGCATTGGCGTGGCGCGCCAGTTCCAGCCACAGCCCATCCTCGGCCAGTGCCAGCATCTGTGCGGCAAGGTAGCGCTGTTTGGAATAGACCTGCCCGGCCTGCTTGCGGCGGAAATCGAAGCCCTCGGCATCGCGGGGATCGAAGAACACCACCGCCTCGGCCGCGAGCGCGCCGTTCTTGGTGCCGCCAAGGCAAAGCGCATCGACCCCGGCGCGATGGCCCAGATCGGCGGGGGCGCAGCCAAGCCCCGCCACCGCATTGGCAAAGCGCGCGCCGTCCATATGCAGCTTCATCCCGCCCTGATGGGCAAGGCGGGCCAGCGCCGCCACCTCGGCCGGGCTGTAGCAAGTTCCCCATTCGGTCGCATTGGTGATCGAGACCAGCGCGTTGCGCCCATCGTTCAGGCTGCCCGCCGCGCCGAAACGGATCGCGCCGTCCAGCACCTCGGGCGAGAACTTGCCCTGCCCGCCCGGCAGCGGCACCAGCTTGGCACCGTGGCTGTAGAATTCCGGCGCGGCGCATTCGTCACGGTGAAGATGCGCGCTGTCATGGCAATAGATGCGACCATAGCTCGGCGAAAGCTGGGCGCAGACCAGGGCATTCGCCCCGGTCCCGGTCGCGACGAAGCGCACCACCGCTTCGGGCGCGTCCAGAATCTCGCGATAGGCGGCCTCAGCCCGCGCCGTTACCGGGTCCGCGCCATAGGAAGCCACCGCCCCCTCGTTGCAATCGGACAATGCTTTCAAGACTTTCGGGTGAACGCCATGCACATTGTCCGATGCGAAATTCATGCCAGATCCTCGATGATGTAATCGTCCCAGTCATCCTCGGTCACGGTCAGCTCGCTGACGGTGCGGCCGCGAATGCTGATCCCGGCCTGATGGATCGACTCGCGGTCGCCCGAGATCAGATAGTGCCACGGGAACAGCGGCTTTCCCTCGGCCCGAAGGCGATAGGCGCAGGTGGCGGGCAGCCACCATGCGATTTCCTTCAGCTTCTTCGGGGTCAGCACGACGCAATCAGGCACATATTTGTGCCGGTTCGCGTAGTTCGAGCATTGGCAGGTCTCACCATCCAGAAGCTTGCAGGCGACGCGGGTAAAGGCCAGCTCGCCGGTATCCTCATATTCGATCTTGTTCAGGCAGCACTTGCCGCAGCCGTCGCAAAGCGCCTCCCACTCGTCGGGCTTCAGGCTTTTCAGCGGCAATTCCCAGAATCGTTCGCGCATCACCCTGCCGCCAAAATCGCACGCGCCTTGGCGCTGTCCTGATCCATCTGCGCGATCAGGGCGTCGAGGCTGTCGAATTTCATTTCGGGGCGCAGGAACTCGACCAGCGCGACCGAGACATGCTCGCCGTAAAGCGGGGCCTTGAAGTCGAAGATATGGGTTTCGAGGTTCGGGCGGTTCTCGCCGAACATAGGCCGCACGCCAAGGTTCGCGACCCCGGCATAGCTCCCGCGCTCAGGTCCGGTCAGGACGTCGATCAGCACGGCATAGACGCCGAAGCGCGGCGGGTGCAGCCCCGTCACCGCCATATTGGCGGTCGGATAGCCAAGGTCGCGGCCGCGCTTGTCGCCATGCAGCACCTCGCCGTCGATGCGGTGCCAATGGCCCAGCATCCGCTCGGCATCGCGGGTCCGGCCCTCGGCCAAGGCCTGCCGGATCGCGGTCGAGCTGTATTCGTTGCTGCCGTCCCCGATCAGCGGCGCGACGGTGACGCCAAAGCCCAGCTCGGCGCCAAGCTGCGCCAACGTCGCGGTATTGCCCGAACGCATGCGGCCAAAGCAGAAATCGGCGCCGACGGTGACATGGCGGATACCAAGACCGTCGACCAGCACCTCGCGCACGAAATCCTCGGGCGCGAGGCCCGCCAGAACGGCGTCGAAGGGCAGTTCATAAAGGTGATCGACCCCAAGCCGGGCCAGCCGGTTCGCGCGCGATTCCGCGTTCATCAGGCGAAAGGGCGGTGCGTCGGGCTGGAAGATCTCACGCGGGTGCGGCTCGAAGGTGATGACGCCAAGGGGCGCGTCGGCGGCCGCCCGGGCGGCGTCGATCACCGAGCGGTGCCCAAGATGGACGCCGTCGAAATTCCCCATGGCGACGGTCGCTCCGCGCGCGTCCTGCGGCAATCCCTTCCAGTCGTTATGGATGCGCAATCAGACCCCCGATGGGCCAGCTCCGGGCCCGGTCAGTAGATTCAGCGGCGCGCCGCCGGGATGACGGCCTTGCCCTTCAGCCCGACCGTATCGCCGACAGTGCCCGAGGTTGCAAGAGCAACACGCCACAGCGAAATTCCGTTCCTCAGCGCAGGCGGCCGATGCTGTAGCGCGGGCCGGCGCCGCGCGCGTTCAGCCATTCCAGCAGCGAGGGATGGTGCGGATTCTCGATATCATCGCCGAACTGGTCGAAGGCGAGGCCGCCGGTCACGAAGACCGCGTCGATCCCCTCGCCCGCCGCGCCAAGGATGTCGGTCGCGATGCCGTCGCCGATCGCGAGGATGCGGGCATCCGCCTCCAGCCCCAGCTTGCGCCGCGCCAGATCATAGATCGGCGGATGGGGTTTGCCGAAATAAAGCGAGGTGCCGCCAAGCTGCTCATAGAACTCGGCCAGCGCGCCGGCGCAGTAAAGCCGGCTCTCGCCCATGTCGACGATCACGTCGGGATTGGCGCAGAGGAGCTTCAGCCCGCGCTGCTTGGCCAGCATCAGACGGGCGCGGTAATCCTCGGGGGTTTCGGTGGTGTCGTCGAAAAGCCCGGTGCAGACGATCCCCTCGGCCTCTGCCAGAGGCACACGAAGGATCGGCTCGGCCCCCTGCCATTCGGGGGGGGTGTCGGTAAAGAAGCCCTCGTCCTTGTCCATGGCGATGGCCCAGACCTTGTGGCCGACCGCGCCCGCGAACATGGCATCCTGCGCCGCGTCGCCGGAACTGACGATGATGTCCCAGGCGTCGCGCGGCACCTTCATGCGCTCGATCTGCGCCTCGACATATTTCCACGGGCGCGGCGCGTTGGTCAGCAGGACGACCTGCCCCCCCTTCGCGCGGAAAGCCCGCAGCGCCGCGATGGCGGCCGGATAGGCCACCACGCCATTGTGCAGGCAACCCCAGAGGTCGCAGAACAGCACGTCGTAATCGGCCGAGACATCGGCCAGCGAATTGATGATCTGCGTCATGGGGCCTTCTTCTTTTCAGACCGAAAGGGCGGGAATGATCTGTTTCTTGCGCGACATAATGCCCGGCAGGACAACGGTATCGCCCGAGACAATGGCGTTGAAGCTTTTCTCGGCCACGGCCTTCACGAAGTCGTTCGGGACCAGCAGGGTCGCTTCCTCGTTCAGGATGTCGATGACGAACAGAAGCACCTCGTCCGCGCCATCTGCGGTGGCGACGGCGGGCATCGCGGCCATCAGGGCGCCCTTGCGGTCAAGAAGAACGCCGGGCGAGGTGGTTTCCAGGACCGAGACGCGAAGCTGCTTGCCGCCCAGCTCGTATTCCTTGCTGTCCATGCGCAGCAGGGCTTCCTCGGTGAAGGCCGAGACATCGGATTTCGCCGCGAACATCTCGGCCGCGAATTGCGGGATCGAGACGCCCAGATCCTTGGCCAGTTTCTCGGCCACGAAGCGGTCATGCGGGGTGGTGGTCGGGCTGCGGAATTCCAGCGTGTCGGACAGGATGCAGGTCAGCATCGCGCCCTTGATGCCGCGCGGCGCGCGGGCCAGATCCTCGTCCCCAATCAGGTCGTGCATGATCGTGGCGGTGCAGGCCAGCGGGCGGATGGTGATGTTGATCGGCAGGCGCGTCTTGATGCCCCCGGCCAGCAGGTGGTGGTCGATGATCTCGATCACCTCGGCATCGTTGATCGAGGCGGGAAGCTCGGCCGGGTTGTTGGTGTCGACGATCACGCATTGCTCGCCCGCAGCCACGTCCGCGATGATCTCGGGCTTCGCAAGATCCCATTTCGTCAGCATCCACGCGGCTTCGGTATTCGGCTCGCCCTGAAGGACGGCGACGGCCGGCTGCTTGCGGACTTCGGACAGATACCAGGCCCAGATGATGGGCGACCCGGTCGAGTCGGTATCGGGGGCCTTGTGGCCGAAAACCTTGATCATGGCGTTCCCTTCAGGAGAGCGGAATTTTCGCCGGCGTTATAGGACTTGGCAGAGGGAATGTCTATTGACCGAGCGTCATGCCGGCATTCACCGCCAGCGCCAGAAGCACGGTATTATAGAAGAACGAGAAGGTCGCATGACCAAGCGTCACCCGCCGGATCCGGCTGTCGAGCGTGGTCACATCCGCCGTCTGCGCAGCCAGCCCGAGGGTGAAGCTGTAATAGAGGAAATCCCAGATCCCGGCATCCTCGCCGGCGCGGAGGCCGGGAAAGCCAAGCCCCCTCGCCTCGCGCCCGTCATCGCTTTGCCCGTACCAGAGGCTCGCATAGTGAAAGCCCATCACGGTATGGACCATCACCCAGCCCAGCGGCACCGAGGCGAGCGCCAGTGCCGGGCGCAGCGCAAGCCCCGCATCAGGCGCGCGCAGGGTCATCAGGATGGCATAAAGGCTGATCGCGACCGAGCCCATGGCCAGCGGGACGATGAAGCGCATCCCCTCGTCATCGGCATCGGCGCTGGCGCGCAACCGCTGGGCGTCGAGGCTGCGCATCAGAAGGACCGTCAGCAACAGATAGCTGAGGCAGAACGTCACCAGAAACAACAGCAGCCGGTCCACCACCTGCGCGTGGAAAAAGCCGATCCCGACCGCCAGCCCCAGCGCGAAGCTGGCAAGGAAGCGCAGGTGCCGGCGCAGGTCGTGAAGCATCAGACCGGCGTTTGCTGATGCTGGAGGATGCGCCAGTCGCCCTCGCGGCGGATCCAGGTCGTCGTGCAGAGCGCGCGATAGGCATCCGCCCCCGACCGCCGCGCCGTCGCGCGATAGGCCAGCACGCAGACCTCGTTCGTCTCGACCAAAGCGCGGTCGGTCATGCTGATCTCCTGCCAGCGCGGGGCTGAGCCGAGGCGTTCGATCGCCTTGCGCCGGGTCAGGATGCCGGTCGGCGCGAAGGCCATGACGCAGGCTTCGTCAAGCTTGCGCGCCACCTCGGCCGCGCCTGCAAGCCACAAATCCCGCTCCTCGAGCCAAAGCTCATCCGCCATTCCCTTGCCCTCCCTGCGGCTTGATCGGGGTGATCTTCCAACCCTCGTGTTCCAGAAGCGACAGCACCCCCCTGTCGCCCGGCAGATGCAACGCGCCAAAGCCGGCGACGATCCCCTTGCCATCCTTTGCCGCCTCGCGGGCCGCGCGCTCCAGCGGCGCGATCCAGTGGCTATTACGCTCGTCCATCAGGGTCCGCTGCGCGAAGCGGACCTGCTCGTCGACCTCGGCGCGGGTCAGGCCGGAATTGTCATAGGCGTCACGGCGGCCGAACTCCCAGATCAGCCAGCTGTCGCCGGAGAAATAGGCGTCGGTCAGCGTGACCGCGTAATCATCGGCATATTCTGCGGCGGGCATGGCCGCGCGGATCATGCCGATCTCCTCCTCGGGGGTCATGCCGTCGAAGAGCGAAAAGACCGTGTCCCAGGGTTCGAGGGCCTGAACCCTGACGCCCGCGGCCTCGGCGCGCTGGATCAGCAGGTGATCGAGGCCGCCGGTATCGCCGGTGCTCTTCACCGTTTCCAGCATGCAGGGCGAGACGCCGAGCAGGACCGAGACATACCAGGGCCGCATCCGGCTGGTGATGACGGCCGGAACGCCCCGCGCCTCCATCGCGTGCCACAGGTTCGCCCAATCCTCGTCCGTCATCCGCTCGGGCAGGGTCGGGCCGGTCGCGTCCATGATGAGCGACGGATCCTTGGTCATCGCCTCGGTCAGGCGGGCCTCCTCCTCAGGGCCGGCCTCGACCAGCAGCGCCCCGGCGGCGTCGATCTCGGGGCCGAACTGCGCCAGCGTCCGCTGGTGGCGCGGATCGTCGAAATGATAGGTGCCGAGCAGGGTGATGCGCTGGTCGCCCTTTTCGGCCCGCCAGAACAGTCCGTGGTGATAGGGCACCTTGCGCGTCGTCGCCTGCAATTCGGCAAGCGTCGCGGGTGGCAGGGCCTCCAGCAGGTTCCGCCCCACGCATTCCTGCGCCGCGGCCGGAAGTGCCAGACCGGCGGTAATGGCAAGAACGGAAAGAAGCCGGATCAGGCGCATGTGGTCTATCCCTTGAATATCGTTGCAGGATGGCACGGGTGCCGCGCCATTGCCATCCCGTCGCGATCAGCCGGGCGGGGTCAGTTCCTGCGGCAGCGGCCGCCCGTCCAGAATGGCGCGCCAGATCCGCTCGACCTGCGCGGCCTTCGCGGACCAGACGAAGCGCGCGCGGATATCGGCGCGCGCCGCCTCGGCCATGCCCGGCAGGATCGAGGGATCGGCCGCGATCCCTTGCAACTGCCTGCGCAGCGCCGCAACGATCTCGGGCCTGCGACCCAGCGGGATGCGAAATCCTGTCCGGTCGCCGACCAGCTCGCCCGGCCCGGCATAGTCGACGACGATCGGGACGACGCCAAGCGCCATCGCCTCCAGCACGACGCCGCCGCCAAATTCGCGGACCGAGGGAAAGACCAGCAATTGCGAGCGGCTGGCCACGCCCTGCACCGCGCCGTGTTCCAGCCAGCCGTGGAATTCGACCGCATCCGCGACGCCCTCGCGCGTAACCAGATCCCGCAGCATCGCGCCCTGCGGCCCGTCCCCGATGATGTCGAGGGTGAGCTGACCCGCGCGCAGCAGCGGCAAGGCAGCCTCGATCGCCATGTCCGCGCCCTTATAGGGCACCAGCCGCCCGATGAAGCAGCCCCTCAGCGGCAATGTGCCGGGCTGTTCTGCGACGCGGGTAAAGCGCGACGGCTCGACCGCGTTCTCGGGCAGCCAGATGGTCTTGGCCTGAAAGCGGGCCGGGATCTCGCTGCGGGTATGGGCCGAGCCGCAGAGGATCGCGCTGGCCGCAGCCAAGGTCGAGGTCCGGCCAGGCAGCGCCTTGTAGGCGCCGCGGATATAGGACAGCCACTCCTTTTCCCGCCGCCGCTCGGAATCGAAGCCCTTCGGCCATGGCACGCCCCCGTTCAGCGGGCCAAGGAGGAAGGGCACCTTGGCCGCCCGGCACAGGGGCGCGATGCGACTGCCGGCGGTCGGCGTCAGGGGGGTGACGCGGTGGACGATGTCGAACTCTCCGGCGCGGATCGCGGGGCCGAATTTCTGCCAGACCAGACGCTCGAAATAACCATAGCCAAGCGTGGTGATCGCGGTCTTCATCGTCCAGCCGACGCCCTTCCCGAGGCTCAGCCGCTCGGCCAGCTTCCAGAGCGGCGCGGCCAGCTTCTCGCTGTCGATGGCGGTGAAGTCGCGCCCCTCGGCCAGCCCGGCGCGCAGGAAGGCGTCACGGTTGCGGATCTGCGTAACGATATGGACATCGGCCACCTCGCGCAGCGCATTGGCCAGCGACCAGCCGACCAGCGGCACCGAGACCCATTCGGGATTTGCGGCCTCGGCCAGCACGAGCGCCCTGATCCGTCGTTCCACGCCCGCTCCTGCCCTTTGTGGCCTGCCTTCTACGGGTTAGCCGGGCGCGGGAATTTCCGTCAAGCGACTTCGGCGGCGTTTTTTTCTGGACCCGTCCCGTTGACAGGAATCAGGGCCAACCTTAGATGGGCTGCACTGGCACTCACCAAGATCGAGTGCCAACAAAAATAACAGCAACCTGTAACACCGGAGTGTTCACATGGCTTTCAAACCGCTGCACGACCGCGTTCTGGTCCGTCGCGTCCAGTCGGACGAGAAAACCAAGGGCGGCCTGATCATCCCCGATAGCGCGAAAGAGAAACCGGCCGAAGGCGAAGTCGTCTCGGTTGGCGAAGGCGCGCGCAAGGATTCGGGCGAGCTGATCGCACCCGCGGTCGCCGCTGGCGATCGCGTGCTGTTCGGCAAATGGTCGGGCACCGAAGTCACGATCGACGGCGAAGAGCTGCTGATCATGAAGGAAAGCGACATCCTGGGCGTGATCGCCTGATTTTCGCTTCCGCGTAACTCATTTTAGGAGACG
>NZ_DATMFA010000024.1:0-74393 GCF_035556475.1 Paracoccus sp. (in: a-proteobacteria) | reverse complement strand
GCCGGATGCCGAGGCCGCCGCGGAACTGCCCGGCGCCGCCGGAATCCCGGATCAGTTCGAAGCGCAGCAGCCGCGTCGGAAACTCGCTCTCGATGATCTCGACCGGGGCGATCTTGGCGTTCGACTGGTTCACGGTGATGCCCGATGCCCCGTCGCGGGTGGCCCGCGCCCCGGCGCCGCCGCCGAAGATCTCATATTGGACATAACCCTTGCCCTGTCCCCGGCTGCCCACGATGATCGAGCGGCTGGCGCTGCCATCGGCGCGGGCGCGGCTCTCGACCAGGGGGCCAAGGGCCGCGAAGATCGCGTCCACCACCGCATGCACGGTCGGGTTGTAGGTGTTCACCGGCGCCGGATGCACCGGGTCGAGGATGCTGCCGGGACGGGTTCTGACCTCGAAGGCGCGCAGGATGCCGCTGGAAATGAACACGCCAGGATCGATCAGCGAGATCAGCACATAGGCGCAGGCGGCTTGCACCAGTGGCGGGCGGATATTGGCGGGTCCGCGCGTCTGGTCCGCCGATCCGGTGAAGTCGAAGACGATCCGGTCCCCGATCTTTTCCGCCCGGACGTGAATGCGGATCGGCTTTTCAAGCTCGATGCCGTCATCGTCCAGGAAACGCTCGGCCTCGAAGCTGCCGTCCTTCCAGTCGGCGACGGCGGCGCGCACCCGCCTTTCGCCGATGGCCCCCAGTTCGGCAAAGGCGGCGCGGCAGGTGTCCAGCCCGAATTTCTCAAGGAGCGCGATCAGGCGCTGTTCGCCCAGCCGGCCCGAGCCGAGCTGGCCGCGGATGTCGCCCATGACCAGATCGGGGGTGCGGCTGTTGGCGCGGATGACGGTCTCGACGTCGCCATAGGGCCGGAAGCCGCGCTGATAGCGGACGGCGGGCAGTTGCAGGCCTTCGTTGTAAATCTCGCGCGCCTGACCCGAGCAGCTGCCGGGAACCGGGCCGCCGATATCGCTCTTATGCGCGATCGAGGCGCAGAACCCGACCAGATCCCCCCGGAAAAAGACCGGCGAGATGACCGCCATGTCGGGGGCATGGGGGCTGCCCCCCTCATAGGGGTGGTTGATCAGGAAGGCGTCGCCCTCGGCGATGTCATCGCCAAAGCGCCGCAGCACCGCCGCCGTGCAGGCCGGGAAGGCCCCCAGATGCAAAGGCAGCACCACATGCTGCGCCACCACCTGCGCGCGCGCGTCCAGAATGGCGCAGGAGGCATCCTGCGATTCCCGGATGATGGTGGAAAAGCCGGTTCGGAACAGCGAGTTCTGCATTTCCTGAACGATGCCGCTCAGGCTGGCGCGGATCACTTCAAGCTCGACCGCGTTCACGGCGATGCGGTCGGCCGGGGCCTGTATGTTCATCGTGCGTCCTCGGTGATGATCAGGTTGCGGAATTCGTCAACGCGGACGGACTGGCCCGGCAGCACGACGGTGGTGCAGTCGAATTGCTCGATAACGGCGGGGCCAGCGAAGCCGTGACCGACATCCAGCCTTTCGCGCTGATAGACCGCGCAATCGTGGTCGAGGCCGTCGAACCGCACCGGGCGCGTCCCCAGGAAGGCGTCGGCGAGGCTGCGGCCCTCGGGCGCGAAACGCTGCGGATCGACGGGCGTGACGAGGCCCACCGCCTGCACCCGGAACGAGACGATCTCGGCCCGCTCGCCCGGCGCGGCATGGCCGAAGGTCGCCTCATGCGCGGCATCGAAGGCCTTGCGGATGTCGGCGATGCTTTCGCCGGGCGTCACCGGCAGCGTCAGTTCATAGCCCTGTCCGGCATAGCGCAGGTCAAGATGGCGGTCGATCCGCACGTTTCTGCCGCTGAAGCCTTCCCCGGCCAGTTCGTCACGCGCGCGCTCGTCCATGGCCGCGAAGGTCGCGTCGATCTCGGCCGGGTCGCTGGCCGCCAGATCCTGAAGGCGCGAGCGGACATAGTCGTGCTTCACATCCGACATCACCAGCCCCATGGCCGAAAAGACGCCGGGATGCAGCGGCACGACCGCCCCCGCCATGCCAAGGTCGCGCACCATGCGGCTGGCATGGATCGGACCCGCGCCGCCGAAGGGCAGCAGCATGAAGTCGCGCAGGTCATGGCCGCGCATGGTGGAGATGGCCTTGATCGCCTCCTCCATCTTGACGTCGATGATGCGCACGACGCCCTCGGCGGCCTCGCGTTCGGGCAGGCCCAGCGGCGCGCCAACATGGGTTCTGACCGCGCGCAGCGCCTTGTCGCGGTCAAGCCGCATGGTGCCGCCCAGGAAATTCTCCTCGGAGAGATAGCCGAGCACCAGGTTGCAATCGGTGATCGTCGGCCTTTCGCCACCCCGGCCATAGCAGGCGGGGCCGGGCACGGCGCCGGCGCTGTGCGGACCGACCTCCAGCACGCCGAAGCGATCGACCGAGGCCAGCGTGCCGCCGCCGGCGCTGACGGTGTTGATGTCCATCATCGGCACCGAGATGTCGCGCCCCTCGACCTTGCCGCGATTGGCGATCACCGGGACGCCGCCCTTGATCAGCGCCACGTCGCAAGAGGTGCCACCCATGTCGAAGGTCACGATGTCCAGAAATCCCGTGGCCCGCGCCGTCGCCACGCTGGCGGTGATGCCACCCGCCGGGCCGGAGAGAACGGTGGCCACGCCCTTTTTCGCGGTCGACGCGAAGGTCGCCATGCCGCCGTTCGACTGCATGATGTATTTCTGGGGCGTATCGACCCCGGCCTCCTCCAGACGCTGCCCGAGCCGGGCGATATAGCGCGCAAGGATCGGTTGCAGATAGGCGTTGATCACCGTGGTGCTGAGGCGATGGTATTCGCGGATCTGCGGCACGATCTCCGACGAGAGCGAGACCTCGCAGCCCGGCAGTTCCTCGGCGATGATCTCGCGCACCCGCTCCTCATGGCCGGAATGCAGGAACGAGAACAGGAAGCACACCGCCATGGATTCGATGTCGCGCGCCTTCAACTCGCGCAGGGTGTCGCGCAGCGCCGCCTCGTCCAGCGGCAGCAGGACCGAGCCGTCATGCTGCACCCGTTCCGCGACCTCGCCGGTTTCCGAGGGCAGCACCAGCGGCGCGGGCCGGTCATACATCACGTCGAAGATGGCGGGGCCGTGCGGGCGGGCCTGCTCGCCCACCTCGTAGATGCCGCGAAAGCCCTCGGTCACGAGAAGTCCGGTGCGCGCGCCCTTGCCTTCCAGCAGCGCATTGGTGCCCACGGTGGTGCCGTGGCAGAAATAGCGGATGTCCGATGCGGGCACATCCATCGCCAGCAGCTTGTCGATACCGGTCGCGATGGCGCGAGAGGGGTCGTCAGGCGTCGAAGGAACCTTGGCGATGGTGGTCGTGCCCGTCGCCTCGTCCAGATAGACAAAATCCGAGAATGTGCCGCCCGTATCGACGGTCACCCGATAGCCTCCCATGGCCTAGAACCTCCCGATGGTCAGATCGCGTCGCCGGGTGCCTCGCTGGTCATCCGACGCGTCGGGGACAGCATGTCGCGCGCCCCGCAGAGCCAAGCTAGGGGATCGGGCTCGTCCAAGTCCAAGATGGATTATCGCAGCTTGGTATATGAAAATTGCTATGGCAGCCGCGGGGAGGAGGCGGCGGATCCATCATCGGCATATTTCGCATCCAGCGGCACCGAATAGGGGGCCGAGCTGCGCAGGATGCTGCGGACGATCCCGGCCAGCAGCCGCGCGGCCCTGGGATCCTGTCCGGCCGGATCGCGGTCGGCGCGGCGCAGCAGATACAGCGTTCGCGTCAGCGCCTGACGTTCGATGCGGCGCACGGCGAGAAATCCGCGCTCGACCCCGTCGGCGGCAGTGCCATAGGAAAGCAGGCTCGCCCCGCCATCCTCCAGCCGCGCCCGGATCGCCTCGACCGACTGGACGTTCGACACGATGCGCGGGGTCACAGCCAGCCTTTCCGCGAGGCGCCGGACCAGCGTGACGATGCCGTGGTCGCCGGCAAAGACCAGCTCATGCGACAGGGCCTCGGGCAGGCTGATCGGCCCCGAAGGGCCGCCGGGGGCAGTCACGAACAGAAGCTCGTCAAGAATCACCGGCTCGCGCACCAGACCGGGGCGCTCCTCGACCTCATAGGCAAAGGCCACGTCGATCTCGCGCTGCGCGACGGCGGTGGTCAGGGCGACGCTCAGCGCCTCGACCAGACGCAGGGGCGGGCCGCCGCCCTCGGCACCGGCGACAAGCGCCTGCACGCCCACCAGCCGCATCAGGCTGGGCGTCAGCCCGACCACGAGCGGGCCGGCATCCTGCCCGCTTGCGGCCCGGACATCGGCCAGCATCCGGTCGGTGAAAAGATCAAGCTCGACCGCGCGTTCATAAAGCAACTGCCCGGCGGGGGTGGGGCGCACGCCGCGCGAATGCCGCTCCAGCAGCCGAACGCCGATCTCCTGCTCAAGATCGCGCATGTGATTGCTCAGCGCGGGCTGGGCAAGGCCAAGCTCGGCCGCGGCGCCGGAAACGCTCTGGCTGCGGACGACCGCACAGAAATACCGCAATCTCTTGATATTGACCAAAGCTCTCTGTCCCCGCCCTGTCAGGGAGGCTCGGACCGGCGCTGGCAAGCCTCGCGACCCGCAAGGCGACCGGCACCGGATGCGTCCCTGTTCCCCTGTGGGATGAGAGCGGACGCGCAGTCAAGCCCGCCGCGCAGCCGAGGGCGAGCGTGGCCGCGCGGCACGAGGGTCAAATAATTGCGCGCCCGGATGTAAGAAACGACTCTGCCGCAACCCTTTGGTGTGGCATGTTTTGTCAGAGGCGGTCGGCGCGTCATGAAGCATTCCGCCCCCAAGCATCTTTCTATGAACCAATCACATGGATTCCCTGGAAGGAGACCTCAATTGAAGACGCGGGACATTCTTTGCACATCCGGGCTTGTGCTTATGCTCGGCCAGGCGGCCGGGGCCGAGGATCTGGTATTCACCCATCCCTCCGGCGCGACGGCCACGTTCTATGGGCAGTTGACGCTCAACTATCAACGGGTCGATGACGGGCGGAAGACCTATGACGAGGTCGTCGACAACAGCAACAGCACCAGCAAGGTCGGCCTCTGGATCGACGTGCCGCAGGAATGGGGCAGCTTCCGCTTCAACCTCGAGACGAATCTGGGCTTCAAGAACACCGCCGATGTCAGCCAGATCGATGACGAGGACTGGATAGACTGGCAGCGGACCGACATCCGCAAGCTCGAAGGCGTGTTCTCGGGCCGTTTCGGCACGCTCTGGATGGGTCAGGGCAGCATGGCCACCGACGGAACCTCCGAATTCGACAATTCGGGCACAGGGATCGTCGGCTATTCCTATATTCCCGACACCGCCGGGGCCTATTTCTTCCGCGACGGCGATACGCTTTCGGGCATCACGATCGCCGACGCATTCGACGATTTCAACGGGCCGCGGCGTTTCCGCATCCGCTATGACACGCCGGAATTCTCGGGGCTGGTCTTCTCGACCTCCTACGGGCAGGAGGTTCTGGCCGAGGATGACGACGCCGATTACTACGACGTGGCCGTCAGCTACGGCTACGAGAATGAGGTGATCGACCTCGACGCGGGCATCGGCTATCTGTGGCGCAACGACGACGAGACGACCGAGAAGCTGATGGCCTCGGCCTCGCTGCTGCACCTGCCCACCGGGTTGAACCTGACGCTTTCGGCCGGTGATCAGCGCGGGGATGACGCCAAATTCGCCTATGCGAAGCTTGGCTGGACCGGCGACCTGATCAGCCAGGGCAAGACGGCGGTTTCCGTGGATTATTACGACGGCTCCGATTTCGTGGTCGCGGGGTCGGATTCGACCTCATGGGGCCTTCAGGCGGTGCAGAGCTTCGATGATCTGAGCCTTCAGGCTTATCTTGGCTACCGGGTCTATTCCTTCGAGGATGATTCCGATGCGGATTACGAGGACATTTCCTCGCTGCTGATGGGGGTGACATGGAAGTTCTGACCGCCTCGCAGCCGCACAAACCTTAGACAAACTGAACCGGACCGCTTTTACTGCGGGATCACAGGGATCATAACCGGCATCGGCGCCTGCCCGAAGGAAACGACCCGATATGACCCCGATCGAACTGGATGCGTGTGAAGGACACCGCATCGTCTTTCATCCTTTCAACCCGGCTGATGACAGGGTGCTCGTCTGCTTTTCTCCGCAAGGCGAAGGGAAGGAGCCGCCGGGCTGGGGTTCCGCGGTCTGCGAAAGGAATGGCTGGAACCATCTTTTCGTGGGCAAGGCCCGCCACACGAACTTCGCCTCTCTGCCGGTGGAGCGTTTCGTCGAGCGTGTCGCGCCGGTGCTGCGGGGCAGGGATGTGCTGGCCTATGGGACCAGCGCGGGCGGCAATGCCGCCCTCTATTATGGCGGCGCGGTTGGGGCGCGGATTCTCGCGGCCTCGCCACGCGATAGCCGCAGTCCGATTGATCACAAGATCCCGGTCGCGACGGCGATCGCTTCTCCAAGGGGGGCGACCTTTGTGCATGATCTGCGGCAGGGGCGCGATTCCCGCATGGTGGAGGAGTGGATGAGGCTGCACTATCCCGCCGCCCTCCGTATCAATGTCCCCAATTCTGGCCATCAGTCGCTGGCGCGGTTGAAGCGGGCGGGAACGCTCTCCTATCTGCTCAGGACTTTCGTGGCGGGCGAGAGGATCGACCCGGAGCGCCTGAAATTCCCGCCCGGGACGGCGGAACGGCTCGATGACGATATCGTGGAAGCCGGCGTCGCTGAAGATTTCGGGCGCGTGCTGGCGCTGCTGGGTGACGATGACGCGCTGATCCTGCGGCCGCGTTTCCTGGCGCTGTATCTGGCGGCCGCGCGACAGGTCGAAGAATCCGCGCCGCGCCGGAGGGTCCAGCGGCTTCTGCAAGCCGGGAGCATCGATGTCGAGGCGCTGGGCGGACGGGCGGCAAGGGATCTTCAAGCCATCCTCGACCAATAACAGGGACCGGGATGCGATGTTGTGAGGTGTGGGGAACAGGGTTAGGCTGTATTCAGGAACATCGCATTCTCAGGCAACCGCAGTTGAAAGGTTAACCCGATGACCTCGCATTCTCGTCGCAATCTCCTGAAACTGGCGCTTTTCGCTGGCACTGCTCCGCTGCTCGGCGGGATCGCGCGCCAGGCCTTTGCTGCCGACCGGCCCTATGCCCCCGCCGCAAGTGATTGGCGCCGGTTCGAGACGCGAACCCTGATCGAATTGCCGCAGGGCGAGGGGCAGGCCCAGGTCTGGCTGCCAGTCCCGTCGCTTTCGACGGATTACCAGCGCAGCCTGGACGACAGCTGGTCCGGCAACGCCACTGCGGCCGAAATCGTCACCGACCCGGCCAGCGGCGCGAAATACCTGCACGCGACCTTCGAGGGCGGCGGCGCGCCCCGGATCGAACTGGTCAGTCGGATCGAGACGCGCAACCGCACCATCGACTGGAACCGGACGTCGGACGCGACCGAGGATCCGGCGGTGCTGAAGGCCGCGCTGCAGCCATCGGGCTACAAGCCGCTTGACGGGATCGTTGCCGAAACCGCTGGCAAGATCACCGCGGGCGCGCAAACCGATGTCGACAAGGTCCGGGCGATCTATGCCTGGATCGTGTCGAACTGCTATCGCAACATGGACACCCCCGGCTGCGGCCCCGGTGACAATGTCGCGACGCTGACGACGGCGGGTCTTGGCGGGAAATGCGCCGACCTGAACGGGCTTTTCGTCGGTCTGGCGCGGGCCTCCGGCGTGCCGGCGCGGGACGTGTTCGGGGTGCGGGTCGCGCCCTCGGCCTTCGGCTACAAGCAGCTTGGCGCGAACAGCGAAAAGATCACCGGCGCCCAGCATTGCCGGGCCGAGGTCTGGCTCTCGGGCTATGGCTGGGTGGCGATGGACCCGGCGGATGTGCTGAAGGTGATGCGGGCCGAGACCGAGACCTGGATCAAGGATCCCAAGGATCCGCTGGTCAATCAGGTCAACGCCGCGCTTTTCGGCAATTGGGAAGGCAACTGGGTCGCCTATAACACCGCCGAGGATCTGCAACTGTCGGGACGCGCGGGCAAGCTGCCCTTCCTGATGTATCCGCAGGCCAGCATCGGCGAGCGTGTGATAGACGAGCTGGACGCGAAATCCTTCACCTACGAGATCACCGCGGCCGAGGTCTGATCCCCGGCGCGAACAGGCGGGGGGCCACCGGCTTCCCGCCTGTCGTTTCTAGCGGCAATTGGCCGGGTTCACGCCGATGCCGCGCAGGCCCCAATCGGTCATCTGCGCCAGAAGCTGTTGGCCGGCGGCGTCGAAGGCCGGAATCAGGTCATTCGTCCGCGTCGATGCAGAGGGGGCCGAGGCGCTGAACTGGCCCCGCGCCACCACGGTCGCATCCATCTCGCGCACCAGTTGCGCATTCACCGAAAGCTTGACGATCGCGCCCTTGCCCGCGACCTCGGCGTTGAAGTCGTTGATCTCGCTGATCAGGGCATAGTCGCCCGCCGTGCCCAGCGGCGCGCGCCCGACATGGGTGAAGGTGTCATAGCTGCCGAAGCCGCGCACCAGCAGGTTCTGGAGCGTGATCGGCACGGTATCGCCCCATTGCGCGTCGGGCAGGTATTGCGTCTGCAGCGCCGAGGGCCGGATCATGATCCGCTCGGTGTTGAGGGTGCCGCGGCTCTTCGGCTCCTCGATCACCAGTTCGGCCAGACGCCCCTGACCGCAGCGCCGTGGCGCGTCCGAGAGGGGGCGCAACTCGAACACGTCGCGGTTGGGACCGCCGGACAGGGCCGAGATCGCGGCACAGCCCGGCAGAAGCGTGGTTGCGGCCAGAAGGGTCAGGGTTGTCAGGCGTATCATGGCACCTCTCAGCGGCGGAATTCGGGCGTTTTCGGCCCGGTGATGATCTGGGCCGGGTTGCGGCGCAGCGTGGTGACAAGCTGGTTGACGTTCTGGACCAACCCGCGCATCTCGCCCGTCATCCGCGTGAG
The DNA here is from genome assembly GCF_035556475.1 of Paracoccus sp. (in: a-proteobacteria). GTDB lineage: Bacteria > Pseudomonadota > Alphaproteobacteria > Rhodobacterales > Rhodobacteraceae > Paracoccus. The sequence continues at coordinate 65,424 of NZ_DATMFA010000024.1, read as the reverse complement.
CTGCGGCAGCGCGTCGTGGGTGAAGGCCTGCACCGGCGCGCGCGCGCCCTCGACCATGGTGCGCAGGCTGGCAAAGGCGGTGTCTGCGCTGGTGGCGGCGTCACGCAGGCGCGCGGTGATTTCGGGGATGTCCTCGGTCACGCGGCCGATGGCCTCGTTCAACTGCGCCAGCGTCGCGCGAAAATCGGTGGCGACCGGCCCGATCTCGGAATTGATCACGCGATCGGCGCCGTCGAAGGCCCGTTCGGCCGAGGCGAGGGTGCGACTGCCCACCTCCAGCGTGGCGTCGAGATTGTCCATCGTGCGGCCCGTCCGCTCGGTCAGCCGGCTCAGGTCGGCCTGAAGCGTCGTTGCGGTCTCGTCCAGTTTGCGCGTCAGGCCGCGCAGGTCGGTCGAGACATAGTCCCGCACCTCGTCCAGCGTCGCGCTGCCCGCCTCCAGCGCCGTATTGGCCTTGGCCGCCGTTTCGTTGAACCGGCCAAGCGCGGTATCGGCATTGCCAAGCGTGGTCTCGGCCGCCGCGCCAAGGCTCTCAAGCCGCTTGCCGAAGGACGAGATGTCGGTCGCCGCCGATGCGATGGACTCGGTCGCCGTGGTCACATCCGCCAGCGCCTTGTCCATATTGGCGCTCGACCGCTCGACATTCTCAAGGATGTTGCGGACGCGGTTCTGATTCTCCTCTCCCAGCAGGGTGGTCATCTGCTCGGCCACGGTGTTCAGGCGCGAGATCATCTCGGGGCCCTGATCACTCAGCGTCTGCAGGGCCGAGCGGTTGGCCTCGATGGTGGGAATTTCGTCGGGATTGACCTCGCGCAGCAAGGGCGCATCCGGCGTGCCGGAGGTGATGGCGACGTTAGAGGTGCCCGTGACACCCTGTATCTCGATCGAGGCGCGCGAATTGGTGCGGATCGGCGCGTCCTCTGCGACCTCGATCCTGACGCGCACCGCGCCGTTCACATTGCCCGAAAGCCCCATGTCCACGACCTTTCCGACCGGCAGACCGGCCAGCGCAACCTGGGACGAGACGCCCAGCCCCGACACTTCGGGGAAATATATGTCGTAATAGGCGAACTGGCGGTTCAGCTGCACCTGCGCGAACCACATCAGGAACACCAGCAGCCCGACAAAGCCGGCAAGGGTGAAGGCGCCGATCAGGACGAAGTTTGCCTTGGTTTCCATCCTGTCACTCCTTCTCGGCAACGGCGGCGCGGGCGCGGGGCCCGTGGAAATATTCATGGACCCAAGGATGATCGACCTTGAGCATCTCGGCCATGGTGCCGGTGGTCAGAACCTTCTTCTCGGCCAGAACCGCGATCCTGTCGCAACAGGCGTGAAGCGTATCCAGATCATGCGTCACCAGAAACACCGAGAGGTTCAGCGTGTCCCGCAGCGCCACGATCAGCTTGTCGAAGGCATCGGCCCCGATCGGGTCAAGCCCGGCGGTGGGCTCGTCCAGAAACACGATCTCGGGGTCAAGCGCCAAGGCGCGGGCCAGCCCGGCGCGCTTTTTCATGCCGCCCGAGAGGTCGGCGGGGTATTTGTCATTCGCGCTCCACGGCAGGCCCGCCATCGAGACCTTGAGCTGGGCCAGCGCCTCGCGCTCGCTGTCGGCAAGATCGGGGACGACGCGCAGCGGCACCTCGACATTCTCCTGCACGGTCAGGGACGAGAACAGCGCGCCGTCCTGGAACATCACGCCCCAGCGCCGTTCAAGCGCCTCGCGCGCCGGGCCGGAAAGCTGCCCGACATCCTGACCCAGCACGCGCACGCTTCCCTTGTCGGGATGGACGAGCCCGACGATGGTGCGCAGCAGCACCGATTTCCCGGTTCCCGATCCGCCGACCACGCCCAGAATCTCGCCCCGGCGCAGGTCGAGGTCCAGCCCGTCATGGACCACGTTCCGGCCGAAACGGGTTCTGAGGCCCCGGACCTCGATGACATTCTCGGTCATATGCCGATCTCGGCGAAAAAGATCGAAAACAGCGCGTCCATCACGATCACCGCGAAGATCGCGTTCACCACCGCCTTCGATGTCTGGGCGCCAAGGGATTCGGCGTCCTTGCCGACCTTCATTCCGGCGTGGCAGCCGATGATGCCGATGACCAGCGCAAAGACCGGGGCCTTGCTGATCCCGGCGATGACATTGTCGACCCCGGTTTCCGAAACCAGACGATAGCGGAACATCGAGGGCGAGATGCCCAGCTCGATCCAGGACATCGCCGCGCCGCCGACCAGCCCCGCGATATTGGCAATGAGGCCGAGGATCGGCAGCGTGATGATCAGCGCCAGCACGCGCGGCAGGATCAGGACCATGTCGGGATCAAGGCCCAGCGTGCGCATGGCGTCGATCTCCTCGCGCATCTTCATCGACCCGATCGAGGCGGTCAGCGCCGAGGCGGTGCGGCCCGCAACGATGATCGCGGTCAGAAGAATGCCCAGTTCGCGCAGGATCGAGATGGAGATCAGTTCCACCACGAAGATCTCGGCCCCGAACTCGCGCAATTGCAGCGCGCCCTGAAAGGCCAGCACGATCCCGATCAGGAAGGACATCAGCGCGACGATGGGCACCGCGCGCAGCCCGGTTTCCTGGCAGTGATGGACCAGCGAGGTCAGCCGGAACTCGGACGGGTGCCGGATCGCCCGCGCCAGCGCGACGAGGAAGCGGCCAAGATATTCGGCGATCTCGCGCATATAGACGAGGCCGCTGACCACGGTGCGGCCCAAAGCCTCCAGCAAGGCGCGCCAGCCCGAGGGGACGGGCGGCTCGGCATCGGGCTTGGGTCGGGCATTGGTCACAGTTTCGACAAGCTTCTGCTGGGTCTCGCTCAGCCCGGCAATCTCGACACCGTCCCGAATGCGGTCGGCGAGGTAGTTTGCCCCAGCGGTATCAAGCCGGGTCAGGCCCGAAAGCTCGATCCGGCGGATCGACAAGGTGGCTTCATGCTCGACCCGGGGCAGGGTCCAGACCGTGAACGCGCCGCCCAGCCGCAGGCTGTCGCCCGCGATCTCGATGGTCAGGCGCTGGTCGTTGGAAAGATCGTTCATCACAGTCCCTGCCGCGACGGCCATGTGCGATTCATCAGGTGATTGTCCCGCAATGTCAAATCCCTGCGCGGTCCCGGCACCCCGCTACCCCCGACCCTGTGACAGGCCGCGCATCATCCGCACCGGCTCGGTCCGCGCCAGCCGCAGCACATGCGCCATATAGGGCTGCGAGAGGTCGTCCTCGCGCACGGCGGCATAAAGGCGGCGCAGCATTCCCTGCGGTCCCAGCGGCAGCAGCGCCAGTTCCGGGTTCCCCGCCTCGGCCCGCAGCACCCAGTCGGGCATCACCGCAACCCCACGCCCCGAAGCAATCAGCATCAAGGCCACGGCGGTCTGCTCGACCTGCCGGTGATGGGCTGGCTCGATCCCGGCGGGGTCGAGGAATTGCGAATAGACGTCCAGCCGGGCGCGATCCATCGGATAGGTGATCAGCGTCTCGCCGGCGAGGTCCGCAGGCTCGGCATAGCCCTTGGCGACCAGCGGATGGTTCGCGGGCAGAACCATGGTCGGGGCATAGTCGAACAGCGGCTGGAAGGTCACGCCCGCCATCTCCTCGGGGTCCGAGGAGATCACGAGGTCCACCTGCCCCCGGACCAGCGCCGGCAGCGCCTTCAACGCGAGGCTGGAGCGGATGTCCAGATCGACCTCGGGCCAGGCGCGGCGGAACTGGTCCAGCACCGGCAAGAGCCAGTCGAAGCAATGGTGACATTCCATCGCGACATGGAGGCGCCCGGCGCGGCCAAGCTCGACCGCGCGGAACTCGGCCTCGGCGGCGTCGATCATCGGCAAGACCTGCTCGGCCGTCCGCAGCAGCCGCATTCCGGCGGCCGAAAGGCGCAGGGGCTTGGTCTTGCGCAGGAAAAGCTCGACCCCGGCCTGTTCCTCCAGCGCCTTGATCTGGTGGGAAAGCGCGGATTGCGTCAGGTTCAGCACCTCGGCCGCGCGGGCGAGCCCGCCCTGTTCGTGGATGGCGCGCAGGCTGCGCAGGTGGCGAAGCTCCAGATGCATCTTGAAGGAAACTCATCACGATCTTGAGGATTATGAATTTGTCTCACGTCCTGCGCCGTGCCACAAGCCTTGGCAGAAAAGGATACCGCCATGATCACGCCCGCCGTCAGCTTCGAATTCTTCCCGCCCCGGAACCTCGACCAGTCGTTCCGGCTGTGGGATACGGCGCGCGCGCTGGCGCCGCTGGCGCCGGAATTCGTGTCGGTGACTTACGGCGCGGGCGGCACCACGCGGCAATTGACGCATGAGGCGGTGACGGCGCTGGCCAGCCATTACGGGCTGAACGTCGCCGCGCACCTGACCTGTGTTGACGCCACGCGCGAGGAGACGATGCAGATCGTCGCCGATTACGCCGCCGCCGGCGTGAACGAGATCGTGGCCCTGCGCGGCGACGCGCCGCAGGGGCAGGCCTCCTTCACCGCTCACCCGGACGGTTTCGCGAACTCGGTCGAGCTGATCGAGGCGATCGCCGCGCGCGGGGATATGACGATCCGCTGCGGCGCCTATCCCGAGCCGCATCCCGACAGCCCTGACACCGCCGCCGACGTGGCCTGGCTGAAACGCAAGTCGGATGCGGGCGCGACCAGCGCGATCACGCAGTTCTTCTTTGATGCCGAGACCTTCTTCCGCTTCCGCGACCAATGCGAGGAAGCCGGCGTGACCGCGGCGATCATTCCCGGCATCCTGCCGATCCAGAGCTGGGCCGGCGCGCGCCGCTTTGCCGAGCGCTGCGGCACCACGGTCCCGCAATGGGCCGAGGAAGCCTTTGCCCAGGCCGGGAAGGAGGGCGAGGCGCGCCTTGCCCTCGAAGTCTGCGTCCGCCTATGCGAGCAACTGGTCGAGGGCGGCGTGGACAAGCTGCATTTCTATACGCTGAACAAGCCCGAACTGGTGCTGAAGGTCTGCGCCGCGCTTGGCGTGACCCCGAAGGATGCGTTGCCGCACGTCGCCTGAACCCGCTCAGGCCGGGGCGGAATTGTCCTCGGTCCCGCCGCGCGGTAGCCGCAGGCGCATCCGGCGCGGCGCCGCTGCCGCCGCCAAACCGCCGGTCAGGCGCGCGGGTCCGTCATAGGGCCGGGGAACGGATGGGTGCATGTGCTCGGAGAGATCGCGCCCGGCATGGCGGGGCCTGCGCATCAGGAAGGCCTTGCCCCAGCTGTGCCACGATCCAAGCTGAGGCGCGGCGTGATCACAGGGATGGTGCCGGCGCCAGCCTTCGGGCAGCGGCAGGCCTGCCTCCTCGGCGCAGGACATCAGCCAGACCAGCGGCAGGTTGGCCAGCGGGCGGGCATATTCGCAGCCTCCCAGCTGACCGCCGATATCGGCATGGCAGCCGCGGAACCACATCTGTTCGACCTCGCCACCCCGCGCGCCCGTCCACAGGACCGGGGCAAAGGCATCGCGCGTTTCATCCAGTGCAAGCGCATGGGCGCCGCGTTCGACATTGGGCGCGAGCCGTCCCTTGGCATAGTCGAAATCGGGCTCGGACACGGTCCAGAGAAAGGGCATCCGCACCCCCAGTGACATGACCGTGTCCAGCAGCCCGACCATGCGGATCGGCACGCATTCATGGCAGAGGTCCGGGGCGGGCGGCGCGCCGTTCCGGTTGCGCCAGCTCTCCCATGCCGCCCCGAGGTTCCGCTCGCTCGCATGTTCGGGGCGCAAAAGCCCGATCCGGTCGATCATGTCGGCCAGCGCCGAGACCCCGATCCCGCCCCGCGAATAGCCGAAGAGATAAAGCGGGTTCCCCGGCCGCCAGTGCCGCGCCAGCCAGCGATAGGCGTCGCGGATATTGTGGTCGAGCGAGTGGCCCGAGACAAGTTGGGGCAGGGTCCGCCATGCCGCCCATTGCTGGCCCGGCGCATAGTGGATCTGGACCGGGGCAGGGGTCGCCCCGAATCCGCCCGAAAGCATGGCGTGGATCCGGGCGATCGAGGATCCTTGCCCCTCGGTCAGCGAGGCGAAGGTGCCATCCATCAGCACCACCTGGCAGATTGATGCGTTCGCGGGTTCCATACCTCATGCCTAACAGCGAAACGCGACGCTTGAATTGCCGGATCATGAAAGTGACCTGACAGTCAGCTGCGCCATCTGACCGAAGCCGTTGAAACGGGTATTGGTGACTGTCGAATATGCACCTGCCCCGTGAAAGACCACGAAATCGCCTTCCTCGATATTTCCCGGCAGGGCGATTTCGCCCGGAAGCCGGTCGACCGAGTCGCAGGTCGGACCAAAGACGGCGCGCGGCAGCACCTCGCCCTCGCGCGGGAGGCCGTCGGGTGTCAGCACTTCGAGGCGATCAAGGTTGCCGATCAGCGGAAGCTCGGTCATCGCGCCATAGACGCCGTCGTTCAGAAAGACATGGCCGCCGTCCCGCACCGCCTTGATGCGGGTGATGAGCGAGAAGGCATCGGCGCAGATCCCGCGCCCCGGCTCGCAGACCAGTTCCGGGCGATCCGCGCCGAAGGCCGCGCCGGTCGCCCGGTCGATCAGGGCGAAGATCCCGGCAAGATCGGGTTCGATCGCGCCGACCCGGTGCGAGGGGAAGCCTCCGCCCACATTCAGCCGCCGCACCCTGACCCCCGCCACGCGGGCGATCTCGGCGGCGGTGGAGATATAGCTCTTCCACGCTTGCGGATCGGTGCATTGCGTGCCGGGATGGAAGGTCAGCGAGGGGATATAGCCGCGATCCGCCACCAGCCGCAGCAACTCCGCCGCCAATTCGGGCGAGGCGCCGAATTTCGAGCCGAAGTCATAGGCCGCGCCGTGAACCGGCAGCTTGAAGCGCGCCGAAATCTCGCAATCCGCGACCGGGACGCGGGCGAACAGCTTTTCCAGCTCGGTCCGGCTGTCGACCGACCATGCCTTGATGCCAGCCTCGACCGCATGGGCGATCTCGGCCTGCGAGCGGACGGGGTTGTGATAGTGCCGCGCCGCGTTTGGGGCCAGTCGCGCGATCAGGTCGATCTCGTAGGGGGAGGCGACGTCGAAGCCCCGGAAGCCCGCGGCAAGGAGGGTGCGGATGAGCGCCTCGTCCGGGTTCGATTTCACCGCATAGGTGACAAGGCCGGGAAAGCCGCGCAGGAAACGCCGGGCAGTGGCGCGCAGGACACCCGGATCGAACACCATTACCGGGTTTTCCGGCGCGAGGCTTCGGATGATCTCGGCGGGGTTCTTCCAGACGATCTTGGGGCCGCGGCCCTCGGTCAGTCCCATCGGCATCTCCTTCCGGCAGGCGCTGGGTGATAAGCCAAGTCTGCGCCTCTCCGCCTCCGATTGCGGCAATGAAAACTGTGGAAATGTGCAGAATTATGGTTAAATTGACGAGAATGACGTCATTATGACAGGAGTGGTTGTGGACGAACTCGATCGGGGCATCCTTGCCCATCTGGCGCAGGATGCGCGGCAATCCGTGGCGGTGCTGGCGCGGCGGCTGAAAGTCGCGCGTTCGACCGTGCAGGCGCGGCTGGACCGGCTGGAAACCTCGGGCGCCATTGCGGGTTACACCCTGCGCCTGGGCGATGCCGCGCGCGAGAACAGGATCCGCGCGACCTGCCTTCTGACGATCGAGCCGCGGGCGCAAGCCACGATCCTGACCCGCCTGCGCAGCCTGCCCGAGGTCGAGCGTATCCACACCACCAGCGGCAGGGTCGATCTTTTGCTGCAACTGGCCGCGATATCGACCAGCCAGCTTGACGATGTGCTTGATCAGATCGGCAGTCTGACCGGGGTGAGGTCCAGCGAAAGCCTGATCCACCTCTCGACCAAGATGGATCGCGCGACTTAGGGCTGGCTGGGCCGCAGCAGCGTGACCGTGGTGTCGCCATATTTGCGCTGGTCGATCCGCTCAAGCCCCTCGACGGCGGGGGGCGGGGCGGCTTCCTCCCAGACGATCATGGCGCCGGGCGCGATCCAGCCCCCGGCAAGGGCCGAGGACAAGGCCTGCTCCCCCAACCCCTTGCCATAGGGCGGATCAAGGAACACGAGGTCAAAGGCCGGGCCGCGATTTTCGCCCAGCCGGGTCGCGTCGCGGCGCCAGACATCGGTGACACCCATCGCGCGGGCCTTGTCGATGTTCTGGCGGAGCAGCGCCCGCGCGGCGACCCCGTCATCGACAAAGGCGACCCGCGCCGCGCCGCGCGACAGCGCCTCGAGGCCGAGGGCGCCGGTGCCCGCGAAGAGGTCGAGCACCCTTGCGCCGGGGATCGGGTTGCCATGAGTGCCGTTCACCAGAAGGTTGAAGATCGACTCGCGCACGCGGTCGGTCGTGGGGCGCAGATGTGCCGCCGCATCGCCCGCACCCACATCCGCCAGCTTCAGTCCGCGCAGATTGCCGCCGATGATCCGCATCACATCAGCGCCTTCAGGTCGGTGGCCGCGGCGACGGCCTCGGGCGCGGGCGATTTGCCCGCCTCGATCAGCCGCTTGCCGATCATATAGGCGCGGGCATCGTTCAGCGCGTCGACGGCGATCAGCCGCCCGTCGCGGAAATACCAGACCGAGCCGGAATGCGGCCCCGCGCCCGGTCGCGTCACCACCCGGTCAAAGCCGGTGTTCAGGCCGGCGATCTGCAGCTTGGCGTCGAACTGATCCGACCAGAACCACGGCTTCGCGACATAATCCCGGCCCGCGCCAAGGATATTCGCGGCGACGGTTTCGGCCATGTCGATGGCATTGCCGACGCTTTCCAGCCTGAGCCGGCCGGAGGGGGCAGGGAAGCTCGCGCAATCGCCCGCCGCCCAGATCGCCGGGTTCGAGGTCCGGCCCTGCGCATCGACCGCGATGCCGTTGTCGATAACCAGCCCCGCCGCCTCGGCCAGCGCGGTTTCGGGAAGGATGCCGATGCCGCAGATTACCAGATCGGCGGGCAGGCTCCGGCCATCGGCCAGCGCCACCCCGTCGGCGGCGGCATCGCCGGTGATACGTTCGATAGAGGCGCCTTCGATGATCGTGACGCCATGGGCGTGGTGCAAGTCGCGGATCATGTCCGCCGTCTCGGCCGAGGCGACGCGGGCGAGGATCCGGGGCGCGGCCTCGATCAGCGTGACCTCCAGCCCGAGCTTGCGGGCGACGGCCGCGGCCTCGAGGCCGATATAGCCGCCGCCGATGACCACCAGCCGGCGGCCCGCGGCCAGTTCCGGCCTGAGCGTGGCGATGTCCGCAAGATTGCGCACGACATGGACGCCCGGCAGATCGCCGCCCATCGCGGCGGGCAGGCGGCGGGGGCTTGCCCCCAGCGTCAGCGCCAGCGTGTCATAGGGATATTCGCCGCCCGTGGTCACGACGACGCGCCGGGCGCGGTCGATCGCCGTGGCGGGCTGGCCCAGATGCAGGGTGATGCCCTGCTCCCGCCACCATTCGGGGGCGCGCAGCGTCAGGCGATCCAGCCCCATCTCTCCCAGCAGATAGGCCTTGGACAGAGGCGGGCGCTGATAGGGAGGGGCAGGTTCGTCCCCGATCAGGGTGATCCCGCCCTGATGGCCCAGAGATCTGAGCTTTGCCGCCATCGAGGCCGCTGCCTGCCCCGCGCCAAGGATCACGATGTTCATTCTTTGCCCTTACTGGTTCGCCCGAGGCGCAGAGCCTATAGTCCGCCCCACATTGATGCAATTCATGGAGAACATGCATGACCATTTCAAAAGGCGACAAGCTGCCTGCGGGCAAGCTGGTGAAACTTGGCGAAAACGGCCCGGCCGAGGTCGATGCCGCTGAACTGTCGCAAGGTCGCGTGGTGATCTTTGCCGTGCCGGGCGCCTTCACGCCGACCTGCACCAACAGCCACATGCCGAGCTTCGTGAAGAATGCCGACAAGCTGCGCGAGAAAGGCGTCTCGCGCATCGTCTGCATCACCGTCAACGACCCCTTCGTCGCCGGCGCATGGTCGCGCGAGACCGGCGCGGACAAGGCCGGGATCGAGGTTCTGGCCGATGCCGATGGCAGCTATACCCGCGCGCTCGGCCTGAACATCGAAGGGGCTGGCTGGATCAACGGCCGCTCCAAGCGCTATGCGATGCTGGTCGAGGACGGCACCGTCGCCGAACTCCAGCTCGAGGAAGCGGCCGGAACCTGCTCGATCTCGTCGGGCGAGTCGGTGCTGGGGCTGCTCTGAGGGCTGAGGCTGAAGAAGCCGGTGAATTGCTGCGCGGCGACCGGATCGCCGTGCAGCGCGATGAGGCCCTTTGCCGCCAGCGCGTTCGGCGGCGGCCCATAGACCGCGGCGGCAAGATTGTTGCCGCTGCCCTCCAGCACGAAATCGCCCCGAGGCTCGCGCGCCGCCCGCACCTGCGGCAGGCCGCCGGCGGTGATCGTGACCTCGAACCCCTCGGCCCCTGACAGGAACCCCGCGCGCCCCGCCCAGCCGCGCGCCGCTGCCGGGTCGACAGTGGCCGAGATCGAGATCATCAGCGCCGAGATGCTGATGAATTTCGACGGATCGTGCCCCGGCATCATCAGCGCCCAGCGGCAAAGCTCGGTCAGGACCGGATGCAGGGCGCGGCCCGCCCCGGTCAGGGCATAGATCCCCAGCACTGCGTCATGTTCGACGATGCCCGCCTGGCCAAGCTGCGCCAGCCTTTGCGTCAGCACGCTGGCGGTGATGCCGGGCATGCCGGCGCGGATCATCTGGAAACGCTTCGGGGCGAACATCAGCTCGCGCACGACCAGAAGCGCCCAGCGGTCGCCGATGAAATTCAGGGCATGGGCGCCAAGGCACCCTTCGTCATAGCGCAAACGCGGAGATTGGCCGATGTTACTCATGTTTTCATATTAACAGTTGCTTTTTACTACTGCAAGTGCCAGCCTTCGACTCACCGGCGATTTCTTCGTCGGCAGAGGAGGACGACAGATGAGCTACACTTCGGGATTTCTTCTGGCGGTACCCACCGCGAACAAGCAGAAATATGTCGACCAAGCCCTTTCCGCCTGGCCCTACTTCAAGAAGTTCGGCGCGACGCGCATGGTCGAGAACTGGGGCGTCGATGTCCCGCATGGCAAGGTCACGGATTTCTACATGTCGACCAAGGCCACGGATGGCGAGACGGTCGTGTTCTCATGGGTCGAATGGCCCGACCGCGCCACCGCCGATGCGGCTTTTGAAAAGATGATGTCCGACCCCGACATGCAGAAGATGGGCGAGATGCCCTTTGACGGGATGCGGATGATGTGGGGCGGGTTCGAGCCCGTCGTCGATGTGAGCTGAGGGCGGGCCATGTATCACGGCAAACCCTGCTGGTTCGAGCTTTCGACGGCCCGAGGCACCCTTTCCGATGCCGACACCTTTTACCAGAAGGTGTTCGGCTGGCAGGTCGCGGATGCCGGAATGGCGGATTTCACCTATCATCTGGCCAGCCACGGCGGCGACATGATCGCCGGGCTGATGGAAATGCCGCCCGATTGCGCCGAAGTCCCGCCGTTCTGGATGGTCTATTTCGACGTGGACGATGCGGATGCGGCGGCCCACAAGGTCACGGTGCTGGGCGGCAAGGTCTTTCGCGAGCCGGCGGATATTCCGGGCACCGGACGCTTCGCCATCCTGACCGACCCGCAGGGCGCGACCTTCGGCGTGCTGGAGCCGAAGCCGATGGATCCCCAGCCTCCGGTCGAATCCGGTGCGTGGAACCAGCAGAAGGAATCGCATGGCAACTGGATCGAGCTGATGTCGACCGATCCCGCTGCCGCGCTGGATTTCTATGCCGAGCTTTTCGGCTGGACCAAATCCTCGGCCGTTAGCATGGACGAGATGGGCACCTACCAGCTTTTCGCATGGCACGGGGCGGATATCGGCGGGATGATGGGTCTCGGCGGCTCTCCGGTGCCGTGCTGGCTGCCCTATTTCGGGGTCAACGGCGTCGATGCCGCGATCGAGCGTATCCGCGCCGCCGGGGGCGAGATCCTGCATGGCCCGGTCGAGGTGCCCGGCTCTGCCTTCATCGCTTTTGCGCGCGATGCTCAGGGTGCGCATTTCTCGGTCGTCGGGCCGAAGGAGGAAAGCTGATGCTGCGCGCCCTCTGCCTTTCCCTTGCCCTTGGCGCGGCCATGCCCGCGCTGGCGCAGGATCCCGCGCAGATTCCGCGCGGGCAAAAGGACTACCACGCCGCTGCGGCGGGCAGCTATAACCTCGACCCCTATCACAGCGCGGTCATCGCGCGGGTCGGGCATCTGGACTTCTCCTACAGCGTGTTCCGCTTCGACAAGGTCACCGGGGCGCTGGAATGGAATCCCGACGATCCCGCCGCCAGCAAGCTGTCGGTCGAGGTCGAGATCGCGTCGATCTCGAACCCGGTCGAGGGCTTTCGCGAAGTCCTGCTCGGCCCGGACTATCTGAACGGGACGGCGTATCCGACCGCCAGCTTCACCGCAGAAAGCTTCGTGGCGGAAAGCAATACCAGCGGCACGGTTTCGGGTCCGCTGACCATCATGGGCAAGACCCATCCCGCAACCTTCCGCGCCGAACTGGTGGGCGCGGGCAGGGGCTATACCGGGGACGAGAACGGCAACCCGGTGATCCGTGACCTGATCGGCCTGCGCGCCGAGACTGAGATCGACCCGCAGGCCTACGGTTTGAACGCATTCTTCACCACGCCGATCCCGATCGAGATCGACGCGGAGTTCGCCCGAAAGGAGTGAATGATGACACTGGTTATCACGACCTATGACTGGGTGCCCGAGATGGCCCGGGGCTATGTTCGGGATCTGAGGGTCCGCTGGGCCTGCGAGGAAGCCGGCCTGCCCTATGAGATCGAGACGACGAGCGTGCGCGAAAAGACGCCCCGGCACTATGCGCGCCAGCCCTTCGGTCAGATCCCGATGCTTCAGGACGGCGAGTTGTCCCTGTTCGAGAGCGGCGCGATCCTGCTTTATCTGGCCGAGGGACGCGAAGCCCTGATGCCGCAGGGCCGCGCTGGCCGGGCCGAGACGCAGCAATGGCTGATCGCCAGCCTCAACAGCCTTGAGCCGGTGGTGATGGCGCTGGTCGTCGCCCGCGTCTTTGACGGTAACGAGGCCGCCGCCGCGCTGGTCCTGCCCCGCCTGCATGAGCGCCTGCGCCAGCTGGTCCCCGTGCTGGAGGGGCGCGAGTTCATCGCCTGCGACCGCTTCACCATCGCCGACATCATGCTGGCCGAGGTGCTGCGGATCGTGGACAGCATCGGCGAGCTTCAGCCCTATCCGGTGCTGGCGGCATATCTGGAACGCATGACCGCCCGCCCGGCATTCCGGCGCGCCCATGCCGCGCAGCTTGCGCATTTCGCGGAGGCCGCGTGATGCTGACGCTTTATGGCCATCCGCTGTCCTCCTATACGCAAAAGGTGCTGATCGCGCTTTACGAGACCGGCGCGCCCTTCACCTTCAGGATGATCGACCTTGGCGATGAGGCGGATCGCGCCCTGATGGCCTCGATCGAGCCGATGGGCCGGATGCCGGGCCTGCGGGACGAGGCGCGGGGCGTCACGCTGTCGCAATCCTCGGTGATGATCGAATATCTCGACCGTCACTATCCCGGCCCGCAGCATTTGCTGCCCCCCGACCCGGACGAGGCGCTGGCCGCCCGGCAATGGGACCGGTTCTTCGACTTCCAGATCATGCAGATGGTGCAGCAGGTCGTCGATGCGCGCCTGTTCATGGGATCCGGGGCGGAAGGCGCGATGACGGCATTCGTGCATGGCAAGCTCGATCTGGCCTATGCCGCGCTCGACCGGCACCTGACCGGCCGGGACTGGGCGGCGGGGGGTTACGGGTTGGCGGAATGCGCGGCGTCTCCGTCGCTCTTCTATGCCGGGATCCTGCGGCCCTTTGACGCCTATCCCGCCCTTTCCGCCTATTTCGAGCGGCTGGTGGAACGGACCTCCTTTCACCGCGCCCGGACCGAGGCGCTGCCCTGGCTGAAGTATTTTCCCTTTTCCGACCTCGCTCCGGCGCGGTTCCTGCCCTAGCGCCTCTTGGCCTTTTGTCTGCGTTTCGCTATCCCCTTTGCGATCAAAGGGGTGACCAGATGGCCATGGAAAAGAACTTCGACGCGACCACCGCCGAGGCGCGGATCGCGGGTGAATGGGCGGCGACCAATGCTTTCGCCGCAGGTGCCAACGCGAAACCGGGGGCCGAGAGCTTCTCGGTCGTGATTCCGCCGCCGAACGTCACCGGCAGCCTGCATATCGGTCACGCGCTGAACAACACCCTGCAGGACATCCTTGTCCGCTGGCACCGGCTGCGCGGTTTCGACACGCTCTGGCAGCCCGGACAGGACCATGCCGGCATCGCGACCCAGATGGTGGTCGAGCGCCGCATGGCAGAACGGCAGGAGCCGAACCGCCGCGAGATCGGGCGCGAGGCCTTCCTGAAGAAGGTCTGGGACTGGAAGCAGGAATCCGGCGACACGATCATCGAGCAGTTGAAGCGCCTCGGCGCCTCCTGCGACTGGTCGAGGAATGCCTTCACCATGTCGGGTGCCCCCGGCGCGCCTGCGGGCGAGGAGGGGAATTTCCACGATGCCGTCATCAAGGTCTTCGTGGACATGTATAACAAGGGCCTGATCTATCGCGGCAAGCGGCTGGTGAACTGGGATCCCCATTTCGAGACCGCGATTTCCGACCTCGAGGTCGAGAACCGCGAGGTTCCCGGCCATATGTGGCATTTCAAATACCCGCTGGCCGGGGGTGCGACCTATGAATATGTCGAGCGCGACGAGGACGGGAACGTCATCCTGCGCGAGACCCGCGACTATATCAGCATCGCCACCACCCGCCCCGAGACGATGCTGGGCGACGGCGCGGTCGCCGTCCATCCCGGCGATGCCCGCTATGCCCCGATCGTGGGCAAGCTGGTCGAGATCCCGGTCGGACCGAAAGAGCATCGCCGCCTGATCCCGATCATCACCGACGAATACCCGGACCCGGATTTCGGCTCGGGCGCGGTCAAGATCACCGGCGCGCATGATTTCAACGACTATGGCGTCGCGACCCGCAACAATATCCCGCTTTACGCGCTGATGGATGGCAAGGGCGCGATGCGTCAGGACGGCCTCAGCTATGCCGAAAGCGCCGAGATCGCGACCCGCGCCGCGGGTGGCGAGGATGTGGGCGACGTCTCGAACGTGAA
Organism: Paracoccus sp. (in: a-proteobacteria); assembly: GCF_035556475.1. GTDB lineage: Bacteria > Pseudomonadota > Alphaproteobacteria > Rhodobacterales > Rhodobacteraceae > Paracoccus. Next base: position 50,280 of record NZ_DATMFA010000024.1, on the reverse strand, counting down.
CCTCGTCCCCGAGGATCTGCGCGGCCTTGACCGCTACGCTGCCCGCAAGCTGGTCATCGAGCAGATCAATGCCGAAGGTCTGGCCGTCACCTATCTCCACAAGGAAATCGACAAGGAGACCGGTGCCGAGCATCTGGAGCGCCGCCCGCTGGTTGAAGCGAAGCCGATCATGCAGCCCTTCGGCGACCGTTCGGGCGTCGTGATCGAGCCGATGCTGACCGACCAGTGGTTCGTCGATACGGCAAGGATCGTCGGTCCCGCGCTGGATGCCGTGCGCAGCGGCGCGACGAAGATCCTGCCCGAGCAGCATGAAAAGGTCTATTTCCACTGGCTGGAAAACATCGAGCCCTGGACCATCAGCCGCCAGCTGTGGTGGGGCCACCAGATCCCGGTCTGGTACGGCCTTGACCTGAAGCTCGAGGGTAGCGTCGATGACGACCATGACGGCGCGCTGGACGATGTCGAGATCTTCGCCCTGCTGGAGGAAGGCCTTGTCCATCGCGACGAGATCCACCACGCCGCCGCGAATTTCGCCGAAGCGGCCGAGCAGTTCCGCGACAGCAATGCAAACCTGCCGCAGCCCCTGGAAATCGCCCGCGTGATCGAGGTCGCGGATCGCGAGGCGGCCATCGACGCCTTCGCGCAGGGTCTGGCCGATTACAACCTGACGCAAGACCCGACCAAGCTGGTCTATCCGGTCTGGCGTGATCCCGACGTGTTGGACACCTGGTTCTCGTCCGGCCTCTGGCCGATCGGGACTCTGGGCTGGCCCGAGGACACGCCGGAGCTGCGCAAGTATTTCCCGACCTCGACCCTGATCACCGGCTTTGACATCATCTTCTTCTGGGTCGCCCGGATGATGATGATGCAGCTTGCCGTCGTGGGTGAGGTGCCGTTCCGCACCGTATATGTCCACGGCCTCGTCCGCGATGAAAAAGGCGCGAAGATGTCGAAGTCGAAAGGCAACGTCATCGACCCGCTGACGCTGATCGACGAATATGGCGCGGATGCGCTGCGCTTCACCCTGACCAGCATGGCCGCGATGGGCCGCGATCCGAAGCTGGGGCCGAAGCATGTCGAGGCGAACCGGAACTTCGTCACCAAGATCTGGAACGCCACCCGCTTTGCCGAGATGAACGGCGTTCGCGGCGGCGTCGCCCGTCCCGCGCCCAGCCATGTCGTGAACCGCTGGATCATCGGCGAGGTCGCCCGCATCCGCATGGCGACCGACGAGGCGCTGGCCTCCTATCGCTTCAACGATGCCGCGACCGGGCTTTACGCCTTTGTCTGGGGCAAGGTCTGCGACTGGTATGTCGAATTCTCGAAACCGCTGTTCGACGGCGAATATCGGGACGAGACGCTGGCCACGATGGGCTGGGTGCTGGATCAGTGCTATATCATGCTGCACCCGATCATGCCCTTCGTCACCGAGGAGCTTTGGGCCCTGACCGGCGACCGCGCGAAGATGCTGGTCCATGGCGACTGGCCGGAATTCGGTGCGGAGCTGATCGACGCCGAGGCGGACCGCCAGATGAACTGGGTGATTTCGGTGATCGAGAACATCCGCTCGGCCCGGGCCCAGATCGGCGTTCCCGCCGGCGCGCGCCCCGACCTGATCGTGACCGAGGCCGACGAGGCGGCGCGCGAGGCGCTGGCCGCGAACGGTCCGCTGATCGAGCGGCTTGCCCGCGTGAATGCCCCCGTCGAGGGCAGCATGGGGCCCGGCATGATCTCGGTCGCGGCGCTGGGGGCGAGCTTTGCCCTGCCGGTCGGCGCGATGATCGACGTGGGCGCCGAGACCGCGCGGCTGGAAAAGGCGGCGGGCAAGGCCGAGAAGGACGCCTCGGGCCTGCGCGGTCGGCTTGCCAATCCCAAATTCGTCGAGAATGCCGAAGCCGAGGTGATCGAGGAGACGCGCGTGAAACTGGCCGCGATCGAGGATGACATCGCCCGCATCCGCGTGGCGCTGGGGCAATTGGCCGCCATGTGATCCCGGCTGCCGCGCCGCTTCTGGTGGCGCGGTCGCAATGGGTATTTGGGAAACAGTGAAATCAGGGCCGTGCGATGAGCGCGGCCCTTATCGTTTCGGCGATCATCGCGGGGACTTCGGCGGCCAGCCCGACGGGGGGGAGGAGGATGCCCCGGAACCCGCCCTTGGACAGGGCGCGGGGCAGGTCGTCGGTCACGTGTTCGGCGCGGGTCGCGAAGAGGGGCAGGCAGATCGAGCGTGACGGCAGGTCGCGCGCGGCATCGGCGAGGAAGGGGGCTTCCTCGATGAAGCCGCAGGTCGCGGTCAGGGGGTGGAGGTCGCGGGCCATCCTGCGCGCCGCCTCGGACGGTGCGCGGGAACGGCCCGATCCATGCGCGGCGAGGAGCAGATGGGTTTTCTCGAGCGGCCAGCCCTGTGCCTTTGCGGCGCGGGAAAGCAGCAGGCGGCAGAGGGCGGGGAGGCCGGGATCGCTGCCGAAGGGCGGAAGGATCTCCGCATTCGCCGCGCCTGCCAGTTGCAGCCGGCGCGGAAGTTCGCTGCGGGTGAACCAGCCCTCGGCCATGAACATCGGATAGACGAGCTGCGCGCCCGCCGCCCGGTCGAGCGCCCCCGGCATCGCGAGCGTCGCGCCATCAACCCGCGCCTCGGGCAGGTAGAGGGCGACCTCGGCGGCCAACGCCTCGACCGCCTGCTGCTGGGGGGCGGGATTGCCGGGCTGGCCGTGGGCGACGATCAGGACGTCAGGCACGGAAGGCGGCGGCGAAAGGCTCGGGGATCGCAAATTCGCTGAGGGCGCGGGCACGGGCGGATGCCGACATCTTGCGCGCGGTCTTTTCCACGATGCGCTGCAATTCCTGCGGGTCGCGACCCTCGGCGAAGGGGCCGAGATACCAGCGGATGAAGGTGAAGCAGGCCACATCCTCAAGCGCCTGCACGTCCTCGTCCCGCTTGATCCCCTGCTTGGTCAGCATCCGTTCGGCATGGGCGATCTCCTCGGGATCATAGCCCGCGTCGCGCATGATGCCGGCGATGCGGGCGGCGTGGCGGCGGCCCTGTTCCGTCCGCCAGGCCAGATAGCCGGCACGGTCCATCGGGTAATCGGAGCGGGGCAGGGTCCAGCGCTCGATATGCTGGCCGCGGCAGGCGATGCGCAGTGGCTCGGGCGCTTCGGGATAGAGCGCCTCCAGCTCGGCCGTCATCCGCTGGCCGTAGAGCAGGGCTTCGGGCTGGCCCTCGGAACGGGCGGGATCGGCGGAATTGGCCTGGTCGATGGCGGCGAAGGCTGTCTGGACTCGGGTCATGGGGGTTCCTTTTTTCGGGACATCATGCCTCAGGCATGTCCGGCGTCAACGCGGTTGGGCAGTTTTACCCCGGCACCCGGAAGCCTTCGGGAATGCGGTCCCGCCCCTCGAGGATCAGATCGGCGAGCATGGTGGCCGCCGCGGGCGCCATGGCGAGGCCGATCTTGAAGCCGCCATTCGCCATATAGTGACCGGGCCTGCCCGGCCATGGGCCGACGATTGGGGCGCGGGATTTCGCGCGCGGCCGGATTCCGGCCCAGCGGTCGACGACCGGAGCGTCGCGCAGGATGGGGCAGATGTCACGGGCGCGCGCGATCAGGGCGTCGAGTTGCCCGTCGGTCCCGGTATCCGTCACGTCGCGTTCGGAGGTCGAGCCGATCGCCACCGTGCCGTCGGCATGGGGCACGATATGGAGGGCGTCGGCAAAGACCTGCGGCGCATCGGCCCGGTCGCAGCGCAGCAGCGCGGATTGTCCCTTGACGCCTCCGCCCCCGAAAGGGGCAAGGCCCGCGACCCCGGTGGCCCAGATCGCGGGGGCGTCCGGGGCAGGGGTGCCCTCGATGATCTCGCCGCCATGCGCGCGAATGGCGGCGGCCAGCGCGGCGACGGCCTGACGCGGGTTGATCCGCGCCGTCAGCCGGTCGACCAGCCAGAGGCCGGAGGGAGAGGCGGGCAGCAAATCGCCCGCTGGTTGCTCCGTCAGCTTCATCCCGGCCCATGTGGGCCAGTTGGCTTTCGCGGCCTCGATCCGCTCGGCCATGCGCGCCTCGGTGCCCTCAGGCACCGGCTGGATCCGGCCCGACCGGGCATAGCCGGGATCAAGCCCGCCTGCCTTCGCCACCTCCGCCCACCAACCCGGTGCGGCGACCAGCGCATCAAGCTGGATCTGCTTCTTGGCGTTCCAGTTCTCGGGCGCATGGGGGGCCAGTGCGCCGACATGCCCGCCCGAGGCGCCGGCGCCGATACGGGCAGCCTCGTAGACCCGGACCGGCTGGCCGCGGCGCAAAAGCTCCCACGCGCAGCTGAGGCCGAATATGCCCGCGCCCGCCACCGTGATCTTTCCGCTTGCCATGCCGGCACCCCTGTCCCATCTGCGTCAGGCAAGGAGTTAGCGCGAATGGCAGAACACGACCAGAGCAGGGCCGATCTCGACTGGCGCGAGGGCGCGATTCCGGTCTCGCGCCGCTTCGACGATCCCTATTTCAGCCTGAACGGCGGGCTGGCCGAGACGCGGCACGTCTTTCTGGCCGGGAACGACCTGCCGGCGCGGCTGCATCCGGGCTTTCACGTTGCCGAACTGGGCTTCGGCACGGGCCTGAACCTGCTGGCGCTGGCCTCGGTCGCGACCTGTCCCGTCCGCTTCACCAGCTTCGAGGCCTATCCGATGAGCCTTGAGGAGCTTGCCCGCGCCCATGCCGCCTTTCCCGATCTGGCCGAACTGGCCGCGGAATTGCGCGCCGGCTGGCCCGCGCGCCGCTTCAACGTCGGCAAGGTCGAGGCCAGGATCATCGAGGGCGACGCGCGCGACGCGCTGCCCCTGTGGCAAGACAGGGCGGATGCCTGGTTCCTCGACGGCTTCTCTCCGGCCAAGAACCCCGAGCTTTGGGGCGAGGATCTGATGGAGGCGGTCGCGCGCCACACCGCGCCGGGCGGCACCTTCGCGACCTATACCGCAGCGGGCCATGTCCGCCGGGCGCTTGCCGCGGCGGGATTCACCGTCAGCCGCGCGCCGGGCTTCGCCGGCAAGCGCCACATGAGCCGGGGGCGGCTAGCGGCGGACCTCGGGGATACGTGAGGGCGCAAAGCTTGTCGCCTTGTTCGGCGGCCGGCCGCGCGTGACGCCCCAGAAGGCGGTGCCGCCGCGGCGCAGGAACAGTGGGACCGTCAGTACCACGCCAGCGGCGAAACCGGCCGCATGGGCGACATGGGCGATGCCCTCATCCGCCACCAGCGCGCTCGAGAGAAGCTGGATCCCGAACCAGGCCAGCAACAGCACCCAGGCCGGGATGGTGAAGCGCTTGATGATAATGATGATGATCGCGATCACATCGACCCGCGCGCGCGGAAACAGCAGCAGATAGCCGCCCATCACCCCAGCGATCGCCCCCGATGCGCCGACCATCGGGATCGTGCTTTCGGGGTCCGACAACACCTGCCCGCCCGCCGCCGCCAGCCCGCAGGCGAGGTAGAAGACGAGGAAGCCGAAATGCCCCATCTGGTCCTCGAGATTGTCGCCGAATACCCAGAGGAACAACATGTTCCCGGCCAGATGCATGATCCCGGCATGGAGGAACATATGGGTGACGAGGCCCCAGAGCCAGTCTCCATGCGACACCGCCAGCGGATACAGCGCCAGCCGGTCCCATAGATGGACCATGCCGCCCAGCCACGGCTCGGTCAGCAGGAACATCAGCAGGTTCAGCAGGATCAGCGCATTGCGGACATAGGCCGGACGCTCGGAGGGATTGTGGTCACGGATCGGGAACATCGGGCGGCCTTTCGCTTCGCCGGCCAGCGTGACCGATGCCGCCCCGACGCGCAAGCGACGGCTGTTCCGACGGCCATCCCGGATATAGCATTCCTCCGAATCGCTCCGAGGAGGCGCCGATGACCAGCCTGACCGACCGCAAGAACGCCGCCATTTCCCGCGGCGTCGGAATGACGACGCAGATCTATGCCGACCGCGCCGAGAATGCCGAGATCTGGGACAAGGACGGCAACCGCTATATCGACTTCGCCGCCGGGATCGCGGTGGTCAATACCGGCCATCGCCACCCGCGCGTCATCGCGGCAGTCAGGGAACAGCTCGACCGCTTCACCCATACCTGCCACCAGGTCGTGCCCTATGAGAATTATGTCGCGCTGGCCGAGCGGCTCAATGCCGCCGTGCCGGGCGACTGGCCGAAGAAGACCGCCTTCTACACCACCGGCGCCGAAGCGGTCGAGAACGCGGTCAAGATCGCGCGCCACTCTACCGGCCGGGCGGGCATCGTCGCCTTCTCGGGCGGCTTCCACGGCCGCACCTTCATGGGCATGTCGCTGACCGGCAAGGTCCAGCCCTACAAGGCGGGCTTCGGGCCGATGATGAACGACGTCTGGCATCTTCCCTTCCCGAACGACCTCCACGGCGTCACCCAGGACGAGGCGCTCGCGGCGCTGGACCGGCTCCTCAAGGCCGATATCGACCCCTCGCGCGTCGCCGCGATCATCGTCGAGCCGGTGCAGGGCGAGGGTGGCTTCTACGATGCGCCACCCGGCTTCATCCGCCGCCTGCGCGAGATCTGCGACCAGTATTCGATGCTGCTGATCGCGGATGAGGTGCAGACCGGCTTCGCGCGCACCGGCAGGCTCTTCGCGATGGAGCATCACGGCGTCGCCGCGGACCTCACCACCATGGCCAAGGGTCTGGGCGGCGGGCTGCCGATCAGCGCGGTCACCGGCCGGGCCGAGGTCATGGACAGCCCCGCGCCGGGCGGCCTTGGCGGCACCTATGCCGGCAACCCCCTTGCGGTCGCGGCGGCCCATGCCGTGCTCGACGTGATCGCGGATGAAGGGCTCTGCGACCGCGCCACCCGATTGGGCCAGCGGCTCAAGCAACGCCTCGCCTCGCTCAGAGACGATGTTCCCGAAATCGTCGACATCCGCGGCCCCGGCTTCATGAACGCCGTCGAATTTGCCGTGTCAGGCAGCGACAAACCCAATCCCGAGATGGCAAACCGCGTGCGCGAGGAGGCGCTGTCGCGCAACCTGATCCTGCTGACCTGCGGCGTTTACGGCAATGTGATCCGCTTCCTCGCGCCCCTGACCATCCCCGATGCGGTCTTCGACGAGGCGCTCGACATTCTCGAGGATTCGATCCGCGCCGCCCGCCAGTAAAGGAAAGGTCCGACCCTCGGGCCGGACGTTTCCATTCACCGTTTCCCCAATACCCATGCCAAGCCTGCGGGCAGGCGATCAGGCCAGGGCCTTCGACCCCATGTTCAGGAATTTCTGGCGGCGGTCCTTGATGATCTCGGCCGGCTTCTTGCCGTCAAGCTCGGCCAGCATCTCGGCGATCGCGTCCCCGACCGAGGCGATGGCCTCGGCGGGCGCGCGCTGTGCGCCGCCCAGCGGTTCGGGGATGATCCGGTCGATCACGTCGAGCTTCTTCAGATCCTGCGCCGTCAGCTTCAGCGCATGGGCCGCCTCGCGCATCTTCTCGGCGTCCTTCCACAGGATCGAGGCGCAGCCCTCGGGCGAGATCACCGAATAGATGGAATGCTCCAGCATGGCGATGCGGTTCGCCGTGGCGAAGGCCACCGCCCCGCCCGAGCCGCCCTCGCCGATCACGACCGAGACCAGCGGCACGCCGATCTGCAGGCATTTCTCGGTCGAACGCGCGATGGCCTCGGACTGGCCGCGTTCCTCGGCGCCCTTGCCCGGATAGGCGCCGGGCGTGTCGACCAGCGTGATGACGGGCAGGCGGAACCGGTCGGCCAGATCCATCAGCCGGATCGCCTTGCGATAGCCTTCGGGCCGGGCCATGCCGAAATTGTGCTCAAGCCGGGTGCGGGTGTCATTGCCCTTCTCATGGCCGATCACCACGCAGGGCTGGTCGCGGAAGCGGGCAAGGCCGCCCATCACGGCATGATCCTCGCCAAAGGCGCGGTCGCCGGCCAAAGGCGTGTATTCCGAAAAGAGCGCCTCGATGTAATTGGTGCAATGCGGCCGCTCCGGGTGGCGGGCCACCAGCGTCTTGCGCCAGGGATCGAGCTGTTTGTAAAGGTCGCGCAGCAGATCGCGGGCCTTCTCGTCCAGCGCGGCGGCTTCCTTCTCGAGATCGACACCCTCGCCCTTGCGTGCCATGGCGCGCAACTCCTCGGCCTTGCCTTCCAGATCGGCAAGAGGCTTTTCGAACTCGAGATAGGTCATTCAGGGCTCCGCGTCGTCATCCGGTCGGGTTCGCGTCTATATGCTCGTCAGTCGGCGGGATTGCAACTTGTGCCTTGCCAGCGCGCAAGCGCGTCCTCGTCCGCACCCTTTGCCTCGACCCAGTCGCCGGGCCCCTCGGCGGTGATCTCGCGCTTCCAGAAGGGCGCGCGGGACTTCAGCCAGTCCATCAGATATTCGGCGGCCTCGAAGGCTGCGGCGCGATGGCGCGCGGCGGTCGCGACCATCATGATCTGCTCACCCGCCTGCAATCGGCCGTGGCGATGGATGATGCGCCAGTCGGTCAGGCCGAAACGCGCGGCGGCCTCGCGGCCATAGGCGTCGAGCGCCTTTTCGGTCATGCCGGGATAATGTTCGATCTCGAGCGCGACCAGCCTGCCGCCCTCGTCCCTGACCAGCCCGGAAAAGGTGACGATCGCACCGGCACCCTGACCGAATCCCGCCATCTCTTGCCCAAGATCGAAGGCATCGGTCTGGACCCGCGCCGTCATCTCAACCGCCTGTCATCGGCGGAAAGAACGCGATCTCGCGCGCATTCGCGATCGGGGCGTCCAGATCGGCCAGTTCCTGATCAAGGGCGACGCGCACCGCGGACAGATCCGAAAGCGCCGCGGCGTGCCATTCGTCCTTCGCCGCCAGCTCGGCCACCAGCTCGCGCACGGTTCCGGCCCCGGTCTCGACCCGCTCGCGCGCCTGTCCGACGCGCTCGCGCAGCCAGGCGAAATAGAGGACGTCAACGACCATCGGGTTCCCTCAGATAGGGGCGGGCCTTGTCGAAATAGTCCCAGCCGGTGATCGCGGTCAGGATGGCCGCGATCCAGACCAGCGCCAGTCCGGCCTGCGTCGCCAGATCCGACCAGCTATCGGACCAGGGCAGCGAGGGCTGGCCGACCAGCGGCGGATGCCCGACCTCGTAATATTTCAGCCCGGTTCCAAGGAACAGGACCGAGATGGCAGTCATCTGCGCCGTGGTCTTCCATTTCGCCAGCTTCGTCACCTTCAGCAGGCGCGACTGGTCGCCCAGATATTCCCGCAGTCCCGAGACGAAGACCTCGCGGAAGAGAATCACCGTCGAGGGCAGGATCAGCCAGGGGTTCATCCCGGAATAGCCGGTGATGACGACCACCGCGATGATCACCATGGCCTTGTCGGCGATCGGGTCCATCGCCGCGCCGAAGCGGCTTTCCTGCCCCCAGGCGCGGGCAAGATAGCCGTCGAACCAGTCGGTCATCGCGGCCACCAGAAACAGCACCAGGGCCGCAAAATCCGCAAAAGGCCGGCTGAGGAACAGAAACATCAGCGGCACGAGCGGCGCGGCGGCAAGACGCAAGACGGTCAGAAGATTTGGCAAGGTCCAACGCATGGGCGGCAATCTAGGACTTTGCCGCGGCGGGGGGAAGAGGGTGCGACCAAGCCTCTTGTCATCGGGCGGCGGCATCGGTTAAGGAATAATAGTAATGTAATAACATTGCATATCACGCATGGAAAGGATTGGGGATGCAGGGACCTAAAATGCTCGGCGCGGTGACATTCGGGATCGCGCTGATGATGGCCGGGCCAACGCTGGCGCATGACAACCACAGCCATGACCACGCAGCGGGGCACAGCCATGACAGCGACGCCGCCTCGGCGATCTACAAGGGCATCTTCCGCGACGATCAGGTCAAGGCCCGCAGCCTCGCCGATTGGCAGGGGGACTGGCAGTCGGTCTATCCCCTGCTGACGGATGGCAGCCTCGACCCGGTCATGGAGCACAAGGCCGAACATGGCGACAAAAGCGCCGAGGCCTATCGCGACTATTACCGCACCGGCTACCAGACCGACGTGGACCGGATCGAGATTGCCGGGGATGCCGTCACCTTCCATCGCAAGGACGCGGCGCTCGGCGGCAGCTACGCTTCGGACGGCCATGAGATCCTGACCTACGAGGCCGGAAATCGCGGCGTGCGCTATGTCTTCCGCAAGGTTTCGGGCGATGCAGACGCGCCGGATTATATCCAGTTCAGCGACCATGCCATTGCGCCGGTCGCGGCGGGACATTTCCACCTTTACTGGGGCGACGACCGCGCCGCGCTGCTGGGCGAGGTCACGAACTGGCCGACCTATTACCCGGCCGCGATGGCGGCGGGTGAAGTCGCGGCCGAGATGATGGCCCATTGAATGCAAGGGAAGGGATGGGGCCTTGCCCTATCCCTTCTGGAAATGGTCCAGAATCTTCTGCGCCAGCGCCGCGCTGATCCCGTCGACCGCCATCAGATCGGCAAGGCCGGCGCGACCGACGGCCTTGGCGCTGCCGAAATGCGCGAGCAATGCGCGCTTGCGGCTGGCGCCGACGCCCGCAATCTCGTCCAGCGGGTTGGCCATGCTGGCCTTGGCCCGCTTGGCGCGATGGGTGCCGATGGCCCAGCGATGCGCCTCGTCCCGCAGGCGCTGGACGAAATAGAGGACCGGGTCGTTCATCCGCAAGGCGAAGGGGCGCTGGCCGAAGCGGTGGAACTCCTCCTTGCCGTGGTCGCGATCCTCGCCCTTGGCGACACCGACCATCGGGATGTCCTCGACCCCCATCTCGGCCATGATCTCATGGACCGCGCTGACCTGTCCCGCGCCGCCATCGATCAGCAGAAGGTCCGGCCAGGCGTCCGAGACCCGGTCGGGATCCTCCTTCAGAAGCCGGGCGAAGCGGCGGGTCAGCACCTCTTTCATCATGCCGAAATCGTCGCCGGGGGTGATCTCGGTGCCCTTGATGTTGAACTTGCGATACTGGCTCTTGATCCAGCCATCCGGCCCGGCCACGACCATGCCGCCGACGGCATTGGTGCCCTGGATATGGCTGTTGTCATAGATCTCGATCCGCTGCGGCGGGCCGGGCAGGTCGAAGGCCTCGGCCAGACCTTCGAGCAGGCGCAGTTGCGCGGCGCTTTCCGACATCCGCCGGGCAAGGCTTTCGCGGGCATTGCGCAAGGCGTTCTCGACCAGCTCGGCCTTTTCGCCGCGCTGGGGCACGCCCAGCGTGACCTTGCGCCCGGCCTTTTCCGACAGCGCCTCGGTCATCAGGTCGGGATCCTCGATCCCATGCGACAGCAGGATCATGCGCGGCGGGATCTTTCCGTCATAGAATTGCGCCAGAAAGGCCTGCATCACCTCGTCGGCGGATTCGACGCCGTTGAGCTTCGGATAGAAGTCGCGATTGCCCCAGCTTTGGTTCGCGCGGATGAAAAAGACCTGAACGCAGGCCTGCCCACCCTCGATATGCAGCGCGACCACATCCGCCTCGGCCACGCCCTTGGGATTGATGGCCTGCACAGATTGCACGGCGGTCAGCGCCTTGATCCGGTCGCGCAGCGCGGCGGCGCGTTCATATTCCATCGCCTCGGAAGCGGCGTTCATCTCGGTCGCAAGCTGGGCCTGGATAGCGGTCGACTTGCCTTGCAGGAACAGCTCGGCATCGGCGACAAGCTCGTTGTAATCCGCAATGTCGATCCGCCCGACGCAAGGCGCGCTGCATCGCTTGATCTGGTAAAGCAGGCAGGGCCGCGTCCGGCTGGAGAAGGTCGCATCCGTGCAGGAGCGCAGCAGGAAGACCCGCTGCAACTGGTTCAGCGTCCGGTTGACCGCGCCCGCGCTGGCGAAGGGGCCGTAATAGTCGCCCTTTTCCGATTTCGCGCCGCGATGCTTCTTGATCTGGGCAAAGGGATGCGACTTCGCGACAAGGATATTCGGGAACGACTTGTCATCGCGCAAAAGCACGTTGTAGCGCGGCTTCAGCTGCTTGATCAGGTTCTGCTCAAGAAGCAGCGCCTCGGTCTCCGTCCGCGTGGTCAGGAACATCATCGAGCAGGTTTCACGGATCATCCGCGCGATCCGCGCCGAATGCCCCTGACCGCGCGCATAGCTTGAGACGCGAGCCTTCAGGTTCCGGGCTTTCCCGACATAAAGCACCGCCCCATGCTGGTCGAGCATGCGGTAAACCCCCGGCGAAGCGTCGAGCGTCCTGAGATAGTCCTGAATCAGCGCCTGCCCGGTGCGGGCTGCCTGATTTGTGGTGGGAGAATCGTTCATCCTGTCAACACAATTGATTCTTGGATCCGGCTGCAAGTTCGCGGGACTAAATTCAAGCTGAATCCTGTCCACGGAATCTGTGGATAACTCTGTGAGTCTCCTTGGGAGCAGTATACGTTTGGCAAGCGTTTGTTGGGGATTCCTCGAGTTGCCTAAAAATGCCGCATTTTCTCACGCCATTGATTTCATTGGAAATTATTTATCACCACAACAATCCCATGAATTTGCTGGCAGAATCGTGAAGAAATTGCGAAGGCCAGAAGCAAAGTGGACAAGTTGCCGCAGCTGCGAAGAAGGCCGGATCACTCGGCGATCAGCGTATCGGGCGTCTGCCAACCCAGATGCTGCCCGCCATCGGCACAGATCAACTGCCCGGTGACGGAACGGGCCTCCAGCAGATAGGCGAGGGCGTGGCGGATCTCGGCGGCATCGGTGCCATGCCCCAGCAAGGTAGCCGCCTGTTGGGCGCGGAACTGGGCCTCCGACTGGCGCGCGCCCTGCAACGCGGGGCCGGGGCCGATTGCATTGACCCGGATCGCCGGGGCCAGCGCCTGCGCCATGGTCCGCGTCAGCCACCAGAGCCCGGCCTTGGCCAGCGAATAGGTCATGAACTGTGGCGTGGGCTTCAACACGCGCTGGTCCAGCATGTTGACGATCAACCCCTGAGGCCCGGCGTCCCGACCGACCGGAACCTGCGCCGCGAAGGCCTGCGACAGGATGAAGGGCGCGCGCAGGTTCGAGCCGAGATGCATGTCCCAGCTTTCGTGGGTTGCGCTCTCGATCGTGTCCGCCTCGAAGATCGAGGCGTTGTTCACCAGCACCCGGACCGGCCCCATTGCCATGGCAACGCGGGGAAGAAGGCCCTCGACCGCGTCGAGGTCGAGGAGGTCGGCGCCAAAGCACTCTGCCCGGACGCCGAAGGCGCGCAGCTCGCGCGCGGTATCCTCGGCCGCCTCCGCCGAATGGTGGAAATGGATGGCGACATCATGGCCGCGCGCGGCCAGTTCCAGCGCCATCTCGCGCCCCAGCCGCCGGGCGGCTCCGGTGACGAGGGCGGTCATTTCCTCGGGATGCCCAGCAACCGCGCGATCAGCCGCCGCACCCCCGGTCCCGCCGCGAGCGCCAGCGCGATGATGATGAGCAGGCAAAGCAGGACGGCCTTGATCATCAGCCCCTCGCGTCGAAGCGGGCAAAGGCGGCGCGTTCCTCGATCGTGTCGAAGACGTCTCCTGCCGATATGCCGAAGCGGCGCAGCAGGGGCACGCGCTGACCATAGGTCTGGAAGCGGACCTTCTCGCCGTAAAGCTCGCGCATTTTCGGGACCAGATGGGCGATCCCGTCGGCGAGGCCAAGCGTCACGGCTTCTTTCCCGGTCCAGATCTCGCCCGTGAACAGGTCGCGATCCTGCGCCAGGCGGTTGCCGCGCCGGCTGACGACCTGCTGCTTGAAGGCCCCGTGGATCGGCTCAAGCAGGCGGTTCAACCGCTCGACATCCTCGGGGTTTTCGGGCCGGAACGGGTCGAGCATGGATTTCGACTGGCCGGCGGTATGCACGCGCCGTTCGATCCCGTAGCGGCCGATCAGGTCGGCAAAGCCGAACCCGGCCGAGATCACGCCGATCGAGCCGAGGACCGAGCTTTCGTCGGCCCAGATGAAATCGGCGGCCGAGGCCAGCCAGTAGCCGCCCGATGCCGCCATATCCTCGACGAAAGCGTGGACGGGAACCTCATGCTCCTCTGACAGGCGCCGGATACGCGCGCCGATCAGGCTGGACTGGACGGGCGACCCACCGGGAGAGTTCAGCGCGATCGCGACGGCCACCGGCTTGCGGCGCTTGAACGCGCGCTCGAGCAGGGGGGCCAGCGTGGCGTCGGAAAGGCCCGCGCCACCGCGAGCGGATGAGCCGATGATGCCTTGCAGCCTGAGCACGGCAACGGTGGGAGGGCGGTTGAGAAAGGGAATTCGCATGTGTTCCCAGATAGGAAGCGTTTTCCGCTTAGGCAAGCCGCTCGCCCCTCGCGTCAAGGAAATCGAGGACTTCGGCGCGGTCGGGCATGGCATCGCCCGCACCGTGCCGCGTCACCTGAAGCGCGGCGGCGGCGGCGGCATTGCGCAGCGCGGTCGGCACATCCTCGCCCCGGTCGAGGCCAGCGGCGAACCAGCCGGCGAAACAATCCCCGGCCCCGGTCGTGTCGATCGCCTCGACCGGATAGGCGGGCTGGCGATCAATGGTGCCGCGCGTCAGGTCGCGATATTCCGCCCCGGCGCTGCCGCGGGTGATCAACAGCCCCTCGACCGGCAGGTTCTCTCCCAGAGCGGCGAAAGCCTCGGCCGCCTCGCCCTCGTTCAGGGCAAGGATCGAGACATGCGGCAGGACATCGCGCAGCGCCGCGATGTCGAAGGGCGCGCAGGAATAGATCACCCGCGCCCCGGCCTTGCGGGCATGGGCCGCGGCTTCGACCTGCAGGCTCGTCTCGTTCTGCAGCATCAGGGTGTCGCCCGGACCGATGGAGGCGAGGTCGCCCATCACCGTCTCGGGCGACAGCGCGCGGTTCGCGCCGCCATGGACGATGATCGAATTCTCGGCGCTGTCATCGACGAGGATGATGGCATGGCCCGTCACCTGCCCGGCAAGCCGTGCGATGCGGTCGGTGGTGACCCCTGCGCTGGACAGCCGGTCCAGAACCCAGTCGTCGCCCGTCCCCATTGCGCCAAGATGCACGACCTTGACCCCGGCCCGCGCCGCCGCGACCGACTGGTTCGCGCCCTTGCCGCCAAGCCCGTGCGAGAGCTGGCGGGAATGGATCGTCTCGCCCGAGCGCGGGAGGTTCGCCAGCCGGTAGACATGGTCGATATGGATCGAGCCGAGATTATAGATGGTCATCGCCGTTTCCTCTTCGCTGGCGCCGTATCTGACCGATGCGCCAAGCGCTTGTCCAGTATCCGAAACGAAAGACGCGCCCCCGAGGGGGGCGCGTCCTGTCGTGAATGAGGGTGGCGTCAGTCCTGCTTGCGACCCTGCTTGTGGGGTTGCCACAGCTTCTTGTTGGTCGCCCAGAGCAGCCCGGCGAGGACGATCAGGAACAGGACCGAAACCAGCCCGACCTGCTTGCGATCCATCATCTTCGGCTCGGCTGTCCACATCAGGAAGGCGGCGACGTCGCGGGCCATCTGGTCCACCGTGGCCTCGGTCCCGTCCTCGAAGGTCACCTGACCGTCCGAGAGGGGCGGCGGCATCTTGATCCAGCCGGTCGAGAAGGCAGCGTTGTGATAGAAGGTGCTGCCCGCCTCTTCCTTGGTTTCGCCATTATAGCCGGCAAGGATGGCGTGGATATATTCCGGCCCGCCGGTGCCGCGGAACAGCTGCGACATGCCGCTGCCGTAGGGACCGTGGAAGCCCGCGCGCGCCTTGGCCATCAGCGACAGGTCCGGGCCCATGCCTTCGTCGAGGATGGTCGGGAAATGGTCGGTCGGGATGCGCGGACGCTCCTCTCCGGTTTCCGGGTCGGTGATGGTCAGGGTCGCGGCATAGGCGCGGACCTGATCTTCGGGCAGGCCGGGGCCGCCCGCGTCATGCAGGGTGCGCAGCGGGACATAGCGCAGCCCGTGGCAGGCCGAGCAGACCTCGGTATAGACCTGCAACCCGCGTTGCAGCTGGAACTGGTCAAAGCGGCCGAACGGACCCTCGAAGCTGAACGAGATGTCCTCGATATGCGGCGCGGCATGGGACGCAGCGGCGGCTTCGCCATGTTCGCCCTCGGCTGTGGCATGCTCGCCCTCTGCTGCGGGGGCGGCAGGGGCTTCGGCTGCGGGTGCGGCTTCCGGCTCGGCCGCCGGGGCCGCCTCGGGAGCAGCGGGTTCGGCCGCGGGTTCCTCGGTCACGGCGCTTTCTGCGGTCGTGCCCTCGGCTTCCGGTTCCGCCGTCGCGGCGGCTTCGGGCGCGGCAGGTTCGGCTGCAGCTTCGGCCGGGGCTTCAGCGGCTGCCGCCGGGGCGGGTGCGGCCTCGGGGGCAGGAGCCTCCGCCGGGGTATCCGCTGCGGCAGGAGCTTCCGCCTCTGCTGCCGGAGCGGCTGGAGCAGGTGCCTCTGCCGCAGGCTCTGCTGCTGGCGCCTCCGCCGGTGCTTCGGCCGCAGGTGCAGCTTCCGTCGCCGCGGGCGCTTCCGCGACGGGCGCGGTTGCGGGCTCGGGCGTGGCGACCGGCGCCGGGGTGGTTGCGTCCCCGCTGTGATAGCTCGACCCGAGGGGTGCGCTGGTGCCGGGCGCGGTCGTGGCGTCCTGCGCCACCGCGCCTCCTGCCAAAGCAAGGGTCAGAGTCGCAACAGCCGTCAGCGATGCGTTTCGCAAGGTCATATTGCCTCTCCTTACTCGGCAGGATGGGTGTTGTTGGCGCCGTAATGGGCGCGGAAGTCTTCCTCGATGGTCGAGGGCATTGGGTCCGGCTTCTCGATGATGCCGAGGATCGGCAGGATCACGAGGAAATAGGCGAACCAATAGGCCGCGCCAGCCAGCGCGATATAGGGATAGATCCCCTCGGCCGGCATCGCCCCCACCCACATCAGGATCACGAAGTCGATGGCGAGCAGCCAGTACCACCACTTGAACAGCGGACGGAACCGGCCCGAACGCACCCGCGAGGTGTCGAGCCACGGCACCAGCGCAAGGACGAGGATCGCGCCGAACATCGCGATCACGCCGAAGAACTTGGCGTCGATGATGCGGAAGGACAGGAAGTTCACCAGCTGCACCAGCCAGACATCGGCGGTGAAGGCGCGCAGGATCGCGTAGAAGGGCAGGAAATACCATTCCGGCACGATATGGGCGGGCGTCGCCAGCGGGTTCGCCTCGATATAGTTGTCAGGGTGGCCCAGATAGTTCGGCATGAAGCCGACCACCGCGAAGAACACCACCAGCACGACGGCCAGCCCGACAAGATCCTTGATCACGAAATAGGGCCAGAAGGGCAGGGTGTCTTTCTGCGCCTCCTCCTTCGAGGTGCGGCGGACTTCGACGCCCGTGGGGTTGTTGTTGCCGGTGGTGTGGAAGGCCCAGATATGGACGATCACCAGCCCGGCGATGACGAAGGGCAGCAGGTAATGCAACGAGAAGAAACGGTTCAGCGTCGCGTTGTCGACGGCAGGCCCGCCCAGCAGCCAGGTCTGGATCGACTGGCCGATGCCCGGAATGGCGCCGAAAAGCCCGGTGATCACGGTCGCGCCCCAGAAGGACATCTGACCCCAGGGCAGCACATAGCCCATGAAGGCCGTGCCCATCATCAGCAGATAGATCAGCATGCCGACGATCCACGTCACCTCGCGCGGGGCCTTGTAGGAGCCGTAATAGAGGCCGCGGAAGATGTGGATATAGACGGCGAAGAAGAAGAGCGACGCGCCGTTTGCATGCAGGTAGCGCAGCATGTAGCCGCCGTTCACGTCGCGCATGATATGCTCGACCGAGGCGAAGGCCAGGTCGACATGCGGGGTGTAATGCATCACGAGGACAACGCCGGTCGCGATCTGCAGCACGAGGCAGAAGGCCAGCACCATGCCCCAGATCCACAACCAGTTCAGGTTCTTGGGCGTGGGGATCATCAGGGTGTCATAGAGCAGGCCGACGATCGGCAGGCGGCGGTGCAGCCAGCGCTCGGGCGCAGTCGTGGGTTCGTAATGGTCGTGGGGAATTCCGGCCATCTTGCGCTCCTCAGCCCAGCTGGATGGTGGTGTCGTTGACGAAGGCGGCGACGGGAACATGCAGGTTCTGCGGCGCCGGCCCCTTGCGGATACGTCCCGCCGTGTCGTAGTGCGAGCCGTGGCAGGGGCAGAACCAGCCGCCGAAGTCACCCGCACCGTCGCCGATCGGCACGCAGCCCAGATGGGTGCAGACCCCCAGCATCACCAACCATTCCCCGGCCTCGTCCAGCGTGCGGTTCTGGTCAAGCGCGGGTTCGTTCGGCTTGTTTGCGTTCTCGGCGCTCTGGTCGATGAGCTGGTTCAGCTCCACCTCGCGGCCCTTCTGGATCTCGTCCTCGGTCCGGCGGCGGATGAACACGGGCTTGCCCAGCCATTTGACCGTCAGCTGCGTGCCGGTCTGGACGCCGCTGACATCGACCTGGATCGACGAGAGCGCCTGCACGTCGGCTGACGGGTTCATCTGGTTGACAAGGGTCCAGGCCGCTGCGCCGGCTGCAATCGCGCCGGCCCCTGCCGTCGCGAAATAGAGGAAATCCCTCCGGGTGGCGCCGCTGTCTCCTGCGTGGTCGTCTGCGTGGGACACGGGTCTGCTCTCCATTTATTCCCCTGCTACAGGGCGATATGACGGAACGGGCCGTGACACGACGCACTTCCCCCTCCCGGAAAAGTTTGTAGCGGTCAAATTCTTGTCAGTCCAGCGCGGGTCGGAACGCTAAGGCCCGGAGGTGTGGGATTTTGGTTGCGCTTGCCCGGAGAAGCGTCCTCACAACAGGCCTTCGGCGCGAAAACTCAGCTCACGCGACTTGCCGACGATCAGATGGTCATGGATCGTCAGCCCCATGACCTCGGCCGCGGCGGCGATGCGGTTGGTCATGGTAATGTCCGCCTGCGAGGGGGTCGGGTCGCCCGAGGGATGATTGTGGACCAGAATCAGCGCGCTGGCGCTGAGTTCCAGCGCGCGGCGCATGATCTCGCGCGGGTAGACCGGGACGTGGTCGACGGTGCCCTTGGCCTGCTCCTCATCCGCGATCAGCACGTTCTTGCGGTCGAGATAGAGAACGCGAAACTCCTCGATCTCGCGATGGGCCATCGCCGTGTGGCAATAATCGAGCAGCGCCTCCCAGCTTGTCAGCACCGGGCGGTGGATGACGCGAGAGCGGGCGAGGCGCTGCGCCGCCGCTTCGACGATCTTCAGCTCGCCGATGACGGCCGGGCCGACACCCAGCACCTCGGCCAGCCGGGCGGGCGAGGCGGACAGAACCCGGTTGAAGTCCCCGAATCTCTCGATCAGCGCGCGGGCGAGGGGTTTCACATCCTGACGGGGAATCGCGCGGAAAAGCACCAGTTCGAGCAATTCGTAATCCGGCATCGCGCTGGCGCCGCCCTGCATGAACCGCTCACGCAGGCGGGCGCGGTGGTCGGCGAGATAGCTGGGCAGGCGGGAGGATGCCGCAGTCGGACCGTCGCCCGGTTCCGCCGGTTGCGGCGCGGGGAACAGGGGCAGCATCGCTTCGTCGAATGATCGATTCGTGTCCATGACGCGAGGCTGTCATGGCAGCGGTAAACGGGCCGTTAACGCGGCCCGTCCAGGAAAGGCCTCAGCCCTTCATCTCGTCCCAGAAGCCCTTGATCTTCTGGAAGAAGCCCTGCGTCTCGGGGCTGTTATCGGCCTTGATCGCCTCGAATTCGCGCAGCAATTCGCGCTGGCGCGAGGTCAGGTTCACCGGCGTCTCGACCGTCAGTTCGATCAGCATGTCGCCGAACTCGCCGTTCATGCCGGGGCCGTGGCGCAGCGGAGGCATGCCCTTGCCGCGCAGGCGCAACTGCTTGCCGGACTGGGTGCCCGGCGGGATCTTGACGCGCGAGCGTCCGCCGTCGATCGTCGGCACCTCGATCTCTCCGCCAAGCGCGGCGCTGATCATGCTGACCGGCACCTGGCAGGCAAGGATCCTGCCGTCGCGGATGAAGATCTGATGCTCCTTCACCTCGATGAAGATATAGAGGTCGCCCGCAGGACCGCCGCGCATCCCGGCCTCGCCCTCGCCGGCAAGGCGGATGCGGGTGCCGGTCTCGACCCCGGCGGGGATATTGACCGAGAGCGTGCGCTCCTTCTCGATCCGGCCGGCGCCGTGGCATTCCTTGCAGGGATTCTTGACGATCTGGCCCTGTCCGTTGCAGGTCGGGCAGGTGCGCTCGACGGTGAAGAAACCCTGGCTGGCGCGGACCTTGCCCATGCCCGAGCAGGTCGGGCAGGTGGCGGGTTCGACCGCGCCCTCGGCCCCGGTGCCGTTGCAGGCGCCGCAGGCGACCGAGCCGGGAACGGTGATCGCCTTCTGCGCGCCGCCATAGGCTTCCTCCAGCGTCACGCGGAGATTGTAGCGCAGGTCTTGGCCACGCGTCGCCCGCGACCGGCCATTGGCCCCGCCGGGTCGGCGGCCCATCATGTCGCCGAACAGATCCTCGAACACATCGGCAAAGGCGGAACCGAAATCGCCCTGGCCATTCGCGCCGCGACCGAAGCCCCCGCCGAAACCGCCGCCGCCCTCGAAGGCGGCATGGCCGAAGCGGTCATAGGCGGCCTTCTTCTGGTCGTCTTTCAGGCATTCATAGGCTTCGTTCACTTCCTTGAACGCGGCCTCCGATACCTTGCAGTCCTTGTTGCGGTCGGGGTGAAGCTGTTTTGCCTTGGCGCGGTAGGCCTTCTTGATTTCGTCGGCCGCAGCGCCCCGCGTCACTCCCAACACTTCGTAATAGTCACGTTTCGCCATGTCGATTGCGTCCGGGGTCCTTCAAGAAATAACCGGCCCGCGCGGGTGGCGCAGCGGGCCGGCTGAGGTAGGTTCACATAACGCTTACTTGCGCTTGTTGTCGCCGAGGTCTTCGAAATCGGCGTCGACGATGTCGTCGTCATCGCGCGAGCGGGGCTCCTCGGCCTCACCGGCTTCGCCGCCCTCGGCCTGGCTCGACTTGTAGATCGCTTCGCCGAGCTTCATCGAAGCGTCCATCAGGTTCTGGATGCCACCCTTGATCTTGCCGGCATCGTCCGACTTCAGGGTATCTTCCAGCGCGCCGACGGCCAGTTCGATTGCCTCGACAGTCGAGCCGTCGACCTTGTCGCCATGCTCTTCCAGCGATTTCTTGGTCGAATGGATCAGGCTTTCGGCCTGGTTCCGGGCCTCGACCAGTTCCTTGCGCTTCTTGTCCGCCTCGGCATTGGCCTCGGCGTCCTTCACCATCTTGTCGATATCCTCGTCGGAGAGACCGCCCGAGGCCTGGATGGTGATGTTCTGCTGCTTGCCGGTGCCTTTGTCCTTGGCCGAGACCGAAACGATGCCGTTCGCGTCGATGTCGAAGGTGACTTCGATCTGCGGCATGCCGCGCGGCGCGGGCGGGATGTCCTCAAGGTTGAACTGGCCGAGCAGCTTGTTATCGGCAGCCATCTCGCGCTCACCCTGGAAGACCCGGATGGTGACGGCGTTCTGGTTGTCCTCGGCGGTCGAGAAGATCTGCGACTTCTTGGTCGGGATCGTGGTGTTGCGGTCGATCAGGCGGGTGAAGACACCGCCCAGCGTCTCGATGCCCAAGGACAGCGGGGTCACGTCGAGCAGGACCACGTCCTTGACGTCGCCTTGCAGCACGCCGGCCTGAATGGCCGCGCCAAGCGCCACGACCTCATCGGGGTTCACGCCCTTATGGGGTTCCTTGCCGAAGAATTCGCTGACGGTCTCGATGACTTTCGGCATGCGGGTCATGCCGCCGACCAGAACGATCTCGTCGATGTCGCCTTTCGACAGGCCGGCATCCTTCAGCGCGTCCTGAACCGGCTTGATCGTGCGCTTGATCAGGTCGCCGACCAGGCTTTCCAGCTTGGCGCGGGTCAGTTTCATGACCATGTGCAGCGGCGTGCCCGAATCCTTGTCCATCGAGATGAACGGCTGGTTGATCTCGGTCTGGGAGGAGCTGGACAGCTCGATCTTGGCTTTCTCGGCGGCTTCCTTCAGGCGCTGAAGGGCCATCTTGTCCTTGGTCAGGTCGACGCCGTGTTCCTTTTTGAACTCGTCGGCGAGGTAGTTGACGATGCGCATGTCGAAGTCTTCGCCGCCAAGGAACGTGTCCCCGTTGGTCGATTTCACTTCGAAGAGGCCATCGTCGATCTCGAGGATGGTGATGTCGAAGGTGCCGCCACCAAGGTCATAGACCGCGATGGTTTTCGATTCCTTCTTGTCCAGACCATAGGCCAGCGCGGCCGCGGTCGGCTCGTTGATGATGCGCAGGACTTCGAGGCCCGCGATCTTGCCCGCGTCCTTGGTCGCCTGACGCTGGGCGTCGTTGAAATAGGCCGGAACCGTGATGACGGCCTGCGTGACCGGCTCGCCCAGATACGATTCGGCGGTTTCTTTCATCTTCTGCAGGATGAAGGCCGAGACCTGGCTCGGGGAATATTTCTCGCCACGCACTTCGACCCAGGCGTCACCATTGCCGCCATCGACGATGGCGTAAGGGACGAGCTTCTTGTCTTTCTCGACTTCCGCGTCGGTGGTGCGGCGCCCGATCAGGCGCTTGACGGCGAATACGGTGTTCGACGGGTTGGTGACGGCTTGGCGCTTGGCAGGCTGGCCGACCAGACGCTCGGTGTCGGTGAAGCCGACGATCGAGGGGGTCGTGCGCGCGCCTTCCGAGTTCTCGATGACCTTGGGCTGGCTGCCATCCATGATGGCGACGCAGCTGTTCGTGGTCCCGAGGTCGATGCCGATGACTTTAGACATGCAATAACCTTTCTTGCGGCGATATTATGGGCTCCGGGTCCCCGAGAGGCCCCCATAGCCCGATCCCTGGATTGACCGGAGGACAGGCCTCCGAACTCTTGGGGCTATATAGGAAGGCCGCAAACCGCCTGCAAGCTGAGCATGAGCCGGAATCGGCGCGGGAATTATCGCGCCGACCGCCGGTACAGGGCGCGCGCCCTCAGCGCCCCGCCATGGAACTGATGGAGAGCGACTTGCGGGTGACGAACTCGATCATCAGGCCGATCATCAGCAGCGCGACCGTGCAATAAAGCGGATATTCAAGGCTGGTATTGCGCGGCGAGTAATTGATGAAGGCAAATCCGCGCATCTGGTCGATGAGGTGGAAAAGCGGGTTCCATCCGAAACTGTGCAGCATCGCAGTGGAAAGCGCATTGGCCACGAACATCTTGCCGGAAAAGACCATGTTTATTCGCTGGTAGAAGGTTGTCGCCACCGGCGCCCCTTGTGGCCACCATGCCCTGAGCGCGAGGAAGATCAGCCCTATACAGCACCCCGAGAACCAGGCGAGCAGCAGCACGCCGTAGCAGGCGACCGGATTTTCGATCTCGATCGGGTTGATGAAGAAATGATAGGCGGTGAGGATGACGAAGGCGGAAAACGTCTGCTTGTAGAGGGTCGCAAGCGCCGATGCCGCGATCATCACCAGGGGGTTCATCGGCCCGTGCCGGTTCATCTGGTTGGCCGGATTGCCCGCCCCGGCGACGGCTCCGATCGTCTGGGTCTGGGTCATGAAAAGGAAGATCCCGCTCATGATGAACAGGAGGAAATCCCCCCGGATGGGCGAGCGGCGCACACCCAGAACCCAGAAGAGCATGAGGAGGCCGGCGATCATCATCATGCTTTGCACGATAGTCATCAGCAGGCCGACCAGAGCATTGCGCTGACCCTTCCGCAGGTTATTGACGGTCACATGATAGATGAGGGCGAGCGTGCTGAACCCGGCCTCGATCATGTTGCGGTTGCGGCGCTGTACGAACATCGATCGGCGGTATCCCGTGCTGTTGCGAGGGGGCGCTTGCCCTGTGCAATCCGTCGCATCATAAGGAACGACGATGCCGCATTCAATCGCCCGCACATCGCCGGCCGGCCGCGAGGAAAGGGATAGCCCATGCAATTTGATGTCATGATTGCCGAAATGCGCCGACTGGCACTGAAGGCGGGCGACGAGATCATGCGGGTCTATGGTTCCGAAGATTTTGACGTCCGGGCCAAATCGGACGCCTCTCCGGTGACCGAGGCGGACGAGGCGGCGGATGCGCTGATTTCTGCCGGCCTGCGCGAGAAATTCCCCGAAATTCCGCTGGTGACCGAAGAGCAGGCATCGACTCACGGCCAGCGGCTTTCGACCTTCCTGATCGTTGATCCGCTCGACGGCACCAAGGACTTCGTGCAGCGGCGCGGCGATTTCACCGTGAACATCGCCTATGTCGAGAACGGCGTGCCGCGGCTGGGCGTGGTCTACGCCCCGGCCAAGGAGCGGCTCTTCTATACCACCGCCGAGGGTGGGTCGGTCGAGGAGAAGGGGCCGTTCGGCGAGAAGCCCGGCCAGACGGTTCCGATCGGCGTGAACTCGACCCCCGATAACCGCGCTCTGATGGTCGTCGCCTCGAAATCGCATCGCGACGCGGCGACCGACGCCTATATCGCGCGCTACGGCGTGCGGGACATGACCTCGGCCGGGTCGTCGCTGAAATTCTGTCTGGTCGCGACGGGCGAGGCCGACCTCTATCCCCGTCTGGGCCGCACGATGGAATGGGACACCGCGGCGGGCGACGCCGTGCTGCGCGGCGCCGGCGGTGTGGTCGTGCGCTTTGATGACCACAGCCCGCTGGGCTATGGGAAGGCCGGGTTCGAGAATCCGTTCTTCATCGCCTTCGCCCCCGGTGTCCTGCTGGTCAAGGAATAGGAATGTCTGTCGTCATCGTCATCCCCGCGCGCCATGCCTCGACGCGCTATCCCGGCAAACCCCTGGTGGAGCTGCGCGGCGCCACCGGCGAAGGGCTGAGCCTGATCCGGCGCAGCTGGGAGGCGGCGCAGCAGGTCGAGGGGATCGAACGCGTCATCGTCGCGACGGATGACGACCGCATCCGCGACCATGCCGAGGGCTTTGGGGCCGAGGTGGCGATGACTTCTCCCCATGCGCGAAACGGGACCGAGCGTTGTGCCGAGGCCGTGGCGGGTCTGGGCTTCGCGCCCGAGATCGTCGTGAACCTGCAGGGCGACGCGCCGCTCACCCCCGCCTGGTTCATCGAGAGCCTGGTCACGGGCCTGCGCGCCGATGTCGAGGCTGATGTCGCGACTCCGGTTCTGCGCTGTTCGGGCGCGATGCGCTCGGACCTGATCGCGGACCGGGTTGCCGGTCGTGTCGGCGGAACCACCGCCGTCTTTGGCCATGATGGCCGCGCGCTCTATTTCTCGAAGGAAGTGATCCCCTTCGCCGCCGCGGATTTCGGCCCCAGCGATCCGACCCCGGTTTACCACCATGTCGGTGTCTACGCCTATCGTCCGCCGGCACTGGCCGAGTATCCGGGCTGGGGCGAGGGCCGGCTGGAGGTGTTGGAGGGGCTGGAGCAGCTTCGCTTCCTTGAGCGCGGCCGCAAGGTTCTCTGCGTCGAGGTCGAGGCGCGTGGCCGCGAGTTCTGGGAATTGAACAACCCCTCGGACGTGCCGAAGCTGGAAGCCATGATGCAGCGCATGGGCATTGCCTGATGCAGCCGGCGGGTGACGCCGGCGCGACGGTCATCGTCGTCTCGCGCCACCGCCCCCGCGAGCTGGCGCGTTGCCTGGCCGCCCTGACCCGGCAGACCCATCCCCGGCTGGAACTGGTGCTGGTCGCCGACCGCGATTCGCTTTCCATCATGCCGGAACTGCCTGTTAAGCGGGCACTCTGCGACGTCGCGAACATCTCGATCGCACGCAATGCGGGTCTCGCCCTCGCCTCGGGCGAGGTGGTGCTCTTCATCGACGACGACGCGCTGGCCGAGCCGGGATGGGTGGCCGCCCTGACGGCACCCTTTGCGGAGGATCGCGTCCATTCCGCGACCGGCTTCACCCGCGGCCCGGACGGGCTGGCCTGGCAGGTCCGGGCCGAGCGGATCACGCCCGGCGGCTTCAGCTATGAGATCGAGGTGCCGGGGCTTCGGCTTCTGGGACCGGAGGAGGGTGCGCCGGTCAGCACGCTGGGAACGAATTGCGCCTTCCGCCGCAGCGCCCTTGTCGAGATCGGCGGCTTTGATCCGGCATTCGCCTATCACCTGGATGAGAGCGACGTGAACATGCGGCTGGCGAAGCGTTTCCCCGCCGGCCTGACCGCCGTGGTTCCCCAGGCCGAGGTCATTCACGGCCTTGCGCCCGGCGTGTCCCGCGCCGCCGTGGGCGTGCCCCATGACCTTGCCGCGATCGGGCGCTCGACGGCGCTTTTCGCCTCGCGGCATGGCGGCAATCTGGATTGGCTGCGCGAGGAACAGCGCCGCCGGTTGCTGCGTCACATGGTGGCGGGCCGCCTCGATCCGATGCGGGTCGGGCCGCTGCTTGCCACGCTTGAGGCGGGGATTGCCGAGGCCGAGGCGATGGGCGCCCCCGCCTTGCCGCAATGGGATCACCCCGCGCCGCCACCCTTCCAGCAATTGCCGACGGAGCCGCCGAAGGCGGTATTCCTCTCGGGATGGCATTGGAATGCCCGCAAGCTGCGAAAAAAGGCGCGGGATGCGGTCGCGCAGGGCAATCTGGTGACGGTGTTATTGCTGACCCCAACATTTCTGCCGCATCGCCTGATTCTGCGTGAAGGCGGCTGGTGGGAGCAATATGGCGGGCTTTGGGGGGCGTCGCGGCCCGGCGATTATGCCGTGATTTTGATGAGGCGCTCTGCTAGAATTGCACGCGAATGGGGGTTTTTTGCCGCGTTGCGGCAATGATCGGCAAAAGCCTGCCGCTTCAAGTTGAATTCATAAAAGTTTCCTTAATTATATCGAACCATTCCGTGTGCCGGGGGATTGTTGTGCAACCGTCGGCTAAACGCAGATACTCTTGCCAGACCGGCGCAGACATCAGGAGACCAAATTGATGAGTCGCAAAGTGACGAAGGCCATTTTCCCGGTCGCGGGACTTGGAACCCGTTTTCTGCCGGCCACAAAGAGCATTCCGAAAGAGATCATGACGCTGGTTGACCGGCCCCTGATCCAATATGCGATCGACGAGGCCCGCGCGGCCGGGATCGAGGAATTCATCTTTGTCACCTCGCGGGGCAAGGGCGCGCTCGAGGATTATTTCGACCACGCGCATGAGCTGGAATCGAGCCTCAAGAAAGCCGGCAAGAACGATCTGCTCGACACCTTGCGCGCGACCAATATGGATTCGGGCGCAATCGCCTATGTCCGCCAGCACAAGGCGCTTGGCCTTGGCCATGCCGTCTGGTGTGCCCGCCGCCTTCTGCAGGACGAGCCGGTCGCCGTCATCCTGACCGACGACGTCATCATGGGCGAGCCGCCCTGCCTTCAGCAGATGATCGAAGCCTATCAGGAAACCGGCGGCACCATGGTCGCGACCATGGAAGTCTCGCCCGAGCGGACCAAGGCTTACGGCGTTCTGGACGTCGCCGAGGACATGGGCGCGATCGTCCGTGCCAAGGGCATGGTCGAGAAGCCCAAGGAAAACCCGCCCTCGAACCTCGCCGTCATCGGCCGCTACATCCTTGCGCCGACCGTGATGGAGAACCTGAACAAGCTCAAGCAGGGTGCCGGCGGCGAGATCCAGCTGACCGACGCCATCGCCGACGAGATCGAGGCCGGGCGCGACGTCTATGGCCTGCGCTTCCGCGGCCAGCGTTTCGATTGCGGCTCCAAGGCGGGCTTCCTGCAGGCGACCGTCGCCTTCGGCCTTGCTCGCGACGAGTTGAAGGACGAGTTCGGCGATTATCTGGCGGATATCATGTCCATGCGGAAAGCCGCAGAATAAGATGACGCAGAAGGTATTGGTTACCGGGGGTGCGGGCTATATCGGCTCGCATGCCTGCAAGGCGTTGCGTGACGCGGGCTTCGAGCCCGTCACCTATGACAATCTCTGCACAGGCTGGCGCGACGCGGTCAAATTCGGTCCGTTCGAACAGGGCGACCTGATGGACCGGGCGCGGCTGGACGAGGTCTTCGCGACCCACAAACCCGTCGCGGTCATGCATTTCGCCGCGCTGAGCCAGGTGGGCGAGGCGATGCGCGAGCCGGGCAAATACTGGCGCGGCAATGTCGGCGCATCGCTCAGCCTGATAGAGGCGACGCTGGCAGCCGGGGTCAGAAACTTCGTCTTTTCCTCGACCTGCGCGACCTATGGCGACCATGACGGCGTCGTCCTGGACGAGACGACTATCCAGACGCCGCTGAACGCCTATGGCGCCAGCAAGCGCGCGATCGAGGACATGCTGAAGGATTTCGGCGCCTCGGACGGGCTCAGCTCGGTCATCTTCCGCTATTTCAACGTGGCGGGTGCCGATCCCGATGGCGAGGTGGGCGAGTTCCACCAGCCCGAGACGCACCTGATCCCGCTGATCCTTGATGCGGTCGATGGCAAGCGCGCGGCGCTGACCATTCATGGCACGGATTACCCGACCCATGACGGCACCTGCATCCGCGACTATGTCCATGTGATGGATCTGGTCGATGCGCATGTGCTGGGCCTGCGCCATCTGCTTGACGGCAAGGTCTCGGGCGGGGCGCAGGAGGTGTTCTGCCTTGGCACCGGCAACGGCTTCACGGTGCGTGAGGTGATCGACCATTCGCGCCATGTCACCAACCGTCCGGTTCCGATGACCGAGGGACCGCGCCGGGGCGGTGACGCCGTGAAGCTGGTCTCGGGCAGCGAGAAGGCGATTTCCGTGCTGGGCTGGAACCCGGAGCGCTCGAGCTTGCCGCAGATGATCCGCGATGCGTGGCGCTGGCACCAGAACGGCGGATATGAGCGCTGATCCGGCCATTCTGCTGGATGTTTCCCGCCTGATTTCACGCCTTGGCATGGGCCCGGCCACCGGAATCGACCGCGTCGAGGCCGAGTGGCTGGGCCATCTCGATCAGGGGGGCAGGCCCTACCTGCTGCTGGCCCGCGTCAGGCGGGCCCAACTGCTTTTGCCGCGTGAGGCGGGGCGGGTCATCCTCGACTGGCTCGACGGTAAGCTGGAGGGGCTGCCTCCTGCGGCCCTGATCGACCGGCTGCGCGGGCGGCAGGACGCGCGGCTGCGCGCCGAGGTTGCCTTGCGTCGCATGGCCCTCAAGACCGCCGACCCCTCGGGGCGGGGGATTGCCGGTGCGGCGCGGGCCATTCTGGGCGAGGGCGCGACCTATCTTTCGACGGGCCACAGCAATCTCTCGGACAGTCTTCTCTCGAACCTCGCGCCGCTGCGCCGGGTTGTGATGATCCATGACACGATCCCGCTGGATCATCCCGAATATACGCGCGCCGGTCAGTCCGAGAAATTCGCCCAGCGGTTCGGGGCCGTGCTGCGTCATGCCGACCTGCTGCTTGCGATCTCGCAGGCGACGCGCGCCGATGTGATCCGCTGGCGCGAGCGGATGGGCCTGCCCGCGCGGGCCGATATCGCCGTGGCTCCGATCGGCACCCGGCTTGTCGAGGCATCGGCCCTGCCCGATGTGGTGCAGGTCGCGCGCCCGTTTTTCGTGACGCTGGGCACGATCGAGCCGCGCAAGAACCATGCGTTGTTGCTGGAAGCGTGGAAGATCATCGCGGACCGGCTTCCGCCCGGGGAGGCGCCCGCCCTCGTGATCATCGGGCGTCGTGGCTGGGAAAATCACGAAACCTTCGCGCGGCTCGATGCCTGCCCGGAGGCGGGACCGATTGCCGAGCTTTCCGGCCTCGATGACGGCGCGGTCGCGGCACTTGTCGGGCAGGCACAGGCGCTTCTGATGCCAAGCCGGGCCGAGGGGTTCGGCCTGCCCTATACCGAGGCCGCGGCGCGGGGCGTGCCGGTGATCTGCGCGCCCCTTGCCGCCGCCCGCGAGGTTCTGGGTGATTATGCCTGCTATCTTTCCCCCGACCGCCCCGACCTGTGGGCAGAGGAGATCATGCGCCGGACGGCGGCTCCGGCCCCGCGGCAGACACCCTTGGCGGTGCCGCAATGGGACACCCATTTCGCGCTGGTGGACGGCTTCATGCGCGAAGGATTGCGCGCAGGGGCGGCCACGGCTATGCCCAATTGAAAAGCGAAGATTCCCGTGAAGCGACTGATCAGGATCACCCGCCGAAAGTTGCGTCTGCGTGCCCTTCGGCACTATCTGCTGGGACGTGCGGTCCGCCGGCGGCGTCGCCTGCATCCGATCGCCGTCCGCACCCGCCGCATCCGGCGGGGCGACATCCTTCTGTTCATGTCGATCCGCAACGAAAAGGTGCGGCTGCCCTATTTCCTGGAATATTACCGCCGCATGGGGGTCCAGCATTTTCTGGTCGTCGACAACGGCTCGGATGATGGCGGGCTGGAATACCTCAGCGAGCAGCTTGATGTGTCGGTCTGGCTGACGCATTCAAGCTACAAGGACTCCCGCTTCGGGATGGACTGGCTGAACTGGCTGCTGCTGCGCTATGGCACGGGGCATTGGTGCCTGACCGTCGACCCGGATGAGTTCCTGATCTATCCCCATCACGACACCCGGCCGCTGCGGGCGCTGACCGACTGGCTGGACGCCTCGGCGATCAAGTCCTTTTCGGCGATGCTCCTCGACATGTATCCCAAGGGCGCGCTGGATGCGCGGAGCTATCGCGAGGGCGAGGATCCGTTCCAGATCGCTTCCTGGTTCGATCCGGCGAATTACACGATCCGCAAGAATGGCGAATTCGGCAACCTGTGGATTCAGGGTGGGCCGCGCAGCCGCGCGTTTTTCCGCGACAATCCGGTGCAGGGGCCGGCGCTGAACAAGATCCCGCTGGTCAGGTGGGAACGGCCCTATGTCTATGTCAGCTCGACCCATATGCTGCTGCCGCGCTCGCTGAACCTCGTCTACGACGAGAATGGCGGAGAGAAGGCCTCGGGCTGCCTCCTCCATGCCAAGTTCCTGTCCACATTCGCCGGGAAATCCGCCGAGGAGATCGAGCGCCGCCAGCATTATTCCGACAGTCAGGAATACATGGCCTATCATTCCGGCCTGCAGGACGAGCAGAATTTCTGGTGCGAGGAATCGCGCCGCTATGAGGATTGGCGGCAGCTTGAGGATCTGGGGCTGATCTCGAAGGGGAACTGGGCATGACGGCGCCCGAGCACGAGCCGCCGGCTCCGCCCCATCCCGCCAAGGTCCGCCTTGGCATCGTTATGCTGTGCCATAACGAATTGCCGCTGGCGGCGCGCATGGCCGAAGTCTGGGCGGCGGGCGGTGCGGTCGTCGCGATCCATATCGACGCCAAGGTCGCAGCCGAGGAGGTCGCGACGATGAAGGCCGACCTCGAGCCGCATGAGGAGATCATCTTCTCGCGCCGTCATCCCTGCGAATGGGGCACGTTCAGCCTGATCAAGGCGACGCAGGACGCGGCCTCGCTGCTGCTGGATCGGTTCGAGGATGTGAGCCATGTGATGGTGGTCTCGGGTTCCTGCCTGCCGCTCCGGCCGGTTGCGGATCTGATCGCCTTTCTCGCGCAGCGCCCGACCCGTGATTTCATCGAAAGCGTGACGGCCGAGGATGTGGGCTGGACCGTTGGCGGGCTGAACGAGGAACGCTTCACCCTGCGCTTCCCCTTTGCCTATCGTCGGCGGCGGAAGCTTTTCGACCGCTATGTCGAACTGCAGCGTCGCCTCAAGCTCAAGCGCCGCATCCCCGAAGGCGTGGTGCCGCATCTCGGCTCGCAATGGTGGTGCCTGACCCGCGCCACTCTGCACGCCATCCTCGCCGATCGGCGCCGGCCCGAGCTTGATCGCTATTTCAGCCGCGTCTGGATCCCGGACGAGAGCTATTTCCAGACCCTCGCCCGGATGCATTCGAACCGGATCGAGAGCCGGTCCCTGACGCTGGCCAAGTTCGACGATCAGGGCAAGCCCTACATGTTCTACAACGATCACCGCCAGATTCTCGAGGAATCGCGCTGTTTCGTCGCGCGCAAGATCTGGCCGCGGGCGAGTGCGCTCTATGCCTATTTCCCGCGCCCCGCACAGGCCGAGCCCTCGGCGGCCGAACCCCGGCCCGAGAGGCTGGACCGTATCCTTGGCCAGGCGGTCAGCCGCCGCCGCCTTGGCCGGCCGGGTCTTTACATGCAGAGCCGGTTCCCGCTCAAGGACCGCGAGAACGGCAAGACCGCCGCTCCCTATACCGTCTTGCAGGGTTTCTCGGACCTGTTTCCAGATTTCGAACCCTGGCTGGCCGAGCGGGCCGATGCCGATGTCCATGGGCATCTGATGGCGCAGGACAGGGTCGAGTTCGGGGGCAGGGCGCAGGTCGGGCCGGGCGGGCTCCCGGACAGCGCGGCGCTGCGCGACCTCGACGCGCGCGGCTTCGTGGCGAACCTGATCCGCATGTCGCCGCGGATGCAGGTCATCCAGTTCAGTCCGCGCGACCAGCAGGATCTGAACTGGTTCATGGCTACCGATCCGAACGCGCAATTCTTCGTCATCACCGGGGCCTGGGCTGTGCCCCTGCTGCATTCCGGCATGCCTTTCGACGACATTCGCCGCATTGCCGCGCTGCTCCAACGCATCGAGCTTGAGCAGATGAACATTCTGAATTCGGTCTGGCTGAAGGCCCGGACGCGGATCTGGGATCTGGGCGATTTCTGCGCACGCCCCGCGGGCGCGCTGCGCAGCGTCCTGCGCGAGCTGGGCGGCGACCCCGATGCCGCCGCGAACCTGCCCGAGATGCGGGAACTGGCAGGGATGGGCCGATTCCTCCAGCGCCTTCGCAATGCGGGATTGCGCCCGCAACTGATGGGTGATTTCCCCGTCGTCGACCCCGCCCCGAGCAAGGAAAGCATCTGACATGAACCAGCCCTTCCAGCGCTTTGTCATCTTTGCCGAGATGCGGACCGGCTCGAACCTGCTTGAGGCGACGCTGAACGGCGTCAAGCGCGTCACCTGCTTTGGCGAGGCCTTCAACCCCTATATGATGGGCTGGCCGGACAAGGACGAGTTGAAGGGCATCACCAAGGCCGAACGCGACATCGACCCGCTGCCCCTGCTGGCCGCGATCTTCAACAAGCCGAACCATCTGCCGGGCTTTCGCTATTTCCACGACCATGACCCGCGGGTCTTTGACGCGATCATGGAGGACCGGGCCTGCGCCAAGATCGTGCTGACCCGGAATCCGGTCGACAGCTATGTCTCGACCGCGCTGGCCCGCGCGACGAACCAGTGGAAGCTGAACGAGACCGAGACCCCGATCCCCGCCGCCGCTCGCTTCGACCCGGAGGAGTTCGATCAGGTGGTCTCGGAGATCGAGGAGTTCCAGCTGAAGGTCCAGCACCGGCTGCAGGTGACGGGCCAGACCGCCTTCTGGCTGGGCTATGACGACCTGCGCGACACCGAGGTGATGACCGGCCTTTTGCACTGGCTTGGGCGCACCGACGTCAAGAAGGTCGAGCCGGCCAGCGATCAGGTGCCGCAGAACCCGCGCGAATTGTCCGAGAAGGTTTCGAATTTCGACGAGATGGAGGCGGCGCTCTCCCGGCTCGACCCGTTCATGCTGCGGCGGATCCCGAATTTCGAGCCGAAGCGCGGCCCGGCCATCCCCTCCTTCGTCGCCTCGGAGGCGGGCAGGGGGCTGGTCTTCATGCCCGTCAAGGGCGGCCCCTCGGAGCGGATCGAGGCATGGCTGGGCCAGATCGGCAAGGTGACGACGGGGCTGAACCACAACACGCTCCGGCAATGGAAGCGCGACCATGCCGGGCATCGCAGTTTCACGGTGCTGCGTCATCCCCTGCGGCGTGCATGGACCGCCTTTGATTTGCTGTTGACGAGCAGCAATGCCCAGCTTCGCGACCTGATGCGACAGATCTACCGCGTCGCCCTGCCGCCGGAGGCTGAGCTTGCCGCGCTGACCGACGACCGCAAGGCCGAGCTTTTCGAAGCCTTCCTCGATTTCCTGCGCCGCAACCTCAGCGGGCAGACCTCATTGCCGACGCATCCGGGCTGGGCCACGCAGGCCGAAGTCCTGTCGGGTTTCTCGCGGTTCGGCGCGCCGGACATGGTGCTGCGCGAGGCGGATCTGGACGAGGATCTGGGCTGGCTTGCCGGCAGCGCGGGGATCAAGTCGGCGCCCGCCCTGCCAAGGGCCGAGCAGTTCCCGGATTTCCTGAAGGACCAGAAACTGCGCGGCGCGGCGAAGCGGGCCTATCTGCGCGACTACATTGCCTTCGGCTTCGCGGGGCAGCCCTGAGCGGGTCTAGCCCTGCGGCGTCATCGCCTTGCGCTGGCGGTTGCGTTCAAGCCCAAGCTGCCGTTCGCGCCAGATGATCAGGATGCCGGCCGTGATGACCAGCGCGGCCCCCACCAGCATCACCACGGTCGGCGCCTCGCCAAAGACGAACCAGCCGATCAGCAGCGCAAACAGCATCGAGACATATTCGAAGGGCGCGATCAGCGAGGCATCGGCAAAGCGATAGGCCGAGGTCAACAGGATCTGCCCCAGCCCGCCCAGCAGGCCGATCGTCACCAGCAAGGCCGCGGTCCCCGGATCTGGCATCACCCAGCCGAAGGGCAGGGTCAGCAGGCTGAGAATGGTCGATGTCACCGAAAACCAGAAGACGATGGCCGAGGTGCGCTCCTCCTGCGCCATCTTGCGCACGAAGATCATCGCCAGCGCCGTGCAGGCCGCCCCGGCCAGCGTCACCACCGCGCCAAGGCTTTCGCGCAGGTCCATCTCGGTTCCCGTGGTCAGGCGCGGGGACAGCACGACCACTACGCCGGCAAGCCCCATCACCACCATCGCGATGCGAAAAAGACGCACCTCCTCGCCAAGGAACATGGCCGCGAAGATCACGGTCAGCAGCGGTGCGGCATAGCCAAGCGCCGTCACCTCGGGAAAGGGCAGCAGGGACAGCGCCCAGAACCCCAGCGCCATCGCCATGGTGCCGATCACGCCGCGATAGAAATGCCCCATCGGGCGATAGGTTTTCAGCCCGACACCCAGTTCCTTGCGCCAGATCAGCCAGACGAGGATCACCGGAATCGCGAAAAGCGAGCGGAAGAAGACCTGTTGCCCCGGCGGGATGCCAAGGCCCTCCGCGGATGTCGCCTTGATGATCGAGGCCATCAGGGTAAAGACGACAACGCTGAAACATTTCAGCAGGATGCCGCGCAGCGGGCTTGGAGGGGTCGGAGTCATGTCAGTCTTTGGCAGGCCCATTGCGCCGCGTCGGCGACTGCGGGATCGGGATCACGGGTCAAGCCTTCGGCCACCGGGCGCAGATGTGCAAGCCCCGAATTGCCGATCGCATAAAGCACGTTCCTGACCATCCGGTCCCGGCCGATGCGCTTGATCGGACTGCCGGCGAAACGCTCGCGAAAGGCCGCATCGTCAAGGGCTGCCAGTTCCGCCAGCGCCGGCGCTCCATGCGGGCCGTGATAGCGCAACTCGGTCGCGGCCTGCGCGAACTTGTTCCAGGGACAGGCGGCAAGGCAATCGTCGCAGCCATAGATGCGGTTCCCCATCATCGGCCGCAATTCGGGATCGACCGGCCCCTTATGCTCGATCGTCAAGTAGGAGATGCAGCGCCGCGCGTCGAGCTGGTAGGGCGCGGGAAAGGCTCCGGTCGGGCAGGCGTCGAGGCAAGCCCGGCACGAGCCGCAATTTGACCGCTGCGGCTTGTCCTTGGGCAGATCCAGCGTGGTGAAGATCGAGCCGAGGAAGAACCAGCTTCCCAACTCCCGCGACAGCAGGTTGGTGTGCTTGCCCTGCCAGCCCAGCCCCGCCGCCTGCGCCAGCGGCTTTTCCATGACCGGCGCGGTATCGACAAAGACCTTGATCTCGCATCCGGTCAGGTTGACCAGCCAGCCGCCCAGCCGCTTCAGCCGCTTCTTGACCAGATCGTGATAGTCCTTGCCCTGCGCATAGACGCTGATCCCGCCGCGATCGGGATGGGACAGCACCTCCAGCGGGTCGTGGTCGGGGGTATAGAGTTCGGCCAGCATGATGACCGACCCCGCCGACGGCCAGAGGGTCGGAGGCGAGCCGCGCCAATGCGTCCGCTCGGCCATCCATGCCATCTGGCCATGACGCTCCTTGCCGATGAACTCGGCCAGCCGTTCGGGAAGCTGCGGATCGGCGTCCGGCGCGCAAATGCCAAGGGCCGAGAAACCCTCGGCCCGCGCTTGCGCCTCCAGCCGGGAACGGATCTGGGCCGGGTCAGAAATCCAGGAGCGCATAATGCGGCGCCGGGTGCACGCCCGGCAAGTGGTCGGCCAGCAGGCTGCGGAAAGCCGGGCGCGACTTGATCTTGGCATACCATTCCTGCACCTCCGAGGAATGGGTCCAGTCCACGTCCGAAATATAGTCGAGGCAGGAGATATGGGCGGCCGCGGCGAAATCCGCCATCGTCATCACGTCGCCCGCCAGCCAGCGGCGCTGCTCCAGCAGGGATTTCATGTAATCCATGTGATAGCGGATGGACGACAGCCCCGCCTTGACGGTGCGCGAATCCGGGTAGCCGAGGCGCATGACCTTTTTCCACACCCGTTCATTCATCACCGGGCGCGTGCATTCATTCGCGAACTTGTCGTCGAACCACGAGCAAAGGCGGCGCACCTCATAGCGGTCGATCGCCGAGGCGGGCATCAGCGCCGGGTTCGGATAGCGTTCGTCCAGATATTCGCAGATCGCCTGGCTTTCGGCCAGCAGGCGCCCATCCAGGCGCAGCACCGGCAGCTTGCCGGCCGGGTTGCGGCGCATGATCTCGGTGCCGGGTTCCCAATAGCGGTCCTCGACCAGTTCGACCTCCACCCGCTTCTCGGCCAGAACCAGCCGCACCTTGCGGCAATAGGGCGAGAGCGCGATGTGATAGAGTCGAATCGTGGAATTGCTGGGAGCAGTATTCATCTGGGGAAAACACCGGGGAACATTCGCGGACAGCTTGTGTGATACGCTGCGTAACCCGCGGTTTCAACAAGCTTGGATCAGCGCGGCAGCAACAGGCAGGAATCGCGCCCATCCGCGCGGATCGTGGCCGCCCCGTCGGCGATAGCCCGCGTTCTGGCCGATCCCGTCTGCGGCATGCGGGTTTTCGGCGAGGGCAGGATCGAGGCGAGCGCCGCTGCCTGCCGCGCGGTCAGCTTGTCGGGAGTCGTGCCGAAATAATGCCGAGCGGCGGCATGGATGCCAAAGACCCCGCGGCCGAATTCGGCAAGGTTCAGATAGACCTCGACGATGCGGCGCTTGGACCAGAGCGCCTCGATCATCGGGGTATAGACCGTCTCGAGAACCTTGCGCGGCCAGCTTCGGCCCTGCCACAGAAACACGTTCTTCGCCGTCTGCTGCGAGAGGGTCGAGGCCCCGCGGCTGGAGCCCGAAGCGATCACCTTGCGGATCTCGATCATGTCGAAACCCCAGTGGTTGCAGAAATTCGCGTCCTCGGCCGCCACCACGGCGCGCACCATGGCGGGAGAGATCTGCGCGAGGCGCGTCCATTCGCGCGGCGTGCCGGGATATTCCCGCGTTCCGCTGATGATGGTCCAGCTTGTCGGCGGGTTGATGAACGAAAACAGGAAGACCAGCACGAACATCAGCGCCAGCAGCCGGACCCCGATCCAGCGCAGCCAACCGGCAAGCCAGAGGGCGGCGCTGCGCAGCGGCCGCAGGCGCCGCGGCCGGCGCGCTCGGCGTCGCCTTGGTCGGGCCGGTGCCTCGACCAGCTCCTCGGTATCGGTGATGCTGTCACTGCGTCGGGGCATGGGCGCGTCCTGTCACGCCGATGCCCTTTGCGTCAAGCATTTGCGGCGCCGGTCAGGCGCCGGCGGCCCCTTCGCCTGGTTGCGGGGCGGTGGCGGGGCGGGCATCGGCCTGGGGCACGCCCAGGGCGCTGCCAAGCTTGCCGCCGGCGAAGGCTTCGCGCAGCTTCGCTTCCTGCTCGTCCGGCAGCGAGGTTTGCAGAACCCGGCCGCGCAGGTGGAACGCCTCAAGCCGCGACAGCACCTTGTCCGCAGTCATCTTGCGCACCAGAATGAACACGGCCGAGCCGCCCGGCGGGATCGAGCGGCCGATATCGCGCATGAAGGCGTCGTTGATGCCGATATCGCTGAGCCGCCCCGCAATCGCGCCCGAGGCCGCGCCCACCGCCGCCCCGATCAGCGGGTTCAGGAACAGCAGTCCGACCAGCGTTCCCCAGAAGCCGCCACCGACCGCGCCGGCGGCGGTCAGGTTCACCGCCTGATGCAGCTGGATGTCCTCGGCCGTGGGACGGGTCACGACCACCGCGTCCTCAAGCTGGATCAGGTATTCCTTTTGCATCTTGACCAGTTCGCTGCGCAGTTCGAAGCCGGTGGCCTCGTCGTCGAAGGCAATGACAAGCAGATCGGACATCAGTGGAATCCTCGTTGTGGGATGGCGCGGGCGGAACGCCGCAAGCCGGCAACCCGTTCCGGTGCCGTGATCTTTCCCCTGTCGCGGCATGGGCGCAAGCCCCAAACTTGGGGCTTTGGGCGGATCCGGTCTTGTCACCGGCAGGTCCGATGGTGCCAAATGGAAGCCGACCCGCCGATCCTTACGACGCATGAGGTGCGAATGCTGATCCAGCTTGTCCATATCCAGGTCCAGCCGGGCAAACGCGATGCCTTCATCGAGGCGTTCCGGCTGAACTGGCAGGGCGCGCAGACCGAGCCGGGCAATATCCGCTTCGACCTGCTCTGCGATCCCGAGGACGAGAACAGCTTCTCCGTCTACGAGATCTTCGCCGACGAGGCTGCGCTGGACCAGCATCGCGCGACCCCGCATTATCGCCGCTGCATCGAACTGATTGACCCGCTGACCACGGGCCGCCGCAGCAAGCGCTTCTTCGCGCCGATTCTGGTCGAAGGGCGCGCCGTCACCCGCCCCTAGCGCCGACCTCGCCCTTACCGCCACAGACCGGAGCCATCGCGGCCTATGCCAAATCCCCTTCGCCCCTATAGCGCGCGAATCCGCAGGCTGCTTGGCCGTCCCGAGACCGACTTCTTCGCCGGCGCGGTGGAAAACTGGCAGGAGGCGCCGGACGGGATCGTTCATATCCAGCCCGCCCTGTTCCTGCCGGGGCAGGTAGAGCGGATCAGGGCCAGCGTCTTTGCCACCCTTGCCGACACCGTCACCGCCCTGACGCAGGAGGGCGAGGCGCGCGAGGGGCCGACGCTCGGCTGGCGGTTCCGCGATGTCGATCTGGTCGATGGCGTGCTTTATGGCGACGGCGCCGAGATGCATCTGCGCAGCCGCCGCAACCGCATCGGTCTGGCCCTGCGTCCGCGGGTCTCGGCCAGTGGCGCGCTTTACGAGACGTGGAACACCAATCGCTGGTTCGGAAGCTGGCTGATGGATGCGCTGGTCTCGTGGCCGCTGGCTGAAAGGACCGGGCAGCCGCTCTCGATGACGCCTGCGCCTTCGCCCTCCAGCCATGCCGGCCGTTACGAGGAGTTGTTGGGCGTGACCCCGCAGCGCCTTCCGGCTGATGTGCATTTCGATGAACTCGTCCTTTTCTCGGACCTGCCGAACAATCCCGACAAATGGCGGCGGCAGGCGGAATTGCGCGAGCGTCTGCTGGCCGGGCGCAACCCCGCGCCGGTGCCGGGGGTCTTCCTGCTCAGGGGAACCGGCGGCGACCTGCGCCTGCTGAAGAACGAGCGGGAGCTGGCCGAAAAGCTCGCGGCCGAGCGCGGGTTCAAGGTGATCGACCCGCTCGCCTCGACCGTCGATGAGTTGATCGAGGCTTGCGGTGCCGCCCGCGCCATCGTGGGCGTCGAGGGCAGCCATCTGGTGCATGGCATCATCGTCGCACCGCCCGGCGCGGCGATCCTGCCGATCCAGCCGCCCGACCGCGTCGCGGCGACCTTGAAGCAGTTGAGCGACCGGCTGGGGCAGCGCTATGGCCTTGTGGTGGCCGAGGGCAATGACACCGTCTTCACCCTCGACTGGAGCGATCTTGCGCTGACGCTCGACCTTTTCGACTGACTATTCCCCGCGCGGAAAGCGCTTGGATTCCTCCAGCACGTTCAGGTCCATGTGGTTGCGCATATAGCGTTCCGAGGCGAGTTGAAGCGGCTGGAAGTCCCAGGATTCATAGTTGCCCTGACGCAGCGCCTCATAGACCACCCAGCGCCGGGCCTGACTTTCCCGCACCTCAGCGTCATAGGCGGCAAGATCCCAGCGTTCGGCTGCTCGGCTGCGCATCCGCTCCAACACCGGCGCGGCGGTCGGATCGGTCGCGCGGTTCACCCGCTCCTCCGGGTCGTCGGCGAGGTTGTAGAGCAGTTCGGGATCGGCGCTGCAGGCGATATATTTCCAGTCGCCCTCGCGCAGCCCGACCAGCGGCGTGATCGAACCCTCGGCCGCGTATTCCATCGCGACCGGGCCATGATCCGCGCTGCCCTGCGCCAGCGACTCGCCATCGGTCCAATGCGCGACCTCCTCCCTCGGGATGCCGGCAAGCTCGCAAAGCGTCGGCAGCAGGTCGATGGTCGAAACCGGGTTCTCGACCAGCCCCGGCTCCATTCCGGGGGCCGAGATCATCATTGGCACGCGGGCCGAGGGCTCGAAGAAGTTCATCTTGTACCACAGGCCGCGCTCGCCCAGCATTTCGCCATGGTCCGAGACGAAGACCACGATCGCCTCCTGCCGGCTGCGGTCCAGCACGTCCAGAAGCTCGCCCAGCTTTTCGTCGACATAGGTGATGTTGGCGAAATAGCCCTGCCGGGCGCGGCGGATGTTCTCGGGCGTGACGTTCAGGCCGCGCCAGTCGCAGGACTCCATCAGCCGCTGCGAATGGGCGTCCATCCGGTCGTAGGGAATGGCCTCGGGCGGCTCCAGCTCGGGGATGCCCTCGTAAAGATCCCAATACTTGCGCCGCGCGACGAAGGGGTCATGTGGATGGGTGAAGCTGACGGTCAGACACCATGGCCGGGGATCCGCACCGCGCGACAGGTCATAGAGCTTGCGGCAGGCGTTATAGGCGACCTCGTCGTCATATTCATACTGGTTGGTGATCTCGGCCACGCCCGCGCCCGTGACCGAGCCCATATTGTGATACCACCAGTCGATACGCTCGCCCGGTTTGCGGTAATCCGGGGTCCAGCCGAAATCGGCGGGATAGATGTCGGTCGTCAGCCGCTCCTCGAACCCGTGGAGCTGGTCGGCGCCGACGAAATGCATCTTGCCGGAGAGGCAGGTCTGATAGCCCGCCCGGCGCAGGTGATGCGCATAGGTCGGGATGTCCGAGGCGAATTCGGCCGCATTGTCATAGACGCGGGTGCGGCGCGGCAATTGCCCGGCCATGAAGCTGGCCCGCGCGGGGGAACAAAGCGGGCTTGCGGTATAGGCATTCGCATAGCGGGTCGATTTCTCGGCCAGCTTGCGCAGATTCGGGACGTGCAGGAACTCGGCCGGGCCGTCGGGGAAAAGCACCCCCGACAGCTGGTCGACCATGACGATCAGGATATTCGGGCGTGACAATTACTTCACCGAAGCCATGACCGCATCCGCACCGGGCTGGCCGTCAAACGTGGTGACACCATCGAGCCATTTCGCGACCGCCTCGGGATTTTCGGCGATCCATGCCTTGGCGGCATCCGCGGCGTCCATGCCCTCGTCAAGGATGCTGCCCATCAGCAGGTTTTCCTGATCGACGGTAAAGGTCAGTTGCCGGAAAAGCTTCGCCGCATTGGGGCAGGCCGCGATCCAGTCCTTGCGCGCCACGGTATGAACGGTCGCGCCGCCGAAATCGGGGCCGAACTCGGCATCGCCGCCGGACAGATAGGTGATCTTCAGGTTCACGTTCATCGGATGCGGCGCCCAGGCCAGAAAGACCGAGGGCGTGCCCGCGGCGTCATTACGCGCGACCTGCGCCAGCATCGCCTGCTCGCCCGATTCGACCAGCTTCCAGTCGCCGAGGCCGAACTTGTCCTCGTCGATCATCTTGGTGATGGACTGGTTTGCCGGCGCGCCCGGCTCGATTCCATAGATCGTGCCCTGGAAGGCGTCCTTGTGCTGGTCGAGATCGGCGAAGTCCTTGACGCCCAGATCGCTTGCCGCATCGGTCACGGCGAGGGTGAATTTCGCGCCGGTCAGGTTCTGGACCAGAACCTCGGTCTTGCCCGAGGCGTCGAGGTCGTCGCGGAATTTCTGCTGCGCCGGCATCCAGTTGCCGAGGAAGACGTCGGTCTCGCCGCTCTTCAGCGCCTCATAGCCGATCGGAACCGACAGGGTCTTGATGTCGGGCTTGTAGCCCAGCCCCTGCAGCAGGGCGCGGGCGACGCCGTTGGTGGCGGTGATGTCGGTCCAGCCGGGATCGGAAAGGCGCACCGTGCGGCAGGCCGCGGCCTCTTCGGCGGCGGCGGGCAGCGCGCATAGGGCCGCGAGCATGGCGACGGCGGGGATTGCGAGTTTGGGGTTCATGATGACCTCTCTTGTCGTCTCGGCGGGGCGATCCCGTCGCGGAGAGGTCAATGAGCCCATAGCCGGGCCGCGGACGCAATAGGGCAGGAAAAACCCGACCTCGTGGCCGGTTTTGGCCTGGCCGATTGCCGATGTCTTGTCACCACTTGACGGCTGCTCGGGGAAGTCGGAAGCTGCCGGCCGTCCTTGTCGGACGGCTGCAGCGAAGCGCCTGTTTCTCTGCGAGAAAAAGTGGTGAGCCCAACAGGATTCGAACCTGTGACCCACTGATTAAAAGTCAGTTGCTCTACCAACTGAGCTATGGGCCCACATCACGGGGGGCTGATTAGTGTTGGTGGCTGGTGGGGTCAAGCGGAAAAAACGCGACCTCTGGAAAAAACTTTGCAGCGAGCGTATGTGACCGGCATGGATCAGCAGCAGCACCTTGGCCTCCGCGCCCCGCTGCCCTTCATGAAAATGCATGGGCTGGGCAATGATTTCGTCGTCATCGACGGTCGCGAGACCGGGCGGCTGCCCGATGCTGCCGTGGTGGCGGCCATGGCGGACCGCCATTTCGGCATCGGATTCGACCAGTTGGCCGTGATCCTGCCGGGCGAGAATGCCGATGCGCGGCTGGTCTTCTACAATTCCGACGGCTCGATCTCGGCCGCCTGTGGCAATGCCACGCGCTGCGTCGCGCGCTATCTTCTGGACGAATCGGGCCGGCGTGAGCTGCGCCTTGCGACCGATCACGCCGTCCTTCTGGCAGAGGAGGCGGGCAATGGCCTGACGCGCGTGAACATGGGGCCGCCCGTGCTCGACTGGGCGCATGTGCCGCTGGCCGAGGATGTCGATATGCTGCACCTGCCGATTGCGGGCGATCCCGTCGCCACCGGCATGGGCAATCCGCACATGACCTTCTTTGTCGAGGACGTGGCGGCAGTCCATCTGGAGCATTTCGGCCCGATCCACGAAAGACATCCGCTTTACCCGCAACGCACCAATGTGGAAGTGGTGCAGGTCGTCTCGCCTGACGAGATCATTCTGCGCATCTGGGAACGCGGGACGGGCATCACGCTGGCCTCCGGTTCCTGCTCTTGCGCGGCGGTGGTCGCGGCGGCGCGGCGCGGGCTGACGAACCGCAAGGTCAAGGTCAACGTGCCGGGCGGCGTGCTGGAGATCGACTGGCGCGAGGACGGGGTCTGGATGACCGGCCCGACCGCGCATGTCTTTGACGGGGTCTGGCGGGGATGAAGGATCAGGC
Organism: Paracoccus sp. (in: a-proteobacteria); assembly: GCF_035556475.1. Classification (GTDB taxonomy): domain Bacteria; phylum Pseudomonadota; class Alphaproteobacteria; order Rhodobacterales; family Rhodobacteraceae; genus Paracoccus. Next base: position 6,725 of record NZ_DATMFA010000024.1, on the reverse strand, counting down.
AAACCCTCCGGTCTTCGCGACGCTCGGCTGCCGGCTCAATGCCTATGAGACCGAGGCCATGCGCGAGATGGCCGATGCCGCCGGGCTCAGCGGCGCGGTGATCGTGAACACCTGCGCCGTGACGGCCGAGGCGGTGCGGAAGGCCCGGCAGGAGATCCGCCGCCTTGCCCGCGAAAATCCCGGTGCGCCCGTCATCGTCACCGGCTGCGCGGCCCAGACCGAACCCGAGACCTTTGCCGCCATGGCCGAGGTCACGCGGGTCATCGGCAACCACGAAAAGATGCAGCCCGCGACATGGGCCGCGATGCAGGCCCCCGACCTGATCGGCGAGACCGAGAAGGTGCAGGTCGACGACATCATGTCGGTGAAGGAGACGGCGGGCCACCTGATCGACGGCTTCGGCCGTCATCGTGCCTATGTGCAGGTCCAGAACGGTTGCGACCATCGCTGCACCTTCTGCATCATCCCTTACGGTCGCGGCAATTCGCGCTCGGTCCCGGCGGGGGTGGTGGTCGAGCAGATCAAGCGCCTGCGCGACCGCGGCTTCAACGAGGTTGTGCTGACCGGCGTTGACCTGACCTCATGGGGCGCGGACCTGCCCGGTCAGCCGAAGCTGGGCGATCTGGTCATGCGCATCCTGCGGCTGGTTCCCGATCTGCCCCGACTGCGCATCAGCTCGATCGATTCGATCGAGGCGGATGAGAACCTGATGCTGGCCATCGCGACCGAACCGCGCCTGATGCCGCATCTGCACCTGTCCTTGCAGGCGGGCGACGACATGATCCTGAAGCGGATGAAGCGCCGCCACCTGCGCGACGACGCCATCCGCTTTTGCGAGGATGCCCGCCGCCTGCGCCCCGGCATCGTCTTTGGCGCCGATATCATTGCCGGTTTCCCGACCGAGACCGAAGCGATGTTCGAAAACAGCCTGAAGCTGGTCGAGGATTGCGGCCTGACCTTCCTGCATGTCTTTCCCTATTCGGCGCGGAAGGGCACCCCGGCTGCGCGGATGCCCCGCGTCGATGGCCCTGCGATCAAGGAGCGCGCCTCGCGCCTGCGCGCCGCGGGCGACAAGGCGCTGGCCCGCCATCTTCAGGCGCAGGTCGGCACGCGCCGTCTGGTGCTGACCGAGGGGCCGCGCCTTGCCCGGACCGAGCATTTCACCGAGGTTTCCTTTGATCGCGACATGCCCGAAGGCTCGCTGATCGAGGTTGCGATCACCGGCCATGACGGACAGCGCCTGATCGCCTGATTCCATGCTGCGTTGCAGCAAGATCCGGCGCGCGAAACCGCGATCTGCGCTTTGCTTAGGCAGTAGGGCAAGGTGCCAGTCGTCCATTTCGGCAGGTTCGGGAACAAGTTCTTGCTCGGGAAATGGGCCGCGCATAATCGTTGCGCGATGACGCTCCTTTATACACATCCGTCGGGATTTCGGCATGTTACGCCGCCAAGCCACCCGGAACAGGTGTCGCGACTCGATGCCGTGATCGGTGCGTTGCGGGATATGGACCTCGATCGCCGCGAAGCACCCGACGCCGAGGATGAGGATATTCTGCGCTGCCATCCCGCCAGCTATCTTGCGACCGTCCGGCGCAAGGTGCCGGATGAAGGCTGGACGATGCTCGATGCGGACACCTATCTTTCGGCGGGCAGCCTGACCGCAGCGCGCCATGCGGTGGGCGGCGTCTGCGCAGCTGTCGATGCGGTCCTTGCGGGCGAGGGGCCGAATGCCTTCGTTGCCATGCGCCCACCGGGCCACCATGCCGAGCGGGCGCGGGCGATGGGCTTCTGCATCCTGAACTCCATCGCGATCGGGGCGCAGCGGGCGCTGGACCATCACGGGATCGACCGGCTGGCGGTGCTGGATTTCGACGTTCATCACGGCAATGGCACGCAGGACTTGCTGTGGAACGAACCGCGGGCCTTCTTCGCCTCGACCCATCAGTTTCCGCTTTATCCCGGCACCGGCGCTGCATCCGAGCGTGGGGCATATGGCCAGATCGCGAACTTTCCGCTGCACTCGGGGACGGATGGCACGCCCGCGCGGGCCGCCTGGCGCGAGATTTGCGACCGCGTTGCCGACTGGCGGCCTCAGCTTGTGCTGGTTTCCGCAGGCTTCGACGCCCATGCCGACGACCCGCTGGCCTCGCTTGCGTGGGACGACGATGATTTCCGTGCGATCAGCCGGATGATCTGCGACTCCGCCACGGCATGTTCGGCCCCGGTGGTATCGGTCCTCGAAGGCGGTTATGATCTTGCCGCCCTGGGCCGCACCACGCGCGCCCATGTCGAGGTTCTGAGGGAGACGTCGCTATGACCGAGATCGAAAACATGTCCTTCGAGGAGGCGATGCGCGAGCTTGAGGCGACCGTCGGCAAGCTCGAGCATGGCGAGGCCACGCTGGAGGAATCGATCACGCTTTACGAACGCGGCGCCGCGCTGCGCAAGCATTGCGACGAGGTTTTGCGCAAGGCCGAGGAACGGGTCGAGAAGATTACCCTTGCCGCCAATGGTCAGCCGACCGGAACAGTGCCCGTCGAGGGGCTGTGATGCAGCACCGCCTCGATGATGTGAAGGCGCAGGTTCAGGCCGCGCTGGACGCGGCCATGGCCGGCCTTCCGCCGGGCGAATTGACCGACGCGATGCGCTATGCCTGCACCGGCGGCAAGCGGCTGCGCGCTTTCCTCGTCATGGAATCGGCGCGCCTGTTTGGGCTGCCGGATGCCGCCGCGCTGCCCGTCGCTGCCGCAGTCGAGGCGCTGCACGCCTATAGCCTCGTCCATGACGACCTGCCGGCGATGGATGATGACGACCTGCGCCGGGGCCTGCCGACCTGCCACGTCAAATGGTCCGAGGCGACGGCGATTCTTGCCGGCGACGCGCTCCAGACCCTTGCCTTCGGTCTTCTGACCCAGCCCGAGGTTGGCTCGCCCGAAGCGCGCATCAATCTGATCCGCGCCTTCGCTGATGCGGTGGGCGCGCGCGGCATGGTCTGGGGTCAGGCCCTCGACATCGCGGCCGAAACCGCGTCCGAGCCGCTGGACATTGCCGCGATCCAGCGCCTGCAAGGTGCCAAGACCGGGGCGCTCATCGTCTTTTCCGGCACCGCCGGCGCGATCATGGCGGGCCGGGACGTGGCGCCGCTGACCGAATATGCCCGGAATATCGGCCTCGCCTTCCAGATTCAGGACGATATCCTCGACGTGACCGGCGACGAGGCCGAGACCGGCAAGCGCCTGCACAAGGACGGCGAGGCGAACAAGGCGACCTTCGTTTCGCTGCTTGGCCTCGACGGCGCGCGCGAAAACGCGCGCGAGCTTGTGCGTCACGCAGATGCCGCGCTTGAACCTTATGGCGAGGCGGCAGGAAACCTGCGGCGGCTTGCGCGGTTCATCATCGAGCGGGATGCCTGATCCCAGGCCCCGCTCGCCCGAAGTTTCACGATCAAGAAGGGTTCAGCCCGTGAGCCAGACCGACCAGCAGCCCGACCGCCCAGCCACCCCCGTCCTCGACCGGGTCAACCTGCCTTCGGACCTGAAGGCGCTGAGCGACCGTGAGCTGATCCAGCTTGCCGGAGAGCTACGCGCCGAGACGATCAGCGCCGTTTCCGTGACCGGGGGGCACCTTGGCGCGGGCCTTGGCGTCGTGGAGCTGACGGTCGCGCTGCACGCGGTATTCGAGACGCCGCGCGACAAGATCATCTGGGACGTCGGCCACCAATGCTATCCGCACAAGATCCTGACCGGACGGCGCGACCGCATCCGCACGCTGCGGACCGAGGGCGGGCTCTCGGGCTTCACCAAGCGTTCCGAAAGCCCCTATGATCCGTTCGGGGCGGGGCACAGCTCGACCTCGATCAGCGCGGCGCTGGGTTTTGCGATGGCGCGCGAGTTGGGCGGCGATACGGGCGATGCGGTCGCGGTGATCGGCGATGGCGCGATGACCGCCGGCATGGCCTTCGAGGCGCTGAACAATGCGGGCGATCTGGGCAAGCGCCTGTTCGTGGTGCTGAACGACAACGAAATGTCGATCGCGCCGCCGACCGGGGCGCTGTCGCGCTATCTGACCCGGCTCTATGCCGAGAACCCGTTCCAGGACCTGAAGGCCGTGGCCAAGGGCGCGGTGGGCTTCCTGCCGCCGACCCTGCAGGAAGGTGCGCGCCGCGCCAAGGAGATGCTCAAGGGCATGACCGTCGGCGGCACGCTGTTCGAGGAGCTGGGCTTTTCCTATGTCGGCCCGGTGGACGGCCATGACCTCAGCCAGCTTCTGCCGCTGCTGCGCACGCTGAAGGCGCGCGCGACCGGGCCGGTCCTGATCCATGCGGTGACGCGCAAGGGCAAAGGCTATGCCCCGGCCGAGCAGGCCGCCGACAAGGGCCATGCGACCGCCAAGTTCGACGTGACCACCGGCGCGCAGGCCAAGGCAAAGTCGAACGCGCCGAGCTATACCTCGGTCTTCGCGCGCGCCCTGATCGAGGAGGCGAGCCGGGACGAGAAGATCGTCGCGGTGACCGCTGCCATGCCGGACGGCACCGGCCTCAACCTTTTCGCCGAGCGTTTCCCGCGCCGCTGCTTCGACGTGGGCATTGCCGAGCAACATGCGGTGACCTTCTCGGCCGGGCTGGCGGCGGGGGGGATGAAGCCCTTCTGCGCGCTCTATTCGACCTTCCTGCAGCGCGGCTATGATCAGGTCGTCCATGATGTTGCGATCCAGCGCCTGCCGGTGCGTTTCGCCATCGACCGCGCGGGCCTTGTCGGCGCGGATGGCGCGACCCATGCCGGGGCCTATGACATCGCCTTCCTCGCCAATCTGCCCGGCATGGTCGTGATGGCCGCCGCGGATGAGGCGGAGCTGGTCCACATGGTCGCGACCGCGGCCGCGCATGATGCCGGCCCCATCGCCTTCCGCTATCCCCGTGGCGAGGGCACGGGCGTCGAGATGCCCGAACGCGGCATCCCGCTCGAGATCGGCAAGGGCCGCGTCATTGTCGAGGGTAAGGGCGTCGCGATCCTCTCCTTCGGCACGCGTCTGGCCGAGGTCATGCGCGCGCGCGAGGAACTTGCCGCCTCGGGCGTCCAGCCCACAGTGGTTGACGCGCGTTTCGCCAAGCCCCTCGACCGCGAGCTGATCCTGCGCCTTGCCCGCACGCATGAGGCGCTGATCACCATCGAGGAAGGGGCCGTCGGCGGCTTCGGTAGCCTCGTCGCGCAACTTCTTGCCGATGAAGGTATTTTCGATGACGGCTTGCGCTTCCGTCAGATGGTTCTGCCGGATACGTTCATTGATCATGCCAGCCCCGAGGCCATGTACCGCGAAGCCCGCATGTCCGCCCCGGACATCAGGGCCAAGGTATTGGAGGTTCTGGGCGTCGCCATCGCCAAACGTGCCTGAGAGGTTCCATGCTTCGAGTTCTCCTGACCGGATTTGCCCTGACATTGCCGCTGGCGGCCGGGGCTCAGGACAAGGCTGTGGAACCGGCCCCGGCCGCCGCGCCGGAAGGGGACGAGGCGGCCAAGGCGCCGGAGACCCCGCGGCCCGCGCCGCTGGTCGCGCCTCCGCCCGCGCCCGCGAAGCCCGACGGCTTCCTGCCCAACCTGTTCGACGTCACCGTGGTCGAGACATGGGAGACGCTGAACGTGCGCGAAAAGCCGGACGGGCAGGCCAAGGTCATCGCCACGCTGCCCGCGACGGCGAAGGGGGTCGAGGTCGTGGCCCGCGATTCCTCGGGCAAATGGGGCCGGGTCAACGCGGGCGAGCGGTCGGGCTGGGTGGCGCTGCGCTTCCTGGCCGAGCAGAAGGGCGTCTGGCAGCCTGCCTCGCTGCCCCAAAGCCTAGCCTGCCACGGGACCGAGCCTTTCTGGGGTCTCAAGACCACCCGCTCGGGCATGGTTTTTTCCGAACCCGATGCCGGGGACCGGGCGCTTGAACTGCGCAAGGTCATGGATCGCGGGATCGAGGGCGAGCCGACGCGCGGCCTGATCGCGGGCGACGGCAAGGGCCGCGTCACGGCCTTCATCCGCCCCGCGCAATGCAGCGACGGCATGTCCGATCGCGGCTTTGCGCTGGCGGTTTCCGTCATCCTCGACGGGGCGGAAACGCCGTCGCGGATGTTGACCGGCTGCTGCTCGATCGCGCGATAGGGTTCAGTCGCCGCCCTCGGCCAGCAGCGCCGCAAGGCCGCTGCGGTAATCGGGATATTTCAGCCGGATGCCCAGCTCGCGCTTGATCCGCGCGTTCGAGACGCGCTTGCTTTCGGCATAGAAGGACCGGGCCATCGGCGTCATCTCGGCGGTGGCGAAATCCTCGGTCGGGGGCAGGGGCAGGCCCAGCAGTTTGGCGGCATGCGCGATCACCTCCTCTGGCGGGGCGGGATCGTCGTCGCAGAGGTTATAGACCGCGCCGGGAGACGGCGAGCGGATCGAGGCCAGCAATGCCTGCGCGAGATCCTCGGCATGGATGCGGGAAAAGACCTGACCCGGCTTGACGATCCGGCGCGCGGTCCCGGCCCTGACCTTGGCGAAGGGCCCGCGTCCGGGGCCATAGATCCCGGCAAGGCGAAAGACATGCAGCGGCAGGTCATGGGCGGCGGCAAGCGCCTGCCAGCCTTCCTCGGACGCGACACGCTCGCGGCCGCGTCGGGTCGCGGGGGCAAGCGGCGTTCCCTCGTCGATCCAGCCGCCGCCGTGGTCGCCATAGACCCCGGTGGTCGAGAGATAGCCAAGCCA